>JBILLJ010000092.1:0-35630 GCA_044376125.1 Sandaracinaceae bacterium
CCTCCGGCAAGAAACGTCAGAGCGTGAGTCAATGCAAGTGACTCACGCTCTGAGTCACTTCTTGTCGTCGATCACGAGGCTCGTCTGCGGGTAGGCGGAGTGGCCGCTGCCGATCCACACGATGCGCGTGGAGACGACGACGCCGCGGAAGCGCTCGTGCTCCTTCAGATCGCTCCGGATCGAGCGGGAGAGGTCCGGTCGCGTCTCCCCGCTCACGTACGAGGTGAGCCTCTCGTAGTGCCAGGCGTGTCCGTAGGTGATGCCGTCGGTCTGATCGACGACCAGGGGCTGGCCCGGTCGAGGTGTCCACGACTTCGAGAAGACGCCCTCCTCCTCCGCGAACACCGTGACCTCGATCTCGTGGCCACGAGGGATGGGGATCACTCCCACGGCATGTACGTCCCGCTTCATGGGAGCGAGCGTAGATCGTCCGAGGCGGTCGTGTGCACCGTCGCTCGAAGGCAGGTGTCGGCGACGACCCGCGAACTTGCGCCGTGACGTCGCGTGCACGTATTCGTCGCGCATGTCGGACTCGATCGAGGCCCTCGCGGGCCGCGTGATCTGCGCTGGGTTTCCGGGGCGGACGTTGCCCCAGGCGCTCGCGCAGCGGCTCGCGACCGATGCGCTCGGCGGCGTGATCCTCTTCAAGCGCAACCTCGGCGAGATCGACGAGGTCGCAGGGCTGATCGAGGCGGTGCACGCGGCCTCGGCGCGACGTCTCCAGCGCTCCCGCGAGAGCACGTCGCGGGCGCCGCTCGTGGCGATCGATCAGGAGGGCGGCCGCGTCGCGCGCCTCGGCGCCCCGATCGTGAAGCTGCCGCCGATGCGGCGCCTGGCGGAGCGGGGCGACGCGACGCTGACGGAGCGCTGCGGCGCGGTGCTCGGCGCGCAGCTCGCGGCGTGCGGGATCAACGTGGACTTCGCGCCGGTGCTCGACGTCGACACCAACCCCGACAACCCCGTGATCGGCGATCGCAGCTTCGGTCGCGACGCGGACACCGTGATCACGCACGCGCTCGCGTTCGCGCGCGGCCTCGCGAAGAGCGGGGTGGCCTCGTGCGGCAAGCACTTCCCGGGGCACGGCGACACCGACCTCGACAGTCACCTCGCGCTGCCGCGCATCGCGCACGATCGCGCGCGGCTCGATCGGGTGGAGCTCGCGCCGTTCCGCGCGGCGCGCGGCCTCGTGCCCTCGATCATGACGGCGCACGTGGTCTTCGACGCGCTCGATCGCGACGTGCCCGCGACGCTCTCGAAGCGCGTGATCACGGGCCTGCTCCGCGAGGAGCTCGGCTACGACGGCGTGATCGTGTCGGACGACCTCGAGATGAAGGCCGTCTTCGATCGCTGGGGCGCCGCCGAGAGCGGCGTGCGCGCGATCGAGGCGGGCTGCGATCTCCTGCTCGTCTGTAGCCGCCTCGAGCTCGTCGAGGAGGTCGCCTCGGCGCTCGCCACACGCGCCCGCGCAGACGCGGCCTTCGCCGCGCGCCTCACCGACGCCGCGGCGCGCGTGGACGCGATGCGTGCCCGCTTCCCCGCCCGTGCCCTCCGAGGCGCGGCGCTCGTCGACCGCATCGAGGCCACGGGCGGCGCCTCCCTCGAGGCCGAGCTCGCCGCGTCATAGCGAGCCGACCTCGAGCTGGAGGACGATGCCGTCGACCGGACCGTCGAGGCCGTCGCGCGTCATCGCGACGTAGACGTGGCCATCGCGGAAGAGCGGGGGGCCGAGGTCGGTGCCCCAGCCGACGAGGAGCTCCTCGTCGCGATCGACGCCGATGCGGCTCAACGTGTCGCTGCCGTGCACGCCGGTGGGCTGCCGCAGGACGTAGATCCACGGGCCCTGCACGAAGAGGCGCGCGGGTGGCGGCACGAGGATCTCCGCGTCTCCCTCCCACGTCGTCGCGACGTAGTCCTCGCGGCCATCCGGCCCGAAGCGCCAGATCTCGTACGGCGCATCGCGCCGCGTGAGGTAGATGCCCTCGTCGTCCACGGCGCGGAGCTCGGCACCGCAGTGCGGCGCGGGGATCGTCGAGGACGCGAGGAGCTGGTCCTCGCTGCCGTCGCGGCGGATGCGCCGGACCTCGCCGTCGACCGCGCAGTAGTAGAGCCACGTGGGCGTGAGGCCGATCGCGCTGCCGTTCACGATGCGGCGCGTGCGGCCGCTCGGGACGTCGAGCTCGAGCACGGCCTGTAGGCCACTCTCGCTCACGTACCGCACGAGCCCGTCCGCCAGCACGCGGCCACCCACTGCATAGCCGAACGCCTGCGACACGACGGGCGCCTCGTACGCGGGCGTGGGCGCGTGCGCATCGATCGCGAGCATGCCCATCACGCGGCGCTCGTCGGTGCCGGACCAGCCGTCGAAGAGGATGCGGCCCTCGAGGTACGTCGGCGTGCTCGCGTCGGCGAGGCCCTGGTAGAGCAGCGTGCGCTGGCTCGAGCCGGCGTCGCTGCGGAAGAACGCGCCGCGTGGGCTCACCGTGTAGACGACGCCATCGACCACGTCGACGAGCTCGCTCCGCGGCGCGAGGCCACACGCCACGAGGCTCGTGCCCGCCGGAAGCGGCGCGCCCTCGTAGAGCTGATCGGCGCAGAGCACCGAGGGCTCGACCGGATCCTCGCGCGTGCTCGCGCTCGCGCAGCCGAAGAAGAGCGGTGTGCCCGCGCCGAGGAGGAGCGCGAGTGGGCGGGCGAAGCGAAGGGGGTGCGGGAGCATCGAAGACCTCGTGTCGTGGGGGTTCACGACGAGGTGTGACAGCGCCGCGCCCGGAGGCGCCTTAAGCCCGCCCTTAATCCGCACGATCGCGCGGGACCTCGGGCCGATCGCGTCACCCGTCGTCGTGCGTCTGCATCCGCCGCACGACGACCGCTTGCGAGAGCGCATAGCCCCCACCGGCGCGCACGAGCACCTCGCGCAGGCCCTGCTTGCGAAGGCTGGCGATCGCGACGTAGGCCCGATTGAGCGCCGCGTCGGCGCCGATCTTCTCGCCGGGCCAGCCCGCCTCGATGATCTCCTCGAGCGAGACCGGCTCGCCCGGCGCGCGCTCTCGCTGCACGACGAGACGGTCGAGGAGGCGGCGCAGGGGCGAGCGCGCCGGCAGCGTGACCTTGGCGCCGCTCGGCGCGAGGAAGGCCTCGCCGCGGCCCCACACGCAGAGCGCGTCGCGCGCCTCGACGCTCGACCGACCGAGCGCGCGCTCGAGCTCGCGGAGCGCGAAGCGCGTGTCGTCGCTCGGGCTCGTGGCCACCTCGGCGCGCGAGGCCGCGAGGTCGCTCTCTGCGCGTGCGGCCTCGACGCTGCTCGATGCGCGGTGGGCGAGCGTGCGCGCGTGGATGCGCAGCGCGACGACCAGCGACGGCTCGTTCGGCACCGCGGCGATCGCCGCGCGTGCGCGCTCGAGCTCGAGCCCGGCGTCGTCGTGTCTGCCGAGCGCCGAGAGCGCGAGCGCGCTCGCACCGCTCATCAGCACGTCGTAGCGCGGCGCACCGACGCCCTCGATCGTCCGGCGTGCGCGCGTGATGACCGCGTGCGCCTCTTCGGCCTCGCCGCGCTCGAGGTAGGTGCTCGCGAGGTAGTGGAGCGCGCTGGCCTCGCGATAGCGGCTGCCGTGATCCCGGAAGAGGCTGGCGGCCCCTGCGTGGTGCGCGAGGGCCTCTCCGAGGCGGCCGAGGTCCTGGAGCAGACACCCGCGCGCCGTGAGGCAGGCGCCCTCCATGATCCGCGCACCTGCGCGGCGTGCGACGACGAGGCCCTCGTCGAAGTGCGCGAAGGCCTCCTCGACGCGCTCGCGGAACATCTCGACCACGCCGAGCTCGTAGAGCGCCGCCGCCAGGCCGTCGTCGAGCCCGAGCGTGCGGTGCAGCGCGGCCGCGCGGGTGAACGTCGCGTGCGCTCGATCGAGCACGCCTTCTCGCCGCAGCGCGTGACCGAGACGGAGGAGCACCTCGGCCTCGCGCGCGTCGCGGCGACGGTCGTGGGGTGTCTCTTCGAGCAACGCGAGCGCGGACGACAGGAGCTCGCGCGCACCCGCCGTGTCGCCGCGCAGATCCGCGATGCCGCCGAGCCGCGAGCGCGCGAGCGCGCAGAGGCCCGCGTCGCCCGCCGCCTCCGCGCAGGCGAGCGCGGCCTCGAAGTCCGAGTGCGCGAGGTCGCCCTCTCCCAGCTCGCGACGTGCGAGGCCGCGACCGAGGTACAGCTCGGCGCCGAGCGCGGGCGCGAGAGAGCGCGACGCGGTGGCCTCGAGCGCGTCACCGAAGACCTCGGCGCGGAGCGCGGAGAGACCACGTCGCGCGAGCTCGGGCTCGAGGGCGAGCGTGATCGCCGCGAGGTCCTCGACGCGGCCGAGCCTCGCTGCGTGCCGACGCGCGGTGAGCACGTGCTCGAGCTCGCGCGCCAGGCGCGTCGTCTCCTCGCTGCCGGCCTCGGAGCGTGCGCGTCGCGCGCGCGCCGCGTGGTGTGCGACGTGCGCGGCCCAGAGCGCGTCGACCGACACCGCGTCCGAGGCACGCGTCTGCCGCTCGAGCTCCTCTCTCGCGACCTCGCGGATCGTCTCGAAGAACGTGTACCGCGCCGGGCCCTCGGGGCCCACCGCCACGCCGAGCAGCGACGTCCGCACGAGCCCGTCGAGCGCCGCGAGCGCATCGTTCTCCACGCCGCTCGCGCGGAGCACGGCCTCGGCGACGTCGGCGGTGAAGCCGTGATCGAAGATCGAGAGCGCGGCGAAGGCGCGGCGCGCGGCTGGATCGAGCAGCGCGAGCGAGCCGAGCACCGCGTCGCGAATCGAGGCGTGTCGATCGTGCGTCACGCCGCCTGCGAGCACGTCGAGCGGTCGCGCGAGGCGCTCGCTCAGCTCGGGGGCCGTGAGGACACGCGTGCGCGACGCGGCGAGCTCGATCGCGAGCGGCAGGCGGTCGATCGCCTCCACGATGCGGTCGACGAGCGCCGGCTCCGTCTCGGTCGCTCGCATCTCGCGGATGGCCGAGGCCCGATCCACGAAGAGCGTCCTGGCCTCGAGCGGCGCGAGCGGTGGCACCGTCACGACGCGCTCGGCCGGGAGCCCGAGCACGACGCGCGAGGTCACGAGCAGGCGCGCGGATGGGGCCGCGCCGAGCCACGCGTCGAGGTGCCGCGCCGCGAGCAGCGCGATCTGCTCGACGTTGTCGAGCACGAGCAGGGTCGGTCCGAGCCCCGCGATGGCGCGGCCGATCGCGCCCGACATCGCGCGCTCGCTGGCGTGGCCGGCGAGCGGAAGGCCGAGCACCGCAGCCACGTGCGCGAGCGCCTCGGGACCGGTGTGCGCGTCGGCGAGATCGACGAGCCACACGCCGCCGCGCCCCACGCGCGCGAGCGAGGCGAGGCGGTCCTCGGCGTGACGCAGCGCGAGGCGCGTCTTGCCGATGCCTCCGGGGCCGACGAGCGTGACGAGGCGCGCGCTCTCGAACGCGCGCACGATCGCCTCGAGCTCGGCGCCGCGCCCCACGAACGACGAGGTCGGCGCGCGCAGGTTGGTGCGAGCGCGTCGCGCCTGGGAGCTGGCGCGCGCCTCTCCGCGTCCGGCCGCCATGCGCGATCAGCTCCTGAGGAGCGAGAGGCTCAGCGAGAGGTGGCCATCGGCCGCGCGGAGGAGGCTGTCGACGCCTTCGGGCCCCATCCCGGGCGTGGCGAGCGCGCGGCGCTTGAGGTGGCTGCGCACGCTCTCGCGCGCCTCTTCGATCCAGCGCGCGATCGTGCCGCGGTGCACGCCGTACATGCGCGCGATCGCCTCGCTCGGGACGTCCTCCACGAAGTAGAGGTGCAGGACGGCGCGGCGCCGATCGTCGAGCGCGCGAAGGCCCTCCTCCATCCACTTCTTGAGGAGCGCGCGGCTCTCGCTGCGCACGTACGCGCGCTCGGCGTCGTCGAAGATCGCCGCGTCGATGTCGTCCTCGGGGACCTCGAGCCCGCGCTTGCGCTTCTGGTCGTACGCGAGGCGGATCGCGGCGACGATCACCCAGTGCCGCAGCGGGCCTCGACCGGCGTAGGCCCGAAGGCGCGGTCCCGCGGCCCCTTCGCCCACGAGCATCTTCACGCGCAGCTCGTGGCGCACGGCCTCGACGAACGACTCGGTCGCGTCCACACGGCGCACCGCACCGGCGATCGCGCCGAGCACGTCGCGCTCGAACGCCGCGTTCGCTGCGGGATCTTTGGCGAGCACCGCCTCGGCCCACGCGAGGTCGCCGATCGTCAGGCGCGCCAGCACGGCGGCCGGCACGGGATCACCGACCTGCTCACGCGCTCGCGCCAGGACGGCGCCGCGATCGAGGCTCACGCCCGGCACGCGGGTGCGCAGCTCCGCCAGCGCGGCATCGACCGCCGGACCGAGCGGGACGACCTCCTCGGAATCGCTCATCGGGGCTCACTCTCGCACGGCCGCAACGCCCCGAAAACCAGGGCTTTCGCGGATCTCGTCCCGGGATCGAAAAAAGATCGCGACGACGCGCGCGGCGCCGCGTCCTCGGGGCAGACCGGACGTGGCTCGCCAGGGAGGCGAACACGACGCCGGCTGGAGATCGGTCCCATGTCGTCCCCGAACCTCTCGTCCAACTCTGCGGTCCACGGGTGGACCCGCCCGCTGTCTCGCTCGCACTGGCTCGGTGCCGCCTCGCTCGCGCTCCTGGCCGTCTTCGGTCCCGGCTGCCGCCGGCGCGCGCGCGAGGCCGAGATGCCGGTCGTCGCCGCGGGCACGGGGGGCGAGAGCGCCTACGTGCAAGGCAGCGTCGCGACGCCGCAGCCGGTCACCATGATCGTCACCGGCTCGCCCACGCCCGCGGCGCTGCGCGAGGCGATCGCGCGCGCGCTCCAGGAGCGTCGCTACGTCATCGAGTCCGAGGAGGGCACGCGCATCACCGCACGATGGAGCCCGCGACGCGTGACGCTCGCCGTGGCGATCGACTACTCGCCGACGCAGGTGTCGATCACGTTCCTCCAGTCCACCGGCGTCGACTTCGGCTCGGACCGCGGCCTGCGTCAGTGGGACGGCTGGATGCGTCAGCTCCAGGGCACGATCCAGGAAGAGATCGCGCGGCCCGCGCGCGAGCAGCAAGAGGCCGTCGCGCGCGCCGAGCAGCAGCGCCGCGAAGACGAGCAGCGCCGCACGCAGGCGCAGGTGCAGCAGCAGCGCGATCGGCTCGCGGCCGAGGAGCGCGCGCGCGAGCGGGATCGCCAGGAGCGCCTCGAGCGCGAGCGCCTGGCGACCGCACGCGCCCAGGCCGAGGCCGACGCGCAGTCGGCGCGTGCACGCGCGGCGGAGGCCCAGGCTCGTCCGCGCATCGACGTGGGCCTGCACGCGACGGTCGGACGCCTTCGCTACGACGCGTCCCAGGCGCGCGCGCTCGAGACCGCGCTCACGGTGACCGCGGGCTTCTCGAGCGATCCGTACCTCGTCGACGGCACCGCGGGGGGTCCCGTGCCGAGCCGCCAGATGGGCTTTCCTTCGGGCTGCCCGGGCTGGTTCCAGGGCGAGCCGCAGCACACGCTCGTCTTGCCGTACGACATGCGTTACCTGCGCGTCGAGGTGCCCTCGGACGGCGATGCGACGATCGCGATCGTCACGCCCGACGGCAACGTGTGGTGCGACGACGACTCGGCCGGCAACCTCACGCCGCGCCTCGAGGGCATGTTCCCAGCGGGCGTCTACCGCGTCTACGTCGGCAACTACCAGCAGGGCTCGATCGTGCGCCACAGCCTGCTCCTCTCGGAGCGCGGTGCCGGCCCGGGCTACGTCGCCGGCTATGCGCAGGCGCCGCGTGTCGTGCAGCCCGCCGCGCCGCCCGCGCCGCCCAACTGCCGTCAGGTCCTCATCGAGGTCGGCCAGCCCTCGACGAGCATGATGTTCTGCGATGGCGCCGAGCCCTACTGCGCCGCCGCGCTGCTCCGCGCCGGTCACCCCGCGACCAGCCTCATGTTCTGTCGCGACGTCGACCCGCAGTGCGCGGTGCCGCTGCTCGAGAGCGGTCGACAGCCCACCGAGCTGCAGTTCTGCCGCTGAGTCGCCTGGGTCGAGGGACCTCTGGCCCCTCGAGCTAGCCCGCTGAACGTGCGAGGAGCTCTCGATGTGCCGTGACGTCTTCGAGGTAGTGACCGCGGAAGATCGCGCCCGCGATGCGGCGGGCAGCGGCCTTCACCTTGCGGGCACCGTCCTTGAGGACGTCGCGCGCTTCGCGAGACCGGCCGTGGGCCTCGAGCGCATCGGCGAGCACGAGATGCAGCTCGGCCTCGCCCTCCTCGAGACCTCCGGCGTCGTCGAGGATCTCCTTCGCGCGCTCCGCGATCACGAGCGCGCGCTCGGCCTCGCCACCTTGCAGGGCCGCGCGCGCGAGCACGGTGAGCGCCTGCACGAGGAAGCTCGCGTCGAGCTCTCCCACACCCTCGCTGGGCACGATCGCAGCGAGCGCGTCGATCGCCGGACCGCCCGCCTCGCGGTCGGCGTCGGGCATCGTCGCGATCATCGCGGCGTAGAGCGTCACGTAGCGCGCGAGGCGCGGCTCACCGGTGCGCACGGCGACCTCGCGCGCGCGCTCGACCCACGCGAGGGCCTCCGCACGTCGACCCAGGCGGCCCAAGGTCTGCGCGAGGTTGATCGCGGCATAGCCGGTCATGACGGTGGCACCGAGCGCCTCGCACTCGTCGTGCGCGCGGCGCAGCGCGCGCTCGGCCTCGTCGTAGGCCCCGAGGCGCGCGTAGGTGTCGCCCAGGTTGAGCAGGGAGAACGCCGCGAAGCGCACGTTGCCCGAGGCACGGAAGAGCTCGACCGCCGCCCAGTAGGCCTCGCGTCGCTCGCCGAGATCGCCCGAGATGCCCGAGACCTGCGCCTTCCATCCGGCGAGATCGGGACGCAGCTCGGTGCGATCGGTGAGCACGAGCGGCTCGGCCTCGGCGAGCAGATCACGCGCCTCGTCGATCTTGCCCGCGAACGCGAGGCCCACGGCGCAGCGCCCCATCGCCAGCGCGAGCACCGCGTTGCGCGCGGCCTCGCCGGGCTCGGCGCGCGCGACGTCGATCGCCTGCGCGAGGACCTCGAGCGCACGCGCGCCCTCACCGCTTCGCTGGAGGGCCGTACCGAGGTGGACGAGCGCACGCGCACGCCCGAGACCCCAGACGCTGGGCAGCAGGGTCTCGATGCGCGCGACGACGTCGGCGAAGCGCCCGCGGGCCGCGAGCGCCTCGACCTCGACGAGCGACAGCTCGCTCGCGTCCGCACGCACGCGACCGTCGGCGTCGGCGAGCCAGAGCGCTCGCTCGGCCCACCGCGTGGCGGCCTCGAACGAGAGATCCTGACGCGGCCCGATCGCGGGCGCCGCCGCCCGAGCCTCCACGCTCGCCTCGAGCTCGCTCGGCGCGAGCGGGATCGCACGTGGCCCGAGCACCGCTCGGGCGAAGGCGTCGCTCGCGCGCGTTCGTTCGTGCGCGCGCTCGAGGTGGTGGGCGACCTCGGCCCAGCGCCGCGCCTCAGCGTTGGACGCGAGCCCTCGACCACGAAGGAGCGCCGCGGTGCGGTGGTGCTCGCGCCGGGCCCCCTCGCCGATCGCGCCCAGCACGGCGGCCCCGAGCACGTCGGAACAGAAGCGATGCTCGATCGCACCGGGCTCGACCGGCTCGAGCACGCGCGCGGTGACGAGCCACGCGAGCGCGGCCTCGGCGTGCGGCGCGCCCATCGCGGCGAGGTCGTGCGCGGTGAAGGCCGCCCCTGCGAACGTCGCGAGCACCGCGGCGATCTGCCATGCGATCGCGGCGTGATCGGGCGCCGCCTCGAGGCGCGACACGATCGCCTCGGTGAGCGCGCGCGGCGAGGTGAGCGCGTCGTCGTCGTCCTTCGCGCTCGCGGCCTCGAGCGCCAGGCACTGCAGCACGAAGAGCGGGTTGCCGCCGGTGCGCGCGCGCATGCGCTCGACGGACGCGTCGTCGGTCGGACCGCGCTCGCTCATCAGCGTGCGCACCGCCTCGGCGCCCACGCCCTCCAGCGCGACGAGCTCGCCCTCGAGGCCTCTGCGCGCGTCCTCCGCGTGGAGTTCGCGCGTCGTCGCGACGAAGGTCGGCCCGCGCGTCGTGCCCGCGCCGATGGATTCGAGCAGCGCGAGGCTCGCGGGATCGAGCCCCTCGGCGTCGTCCACGAGCAACGCCAGCTCGGGCCGCCCGAGGCGCGCGCGCAGCGCGAGGGCCAGTGCCTCCTCGGTCGGCGGGCGCTCGTTCGTCTCGAGCACCGTGCGAAGCGTCGCGTACGCGAGGTGCTGCGGGCTCGCCGCGCCTCGCGCCACGAGCACCTGCTTGCCGCGCGCGACGAGGGCGCGCGAGACGGCCTCGAGCAGCGTGGTCTTGCCGATGCCCTCGCGCCCCGAGATCCACACCGGTCTCGGCGAGAGCGCGGCCGCGAGCACCTGCGCCAGCTCCGCCTCGCGGCCCACGATCGGTCGCGCGCTCGCCGGAGCGCCCTCGAGGCCCGCGGGCCGGAGCGAGCTCCGCTGCGTGCTCCGCTGCGGCCGCACCGACGCCAGCGATGCGACGAGCTCGCGCGCATCGACGGGACGCCGCGCCGGCTCGTGCGCGATGCAGCGCTCGACGAGCGCGACGAGCGCGATGGGCGCCTCGGGCCGGATCTCGCGCAGATCGGGCACCTCCGCGCGGCGCCCCTCCATGACGTCGCCCCACGCGTACGGCAGCTCGCCTACGAGCATGCGGTACACGGTGACGCCCCACGCGAAGACGTCGACGCGCGCATCGACGTCGCGCGGCCGGCTCCACTGCTCGGGCGCCATGTACCGCGGCGTGCCGAGGAGCACGCCCGTGCTCGTGCGCGTGGAGTCCGCGTCGAGCAGCTTCGCGATGCCGAAGTCGAGGAGCTTCACGCGCGGCCCCTCGGCGCCGGGCTCGCCCACGAGGAAGACGTTCGCGGGCTTGATGTCGCGGTGCACGACGCCCTTGCCGTGCGCGAACGCGAGCGCGCGCGCGATCTCGTCCGAGAGGCGCATCGCGAGCTCGACCGACAGCGTGCGCTCGCGACCGAGCAGCGCCTCGAGCGTCTCGCCTCGAAGGAGCGGCATCACGAGGAAGGGCGTGCCCGCCTCGTCGCTGCCGACGTCGATCACCTCGACGATGCCCTCGTGCCCGAGCGCCGCGAGCGCGCGCGCTTCGGCGAGGAAGCGGCGCACCGCGTCGCTGCGTGCGGCCATCGCGGCGTGGAGCGTCTTGAGCGCGAAGGTGCGACCGAGCAGCGTGTGCTCGACCTCGTAGACCACGCCCATGCCGCCCTCGCCGAGTCGAGCCGCCACGCGGTAGCGACCCGCGATGACCGAGCCCGGCGGCAGCGCCTCGAAGGGCGCATCGTCGTCTCGTCGCTCGATCGTGGGCGGAATGGGCGAACCTGCGGGCGTTCCGCGCGCCAGCTCGCCCACGACGGCGCGACACTCGGCGCAGCGCGCGAGCTCGGCGGTCACTTCCACGCGCTCGGCCTCGGAGAGGCTGCCCTCGACGAAGCGAGCCAGGGTCTCGGACGGAGGATGCATGAGCAAGAACGCGCGGCAGAATGACACGATGACGTTGGCCTGGCTCGACCCGCGCGACCTGCCTCGCGCGCCCACGGTGCGTGGACCGCTCCTCGCGCTCCTCGGCGTCGCCCTCGGGCTCGCCTCGCTCGCAACGGGCTGCGGGGATCCGTGCGACGCCGCCGACGTGCGCGCGCGCCTCGCAGCGGCGGTGGCAGGCGACGTGGTGACGCTGCCTGCGTGTCGCCTCGAGGTCTCGCTCGAGGTCCCTGCCGGCGTGACCGTGCGAGGCACGGACGGCTCGCACCTCGTGGGCCCGACCGACGGCCCCGCGGTCACGCTCGACACTGGCGCCGTGGGCCCCGCCGCGCTCGAGGACGTGACGATCACGGCGCGGCACACCGGCGTGCTCGTGCGCGGCGAGGCAGACGCGCGCCTCGAGACGGTGACCGTGGAGGCCGAGAGCGGCGTCGCGCTCCGCCTCGAGGCCGCGGGCACCACGCGCATCCTCGACGCCACGCTGCGTGGCACGGTGACCGAAGCGAACCGCGACGAGAGCCGCTGGCTCTCGGTCACCGCGTCGGACGCGCCGACACACGGCCTCGTCGCCAGCCGCGGCACGCTCGTGATCGAGCGCTCGCGCATCGAGGGCTTCGCGTGGCTCGCCGCCGCGCTCGGCACGGGCACCGGTGCCGGCCCCGACCCGCTGGACGTGACGATCCGCGCGAGCACGCTCGGACACGGCCTCGGCGTCGGCGTCGCGACGCGCGCGCGCACCTTCACGCTCGAGGACACGGCCGTCGAGGACGTGTGGACCGGCGTGCGCGGCTGGCCCTCGTACGGCGTCTTCGTCGAAAGCGGCGCGATCACCTCGAGCCGCCTCGCGCTCCGCCGCTGCGACGCCTATGGCCTGGTGCAGATCGCGGGCGAGGCGATGCACACCGCGCCCACGATCACGACGACGGGCGACGTCGGGGTGTGGCTCGGAGAGGACGTGACCGCGACGATCGCGGGCCCCGGCGCGCGCATCGAGGACACCGCGTTCTCCGCGCTCACGGCCGTCGATGCCACGCGCGTGACCCTGCGCGACGTGGACATCGCGTCGGTCCGCTCGGTGCGTCGCACGGTCCTCGTGCGCGGCGGCATCGAGATCGGCGACGGCATCGAGCTCGTCGGCTCGGCGTTCTCGCTCTCGAACGTCTCGATCACCGGCGCCGAGCGCCTCGGCCTCCTCGTCGACGCGAGCGCGAGCTTCTCGGCCTCCGATCTGAGCGGCGTCACCGTGACGAGCGAAGGCGCGGGCCTGGGCGCGATCCTCGGCAGCGTCGATCGTGTGGCCGAAGAGGCCGCGCCGAGCACCGCGATGCCCGGCTGGGACACGGGCATCACGCGCGCGGGCGCCGCGATCGCGAACGACCCCGCGTTCACCGGCTCGCTCGCCGCGATCGTCGCGCCCGCCCCGCCCTCGACCGGCAACGTCCTCGGCGTCATCGCGCCGATGTATTGAGCCGTGATCGCGCGCGAGCTCCGCGGTACGAAGGGGCGTGCAACGCGCTCTGGCCCTCACGCTCACCCTGCTCGTGCTCGGATGCGAGACCGCCCCGATCGCGCAAGACGCCGCCCCGCAGCCGGACGCGAGCGTCGAGCCCGGCCCGCCGCTCCCGACGACGCCTCGACTGGCGCCCTGCCCTGCCCGCTGGACGAGCGCGATGCGCGACGAGATCGCGATCTGCGAGCCGAGCCCCGAGGGCGCGGAGCGCTGCGAGGGCGCGCGCTTCCGCTTGCCGGGCGCGACCGAGTGCGAGCCCGTCGACGACGCGTGCGAGGACGCTGAGTTCCCCACGGGCCTCGAAGCGACGCGCACGATCCGCTACGTGCGCGCCGGCAGCAGCGGCGGTGACGGCTCGATCGGCGCGCCCTTGGGCACGATCGCGGAGGCGGTCGCGAGCGCCAGCGGCCCCCTCACGATCGCGCTCGCCGCCGGCACCTACGCGTCGAGCGCGCTGCCGGAGGACGTGGAGATCCAGGGTGTCTGCGCGGAGCGCGTGACGATCACGGGCACGGTCGAGGCGCCTGCGCTCGTCGTGCGGCCGGGCGAGCGGCTCGTGGTCGAGGGCGTGACCGTCATGCCCGCCTCGGTCGGCATCCTCGCCGGCGGCGAGCTCACCGTGCGTCGCGTGGCGATCCTCGGCGCCGCGACGGCGGGCATCGGCCTCATCGGAGGTCGCCTCGAGGCCGAGCGCGTCCTCGTGCGCGACACGCGCGCGGACGAGGCCGATGGCTTCGGACGCGGGGTGAGCGCGGAGACCGGCACGATCGCAGCGCTGCGCTCCGTCGTCGTCGAGGGCAGCATCGAGTCGGGCGTCGCCCTCGCCGATGCGACGCTCGAGGCGGACGACGTCGCGATCCGCCGGAGCAGCCCCAACGACGCAGGCGAGCTCGGGGTGGGCCTGCGGCTCTTCGAAGGCGCGACCGCCACGCTGCGTGGCTGTGCCGTCGAGGAAGCGGTGGAGGCGGGAGTGTTCGTCGACACGCGCTCGGAGCTCACGCTCGAAGGCTCCGTCGTGCGCGACGTGCGCTCGAGCGCCTCGCTGGCCAACGGCCGCGGCGTCTTCGTGCGCAACAGCACGGCGCACGTGCGGCGAACGCTCGTGGAGCGCGCGAGCGGCGCGGCGATCTTCACGACGGGCGGCAGCACCATCGAGATCTCCGACGTCCTCGCGGCCGCGACGAGGCTCAGCGGGAACTTCGCGGCGGGCCTGGGTGTGATCGGCGCGCGCGCGGAGATCGACCGCCTCGCGGTGCTCGATGCCGGCTGGATCGGCCTCGTGGTCGTCGACGCCGGCGCAGAGGTCCGCGCGCGCGACGTGATCGTGCGACGTGTCGAGCCGAGCGCGGTGGACCTCGGTGAGGGGATCGTGGTGGGTCAGGGCGGCCTCGCGACGTTCGAGCGCGTGCTGATCGAGGACGTGCACACGGTGGGCGCGATGACCTACGGCGCGGGCTCGAGCCTCTCGATCACCGACGCGCGCATCCGACGCGTGCTCGAGTCCCCTGGCTACGTGGTCGGCCGCGGCGCCGAGGCCGACGTGGGCGCGCACCTCACGCTCACGAACGTGTGGATCGAGGACGTCATCGACACCGGCATCGTCTCGTTCGGCGAGCTCATGCCGGACACCCTCGTGACGCTCGACGGCGTGCGTGTCTCGGACGTGCACGAGCGAAGCTGCGTGAGCTCGAGCTGCCCCACCGAGGGCGGCGGCTCCGCGGTCGCGGCCGTCTTCGGCGGCGCGATCGTGGCGCGTGGGCTCGAGGTGAACGGCGCGCCTCTGTGCGGCGTGCAGGTCGCCGAGGCGGGCAGCCTCGACATCGAGAGTGGCTCGATCACGAACAGCGCGATCGGCGCGTGCGTGCAGATCGACGGCTACGATCTCGCGCGCGTGGTGGCGGGCGTCGAGTACCGCGACAACGAGCGCAACGTGGAGTCGAGCGGCGTCTACGTGCCCGGTGCCGGACCGCGCTGAGGGCTATCGCAGCGCGGCGCCGCTGAGCTCGAGCATGCGATCGATCTCGCACGAGCCGCGATGCGCGTAGGGCTGACCGGGGCAGTTCATGCTCGCGCGGAACGTGTTGCGCTCGCAGTCGCAGAAGACCTGCGTGTCGGGGTTGCAGCGCTCGGGCGGTGGGCGCTGACAGGTCCACGTCATCCCGCACCCCTCTGGGCCCGTGCACACCTGTCCGCGGCGGCAGTCGCGGTTGCTCGTGCAGAGGCGCTCGCCCGCTGCCGTCGTGGTCGGCACCGGCTCCGCGGTGGCGGCCACTGCGCTCGTGCTCGTCGTCGTCGTCGGGGTCGCGGCGCCGGTCTCCGGCGCGCCCGGTAACGGCGTCGGCGTGATCGCGGCGACCGCGACGTCGCCACACGCGCCGCGACGCAGGATCGGTCGGCCCGGGCACTGGAGACTGCCGCGGAAGGTCTGGCCGTCGCAGCCGCAGAGATCACCGCGCGGCCCCGCGCAGCCCCGCAGCCGCTCGCAGCGCCACGGCATGCCACAGCCCGGTGCGCCGTAGCACTGCTCTCCACCGCGACAGTCCGCGCTGCTCGTGCACGTGCGGTCCTCCGTCGTCGGCGGCTCGTCGTACGCGTGCACGCCGAGCTCGTCGGCGGAGGCGAGCGGGCCCATCGCATCGCACGCGCCGACGTGGAGGTACGTGCGGCCCGGACAGCCTGCGGGCGCGTAGAACGTCGCGCCGTCACAGTCGCAGTACGCGACCCGCTCGCCGGTGCAGTCGCTCGCTTCACCACACGCCCAGGGCGAGAGGCATCCGCGCGGACCGCGACAGCTCCGACCCGCGCCACACTCGCTCGTGCTCGTGCACGCGGGTCCCTCGGGCGCCGCAGCGTCCTCCGGCACGACGACCGTCGGCTCGGGCGCGGGCGCGGGCTCCTCTTCGACGACTGGCACCGGCGCCGGCGCCGGCTCGTGACGCGGCGGTGCCTCGCGCACGTGCGCGGAGCTCGGACAACCCAGGACCATCGCGGCCAGGGCGAGCAGGGTCAGCGCAGGCAGAGCGAACGACGGCGCACGCACGAGGCGACCGATACACCGGGTGATCGCGCGCCATCAAAGAAACGGCCGAGCGCGCTCGGTCTCGCGACGCGGATCGATCAGCGGCTGCTCTTGCGGGCCTCTTCGAGCGCGCGGCGCACCGTCTCGCGCACGGCGTCCTCGTCGATCTCCATCGGCTCGTTGCCGCGCTTGGCGCTCGCGGGCTTGGCGGGCGTCTCCGGCGCGGACCTCGGGGCTGGCGCGGGCGTGGCCTTGGCGACGCGCGCGGCCGCGCTCTTGGTCATCGCGCGACGGCGACGACGCGCGAGCCAGAGGCCCGGGAGCTTCCAGATCTCGACACCGTCGAGCCGCCCGATCGGGATCAGGTTGAAGACGAGGATGCCGAGGTTCGAGTAGGTCCACGCGTAGAGCAGGTCCCACACGAGCTCGGGAGGCGTCGGCATGCCCGCCGCGACGCTCGAGACGAGGAGGACCTGCACCGGGTAGGTGAGCGCGAGGAGGATCACCTGCGCGAGCACGCCGCCCGAAGCGACCACGGAGCGCTGCCAGTCGGTCGGCTCGCCGACGTACGCGCAGTGACCACCGAGGCCGTGGAGCATCACCTCCATGACCTCGAGGCGGTAGCGGCGCGCGAGGTACGCGTGACCGAGCTCGTGCAGGAGCACGACGAGCACCGCACCGAGCCACGCGCCGGGCGCGAAGCGCAGCCCGCTCCAGAGCAGGCAGAGGATCGGCATGGTCCAGTGCGCGCGGATGGGGATGCCGCGAAACGAGGCGACCTGGACGTAGCCGGAGCGGAACATGTGCGCCGCCATTCTACGCGGGGCGCGGGCCGGGATCCGGCTGGTGCGCGCTCGGAGGGCCCCGCCTCCAGCCGGACGCGACAGACGCCCCGCAGTTGGGGCATCCTCGTCCGCCATGCGAATCCACTCCTTCGGGCTCTCGGACGTCGGTCAGGAGCGCAAGCTCAACGAGGACTACTTCCTCGTCGACCCGGAGCTCGGCCTCTACATCGTGTGTGACGGCATGGGAGGCCACGCGGCGGGTGAGATCGCCTCGAGCACCGCCGCCACCTCGATCCACGAGTACCTCGTCGCGCACGCGGCAAACCTCGCGTCGATCGACGAAGGCGGCTCGTCCGATCGCATCGAGGCCACCATGCGCGACGCGCTCGAGCTCGCGTCGGCCAAGATCTACAAGATGGGCCTGTCCGAGCAGGGCAAGAAGGGCATGGGCACGACGTGCTGCGCCCTCCTCGTCCGCGGCGACAAGGGCGTGATGGCGCACGTCGGAGACTCGCGCCTCTACATGCTGCGCGGCGGGGCGATCCACCAGCTCTCGGAGGATCACACCTTCCTCCAGGAGGCCGTGCGCCACGGCATCATGACGCCCGAGCAAGCCAAGCAGAGCACGCACAAGAACATCATCACCCGCGCGGTCGGCCCGCTCGAGAAGGTGATCGTCGACACGCTCGTCTTCGACGTGCTCGACGGCGACACGTTCCTCCTCTGCTCCGATGGCCTGCACGGCTACATCGACGAGCCCAGCGAGCTCACGCCCATCCTCTCGGTGTCGCGCCTCGATGCGGTGCCGGCGCAGCTCGTGGAGCTCGCGAACGGCCGCGGCGGCGCCGACAACATCACCGTCATCGCGCTCCGCGTCGAGGCCGGCTCGGGCACACAGGAAGAGAAGGAAGAGCAGACCGAGCGCGCGACGCTCGTGAACGCGGGCCTCGAGACGATGCGCCACATCCAGCTCTTCGAGGAGCTGTCGATGGCCGAGCTGCTCCGCGTCTCGAACTGCTGCCGACAGCAGGACTTCGCGCCCGATCAGGTGATCATCCGCGAAGGCGAGTCGAGCGAGGCGCTGTTCCTCCTCGTGAACGGCCAGGTGGTGGTCGAGCGCAACGAGCACCCCGTCGCGATCCTCGGGGCCGGCTCGCACTTCGGCGAGATGGCGCTCCTCTCGCAGCGGCCTCGCTCCGCGACGGTGAAGGCGCGCACGATGGCGAACGTGCTCGTGCTCGAGCGCCCCCTCTTCTTCGCGATGCTCCAGCAGGACTCGGTGCTCGCGACGAAGTTCCTCTGGCGCCTCGCGCAGTCGCTCTCGCTCCGCCTCGACGACTTCTACGACCTCCAGGAGGCGGGCAAGGACACGGTCAAGACGACGCTGCGCTTCGGGCTCTACCCGTCGCCGTTCAACCACGGCAGCGGGACGCTGTCGGGCCTGTAGGCGCTCGACCGCGCGCCAGCACGTCGATCACCCGGATGCGCCTCTCTTCCATCGTCGTCTACCCGATCAAGAGCTGCGGCGCGGTCTCGCTCGAGCGCGCGCGCGTCGAGCGTCGAGGCCTGGCGCACGATCGGCGCTTCTTGATCGTCGGGCCGGACGGCCGCTTCGTGACGCAGCGCGAGGAGCCGCACCTCACCGCCGTGCGCGTCGCGATCGAGGGCGACGCGCTGCACGTCGCGGCGCCGAGCGGGCACGTCACGGTGGCGCTCGATCCGGACGAGAACGTGCTCGGCGCGCCGCGCACCGTCACGGTGTGGCGGAGCACGCTCGACGCGCCGGAGGTGCCCGCGCTCTCGGCCTTCTTCTCGTCGCTGCTCGGTCGCTCGCTCGCGTGCGTCGCGATGACGCGGGCCGTGCACCGCGAGATCAACCCGAAGTTCGCGCAGCCCGGAGACGAGGTGAGCTTCGCCGACGGCTACCCGCTGCTCGTGGCGAACGAGGCCTCACGCCTCGACCTCGAAGTGCGTACC
This sequence comes from Sandaracinaceae bacterium, assembly GCA_044376125.1. Taxonomy (GTDB): domain Bacteria; phylum Myxococcota_A; class Polyangia; order Polyangiales; family Sandaracinaceae; genus JAFLCL01. The sequence continues at coordinate 18,848 of JBILLJ010000092.1, forward strand.
GGCGTGCCGCTCTCGATGGCGCGCTTTCGCCCCAACGTCGTCGTCGAGGGTGCGCCCGCGTGGGACGAGGATCGGTGGGCGCATCTGCGTCTCGGAGGCGTGCTCTTCCGCGCCACCAAGCCCTGCGCGCGCTGCGTCGTCACCACGCTCGATCCCGACACCGGCCGCGCCGACAAGGAGCCGCTCAAGACCCTCGCCACGTTCCGCAAGGTCGACGGCGAGGTCATGTTCGGCGTGAACCTCGTCCCCGTGCTCGAGGGCGAGCTCACCCCCGAGCTCCACCTCGGCGCCCCCGCACAAAAAGGGGACGGTCCTCCATAGTTCAAAACAGCAGAATGGGGACGGTCCTCCATAGTTCAAAACAGGAAAGGGACGGTCCTCCACGGTTCGACGCCGTCCACCGCTCCGCCGCGAACGACGAGCGCTTCAGGTCTCGTTCACGTCCACCACGTAGCGAACCGGCAGCGAGTCCGCCGAAGCGCTCGTCTTCACACGAGGGCGCGCGCGCCCACGCCGTCGCAGGAGCGCGACGAGCGCCGTGCACTCCTCGTCGAAGGCCCCCGCCGCGCGCACGGCACACGCGTAGTGGTAGCTGACCGCTCCCGTGTGCAGCCCGAGCGCGCGAGCGACCTCGATCTGCTCGCCCTCGTACTCGTGGACCCACGCCCAGATGGCCAGGCGCTTCGCGTGCGCGGCGAGGCGAGTGCGCGGGCGATGCTCGAGCTCGTGGGGCTCGAGCCCACACGTCTCGAGCGCCGCGTCGATGACCTCCCGCACCGACGGCCGCCCCGCCGAGCCCGCACGACGATGCGACGCGCGCTCCGAGAGCGCAGCGCGCACCTTCGACTCTTGCATCACCTTCGCGACGAAGGCCGCGCTCCCCAGCACGCCGTCGCTCACGCGATGACCATCGCCCAGCTGCGCGCGGACGGCCGCGCCCTCGCCGGCGTCGCTCGCGCCGCTCAGCTCGGGTCGTCGTGGCTCGGTGCGCCCCTCGTCGACGAACGCCTCGAACCGGCTCGCCGCGCGCGCTCGTTCGCGCCCGAAGCTCGCCAGCACGCGACCGGCCTCCAGCCACGAGGGCGCCTCGGCGCGCCCCACGTACGCGCGGTGACTCGTCCAGTCGCTGTTGCGTGCGGTGCGAGCCACGCCCGCACGCACCGGGTTGTTGTGCACGTAGCGCACGAGCTCGAGCAGGTAAGCGTCGGTGTCGATGAGGACCGTGCGAGGTCGGCCCGCGAAGACGGGCCCGAGCGCCTTCGCGCTCCGAGACGACGCACGCGCCCAGGCCGCGAAGCCGGTGTGGACGGACTTGAAGAACCGCGAGAGCCGCGCCTCGCCCGAGACGAGGACCAGGTGCACGTGGTTCGACATCAGGGCGTACGCGAGCACCTTCGTGTCGGAGGCTTCCGTCGCGGCGCCGAGGAGCTCGAGGTAGGCGTCCCTGGCCCCGGGTCGATCGAGCCACCACTCGTCGCGCGCGAAGCGAGAAACGGCGTGGAAGACACCCCCGGGCACGTGCAGTCGTGCAGTTCGCGGCATGGCGGAGATCGGTAGCACGGAGCAGGGCGATTCCGCACCGAGCCGGCCCTGTCGGAACGCTCCCGCCTGTTTTGAACTATGGAGGACCGTCCCCTTTTTGGCGCGTGTCGGGTGCTTGCCAGAAGGGTGAGGGAGCCGCATAGCCTGCCGCCGCATGGCCAGACCCCGTGACGAGCTGCTCGAAGAGGCGCGCGCACGCGTGCGCGACGAGATCGGCACGTCGTTCGGCGAGGGCCCCGAGCGCGTGGCGCTCGTCTATCCGAGCCCCTACCGCGCGGCGATGAGCTCGCTCGGCTTCCTCCAGATCCATCGCCTCATCCGCGAGAGCGGGCGCGTCGCCGAGCGCTCGTTCCTGCCCGACGCGCCCGAGGCCTACCGCCGCTCGCGCACGCCCCTCTTCACCTACGAGAGCGAGCGGCCCGTCGGAGACTTCCCCGTCGTCGCGCTCTCGGTCGCGTTCGAGCTCGAGCTCGCGGGCGTCATCGAGGTGCTCGAGCTCGCCGGCATCCCGCCGCTCGCGGCCGATCGCAACCAGCACCACCCGCTCGTCGTCATGGGCGGGCCGCTCACGTTCTCGAACCCGCTGCCCCTGGCGCCGTTCGCCGACGTCGTGCTCATGGGCGAGTGCGATCAGACCATCCACACCTGCCTCGATCACGCCTTCGAGCACTTCGTGCGCGGTCGCGCAGGCACCAAGGAAGCCGCGCTCCGCGCCATCGCCGATGCGCTCCCGAGCGCGTTCGTGCCGAGCCTCCACGGCGACGAGATGCCCGCGATCGCGCAGGCGAACGTCGACGAGCTCCCGGCCTACGCGGCGATCCGCACGCCGAACACCGAGCTCCGCGACATGTTCCTCCTCGAGGCCGAGCGCGGCTGCTCGCGCGGCTGCACGTACTGCGTGATGCGCCGCTCCACCAACGGCGGCATGCGCATCGTGCCGATGGAGAAGATCCTCGGCCTCGTCCCCGAAGACGCCAAGCGTGTCGGCCTCGTCGGCGCGGCCGTGAGCGATCACCCGAAGATCGCCGACATCGTCGAGACGCTCGCCGACCGCGGCTGCGAGGTCGGCCTCAGCTCGCTCCGCCCCGACCGCCTCAACGATCGCTTCGTCGGCGCGCTGAAGAAGGCGGGCTACCGCACGCTCACCACCGCGAGCGACGGCGCGAGCCAGCGCCTGCGCGATCAGGTGCAGCGCAAGGCGCAGGAGAAGCACCTCCACCGCGCCGCCGAGCTCACGCGCGCGCACGGCCTCGAGCGCCTCAAGCTCTACATGATGGTCGGTCTTCCCAACGAGGAGGACGTCGACGTCGACGAGCTCGTCGGCTTCGCGACCGAGCTCTCGCGCATCGCGCCGCTCTCGCTCGGCATCGCGCCCTTCGTGAGCAAGCGGAACACGCCGATGGATGGCCTCCCGTTCGCAGGCATCAAGGTCGTCGAGCGTCGCCTCGAGCGCCTGCGCGAGGGCCTCAAGGGCCGCGTCGACGTGCGCGCCACGAGCGCGCGCTGGGCCTGGGTCGAGCACGCCCTCGCGCAGGGCGGCCGCGCCGAGGGCCACGCCGTCCTCGACGCCGTGCACGGCGGCGGCTCGTTCGCTGCGTGGAAGAAGGCCCTCGAGGCCCTGCCCGACAAGCGCCCGCGCCGCGCGCTCGCCATCGTCACCTGACTCTGGGGTTTGCTGCTTCGCAACCCCGCCTCAGGGCGCCCCGCTGGATCTTCTTCTCGATCTCTCAGCGCCGGACGCGACGCACGAGGGAGAGGCGGCGCTCGGTGGATTCGTCGGCGAAGCCGAGCTTCACGAGGGCCTCGAGCGAGCCGAGCGTCTTGGGCTCCTGCGCGACGAAGTAGCTCGAGAACGCGCGCAGCTGCTCGCGCGCCTCGATCGCCGAGGCGAGCAGGAACGGGCCGAGGCGAGCCTCGGGGTCGATGGTGTCGAAGCGCGCGCTCGGCGGAAGGAACGGCTCGGCGAGCGAGGCCTGGTTGCGCTCGAGGAGCACGATCGCCGTCTCGAGCAGCTCCACGGCGAAGGCGCGGCGACCGTCCATCGCGCTCAGGCGCGCCGCTGTGAGGAGGCGCCCCACGTCCGGCCTGGCGCCCCCCGCGGCGATCGAAGCGACCGCGAGCTCCACCGCGTACGAGAGCGCGGTGACGCGTGCGCGCGGCGAGACGCGCGCATCGATCGCGAGGCCCCACAGCTCGATCGCGAGCCGGTGCTGCGCCTGCCCCTCGTCGCGCGCGCCGAACGAACGCTGATCACCGAGCCGCGCGACGTGCGGCATCGTGAGCACCTCGCTCCACGGACGCGTCTCGGGGATCTCGTCGTCGCTCGCGCGCGCGGTCGCACAGAGGCCGCGCGCCTCGAGCAGCGCTGCCCGCGCCGGCGTCGCCGCGAACACGTTGAGGAGAAAGGGATCCCGCGCGGGGGGCCCGACCAGCGGCGCGAGCAGGCCGAGACCCGGCACGAGGCGCAGGAGCGCGTGACCGCTCGCGTCGAGCCACGCGAGCAGGCCCTCGTTCACGACACCCGCGTGGTGGTGCTCGAGCAGAAGGAGCGGCTCGTCGCGCGCGAGGAGCGTGCGCGCCCCCTCGAGCGCGGGGATCTCGTGGCCCTCCACGTCGAGCTTCACGAACGCCACCGGCTCGAGCTGCTCCTCTCGAACCAGCGCATCGAGCGTCGTGATCGGCACACACTCGGTGCCCGGCGCCGCGCCCTCCGCGAGGCTGCTGAGCTCGCTGCTCGCGCCCGTCGCGAGCCACGCCTCACCGACGCGATCGCCCACCGCCGCGCGCCTCACCGCGAGTGAGCCGAGGCTGTTCTCCCGCGCGCTCGCGCGCACGCGCTCGGCGATCACGGCCGCGGGCTCGACCGCGATCACGCGACCCTCGGGGCCCACGGCGCGCGCCATCGCGAGCGCGTAGAGGCCGTGGTTCGCGCCGACGTCGAGCGCCCGATCGCCCGGCGCGAGCAGCGATCGCACGAAGGGCAGCTCGGCCTCGAACCAATCGCCCTGCTCCTCGAGCACGTAGGCGGTCATCTGCGAGAGCGCGCGCGGGCTCGCGACGCGGGTGCCGTCGCGCAAGGAGCGCCACACCGCGTCGCGATCGGGGAGCGTGCCCTCGTTCGTCGACGTTCGTCGGCCGAGGGCCTCGCGCACGCACGCCTCGAACGCGCGCGCCACGGCCTTCGCGTCCGTCAGCGCGGCCGCACGCTCGCGCAGCGTCGCGCGGAGCGACGCCAAGCGCGCCGTGTCGCGCGCGAGCTCGCTCGCCACGCGCACGAGCTGCTCCGCGTCGGTCGCGACGAGCTCCGAGAGGCCCACGCGCGCGAGCAGGCTCGCGCCCACGCGCGAGGCGTGCGTCGCCCCCGCCCACGACACGACGGGCACACCCATCCAGAGCGCATCGCAGGTCGTCGTCGTGCCGTGGTACGGGAACGTGTCGAGGGCGACGTCGAGCTCCGCATACGCGGCGAGGTGAGACGCGAGGTCCGGCGTCGGCCCGCGCAGCGTCACGCGATCGAGCGCGATCCCGTGACGCGCGAGTCGTGCGCGCACGAGCTCGCGGCTTCCCTCGTCGGCGAGCGCGGCGTCCTTGAGCACGAGGCGTGCGCCCGGCACCGCGGCGAGGATGCGCGACCACGCGGCGAGCACGGCGTCGCTCGTCTTCTTGGATGCGTTGAAGGAGCCGAACGTGATCGGCGCGCCCGCGGCGCTCGGCACGGGCGCAGGATCCGGGCACGGCGTGGGCGGGCGATAGACGAGGAAGCCACCGTCCATCCGGAGCAGGCGCTCGACACCTTCTTCGTCGCCGCGCGCGGGGGGATCGGCGATCGCGTCGGTGAGACGCGCGTCGATCGTGGGCAGGCCGGTGACGTCGGGATAGCCGAGGTAGCTCAGCTGCACGGGCGCCGCGCGGAGCGCGAAGAGCCCGAGTCGATTGCCCGCGGTGTGGCCCGAGAGATCCACGAGCACCTCGATGCGACGCGCCCGCACCCGCTCGTGGGCCTCGCGATCCGAGAGCCGTGAGACGTCCTCCCACCCGTCTGCGAGCGCACGCAGCCGCGCCGTGACCTCGTCGGGTCGCGCGACGTTCGAGAAGAGCACCACCTCGACGCGATCGCGGTCGAGCCCCTCGAGCAGCGGCTCGACGAAGAAGGCGACGGAGTGGCGTCGCAGATCGGCCGACACGAAGCCGAGGCGAAGACGACCGCTCGGATCGGGCTCCGCCCGCACCACCGGAGAGAGGCCCTCTCTCGCGGCGCGCGCGCTCGCCATCGCGCCGTAGCGGCGCAGCGCCACGAGGGTCTCCGCGCGCGACACCGTCGCCGAGTACGCGAGGTGCACGAGCAGGTTGTCGTGCACGACCGGATCGCTCGGCGCGAGCGCGACGGCCTCTGCGAGGGACGCGAGCGCCTCGTCGATCTCCCCGCGCGCCGCGAGCGCGTTGCCGAGGTTCGTGTGCGCGTTCGCGAGCGCGGGCGCGAGCGTGGTGGCGTCGCGCAGGAGCGAGATCGCGCGCTCGATCCGGCCACGACGCAACGCGAGCGCGCCGAGGTTCGAGAGCGCGGCCGCGCGCTCGTGCGTCGCGATCGAGGCCACGGGCAGGGCGAGCGCGGCCTCGAGATCGGCGATCGCGGCGTCCGGCTCGTCCAGGCGCGCCTCGAGCGCCGCGAGGTTGTTGAGCGCCGCGAAGCGGGCGCTCGCGGAGGCCGATTCGTCCTCGGCTGCGTCGCGCCACGCACGCTTCGCTGCCTCGAGCTCGCCGCGCGCCTCGAGCGCTCTCGCGCGCGTCGCGTGGTCGCTCGCGGCGCGTGCACCCTTCACCCCGTCTCGCCCACGCTTGGACATGTGGGGCGATCGTACGGGCCCGCGGCGCGCGACGTCGACCCGTTCGCGCACGCGTGCCCGTTCGCGCCGCTCACGGGCGGTTGCCGGAGATCCGTGGCCGCCTCTCTGCGCATCCTCACGCGGCGCCGAGCGCGCTCTCCGATCAGGTCCCCGACTCGCTCGAGGACACGTCGCCGTCGTCTCCGTCGAAGCTGCGGAGGAGGGCCTCATCGGGGCCCTCGAGCTCCAAGAGGCCTTCGGCCACGGCCGCTTCGATCGCGGCCGTGCTCGCGGCGAGCACACGGGCGCGCGCATCCTCGCCACGCAGCACGACGAAGCGCGTGGGGCTCGCGTGGTGGCGCAGGATCGTGTTGAGGAGGCCGAGGATCGCGGGCAGGTCGAGCCAGGGCCCTCGATCGATCGCGAAGATCTCCCAGCTCGAGAGGCCGACGTGCGCGCGCAGGCGAGCGAGCCCCACGATGGGCGCGTCCGTGGGGATCACGGCGTCGTCGGGCAGGCTCGAGATCCGCTCCGGGTCCGCGCCGAGCGGTCGCTCGCACGACGACGTCACGTCTTCGTCCTCGAGCGGCTCGGTGTCCTCGAGCGCGATCTGCTCGAAGCTCGCGAGCCGCAGCTCGGCGCCCGCGAGCGCCGCGATGCGGGCCGCGACGCGATCGGCTCGGAGCTCTCCGGCGAGCACCTCGGTCTCGACGAACAGCACACGATCGAGCCGCTCGAGCAGCTGCGCTCCACTCTCGACCTCGTCCTCGATGCCGGCGGCGAGCACGGGATCGACGAGACCGAGCTCGGCGAGCCGACGCGCGCGCGCGGTCCGCGGTCGCGCGGTGCCGCGCAAGAGAGGAGCGCGCGGCGTGCGCCCTGCGACCGTCGTCACCTCGCGGTCGAAGGCGCGTCGCGGACCGGCCAGAACGCGCGCATAGGCGTAGGGCCCGTCGACGTCGACCGGTGTGGGCGAATGAGGCACGGCGACCATCCTACGCGGCACCAGAGGAATTGTTCCTCGTCGGCAGACGGCCTTCAGAGGCTTGGAGTGGGACGCGGGGCGCGGATACGCTGCCCGCATGCGTGGACTTCGGCGGTGGTCGTTCCTCGTGCTCTCGGCGCTCTCTGCGTGTGGGCAGTCCGAGTCCGTGATGCTCGACGCGGCCCTCGGCATGGACGCACCTGCGCTCGACGTGGGATCGCTCGACGCAGGATCGCTCGACGCAGGCGTGCTCGATGGGGGCACGGTCGCGCTCGACGCGCCCGTCATCGCGGAGGACGCACCTCCCGCGAGCGACGGCGGGCCGTGTGTCGGCCTCGGCATGGCGTGCACACCCGGCGCGTGCTGTGCGGGCTTGGATTGCAGCTCCTTCGGAGGCTCGTCGATCTGTACGCCCGGCGGCGACGCGAGCCTCGCGTTCGACGGGAGCTTCCCCCTCGATGCCTCGTTCACGTTCGATGCCCCCTTCTCCTTCGAGGCGGGCCTGCCCTTCGATGGAGGGCGCGATGCGGCCGTGCTCCCGGATGCCGGTCAGGACGCGGCCGTCGTCCCCACCGCAGATGCGGGGCGCGACGCGGCCGTCGTCGCGACCGGTGATGCAGGGCGTGACGCGGCCGTCGTCGCGACCGGTGATGCAGGACGCGATGCAGGCGTCGCGACGCGCGATGCGGGCGCCGACGCGATGTGCGGCGCGGTCGGCGACGCGTGCGGCCCCACCGCCACCTGCTGCTCGGGCGTCTGCAGCGGCTCGCCGAGCGGCACGTGCGCGCTCTGCGGTGTCCTGCGCGATCGCTGCTCGCCCACCGAGCCCTGCTGCGCAGGCTTCACCTGCACGCCTGGGCCGACGGGCTTCTGCCTCTGAGCGCGCGAGCGACGTGGATCGTCACGGCGGGCCCGAAGCGCTCGGGCCCTCGATGCGTCGGTCACGTGGTCTCGCGCAGCGCGCTCTCGAAGCGTCGATCGAAGTCCGCCAGGAACTGCTTCACCTCGGGCTGCAGCAGCACCTTCTCGATCGCGCTCGCCTTCGCGTCCATCTCCGGGCTCGCGCCGACGGCCTCTTCGCTGTTGCCGTGCCAGAGGTAACGCAGCGGCCTCATGCCCGCCGAGAGCACGCCGCGCACTGGCCCGATCGCGACGCCGACGATGCCCCAGAGGAGCGAGGTGTCGGTGTCCGCGAGCGCACGATCGAACGCGCGTCGGTAGCGGCGCGAGCGCGCGAGCTGCGCGTCCTCGGTCGCCGTGCCTTCGGCCCTGAGATCACCGTTCACGACCGCGCGATCGACGACCTCTCCGAGGAGGAGGATCTCCGCGAAGTCCTTGCCGAGGTGCCTCACCGCGAACAGCAGGTTCGCGATCTTGCGGATCGGAAAGAGCAGGATCTTGAACGGCAGCTTGAACATCCACCACAAGCAGCCGATCGCCCAGTGCTCGTCCTTCTCGAAGAGCGGTGAGAGCTGCTCGCTCGGGATCGTGAGGCCCGCCTGCTTCACCGAGTGCTTCACCATGTACGCCGCGACCTGCGTGCGGAGCACGTCGTCGAGCAGCGGCACCGGCACCTGCCGCGCCGCGAAGTAGAGGAGCGCGCAGGTCACGCGGGTGCGCACGATCGCCGGGTCCTTCTCGATGGCGCCCGGAACGAGCGCCACGGCAGTCGGTCCCGCGCTCCGGTCGGAGGTCTCGCTCATGGCGCGACGCTACCAAAGTTCGCCAAGGGGCGTGCGGCACGCGCGCCGCCAAGCTCGATGCCCACCTCGAACGCACCGAGTGATCTCTCAGCCGCGCACGACGAGCACGAGGCCCGCGAGGCAGAGCATCCCGAAGACCACGCCGCGGAAGGTCTTGGCCGGCACGCGCGCGTGGAGCAGCTCGCCGACGACCATGCCGATCGCGATGGACGGCACGAGGCCCACGCCGAGGCCCGCGGCCCTGCCGTCGAGCTGCCCTTGCCACGCGTAGCTCGCGAGCATCGCGAGGTTGAGGATCGTCCAGAGCGCCGAGAGCGTCGCGCGGTACGCGTTCTTGTCCTCGATCACGCGCGAGGTGACGTACACGGCCATGGGCCCGCCCGTCGCGAACGCGCCGTGGATCGCGCCGCCGGCGAGCAAGAGCGCCCGCTCGGACCACGTGTCGAGGTGCTTCACCTGGCCAGCCCCGGGCTTCGAGAGCGACGCCACGCGCATGCGGTGGAGCTCGAGCACGCTCACGCCCACGAGGAACACACCGAACGCGCGCTTGAGCATCGAGGCGTCGAGCGAGCCGAACGCGTAGATGCCCACCGGCAGCCCGAGCGCCATGAACGGCAAGAGACGCGTGAAGAGGAAGCGCCGATCGACGTCGCGTGCGTAGCGCGAGACGAGATAGCTCGAGACCAGGAGATTGAGCGGCACGAGCGCCGGCAGGATCGCGGTGAGATCGAGGAAGAACGAGCCCAGCGCCACCGTGATCAGCGTCGCGCCGAAGCCGAGCGCCGTCTCGATCGTGAACGCGAGCGTGCACACGAGCGCGAGCGGAACGACGATGTCGAGCGCGGGCCAGATCATGGGAACGTCTCGGGACGATGCGTGGGCGCCCTGCGGAGGGGACGCGAGCGTCGGGGCAACCTCGCGCGCGCCTACCGGCGCAGCTCCTTCTCGAGCTTCGCGATCACGCCGGGCATCGCCCGCACGCGGAGGATCGCGCCTTCTTCCTCGTACTCCTCGGAGAGCACGCGCGTCTCCTCGTGGAAGCGGCTCGTCATCGCCTGACGGTCGTAGGGGATGACGAAGCGTGCCTCGACCATGTCCTTCTCGAAGAAGCTCACGATCGCCGCGTGCACCCGCGCCTTGTCCTCGGCGCTGCGGGAGCTCACCTGGAGCGCGTCGGGGAATTCAACCGCGAGCGCCTGGCGATCCTCCTCTCCGACCTTGTCGATCTTGTTGAGGATCACGAGCGAGGGCGCGTCGTCCGCCTCGAGCTCGCGGAGCACGGTGCGCGTCACCTCGAACTGCGCGCGGAACGCGGGGTCGGCGGCGTCGAGCACGTGCAGGAGCAGGCGCGCCTCGCGGGCCTCGTCGAGCGTGGAGCGGAACGACGCGACGAGATCGTGCGGCAGCTTCTTGATGAAGCCGACCGTGTCCGAGACGAGGATGCGCGGCCGCGTCTCGGGCACGAGGACGCGCACGGTCGTGTCGAGCGTCGCGAAGAGCTTGTCGGCGACGTACACCTCGCCGCCCGTCAAGACGCGCATCCACGAGCTCTTGCCCGCGTTCGTGTAGCCGACGAGCGCGACGGTCGCGGCCTCGCTGCGGCGCTTGCGGCGCACGCCCGCCTCGTGCTCGATGCTCGCGAGCTCCTCGCGCAGCTCGGCGATGCGATCGCGGATCTTGCGGCGATCGAGCTCGAGGTTGGACTCGCCCGCGCCCTTGCCGCCGATGCCGCCGCGCTGACGATCCCCGCCGCCCGTCTCGCGCAGGCGCGGCGCCTGGTACGCGAGTCGCGCAATCTCCACCTGCAGGCGCGCCTCGCGTGTGCGCGCGTGCCGCTGGAAGATCGAGAGGATCACCGACGTGCGATCGAGGACCTCCGCGCCCGTCGCGCGCTCGAGGTTGCGCGCCTGCGAGGGTGAGAGGTCGTGATCGACGAGCACGACGGTGGCCTTGTCCGTCGGCGTCGCGCCCGAGAACACGCCCTCTGCGTGGTCTCGCGTCCCCTCCCCCGCCCCTCCCGCACTGCGGGAGGGGGGCTCTTCGTGATCTCCTTCGGAGAGCTCGTCGTGCTCGCTCTCCTCCTCGTCGGGGCCGTCCGCGTCGTCTTTCTGATCGATCTTCCGCTTCTTGCGCTGGAAGGTCGGGATGATGCCGTCGCCACCGGTCCACGCCGCGAGCTCGAGCAGCTTGCCCTCACCGATCACGGCAGACTTGCCGAGCACCGAGCGCTTCTGCGTGACGCGCCCGATCGGCTGGAGGCCCAGCGTGCTCGCGAGCCGCTCGAGCTCCTCGAGCGAGCTCTCGTGCTCGCCTTCGGTCACGTCGGGGAGCTGCACGCCGACCACGACGGCCTTGGGACGCTTCTTGGGATCGATCTCGGCGTGCACGGAACCTCGGCCCAGTGCCACCGCCCGGAACGGAGGCGGCCATGCGGGGCCGCGAGCGTGCCCTAGCCCCGTTCGCGCGCAAGGGGCGACGCACGAGGACGAGGCGAGACGCCGGCGCGCCGCCTCTGCCGCTGTCGCGTCACTCTGCGTGGCAGCCCGCGCAGGCGCGCTCGCCCGTCAGGAAGAAGACGCTCGGGTCGTCCGCGTCGTCGTCGTTCGTCAGGAGCCGCGCGCGGTCCTCGACACCGGCCGACCAGGCTTCGAAGTCGGCGCGGTACCGCCAGCTCGCGGCGTTGGGCATCTGGAGCGCGAGCGCGTGCTCGGCGCGGGCGCCTTCCACGTCACCGAGGCGCGCTCGCAGATCGCCGAGCGTCGCGTGATAGCCCTCGGCTCCGTGCGGGAACAGAGGCCCCGTGCGGCACGAATGCGACGTTCCATCTCCGCAGTCCGAGATGGCTTCGAGAGGGGCGAGCACGCGTCGTGGATAGCCGGACGAGAGCGGCATGGGTGCCAGCGCGACCGCCGCGAGGAACGGCGTGAAGCGCGGGTCGCGCTCGCTCGCGGCGAGCAGCTCTTCGCGAAGCGCGCCCAGATCCTCGCCACGCGTGCGGCCGGCCTGGTAGCGCCAGAACGCGCGCCAGCCGGCGGCGCTGGTGTCCTCCGGTGAGAGCTCGACGGCGCGGTCGAACGCACGCGAGGCCCGGATCGCGTACGGCAGCTCACGCGCGCGGAGGAAGCCATGCATGTTCGCGAGCCCGAACCACAGCGCAGCGCGCCCATCGCGGGGAGAGCGTTCCATCGCGCCCGCGAGCGATCCGAGCGCCTGTGCCTCGAGCGCATCCTCGCCGTGGAGCACCCGCGTGAAGAGCGCGACGGCGGTCTCCGTGTCGGCATCGATCGGCGTCACCCGGATCCAGAGGACGAAGCCGAGGCCGGCGACGAGAGCCACGAGGACCAGCACCACCGGCACGGCGAGCAGGCGCCGCCACCGACGCTCACGCTTCGAGGACGTCATGGGGTGTTCGTACGCTGTGGCGCGAACGAGCGCTCCGCGACGATGGTGCTTTCGGAGCACGAGTCACTTGGATTCGAGCCCGTGACACTCGCATCGATCCATACGAGTGCCACGTGCTCTCAGGCGGTCAGGCCTCGCACGCCTTCTTCAGGTCCGCCGCGTAGCGATCGAAGACGGGGGCGAAGTCCGGCAGTGAGCCCTTGATCGTCGGGAGCATCGCGCCGCGGAAGTGCTCGACCATCTCGAAGCGCGTGCCCGAGCCCTCGGGCGTCAGCGTGAAGGTGCGCGCGCCCTCGAACATCGGGAAGAAGCCGTCGCGCCACACCATGCGTGTCTCGGGCTCGAACACCGCGACCTTCGGCGTGAACACGCGATCCGAGATGGGGACGCGGATCGCGAGCTTCTGCCCGAGCACGATGGGCCCCTCGATCGAGGTGACCGTGGAGTTCCACGAAGGAAAGCCCTTCGCGTCGGTGAGCTTGGCCCACACGCGCGAAGGCGGCGCCGCGACGGTCGTCGAGACGGCGTAGCGGAGCGAGAACGCAGACTCGGTCTTGTCGGCCATCGCTGCCCTCACTTCGCGCGCACGCGGTTGTTCTTCGCGTTGTGCTCGAGCTCGACCTTGCCGAGCGCCTCGAGCAGCGGCGGCACGTACATCGCGAGGCGGCCGCGGTAGCCCTTGCGCTGCCCGTACCAGCCACCGACGGGGTTGCTCTTCGCGCGGCCCCACGCCTCGACCGTGCCCTCGGCGGGCTCTTTCCCTTCGTCGGCGGATCCGAGCAGCATCCAGTCGCCGTGCTTCTTCAGCATCGCGGGGAGGTCTTCGAGCACGCGCGCGAGGTACGTGAGCTTCGTCGTGCCGACCTGACAGACGAGCAGCGGCGGATCGCTCTCGTCGTCGCGGTGGATCGTGTAGTCCGCCGTGAGCGGCGGCGTCTTGAGCTTCCAGGGATCGTCCTTGGTGCCCTTGCCCGACCAGTGCTTCGTCATGGAGCTCCTCTCGAGACGCTGACTACACGGGCCCGCGCTCGGCATCTTGTAAGAACACGACCACGTTGGGCGCGAAGTCGTTCGGGCCCTCGGGCGGGTAGTAGCCGCGGTAGCCACGAGGCACCCCGCCCGTCATGCGCTTGAAGTCCTTGATGAAGTGCGCCTGGTCGAAGTAGCCCGCGCTCGCGGCCACGTCGGCGAGCGTTCCTTCGGGCTCGCGCATGAGCGAGGTGAGCGCGCGCTGGAAGCGCAGCACCGTGCCGAGCGTCTTGGGCGGCACACCGAGGTGGCGCGCGAAGAGGCGATCGAGGTGACGGCTCGAGACGCCCGCTGCCGACGCCATGTCCTCCACGCTCGCGCCGCCATGCGCCTCGACCGCGCACGCGAGCGCGCGCGAGAAGCCCTCGAGGCTCGGCGCACGCGCGAGGGCCTCGAGGAAGAACGCGTCGAGCGCAGCGGCCTGGGCGTCGGGATCGTGCTCGCCCTCGAGCCTGACCTCCAGCGTGCGGACGTGCGGACCGAGCACCTGCTCGGGCGGTGGCGTGCGCCCGGTGACCTCGCGCAGCGCGACGGTGGAGAACGGCGCGAGCCCTCCGAGCTGGAAGCGCACGCCGGTCGTGCGGACGAGGCCGCGCTGCTCGATGCGGATCGGCTCGAGGCGCTGCGCATCGAGGTTCGAGGCCCCGATCGTGCGCCGCTCGCCGCCGATCACCGTGCGGGCGTAGGGCGCACCGAAGTTGAAGATCAGATCCGCGCGCGCATCGACGAACACGTCCACGCGGAGATCGACCGGCTCGGCGACCGTGCTGGTCACGAACCAGTAGTGCTCGACGTAGGGGCGCAGGGCCTCGGCGGGTCGTCGCAGCTGGTACACGTCGGCATCGTCGGAGGCTCCGCGTCGTGGGTCAACGCCGACGACGACGCGCCCGCGCGGTCGGAGGCCTCGATTCGTCCTCGGTGTGAAGAGACGAACGGGTATCCTCGCCCCGCGCATGACCGCGGAATCCGCCCCCGATCCGCTGCTCGGCCGCGTGCTCGACGGTCGCTATCGCCTCGACGCGCCGCTCGGCGGAGGCGGCTTCGGCGCGGTCTACGAGGGCTACCACCTGCGGCTCAAGCGCCCGGTCGCGGTGAAGGTGCTCCACCCAGAGCACGTGAAGAACCCCGATCTGCGCAAGCGCTTCGAGCGCGAAGCGCAGTCGCTCGCCGCGCTGTCGCACCCGAACGTCGTTCCGGTCTTCGACTACGGCGTCGACGACGAGCTGCCCTTCCTCGTCATGGAGAAGCTCGAGGGTCGTCCGCTCGCCGTCGCGATCGCGCAGGGCCTCGCGCCCGGTCACGCGATCGCCATCGCGATCGACGTCGCGAGCGCGCTCTCGTACGCGCACGCGCAGGGCATCGTCCACCGCGACCTCAAGCCCGCGAACATCTTCCTCCAGGCGCAGACCGACGGGACCGAGGCCACGCGCGTGCTCGACTTCGGTCTCGCGAAATTCGTGGGTCGCTCGCTGCCCACCGGCCCCGCCGATCGCTCCGGTCGCGACGAGCCGACGAGCGCGCACGCGAGCACGCTGCTGGGCACGCCCGCGTACATGTCACCCGAGCAGTGCAAGGGTGATCCCGTCGACGCGCGCGCCGACGTCTACACGCTCGGCCTCGTGCTCTTCGAGTCGCTCACCGCGCGCGAGCCGTACGAGGGCTCGGTCGTCGAGCTCCTGCACCACCAGATCGGCACGCCGCTGCCGTCGGTCGCCGCGCTCGTCCCGGACGCGCCGTGGGCCGGCGCCGTCGATGTCTTGCTCGCCAAGGCCACCGCCAAGGATCGCGAGCACCGCTACGCGAACGGCACCGAGCTGCGCGAGGCGCTCGTGGCGCTCGCGGACACGCTACCGCCCGGCCTCGTGCCCTCGGTGCGACGCAGCGACGGCGGCACGGACGGTCCAGCGTCGGGCAAGCGCTCGGGCCCCATCGCGACCGCACCGACCGTCGCCGCCGCCTCGGCGCGCGTCGAGCACACCCCGACTCGGTCCCCGCTGCTCGCGGTCGGCGCGATCGTCGCGCTCGCCGCGCTCGCGGGCCTCGGCTGGCTCGTGCTCGCGCCCACGGGCGATGCCTCGAGCGCGACGTCCGCGGTGCCCGACGCGGCCCTCGTGATCGATGCATCGACGGCACCGGACGCGAGCGTCGAGATCCCCGACGCGGGCGTCGACGCCTTCGAGATCGTCGATGCAGCGAGCGACGAGGTCACGAGCGACGCGCCCGATCCCGCCGCGATCGATCCGTGGTCGCGCGGCATACCGCCGCAGCTGCGCCGCTACGTCGAGCGCACGACGAGCCGCGCGCTCGCGCGGCGTGAGCGCACGGCGATCGCGCGCTGGATCCGGACGCACGCAGAGGACTGTCGCGGCCCGCTCGCGTACGGCCACGCGCTCATGAGCCAGGGCGCGCGCACCGAAGCGCTCGAGCACTACCGCGAGGCCCTCGCGCTCGAGCCCATCGCGCGCAACGACCCGCGCCTGCGCACGAACCTCCTGCGCATCGCCGCCTACGACGGCAACCCGCGCGAAGGCGCCGAGCTCGCCGCCGAGACCTACGGCGAGACGCTCCTTCCCGACATCGACGCGTTCCTCTCCACGCTCGACCCCGCCGACCCCGACGGCCGCCGCGCCGCCCAGCGCCTGCGCGCGCTCCGCACCCGCGTGGCGCGCTGAGCGGCGCGCACACCAACGTCGACTCGCGCCCGCTGCGTCGCGCAACCGCAGACGCGACGCGCGCCACGCCCTCGGCTGGGCGCGAACATCGCGACCGCGCAGGCGCGCGCTGACGCGACACGCACCTCGGCGCCCGCTCCCTCGCGCACCGGCAGACGCGAGCATCGCGACCACACAATCGTGCGCTGACGCGACGCGTGCCACGACCTGCGCCTCACGTCAGAGGGGCAGATCGAACATCGCGACCGCGGAGGCGCGCGCTGACGCGACACGCACCTCGGCGCCCGCTCCCTCGCGCAACGGCAGACGCGACGCGCGCCACGCCCTCTGCTGCGTCGCGGACGCGAACCACGAGGCTCTTGCGTCGTGCATCTCCCCTCGGCCCTGCCGGGCCCTTCGCACTCTCCTCGCAGCCAGCCCGCGAGCACCAGAGCACCGTTGCCGTGAGCCGCGAGCACGCGACGCTCGACCACCGAGAGGTAGGGCGGGGGCTCGTCCCCCGCCTTTCGCGACCACGCAGTCGTGCGCTGACGCAACGCGTGCCACGACCTCCGCCTCACGTCGGAGGGGCAGATCGAACATCGCGACCGCGCAGTCGTGCGCTGACGCGACACGCACCTCGGCGTC
>JBILLJ010000005.1:0-131636 GCA_044376125.1 Sandaracinaceae bacterium
CGCGTCATCGAACAGCTCGAGCCGGTGCTCTCGGAGAAACCGGAAGAGCTTCTTGGTGCGCTCAAGCCGCTTCAGCAGGAACGCCTCACGCCTCGTGACATCGGTCGGGGGAGCCCATCGCGCAATCGTCATCGCGTCCTCCGCGCTCCGCGTGTACGCGGTCGCGCGAGGCAAGCCGATCACGTCCACCGCGACCATGTCGATCCCAGGATCACAAGTGCCCGAAATGATCCGGCTTTCAAACGGATCGGCGCTCTAGCAGAACGGGGTCAGCCAGCCGACATGTCAGTATCCTGCGCCTTCGGCGTCAATCTGCGAAAGACGTCGGCGTTCACCAACGCGGCGGAGTGACCGCCCTTGCCCCAGGACAAAGCGAATGTTGTCGGAGGATCTTCTCGCGAGGCTGAGTGCTCTGGTCGACCGCGCTATTCAAGTCGCATCCGCGCAACCGCCGCTCGACGAGGTTCAGCGCGCTGTGCCACATGGTGGGGGTGGAGTGGGACTGGTGCCCGGAATCGGCCGCGGGGTCCGCACGTGGGCTGCGGTGCGACGTTCTGTGGAGGCGTCCCCCGAACTTGCGTCGCTGAACGACTGTGACGAGAGACTCCCGAGCGCACTCTCGGCAGGCTTCATCGGCGGCAGCGTCGAGCCTGTCTGGATCGCAGTCGCCCTGGCGCGTTCGGTCCTCAGCGGTGCCGAACTCGATGCGGCGAGCGCAGTGCGGGAGTTCGCTCGAACTCTCGCAGCAGGACGCATTCCGATGCGTGCCACTGCTCGCCTCGATATCGCGTGTGAACCAACCGTCTCCCTGGAGCCCATCCAGCTTGCGAACGGCGTCGTCTTTCGACAGTTAACAACGGAAGAGCGCACGGTGGAGTTCGAACCCTCTACTCTCGGCATCCGCCACCTTGCGCCATTCGCGAACTTCGCACTCGAACTGAACTACGACGTGCCGCTTCGCCTCAACGATCCGCTTGGGATGATGAACCCACAAGAAGTACAGGCGGAACTGGAGGCCGAGCGAGAGCGCTACAACGCAATCGCCAGCGCTCACTCAGCACTGCACCTCGCACTACCCGGCCGACTCCCGCTCCGCGATGTACTGTTCGAGTCGCGCAGCCACGTACTTTCCTTCGGAAGCAGGAGGATGGTAGTGAGTGAGGGATCGCTGCCTGGGTTCGCAACCGAGGTGCGCATCGAGGCCGCGACGGTCGAGATCGTCAATCGGGCACTCACGTCAAACGACGGCCGCGTCCGCGTCGCCCTGCGACGACTCCGAGACGCCGAGGGACGTCGGGAGTGGGACGACGCGCTGGTGGACGCGTGCATCGGACTCGAGGCCTTGCTCAACAGTGAGAAGTCGGGCGAAGTAACGACCAGACTTGGCCTCAACTACGCGAGCTTCTATCAACTTGAAGAGCGCGCAAACCGCTCCGCGAGGTTCAAGAAGGTCTACGACATGCGAAGTCACGTGGCCCACGGGCAGGTCATTGATCCAAACAAAGAGAAGCTGCTGGACCAGCAGACGAAGGTACCAGCCAACCAATTCGCCGATGCCGCGAAGAGCATGCTGCGCGAGGTACTCATCTTCTGCCTCCGAGATGATGAATTCCTCAAGACGCAAAAACCCGACGCCGCTTTCTGGGAGAGGCGGTTGTTCGCTCACAGTTCGGGCTCGACGGGACGAACATAACTTTTCGCGAGCAACGCGGGCATGAACTGGCATCGAGCAAGCGTCGCGCCGGTTCAACTGCGTTCACGCTCGGCGTGGCCAACTCCAACGACGCGCGAGGCCTCGCGGCGAGGTTGCCGGACCCCACACGCGGCGGGCCGGTAGGCAGGGCCCGTGCTCCGGAGCGTCTTCACTTGGCAAATCGCTTCCGTTTTGGGTCGGCGCGTTCGCTCATGAGTTCGAGGAGATAGAACTGCCTCGTCGTGGAAAGGGCATCCCTCCATTTCGACAGGACCTTCTCAGCCTCTGCCGCGGCAGCGAAACGACTCGAGAACTCGGCGAGGGAGGTCCCGTTGGTCGCATGAAGCGAGTTCAGTGACGAGCGAATCGCCTCGAAGTCCCGTCCGAGCTCCTCGACCACATCGGAGAGCGACGACGTAGTCGGCGGACCGACGATTCGGTGCACGATCGCGAGCGCCGACGAATCGTGTTCTTCGGACAAGCCGGTCGTCTCGCAGGCCGCTTCGAGGTTGGCATGCGAACCCCAGTCCTTCTTCATGCCACTCCTCCTCGCTGAGCGTTGACGGACCATAGCCGAGACGCCGCGACGGAAGCGACACGGCCCTCGGTCCAGCGGGACCGGGGCCGTGATCGCGGGCCGAGGGGGTGGGTGAGCCTCAGCGCTTGATGGCGACCATGCCTTCGCGGACGAGGCGCTTGACGAGGACCACCTTGCCGGCGTCGTCGAGGTCGCCGGGGAGATCCTTGATCTTGAACTCCGAGGTCTCGAGCGCGTAGAGGAGCGGCTCGGCGGCGTGCTCGGGGAGGCGCATCTCGGCGCCGTAGCAGGAGACGACGATCTGGCCGTCGCGCTTGGTGTAGCGGTAGACGAGGTTCGGGCGCGCGCCTGCGGTGTGCTCGGGCGTGACGTCGTGGAGCGAGAGCACCTGCTCGAGCTGGCCGTCGAGCAGCGCGCGGCGCGTGGAGACGAGCTCGTCGGCGAAGTGATCCATCGCCTGATCGAGATCACCGCGCTCGACGAGGCGCGTGAGCAGCGACTTCATGTACGCACGCGCGTCGGCGCGGTCGTGCGTCGTCTGCGCGAAGCCCGGCGGCAGCGCGCGGCGGAAGTCCACGTCGGTGAGCGCCACCTTCGCGACGACCTCGAGGAGCAGCTCCGTCCAGCTCGTCGTGAGCGCGCCGAGCGTGATGTGGGCGGTCTCGCCTTCGCGCGTCTGCGCGTCGTGCATCATGCCGCGCGGGAGATAGAGCATGTCGCCGGGGCGGAGATCGAACTCCATCGTGACCTCGCCCTTCGGCGTCTCGTCGCGGCGGAAGGGCTGGCCCTTGAAGGGCAGCTCGATGGGCGTGTTGTAGACGATCCAGTGCTTGACCCCGTGGAACTGCAGCACGAACACGTCGTGGCTGTCGTAGTGCGCGGGGAAGCCCTGGGCCTTGTTGGGCGAGAGGTAGATGTTCGTCTGGAAGCGGCAGCTGATCTCGCGCTCGAGCGAGCGGCAGAGCTCCGCGAGATCCGGCAGCACCGTGTGCAGCTGGTTGAAGACGATCGTCCCGCCGTCGGCGAACTGCTGGAACAGGCGCGACGGATCGACGATGCCGTCGGGGTACGTGTACTCGCTCGCGTCCACCTGGCGCGAAGCGTTCGCGATGAAGCACATGTCGCGCGGCAGCGCCTGCGAGGTGATCGCGTTCTCGAGCTTCTTCACCGAGAGGAGGTCGTTGTAGTAAGCGCGCTCCTCGCGCCGCACGATGAGCGGCTTCTTCTCCCAGTACTCGGCGAAGAACTGCTCCTTCGTCATGGGGGCGATGAGCTTCGAGAACGAGTAGGTGCTGGCCATGGTCCCTCGGTGCTGGGTGTCGTCGTGGCGCGAGGCGCGATCGCGCGCGCTCGGCCTGTCGAGTCGTTCTACGTGAGCGGCGCGACGATTCGCGCGGAGACGACTCACGAATCGCCGAGATTCTCTGCAACCGTGCGGCCGCTCAATCGAGAACGACTCTCGGTCGCTCCGCGCGAGCCATGAGAGTGTTTCTCAGATCGGAAATCGGCGTTGATCGATGAATGCACCCTGTGGCGTCATCGTCAGCGCCGGCCACGCCGTGTGCGTGAAACCGTGTCGAGTCGGGGAAGCCCAGGTCGTCGGAGACGTATCAGGGCCACCGCGACCGATCAGGTCGCAGCCCAGACAGCACCGAAGACCGAACGAGGGAGGAACCGATGAGCGAGAAGAAGACTCTGTCGATGGACGAGATCGTGACCGAGCAGAAGATGGGCCGTCGTTCGACGATGGGCGTGCTCGGCACGGGCGCGGCGCTCGGTGCGGCCGTCACCGTGATGGGCGCGGGCAGCGCCAAGGCCCAGCAGGCCGAAGAGATGTGCTCGGACCGCGATCCGAGTGATCGCCCGAACTACGCGCGCTGCCGCGGCATCTCGGACAGCGACCCGAGCGACCCCGGTGGCTGCGGCCGCCGCTCGTGCTCGGACAGCGACCCGAGCGACCCGGCGGGCTGGGGCTGTCACTGCTGATTGTCTGGGGGGCGCATGCGCGCCCCCTCCCGTCTCGACGGAGTCGAAACGGGACCCTCCCCCGCTCCGGCCGCCGAAGCGGCCGCTCCGCGCGGGGCCCCAGCCCCGCTTGGCGCTGCGCTCGGCGGGACTCGCCACCAAGCCGTTCTAGCGGCGTCGTCTCCGGACGGCGCCGTTTCTCTTTCCGTCGGCTTCTCTCTCTGGGTGCACTGCTCCGACGGGTGGGGAGGCTTGTCACCCGGGGCGAGGGCTGTATGCTCCCGGCTCGCATGCGCCGCATGCCCATCGCACTCGCCTCCGTGGCAGTGGCCGCCCTCGCGGTCGCGCTCGTCTTGCCGACGCGCGCGTTCGCTGCGGAGGAGTGCGTCTGCGGTGTGTCCGACGCGAACCCCTATGCGGGCTGGGGCTATCTCGAGGGGGGCTCGCTCGAGGCCACGGAGTCCGTGGACCCCGAGCTGCTGATGGATCGCGCGATCGATCCGAGCGAGCTCGAGACGCCCGACCCGCACGCCGTGCGCGGCGTGGTGCCGAGCCGCGGCGACCGCATCCCGTCGGTCCTCTGGTGCACGCACACCAACGACCCGCGGTGTAGCCCCCTCACGCCCGAGGACGAGCCGACGCCGCGCAGCCTGCCCCAGGCCGCACCGATCCTCTCCCCCGAGGCACCGAGCCTTCCTGGAGCGCGCCTCGTGAGCTTCACGAGCGAGATCGCGATCCCTGCGCTCGTCGCGCAGACCGATCCGAGCGATCCGCACGTGCGCCAGCCCGAGCGGCCGCCCCGAGGCTGACGACGAGCGCTCGACGCGCGAGGCTCGCGCCCTCTTGGGGCGCGTCGCGACGTCGTGCACCCGCGCCTCCGAGCACCTCGCGTGTCGGAGCGCCCGTCGAGCGCCCTTCGGCGCCCCGCCGCACGCCCATGGTGGGCGGCTCGCGGCGGCCCTGGTTCGTTTCTTTCCGCGGTCCGATCGGGTTGCGCCATTCGGGCGCGGCACCCGGACTGCATCGAGGACATTCGTCATGGCAGAGAAGAAGAAGAGAGAAGAAGTGCAGCTCGCACCGTCGAGCAGCGGGTCGGTCATGAGCATGCCGTCCGCGATCGTCGCGATCCTGGTCGCGTTCGCGCTCGGCGCGCTCGTGGGCAACGTCATCGGCCGCAACAGCTCGGCCGAGGGCGAAGAGATCGCGATGGCCGACCGCGACCGTGGTGGTCGTGAGGGCGAGGGCGCCGGTGCGGCGCCTGCGGGCGACGGGTCCGACCAGACCCGGTACCGCATCGAGGTCAGCGACCAGATGCCGCAGCGCGGCCCGGACAACGCCCTCGTCACGATCGTGATGTGGTCGGACTACCAGTGCCCGTTCTGCAGCCGCGTGGAGCCCACGCTCGCGCGCATCACCGAGCAGTTCCGCGACCAGGTCCGGATCGTCTGGCGCGACCAGCCGCTTCCGTTCCACCAGAACGCGATGCCCGCCGCCGAGGCGGCGCGTGAGGCGTACGCGCAGGGCGGCGACCAGAAGTTCTGGCAGATGCACGGCCTGCTCTTCGAGAACCAGCAGAACCTCACCCGCGAGACGCTCGACCGCCTCGCGCAGCAGGTGGGCCTCGACATGACGCGCTACCGCGCGGCCATGGACGGCCACACGCACCAGGCCGCGATCCGTGCGGACTCCGAGGCGGGCAACCGCATCGGCGCCAACGGCACGCCCGCGTTCTTCATCAACGGCCGCGAGCTGATGGGCGCGCAGCCCTTCGAGGAGTTCCAGCGCGTGATCAACGAGGAGATCGCGCACGCGAACGAGATGCTCCGCAACGGCACGCCGCGCGCGCAGCTCTTCCAGGCGATCGTCCGCAACGGCCGCACGCAGGCCGCCGCCCCCGAAGGCCAGGGCGCCGCGCAGAAGGCCGCCCCGCCGGCCCGTCCGCAGCCGGATCCGCGCGCGGTCTACCGCGTGCCCGTCGGCGAGTCGCCCCAGCAGGGCCCCGCGGACGCGCTCGTCACGATCGTGATCTTCTCGGACTACCAGTGCCCGTTCTGCTCGCGCGTGGAGCCGACGCTCGCGTCGCTTCGCGAGAGCTACGGCAACGACCTCCGCCTCGTGTGGAAGAACAACCCGCTCCCCTTCCACTCGAACGCGATGCCGGCGGCCGAGGCCTCGGCCGAGGTCTTCGCGCAGCGTGGCGCCGCGGCGTTCTGGCAGTACCACGACATCCTCTTCCAGAATCAGCAGGCGCTCGCGCGTGAGGACCTGGAGCGTTACGCCGGTCAGATCCAGGGCATCGACATGGCGCGCTTCCGCGCCGCGCTCGACAACCACACGCACCAGGCCTCGATCGAGGCCGACCAGGCGCTCGCGCGTCAGCTCGGCGCGTCGGGCACGCCGTCGTTCTTCATCAACGGCCGCAACCTCCGCGGCGCGCAGCCCGTCGAGGCGTTCCGCACGCTCGTCGACGAGGTCCTCGGTCAGGCGCGTGAGCGCGTGTCGAGCGGCACGCCGCGCGCGCGTGTGTACGAGGCGACGATCGCCGACGGCGCGACGCAGCCCGTGATGCTCCCGGCGCCTGCGGGCGCTGCGGCCGCCCCGGCGCAGCCCGCCGAGGATCCGAACCGCGTCTACAACATCCCGGTCGCGGCGAACGCCCCGACGCAGGGCCCGGCGAACGCGCCCGTCACCATCCAGATCTTCTCGGACTTCCAGTGCCCCTTCTGCTCGCGCGTGAACCCCACGCTCGAGCAGGTGATGGAGCGCTACGAGGGCCGCGTGCGCCTCGTCTGGCGTGACTACCCCCTGCCCTTCCACCCGAACGCGATGCCTGCGGCGCAGGCCGCGCGCGAGATCTTCCAGCAGCGCGGCGCGGCCGCGTTCTGGCAGTACCACGCGCTCCTCTTCGAGAACCAGCGCGAGCTCACGCGCGAGACGCTCGAGCGCCTCGCGGGTCAGATCCAGGGCGTGAACATGGACCAGTTCCGTGCGGCCCTCGACAACAACGAGCACCAGGCGGGCGTGCAGGCGGACATGGACGCCGTGCGCGCGGCCGGTGCGCAGATCGGCACGCCCTCGTTCTTCATCAACGGCCGCCTCCTCCAGGGTGCGCAGCCGATCGACGCGTTCACCGCGGCGATCGACCGTGCGCTCGCCGAGGGTCCCGCGGCGCGCGGCGGGCGTCCCGCCGCCGCTCCGCACTGACGGCGAGAACGGAAGCCCGCTGATCTCGGCGGGCACCCCACGGAGAGGCCGCGGACGAGAGTCCGGCGGCCTCTCGCTTTTCCGTCCATTCCATCGCGCCGCTGGCCGTTCGGACGGCAGCCCGTGCTCACGCTTGGATTTGCACGTCGATCGGTCGTGTGGGACATCCGGCCCCCGAGACCCGATGGAGAGCGCGCTGCACACGAACGTGTCGAGCTCCTCGACGAAGAGCTCGAAGAAGGACGGCAGCCGCTGGCTGGCGCTCGACCTCCTGCGTTTCGTCGCCGTGCTCCTGATGGTGCAGGGCCACGTGTTCACGTCGCTGCTCGACCCGAGCTACGAGTCGCAGCGCTGGCTCCGCCACCACAACTTCGTGCACGGCTACACCGCGCCGATGTTCCTCTTCGCGTCGGGTCTGGCCTTCGGGTACACGACCTTCCGCGGCTGGAAGGCGAACACCACGTGGGGCGATGCCCTCGCCAAGCGCTTCCGCCGCTACGGCTGGCTGCTGGTCATCGGCTACGCGCTCCACATGCCGGCGCTCGCGCTGACGCGCCTCCTGCACCTCGATGCGGGCACCGTGCGCGAGTGGCTGCAGGTGGACGTGCTCCAGCACATCGGCGTGAGCCTCGCGCTCCTGCAGCTCCTGGCCCTCGCGGTGCGTCGCGAGAAGGTGTTCGTGGGCGTCGTGGGCGCGCTGTTCGCGGCGGTCGTGCTCGGCGCGCCGCTCGTCTGGGCGGCAGACGTCTCGTTCCTGCCCCAGCCCATCGCGGCGTACGTGAACGCCGACACGGGCTCGCTCTTCCCGCTCTTCCCGTGGGCGGGCTTCACGTACGCGGGCATCCTCGTCGCCTACGCGGCGCGCACGGCACGGCGTCCCTCGCACGACCTCGCGTGGCCGCTGCTCGCGCTCACGGTGACGCTCTTCGTGGTCCCGATCGCGCTGAACCGCACGGGCCTCCAGCCCTACGGGGCGCACGACTTCTGGAAGACCGACCCGTACTACTTCTTCTTCCGCCTCGCGAACGTGCTCGCCGTGCTCACGGCGTGGTGCTTCGTCGAGAAGCTCGCCGACCGCCGCGGCTGGCTCGACGAGGGCACGAAGGAGTCGCGGACGAAGATCGGTGAGGCGCTGACGCTCGTGCGCGTGGTGGGCGCCGAGTCGCTCCTCATCTACGTCGTGCACCTCGTGTTCCTCCACGGCTCGGTGCTCTCGAGCGGCCTCGAGCACGCGACCGGACGCTCGCTCACGTTCGGTCAGGCGAGCTTCGTCGCGACGGCGCTCTTCGTCGCGATGGTCGCGCTCGCGTGGACCTGGCACGAGTGGAAGAAGGGCACGTGGCGCTTCCGCGTGGTGCAGTGGAGCGCGATCGGCAGCTTCGCGTACCTGATGCTCACGAGCCAGTGAGCGCGCCCGGAGCGCCGCGAGGGAGATCGACTCGCCCCGCCGCGTAGGCTGCCGCGCTCCCATGGTGAGGCGCGCTCCACGTTCGACCGCGACGATCGTGTGATCGCGCAGCCGATCCCCAACGCCGGGATCTGGGCGCGCATCGGGCACGCCTACTTCGAAGAGAACGATCACGCGCGCGCGCGCGCCAGCTTCGAGGCGGGACGAGGATGGTTCGCCCGACGCCGAGAGAGGGCTCGCGCGCCCCGCCGTGCGCACGTGGCTCGCGGCACACCCCGAGCTCGAGGCGCGCGCGCTCGACGGTGCTGCGTCGGTGCTGCTCGATCTCGCCGAGCTGCGCGACGCCATCGCGACGGACGACGAGATCGTGCAGCGCTTTCCGGCCTCGCCCGAAGCGGCGCGCGCGATCGCGCGAACGGCCGAAGCGCGTCGACGCCTCGGCCCGTGACGGGCACCACGGGTATGCTCGTGCGCATGCACCTTCGGACGAGCCTCGTGCGCAGGCTGATGGTCTCCCTGATCGCGGCGACGTCCGTGGTCGGCTGTGATGCACCGGAGGATCCGAGCTGCACCTCGACGCGCGAGTGCGCGGGAGGCCGCGTGTGCGTCGAGGCGCGCTGTGTGCTCGCAGGCGACGCGGGTGGCCCGCGCGACGCAGGCGGATCCGACGACGCAGCGAGCGTGGACGCCTTCGGATCGTGCGCGCCCTGCCAGGCGGGCGAGGCCTGTGTCGATCGCGTGTGCGTGGCGGACTGTCGGCTCGCGGGCGCGGTGCCCTGCGAGGTGCCTCGGATCTGCGGGCCCACCTCGGGCACCTGCGTGATGCCCGGTGAGGAGTGCACGCCGAGCGGTGACTTCGTCGCGTGCGGCGCGGGCGAGTTCCCGCCGACCTGCGGCCCCGGCGCGCGCTGCGAGGACGCGCGCTGCGTCGCGGATGCGGGCTGCACCGACGTCGTGTGCAACGCCGTCGGCGTCTGCCTCGGCATCGGCTGCCCGGGCAGCGGGATGGGCGGCGCCGTCGACGGAGTCTCGCTCGAGGCGATCGGGGACACGACGGTGGGCGCGA
This sequence comes from Sandaracinaceae bacterium, assembly GCA_044376125.1. Taxonomy (GTDB): domain Bacteria; phylum Myxococcota_A; class Polyangia; order Polyangiales; family Sandaracinaceae; genus JAFLCL01. The sequence goes on from JBILLJ010000005.1 coordinate 9,875, forward strand.
GCGTGCCCGTCGCCGCGAGCCTCACGAGCGCCTCGCACTGCGGGCTCACCGCGACCTTCGAGCTCCGCCGCGAGATCTCGCTCGTCACCACGGCCTACAACGACGACACGGTGTGGGAGATCGATCTCGGCACCGGCACGCGCACAGCCTACGCGACCGGGCTCGGATCGATCTCGGGCCTCGCGAACGACGCGCGTGGACAGCTCTACGTGGTCGACGGGACCTGCGGCGTGGGACGCGTCGTCGGCCCCGAGGGCGCGCGCACCTTCGAGCGCGTGGGGGATGCGCCCGCGGGCTGCTCGCGCATGGCGATCGGTCCCGACGGCGCGCTCTACGTGGCCGGTGGGCTCTCGGTGAACCGCATCGATCTCTTCGGTGGCACGACGAGCACGCACACCACCCTCACGACGGCGAGCTCGCCGTGCAGCGGCGCGTTCCTCACGGGCCTGACGTTCGACGCGGCGGGCGCGCTCTACCTCGCCGAGCACTGGCCCAACGTCTACCGCGTGGCGCCGGACGGAACGGAGAGCCTGTTCGCGGACGCGCCGCTCGGCGCGCTCACGTGCGGCGACGTCCCGTGGAACGAGGGCCTCACGTTCGGCCCCGACGGGCGCCTCTACGTCGGCGTGTTCCCTTCGAACAACCAGGCGGGCTTCGTGTGGAGCGTCGGGGCGAGCGGCGGCACCGGCACCGCGCTCCTCGGCCTCGCCGACCTCCGCGCGGCCGTGCCCGAGACGCAGTACGCAGGCATCCACGGCGTGAGCTTCGGCCTCGACGGAACCCTGTATTTCACGAACCAGAACACCGCGAGCTCGACGCTCGAGCCGCTCGGCCAGGTGCTCGCGCGCGAGCCCTCGGGCACGATCCGCCTGCTCGCGAGCGGGCTCAACTTCGACTGGCCCCGCGGCTACGACGGCGACCTGATCGTGAACACGGAGATCGTCTCGGAGACGACCGTGCCCTTCGACGCGAGCGGTCGCGCGAGCGCGACGCTGACGGCGCCGAGCACCCCGGGGCCGTTCGTGGTGCGAGTGCTCGTGACCGATCCGACGAGCGGACGCATCCTCACCGCCACGCGCGGCGCGCGCGCGCGCTGAGCCGTCAGACGCGCGTCCCGCGCAAGCGCAGCGCGAGCGGAGCGTGCTCGTCGAGCAGCGCGAGCGCGCGGTCACGTGCAGGGTCGGTGCTCGCGCGCAGGCCGCGCAGGACGGCAGCGTCGTGGCGTGCGGCCCACGCGCGCGGGTCGTCCTCGGCGAACGGCACGTCCGAGAGGCTCCGCTCCGCGAGCTCCGCGTCGCCACGCGCGAGCGCGATGCGCGCGCGGAAGATCGCGAGGTGCGTGCGCAGCGCGTCGAGATCCGCGTCGTCCGGGTATGTCAGTGTGGACAGCTGGACCTCGAGCGCGCGGCCGATCGCGTCGAGCTCGTCGAGGGCCGTGCGCTCACGCGGCGCCCGCGCCTCGAGCAGCGCGAGGCCCCACGCGACACGGCGCGCGAGCGCCCACGTCGGCGCGAGCGGTACCGAAGCGTCGAGATGATCCAGCACGTCGATCGCGGCGGGCGAGTCGCCGCGTGCATCGAGCGAGAGCGCGTCGCGCACGACCAGCTCCGCGTCGCGCTGCGCGTCGGGGATCACGTCGTGCGCACGCAGCACGGCGTCCGGATCGTGCAGGCGAAAGGCGGTCCGCGCGATCGCCTTCGCATCCTCGACGTGGGTGCCGACCACGGCGAGCGCCGCGTCGAAGAGCGGCGCGACCTGCGTGAGCGGCGTCTGGCGCGACGCGGTGCCCGCGACCTGCGTGAGCAGGCTCGCGAGGCTCTGCCCCTCGAGCAGGATGCTCATCGAGAGGATCAGGCACTCGTTGCAGATGAGAGAGGTCGGGCCCTTGATGAGCTTCTCGACCTCGCGCTGCCCCTTGCCGCAGAAGTCACATGCGATGGCGCTCACGGTGACTCAGGCCTTGCTCGGCACGAAGCTCATCGCGCGCTCGGCCATCGCGGTGATCGTGAGCGAGGGATTCACGCCGGGGTTGGCGCTCACGGCGCTGCCGTCGACGACGTAGAGGCCGCGGTAGCCGAAGACGCGGTGCTGCGCGTCGATCACGCCGTGGCTCGCGTCCTTGCCGATGCAGGCGCCGCCGAGGATGTGCGCCGTCGTGGGTGTGCCCGTGAGCGTCTCGGTGAGGATCGTCATCGCGACGCCGCCGACCTTCTTCGCGAAGCGCTCCGCGAGATCGGTCGCCTCCTTCATGAAGGCGGTGGGCGCGCTCGTGCCGGGCTCGAGCTCGGTGACGAGGCCACGACGAAAGCCCGTGTAGGGGCTGCGCCCCAGGCGCAGGCGCAGCGAGCCCTCGAGCGTGCGCATGTAGAGGAGGATCTGGCTCTGCTTGGCGAAGTCGCGCGCGGCCGCGACCTTGAGCCACGTGAGCGGCTGGCGGAGGAAGCCGCGCACGGTGCCGCCGAGCCTCACGAGCACGTTGTTGCCCGGCGCGTGGGGCAGCGAGAGCAGGCGGAAGAAGCCCGAGCCCTCGCCGTAGCGCACGGGCTCGATGTGGCTGACCTCGTCCGTGTGGAGGATCGAGGTGATCGCGACGCCCTTGCTGAAGTCGTCGTCGGTCCTGGGCGAGACGACTCCGATGAGCGCCTCGTTGTTCGTGCGGACCATGTCGCCCAGGCGCGCGCTCAGCGCGGGCAGACACGCGTCGTCCTCCTTCATGCGGAGAAGGAGCGGGATCGTGCCCATCACGCCGCCGGCGAAGACGACCTGATCGGCGCTGAACGTGCGCGTGCGCGGCGCGCCCTCGAGCTCGCTCTCGACCTCGATCTCGAAGCCGGCGCTTCCGTCGCGTGCGCCGTCGGCCGCGGCACGCGCGCGCACGTAGCGGACCTCCGTCTCGGGGAGGATGCGCGCGCCGCGCTTCTCGGCGAGGTAGAGGTAGTTGCGATCGAGCGTGTTCTTCGCGCCGACGCGGCAGCCCGTCATGCACGCGCCGCAGAAGTTGCAGCCCGTGCGCGCGGGGCCTTCTCCACCGAAGTACGGATCGGGCACCTCGACGTCGGGCTTGCCGAAGTAGATCGCGACGTCGGTCGGCTGCCAGTGATCGCCGCGGCCGATCTCGTCGGCGATCTCCTTGAGCACCTTGTCGCCACGCGTGAGCGTCGGGTTGGGCGCGGCGCCGAGCATCGTGCGTGCGGTCGCGTAGTGTCGCGCGAGCTCCTTCTTCCACTCGGCCAGCCCCGCCCAGCTGCCCTTCTCGAAGAATTCGTCCTTCGGCATCGGGAGCGTGTTCGCGTACACGAGCGAGCCACCGCCCACGCCCACGCCGTGGAGGATCGTGACGTGCGGGAAGAACGACATCTGGAAGATGCCGCGCAGGCCCACCTCGGGCTGCCAGAGCCAGCGCTTCACGTCCCAGTTGCTCGTGGGGAAGTCCTTCTTGTCGAAGCGACGCCCCTTCTCGACCACGAGCACGCGGTAGCCCTTCTCGGTCAGCCGCAGCGCGGACACCGAGCCGCCGAAGCCCGAGCCGACGACGACGAAGTCCCAGTGAGAGTCGAGGGGCGCTGAATCGCGGTTCATCGCGGCGGAGGATAGCGCCACACGACGCGGTCGGAACCCCTGCGCGGTGCGTGCGGGAATGCCTCGTCGTCAGCGGCTCGCCGGGAGGATCGCGAGGAGACGCGGGACGATCTCCTGTGGGCTGTCCGGGCCGTGGATCGAGCCCTCGATGCGCCGTGCGCTCGGGGCGCCGTCGGGCTCGGGCGAGACGAAGAGCGGGATCATGCGGGAGCCGTAGCCCGCGGCGTCGAGGCGATCGCCGTCGCGATCGCGGTCGAACTCGAGCAGCGCGAGCGCGGGGAGCGAGCCATCGAGATCACCTCGCTCGGCGGCTGCATGGAAGTAGCGGCACGGCTCGCACCAGCTCGCACCGACGTAGACGATGGGCTCGCGGCCCTCGGCGCGGGCGCGCGCGACGAACGCACGCACGAGCTGCCGCACCTCGCCTTCGGGCGCCGGCTCGAAGCGCACGCGAGGGCCCTCGGGCACACGGGCCTCGGTCGACGGGCCGCGCGGCGACTCCTCGCTCGGGCTCCGCGAGGCGCGCAAGCGCGGGCTCTCGCGGCAGGCCGGCGAGAGCAGACACGAGACGACGACGACGAGGAGCGGAGCGAGGCGTCGCACGGAGGCGAGCCTACTACGCGGCTCGCGCGGCTCGGGGCCCCTCGTGTACGTTGAGCCGATGCGCGCCGTGCCCGCGATCGCGTCCGCGACGCTCTCGATGCTCGCGCTCTCGGCTTGCTACGCGAGCCACGAGCGAGCGGAGGCGCGCGACGCGGCGATCGACGCGCCTGGGCTCGATGCGCCGAGCGTGGACGCGCACGCCACGGACGCTGCGCGCCGGCCGTGCACCTGGGAGGTCGTCGATCCGTGGCCGCTCACGGACGGCCCCGGCGATCAGGGCCTGAACGACGCGATCGCGCTCGAGGGCTCGTTCCTCGTCGTGACGGGCTCGATGAACGATCCACCGCCCGAGCCCGGACGCTTCGTGCATCGCGTCTCCCTCGAGGCGCCGATCGGCGAGCGACAGGAGCTCTTCGGTGCACCTGCGGGGGCGTTCTTCTCGAACGTCGCGCTCGCTGCGAACGACACGGGCCTCGCGGCGTTCACCTGGGACGACGCGGGGTGCGCGATGCGCGCGCTCTCGCGCGAGGGCGAGGTCGTGGGCGCGCGCGTCACGCTGCCGATCGCGCGCTGTGTCGGCCCGCTGGGGACCGGAGACGGATTCGTGCTCTTCGATCGACCGAGCGAGGTCGCGCCATCGCTTCACCTGCTCTCGGCCGATGCCACGCGTGTGCTCGCCTCGAGCGCCCCGATCACGATCCTCGAGGACGCGTTCTGGTGGTCCCGCGCGCGGCTCGCCGACGGGAGCTTCGTCGTCGCCTCGATGCACACGGGTGTCTCGCCGACGAGCGCGAGCGTGCAGCACCTCGACGCGCGCGGCGCACCGCTGGGCGAGGCTGTGCCCCTCTCCGACTTCGAGGCGGCGAGCCGCGTGCGTCTGACGAGCACGCGCGACGGCCTCCTCGCCGCGTGGCTCGTGCAGCCCGACGGTGACGCGGACTCGCAGGAGCGCTCGCTGCGTGTCGTACCGCTCGATGCACGAGGTCGCGCGGTGGGGCTCGTGCAACGGCCGTCGGGCGGCCTCGCGTACCGCGACGGGGGCCTCTCGTCGGCGCCCCTCGAGGATGGCGGCGCGCTCTTCGCGTTCGTCGAGATCGACGCGGGCGATCGCTTCGGCGAGCGCACGAGCGTGACGGTCGTGCGTGTGGACGCGAGCGGGGGTCGCGTGGAGGAGCGCACGCTGCGCGGAGGGAGCTTCCAGCGGAGCCCGGTGGTGCGTGTGCGCGGATCCGAGGCGCTCGTGGGCTTCACGGCCAGCCCCGGCGGTGTGCCGACGCAGGTCTTCGTGGGCGGGCTGGTGTGCCGCGGCTCGTGACCCTCGAGCGTGAAGGTGCATGAAGCGCGTCGACGCGGCGCGCGGAAGGCTCTAATCCTCCCGCCATGAGCGCACGCGACCACGACATCGTCCTCTTCGGCGCCACGGGCTTCACCGGCCGCCTCACCGCGGGCCACCTCGCGCGCACGCACCTCGGCGCGGGCCTGCGCCTCGCGCTCGCGGGACGCGACCGGAAGAAGCTCGAGGGCATCCGCGACGAGCTCGCGAAGGAGACACCGGCCGCGAAGGAGCTGCCGATCCTCGTCGCGGACGCACACGACCGTGCGGCGCTCGATCGCGTCGCGGCGAGCACGAAGGTCGTGGCGACCACGGTGGGCCCGTACGCGAAGTACGGCGAGACGCTCGTGGCGGCGTGCGCGGCGCATGGCACGCACTACGCGGACCTCACGGGCGAGGTCACGTTCATCCGCCGCATGATCGATCGACACGACGCCGAGGCGAAGAAGACGGGCGCGCGCATCGTGCACACGTGCGGCTACGACTCGATCCCCTCCGATCTCGGCACGTGGTTCGTCGTCGAGGAGTACCGCGCGCGCTTCGGCGAGCTCCCGACCCAGCTCCTGCACGCCGCCGGCGAGTCGCGTGGCGGCGCGAGCGGCGGGACGATCGCGAGCATGCTGTTCCTCTTCGAGGAGGCGGGCCGCGACCGCGCGGTGCGCAAGCTGCTCGCGGATCCCTACGCCCTCGTCGACGGTGCGCGTGGGCTTGATCGCGGCGACCAGCTCGGCGTCAAGCACGCGCGCGAGCTCGATCTCTGGACCGGCCCGTTCATCATGGCGGCGGTGAACTCGCGCGTCGTGCGCCGCACGAGCGCGCTCCTCGAGCGCGAGGGCCACGGCGGCTACGGCGGTGCGCGCTACGACGAGGTGATGAGCACGGGCCGCGGCGCGCAGGGCGCGATCGCCGCGACGGTCCTGAGCGCGGGGCTCACGGGCGCGATGGGCGCGCTCGCGATCGGACCGCTGCGCCGCTTCGTGGCCGCGCGCTTCCTTCCCAAGCCCGGCGAAGGGCCGAGCGAGGAGATGCGGCGCACGGGCTACTTCGTGTCGCGCTACGTCGCCTCGGGTCCACGCGGCGTGGTGAAGGCGAAGATGCGCGGCGAGGGTGATCCGGGCTACGAGGCGACCTCGCGCATGCTCGGCGAGAGCGCGATGTGCCTCGCCTTCGACGCGCTCGACGCTCCGGGTGGGGTGCGCACGCCCGCCTCCACGATGGCGGCGCCGCTCCTCCTGCGGCTGCGCAAGCAGCGGTTCACGCTCGAGGTCGAGTGATCGGAGACCGGAGACGTCACGCGCGGGCGTGACGCGCTCGCGACCCGCCCGCAGTCGACGAACGACGCGACGCGTGCTTCGATGCGCGCCATGCGGAGCCTCGCGACGACCCCGCGACGCAGCCCGGGGCGCAAGAGACGCGCCCCGAGGAGCGCGCTCCGCGAGTGGTGCACACGCACGGTGGTCTTCGCGACGGTGCTCTCCGCGAGCGTCGTGCTCTACACGACGGCCAGCGCGCAGGGCGCGGGCGTGCCGGGCACGACGCCGCCGCCGGTCGAGACGCCCGAGGAGCAGGCCCTCTGGCTCGCGCGCATCTGCGTGCACGAGGCGGGCTTTCACAGCCCCGATGATTGTCGTGCCATCTGGCGCGTGCTCGAGCGCGGCGCGCGACGGCACCGCACCACGCCGCTCGCGTTCGCACGGCGCTACTCGCGCACGGTCTTCGACACGACGCGCACGGATCCACGTGGATGGATCACGAGGCTCGACGCGTCGGGCGAGGAGCCCATGGGCTTTCCGACGATGGTCGAGCACGAGGTGGATGGCCGACGTCGCACGCATCGGCACCCGCCGTGGTCGAGCTTCCGCGAGGACTGGCTGCGCGTCCTGGCGCTCTCGGAGCGCATCGTGCGTGGCGAGCTCCACGCGCGCTGTCGCGCGCCCGACGACTGGGGTGGGCCCATGGACGCCGAGCGCGCCGCACGCCTGGGCCTCACGCCGATCCCGTGTGGAGAGACGCACAACACGTTCTATGCGCGGCCCCTCCGCGGGCGACGCGCGGCGCGTGCCGTGCAGATCACGCCCTGATCGATCGCACCGAGCCGATCGGGCTCGCCGGGCCGCTCGACGTCGCCGGGCTCGACAGCGTCACGGACAGGCCGCCCGACTCCGCGCGCTCGACGACGAGCTCGAGCCCGTGCAGCGAGGCGACGCGGCGCACCACGTCCATGCCGAAGCCGTGCTTGCGCGTGCGAGAGGCGTCTGCGTCTCCGACCTCGCCGCGCGCGGAGGCCACGAGCGTGCGCAGGCTCGCCTCGTCGAGGCCGGCGCCGTCGTCGACCACGCGGATCGAGAGCGCGCCGCGCGTGACCGAGAGGACGAGCGCCACGTGGCCCTCGGTGCCGTCGGCCGCACGGTGGTGCCGGATCGCGTTGTGGACGAGGTTGCCGAGCGCGCGCTCGAGGAGGAGGTCGTCGCCCTCGAACGGGCAGGGATCGTCGGGCACCGCGTGCTCGAGCACGAGGCCCTTGGTGCACGCGAGCGGCTCGTGGCGCGCGGCGACGCGCTCGACCACCTCTCGCAGATCGATCGTGCGTCGCTGCACGATGGGATCGGGACGATCCAGGCGCGCGACGACGCCGAGGTTCGCGACGAGCGTGGCGAGGTAGTGCGCCTCGCCGATCGCACGCTCGACCGTGCGCCGCTCGATGGCCTTGCCCTGCGCCAGGTCCTCCTCGAGCTCGGCGAGGTGACCCGTGAGCACGGTGACGGGCGTCATGAGGTCGTGCGTCGTGTGCACGACGTACTCGGTCAGCGCGGCGTCGCGCGCGGACAGGCGCGCGGCGTCTTCGGCGATGCGATCGACCGCGTCGCGCAGGCTCGCAGCGAGCGCGCCGATCTCGTCGCGCGGCGGGACCTCCCGGCTCGAGGCGCGGGGCGTGGCGCGATCGAGCGCGCTGCGATCACGAAACCCCGATCGGCCGAGCGCACGCGCCGCCTCGGTGAGCGTGCGCAGCCGCGAGAGCGGCGAGCGGAGCGCGAGCACCGCCGCGCCCGCCGCGACGAGGAGCACCGCGAGCGCGAAGAAGAGGCCACGGCGCCGGCCCGTCGTCATGTCCGGCGAGATCGGTCGCTCGACGCCGACGATCGTGCAGGGCCCGTCGTCCCACGGCATCTGCACGAGGAAGCGTGCGAGACCGTTCTGCTCGGGCAGCGAGACGACCGTGTCGCGCGAGAGGCGATCGAGGAGCGCGCGATCGAGCGGCGGCGCTCCGCTGGCGCTCGTGCCCTCGGCATCGAAGACCGCGAAGCGCGCGCCGACGATCGGCGCCATGCGCGCCGCGGCGCGACGAGAGCCGCGACCTCGACGCTGTGCTCGCTCGGCGCGTGCGCTCGAGCGCTCGACGAAGCGCGTCGGGTCGGCCTCGCACTGCTCGCGGGCGCCGGTCGTCATCGCCAGCGTGACGGCGTCGGCGACGCGCGTCTCCAGGGTCTCGCGCTGGACCTGCTCGGCGAACAGAAGAAGCGAGCCGCTCGCCGCGATCGTCGCGATCGCGATCGCGAGCACGACCCGCATCGTGATCGTCACGGGCTCTTCTTTCGCGCGGGGCGCGGCTCGGCGTCGAGGCGGTAGCCGATGCCCCAGACCGTCGCGAGGTGGGCCTCGCGGGCGCCGAGCTTCTTGCGGATGCGCGAGACGTGGACGTCGAGCGCGCGGCCCTCCGCTTCGTCTTCGCGGTCGAGCACGGCCGCGGCGAGATCCGCGCGCGTCACGGCGCGCCCGGCGCGCTCGGCGAGGTGGGCGAGGATCGCGTGCTCGACGGGCGTGAGATCCATGGGCTCGCCATCGACCCGCACGACGCGGGCCTCGTCGTCGATCTCGATCGGTCCCACGCGCTGCGCGCCGCTCGACGCACCGGCGCGCGTTCGCCGCAGACGCGCGTGGATCCGCGCGACGAGCTCCTCGGGATAGAACGGCTTGGTGACGTAGTCGTCCGCGCCGAGCGAGAGCCCTCGCACCTTGTCGGCGGTGTGATCGCGCGCCGTGAGGAGCACGACGGGGATCGCGGCGCCCTCGTCGCTCGCGCGCCAGCGCTTGAGCACGTCGAGGCCGTAGGTGCCGGGGAGCATCAGATCGAGGATCGCGAGATCGAAGCGCGTGAGCTCGACGCCGAGCGCCGCATCCCCATCGGCGAGACGATCGACCGAGAACCCCGCGCGGCGGAGCTGCCGCACGAGGCCCTCGGCGAGCGCGTCGTCATCCTCGACGAGGAGGATGCGGGCCGTCATCGATCAGATCCCGCTCGGAGCCGGCGCGGCGCTCGGCGGCGTCGCAGGCGCACCCTGGCGGAAGGCCTCCAAGCGCTGGCGCAGCTGGGTCAGGTGCTGGTCGAAGCGCTGCTGCTGGTCGGGGCGGAGCAGCACGCGGATGCGCGCCGCGTTGGCCTCCATGATCGCGCGGTGGCGCGCCTGGCGCTCCTCGCCGGTGAGCGCCTGAGCGCGGAGCGCCTGGTGCTGCGCACGGCCCTCCTCGAAGATCTGCCGCACCTGCGCGCGCTGCGTCTCGTCGAGGCCGAGCGACTCGATCACCTCGCGGATGCGGCCGCGCGCGTGCTCGGCGAAGGGGCCGTGGCCCGCGCCACCGCGCTGCATGCGGTCGGCGCCCTCGCGCATGCGCTCTGCGTAGAAGTCGAACACGCGCTGCTGATCGGGGCGGAGGATCGCGCGGATGCGCTGGCCGTCGGCCTCCATCAGCTGGCGATGACGCGCCATCGCCTGCTCGCCGGTGAGGCGCTCGCCGCGGAGGGCTTCGTGCTGCGCGCGACCCTCCGTCATGATGCGCCGCACCTGTGCGGCCTGCGCCTCGTCGAGACCGAGCCGGCCGATGAGGCCCTGCACACGGTGCTCGAAGCGCTGATCCGGGGTCATCGCCGCATCGCCCGGCATGCCGCCATGGTGCATGCCGCGCATGCCGCCGTGGCCGCGACCGCCGCGGTGGTGCCCGCCGTGCATGCCCGCGCCGCCCGCCGAGCCGGGCCCACGCGCTGCGCCGCGCGCCGTCGGCGTCTGGACCGTCGGGGCCTGCGCATCCTGCGCGAGCGCGGAGGCGGCGCTCATCGGCGCCACGACCACCATCGAGTGAAACGCGACCGCGGTGAGGAAACGGGGGAAATTCATGACCAGCTCCTTCTTCCGAGAGCGCTTCGGCCAAGCCGTGTTCTCCGCTCTCGATGGTAGTGAACGATCCCCACCTTGCGGAATTCTGAAGTGGTCACCCCGCGACGTTCACGACCGATCGCCCGTCACTACCTCCAGCGTGGAAGGCCCAGGACGTCGCGCGCGCGCTCCACGGCCCGCCCGATCGTCTGCACGCACGGATCGCAGTAGCTGCCGCAGCACGACATCCACTCGATCGGATCGACGTGGAGGTACTGCGAGACGAAGCCGCGCTGCGTGTCGCGCAGGCCCGCGAAGCGGACGCCTTCGTCGATCGCGGCCTCCACGCGGGCCCGCTCGTTCGGATTGGTGATCTCGGTGTGCACGCGGCCAGAAGATGGAGCGAGAACACCCGAAGCGGAAGCCCGCTCCGTCGCGGGGCCAGCTCAGTGTTGCTGCGCCTTCGGCGCGCTGGGGGAGCCTAGGACGGCCCCCCCTACTCCCCCCGCTCGTCGATCGTCGAAGACTCCTCCTCCTCGCTGCTCCAGGGGTTGCTTCGCAACCCCCAGTGATCGGACACCGCGCACAGGCCACAGGCCAAGCACGGGGAGAACCCGGCAGGGCGCCCCGGTAGATTCTCTCTCGCTCTCTCAGCCGAGGGTTCCGTTGCGGTAATCCTCGAAGGCCTGGCGGAGCTCTTCGTCGGTGCTCATCACGAACGGGCCGCGGCGCGCGATCGGCTCGCGCAGGGGGCGCGCGGCGGCGACGAGGATGCCCGCGTGGTCACGACGCGCGCGGATCGTGAGCTGGTTGCCGGCGCCGAGGACCGCGAGGTGATCCTGCGGCACGCGCGTGGTGCGTCGCTCGGGGCCGATCTCGACCTCGCCGTCCTGCACGTAGACGAACGCGTTGTGATCGCGCGGCAGATCGACGACGAGCGGTGCCTCGTCGCGCAGCACCGCCGTGAAGAGCACGGGCTCGGTGCCGCGCGGCTCGACGGGGCCCTCCACGCCGAGCACGTCGCCGGCGATCGCGCGGAGCAGACCACCGCCCGCGAGCCGCTCCTCCGCGATGCGCTCGGGGGCGAGGTCCTGGTACTGCTGCGGGCACATCTTCTCGGCGCGCGGGAGATTGAGCCAGAGCTGGAAGCCCCAGAGCATGCCGCGCTCCTGCTCGGGCATCTCGCTGTGCACGATGCCTCGGCCCGCGGTCATCCACTGGATGCCGCCGCCGGTGATGAGGCCGTGACCGCCGCGGCTGTCGCGGTGCCGCATGCGCCCCTCGAGCATGATCGTGATCGTCTCGAAGCCGCGGTGCGGGTGATCGGGGAAGCCGCGGATGTAGGCGTTCGGCTCGTCCGAGTGGATCTCGTCGAGGAGGAGGAACGGATCGAGGTGATCGAGGGCACGCGAGCCGATCGCGCGTGTGAGCGAGACGCCGGCGCCGTCTTGCGTCGGCATGCCCGGAAGGAGCGTCGCGACCTCGCGGCCGGCGATCGTGCGGGCGGCAGGCGCACCGTGCGAGGCGGCGCGGAGACGGGGCTCGGCAGAGCAACCGACGAGCGCCGAAGAGAGCGCGCCCACCGACGAGAGAGACAGCGCTGCGGGGGGCAGACCACGAAGGAGCGCGCGTCGCGAGAGGCTCATGAGCCCAGCATGGCGAAGGAGCGCTCGTGTGGGAAGTCGCGCGGGCGCAACGGGCCGATGCGAGCTGCGAGGCGCGTCGCGCGCTCGCCGTTTTCTCGACGGGGCAGGAGTGGGCTTCCTACGATCCGAAGATGTCGAGCCGCCTCATCGAACGTCGCCACCGCCGCAGTGAACAGCCCACCATGGCCCTGCGCTATCAGCTCGAGCACACGCGCGAGCAGGCACGTCTCGAGGCGGTCGTCCTCGCGGACGAGTCGGGCCTGGTCGTGGGAGAGGCGGGCGACCCGGCGGTGTGCACCGAGCTCGCCGCGATCGCGCCGTGGATGCTGCGCACGGCCGCGCGCTTTCCGATGCCGCCGCTCCTGCGCGGCGCCGACGTCTGCGTGCGCTCGGTCCACGTGCACGGCGTGCCTCTGCACCTCGCGGCCATCGGTGGCTCGATCGCCCGCGACGCGGTGATCGCCTCCTCGCTCCGCGGCGTCGAGCGCATCCTCACGAGAAACTGAGCAAGAGAGAACACCTGGGGCGCCCTGCCGGGTTCTCCCCGTGCTCGGCCTGTGGCCTGTGCGCGGTGTCCGATCACCGGGGGTGAGCGCAGCTCACCCCTGGAGCCTGGAGGAGGAGTCTTCGACGATCGACGAGCGGGGGGAGTAGGGGGGGCCGTCCTAGGCTCCCCCAGCGCGCCGAAGGCGCAGAAACATCGCGTACCATCGCGGCATGCGTGCTCGCGCGGCCCTCTGCTTCGTCACCACCTCGCTCGTCGGTTGCTCGAGCTGCTCGTCCGGGACCAGCCCGGGCGGGACCACGCCGAGCGCCGAGCAGGCGGAGCGCCCGGCGCCGCCTGCCGACTACGAGGTGCACGAGTGGGGCCTCCTGCGCGGTCAGCGCGACGGCAGTGCCGACGTGCTGCGCGTCGGCGCCGTGGCGCCAGCCCGCCGCGTCGACGTGATGGCCGTCGACAAGCCCGTGCTCTACTTCCACTCGGCCGATCCGCGCACGCTCGCCGAGGTCGCCGTGCACGTCGAGGGTGGGACGATCCTCGAGACGTGGCCCTTCGTCGCGGGCTCGACCGACGTCGCGTGGCGCAACGTCGCGCTGGGCTCGCAGGCCGCCTGCACGCCTTCGCCGCTGCCGACCGCGAGCGTGCCGCCGTGCTCGGTGCTCGGCCCCGGTGCGTTCTGCGAGTCGGCGGGGCTCGCGATCGTGCGCACCGACGACGCGTCGTGCGTCACGACGGGCGGCAGCAGCGATCGCTTTCTCTTCTATCGCGCGCAGAGCCACACCTTCGAGCCGCCGCTCCGGTTCTCGCGCACGCAGGTCTTCGAAGACGTGTCGGTCACGAACGACGGAGACGATCCGATCCCGGGCGTGCTCGTTCGGATCTGGTCCGACGGAGTCCGCACGCGCACGCTCGTGGCCGAGCCCCCCGCGCCGCACGAGACGATCGTGATCGGCCACGACTTCCCGAGCGATCGGATGGACGACGACATGCCCGTGGATCGGCCCGTCGACGGTCGCTTCGCGACGGATGAGTCGATGCCATCGCCCTCGGTGACCGGACCGGGCCGCGAGGGTCTGTCGCGCACGATGCGCGAGATCGGGCTCACCTCCGCCGAGGTGGGCGCGTTCCTCCGCGCGTGGGAGCCGACGTTCTTCGGCGGAGACGCAGCCCATGCGGGCGCGACCGACCAGCCGGTCCTGGACATGCTGAGCGTCGACGGCGAGCCGGCGCCGCGCGACTCGATCGTCTACTTCCTGCCCGAGCCCGCGACCGAGCGTGTCGCGCGCCTCTCGTTCGATCCGCCGCCGCGCGCCGTGCACCGCGCGCTCGCGATCTGGACCGCGATCCGCGCCAGCGGCGAGGGCCGCTGACGCGGGCTCGTGCCGATCAACGAACCTCGAGCTCGGGGTGCTGCGCGAGGTAGGTCAGCGCGTCGGCGGAGCCGCCGAGGTAGCTGCCGTCGATCGCGTGGAACATCACGGAGCGCTCGCCGTCGCGCAGGACCTCACACGCGATGACGTAGTGGCCCTCGAGCATCGTGAGCTCGATCTCCTGCACGGTCTCGATCGCGTGGCTCGTGAACGAGCCATCCTCGATGCGCGCGCGCAGATCGCCCTGCCCTGCCGCGAGGTGCGCTCGCACGGCCGCGAGCGTCTCGGCCTCGCCGGGCTCGGTCGGCTCCGGACGGTCCTCGATGACCTCCATGGTGCCCGGGTCGAAGAAGATCTCCTGCGACTCGGTGCCGTCGGCCGTGAAGTACTCGACCTCGAGGAAGCCAACGTGGTGCGTGTCGTCGATCTCGACCTCCATCACGTGCGCGCCCGGATGCGCCGCGAGCGTCGCATCGATGGCGGCCACGAACTGGGTCGCGCTCGCCGGGGCGCTCGGCGTGCGCGCAGCGCCCGAGCCTTCGGGCGTCGTCTCGCCTCCACCGCTCGCCGCGCCACCGCCACAGGCCACGAGGGCCACCACACACGCGAGCCAGATTCCGTTCTTCATACGACCTTCCTCCGCGGGCCGTGGCCCGCGTCTGCTTCGTCGTGTCGAGGCAGCCCAGGCGCCGCGCGCGACACGATCGTCCTCAGCCCTCGGCCTTCTCTCGCTCGGCCTTCTCTCGCTCGGCCTTCTCGCGCTTGGCGCTCTCGGCGAGCGCGCGCATGCGCTCGCGCAGGCGCGAGGCATAGCCGAGCTTGTTCTCCTGCTTGGGTCGGCTGATCGCGAGCGCGTCCTCGGGCACGTTCTTCGTGACCGTGGTGCCCGTCCCGACGTACGCGTTCTTGCCGATCGTGATCGGCGCGACGAGCTGCGAGTCCGAGCCGATGAAGCAGCCGTCCTCGAGCGTCGTCGTGTGCTTCTGGAAGCCGTCGTAGTTGCAGAAGATGGTGCCCGCGCCGACGTTGACCTTCTCGCCGATGACGCCGTCGCCGAGGTACGCGAGGTGGTTGGCCTTGCTGCCCTTGCCGAGCGTCGTCTTCTTCGTCTCGACGAAGTTGCCGATGTGCACGTCGGGCCCGAGCACCGAGTCGGGGCGCAGGTGCGAGAACGGGCCGACCTGCGCGGCCTCGCCGATCACGCTCTTCTGCGCGACGGTGTACGGCTTCACGACGGCGCCCGCGCGGACCTCGACGTCCTCGAGGACCACGCCGGTGTCGAGGCGCGCGCCCGCGCGCACGGTCGTCTTGCCGCGGAGGTGCACGTTGGGCTCGATCACCGCGTCGGGCTCGATCGTCACGTCGGCGCCGAGGTAGCAGGTCTCCGGATCGCGGATCGTCACGCCGAGGCGTGCGAAGTGGGTCGCGAGGCGGATGCGCATGGTGCGCTCCACCTCGGCGAGCTGCGCGCGATCGTTGACGCCCGCGACGGACTCCGAGGACCACGACACCGACGCCGAGCCGCCGTGCGCCGAGGCCATCGCGACGACGTCGGTGAGGTAGAGCTCGCCCTGCGCGTTCCGGGTGTCGAGCTTGGCGAGGCTCTCGCGGAGGAACGCCGCGTCCACGCAATAGACGCCCGTGTTCCACTCCTTGATGGAGCGCTCCTCGGGGCTCGCGTCCTTGTGCTCGCGGATGCCGACGACGTGGCCGTGCCCGTCGCGGAGGATGCGTCCGTAGCCGGTCGGGTCGTCGAGGTGCGAGGTGAGCACCGACAGCTTCTTCGCGTGAGCCCCGGCAGACGCTGCGCCCCGCGCGAGCACGAGCGACGAGATCGCCTCCGCCTCGAGCAGGGGCACGTCGCCCGCGAGGATGACGACGTCTCCTTCGTGGCCCTCGAGCGCCGCCATCGCGCACCGCGTCGCGTGGCCGGTGCCCTTTTGCTCGTGCTGGACGACGGTCTCGACCTCGCCGCCGAAGCGCACCGCGAGATCTTTCTCGACGAGCTCGCGCGCGTGCCCGACGACGACGACGACGCGCGAGGCCCCAGCGCGCCGCGCCGCGCGCACGACGTGCGCGAGCATGGGCAGGCCCGCGACCTCGTGGAGAACCTTCGGCAGCGCGCTCTTCATGCGCGTGCCCTGACCAGCAGCGAGGATGACCGCAGCGAACGACTGGCTCATGGCCGCGCCTCTTACCACGGCGTCCGAGCCGGGCATGCGGGCGAGTCGGGCCAGTGGGCCGCCCCGCGTCGTGCTGAGGTAACGTCGGGGCATGCAGGCGCGAGCGGCCTCGTGGGCAGTGTCGGGATGGCTGGTCGCGGCGCTCGCGACGGGGGCGGCGGTGTGGGGCTGGACGCGTGAGGCGCCGGCGCCGAGGGCGGAGGTCGAGTCGGTGCGGGCACCGGAGAGCCACGCGCCCGATGCGGCCACGCCGGCGGTGGCCGGTGACGAGGTCCCGCTGCGGGCGCAGATCGCGGCGCTCCGTGCGTGCGTCGCGAGCCTCGATCGCTGCGAGCAGGCGCGCGCGTCGACGCGCCCGCCGCCGAGCGACGCGACGGCGCGAACGCTCGCGTGCCTGGCCGATCCGGGCGTTCAGGCGCACGTGCGGCGCGCCGTCGACACCGAGTGCGCGAGCACTGGCGACGGCGCGCGTGCGGCCCGAGAGGCCGAGGAGTCGGCGCGCGACGAGGCGGCGGCTTCCTTTCTCACGCGCGAGCTCGGCATCACCTCCGAGGAGCAGTCGGAGCTCGCTCAGTACCTCTGCGCGATCCGCGATGCGCGTGGACTGCTCGCCGACACCGACCGCGAGCGCGAGGCGCCCGACGGGGCCCACGCGACCTACGAGCACGCCAGAGAGATCCGCGAGCTCACGCTCGCCGACGTCGAGTCGATCCTCGGCGCCGAGCGGTACGCACGCCTGCGGGCGGTGGGCGGCCTGGGCCTCTTGGTCGAAGCGGCGCAGTGCGAGGAGCCGTCCGCCGCAGCCGCCCCGTGAGGATCGGCGGTCCCAGCTGACGACACACTGTCAGGGTTGGTGGGACGTGCCGGCTTCGCGACGCGACTTCGCGGTACGGTCGCGACGGTGAGCCCCCCCACGAGCGGCCGCAGCGCGGCGCTGATCTTCATCTTCGTGACGGTCCTCGTCGACGTGCTCGCGTTCGGGCTGATCATCCCGGTGCTGCCGCACCTCGTGGAGGATCTCGCCGGCGGCGACGTCGCGGACGCGGCGCACTGGGTGGGCGTCTTCTCGACGACCTTCGCGATCATCCAGCTCGTGAGCTCGCCCATCCAGGGCGCGCTGTCGGATCGCTACGGTCGACGGCCCGTGATCCTCGCCTCGTGCTTCGGGCTCGGCGCGGACTTCGTGCTCATGGCGCTCGCGCCCACGCTCACGTGGCTCTTCGTCGGTCGTGTGCTGTCGGCGATCACGTCTGCGAGCTTCACGACGGCCAACGCGTACATCGCCGACATCACGCCGCCCGACAAGCGTGCACAGAGCTTCGGCATGATCGGCGCGGCCTTCGGCGTCGGCTTCGTGATCGGCCCTGCGCTCGGTGGCTGGCTCGGAGGCATCGATCTGCGGTTGCCGTTCTGGGCGGCGGCGGTCCTCACGCTCGTGAACTTCGTGTACGGCCTCTTCGTGCTGCCCGAGTCGCTCGCGCCCGACAAGCGAAGCCGCAGCGTGACGTGGAAGACGCTCAATCCGTTCGGCGCGCTCGCCTTCTTCTCGCGCAACCGAGCGCTCCTCGGCCTCGCGTCCATCCTGCTCTTCTACAACCTGGCGTACTACGTCTACCCGAGCGTGACCGTGCTCTTCGCCGACGCGCGCTTCGGCTGGGGTCCGCAGGAAGTCGGCTGGATGCTCGGTGTCGTCGGCGTGTCGTCGATCGTCACGCAGGTCCTCCTGGTGAAGCGCGTGGTCGGCGGCCTGGGCGAGCGCAACGCGGTGATCTTCGGCTCGCTCGCGGGCGCGATCGGCTTCGCGATCTACGGACTCGCCACCACGTGGCCCGTGTTCGTCGCGGGCATCCCGGTGCTCTCGCTGTGGGGCGTCTCGAGCCCCGCGACGCAGGCGATGATCACGCGGCAGGTCGCAGCCGACGAGCAGGGCCGCGCGCAGGGCGCGCTTTCGTCACTCCAGAGCCTCACCGGCATCGTCGGCCCCGGCCTCTACACGTCGGTCTTCGCCTACTTCATCGGCGAGGACGCGCCCGTGCACGCGCCCGGCGCGCCCTTCCTCGTCGCGAGCGCGCTCGTCGTCTGCGCCCTCGTCGCGGCGATGTTCGCCGCGCCGCGCGACCCAGCGCGCACGCTCAGCCCTTCTTCGTGATGCGCTCGAGGCCGCCCATGTAGGGGCGCAGGACCTCGGGCACGCGGACGCTGCCGTCGGCCTCCTGGTACTGCTCGAGGATCGCGACGAGCGTGCGACCGATCGCGAGGCCCGAGCCGTTGAGCGTGTGCGCGAGCTGGGGCTTTCCCTTGGGCTCGTCGCGGTAGCGGATCTTCGCGCGGCGCGCCTGGAAGTCACCGAACCAGCTGCAGCTCGAGATCTCGCGGTACGCGCTCTGGCCCGGCAGCCACACCTCGAGGTCGAAGCACTTCTTGGCGCCGAAGCCGAGATCGCCCGCGCAGAGCTGCACCGTGCGGTAGTGCAGGCCCAGCTTCTCGAGGATCGTCTCCGCGTGACCACGAAGCGCGTCGAGCTGCGCCGGACCCTCACCGGCCCTGCAGAAGCGCACGAGCTCGATCTTGTCGAACTGGTGCTGTCGGATGAGCCCCTTGGTGTCCTTGCCGTAGCTGCCGGCCTCGGCGCGGAAGCACGCGGTGTAGGCCACGTAGGCGCGCGGCAGATCGGCCGCCTCGAAGATCTCGTCGCCGTGGAAGTTCGTGACGGGCACCTCGGCCGTGGGCGCGAGGTAGAGGTCGTTGGCCGCGCGCTCGTCCTCGGTCGCCGTGTCGGCGAGCTTGGTGCGCTCCGTCTTGAACATGTCGGCGGCGAACTTCGGGAGCTGGCCGGTGCCGCGCATCGCGCTCGGCAGCACGAGCGCCGGCGGCCAGATCTCGGTGTAGCCGTGCTCGTTCGCGTGCACGTCCATCATGAACGAGAGCAGCGCGCGCTCGAGGCGCGCGGCGGCGCCGAGGAGCACCGTGAAGCGCGCGCCCGAGATCTTCGCGGCGCGCTCGAAGTCGAGGATGCCCAGCGCGACGCCGAGGTCGGCGTGGTCCTTCGGCGTGAACTCGTAGCTGCGCGGCTCGCCCCAGACCTTCACGACGACGTTGCCGTGCTCGTCAGCGCCATCGGGCGTCGAGGCGTCGGGGATGTTCGGCACGCCGAGCACGAGCGCCTCGAGCTCGGCCTCGAGCGCCTTGTCGCGCGCCTCGAGCTCCTTGGCCCGATCGCCCGAGGCCTTGAGCTCGTCGCGCTTCTGCGTGAACTCCGCGCTCTTCTTGTCGAGCTTCGCCATCGCGGTGCTCGCCTCGTTGCGCACGGCGCGCAGGCGCTCGAGCTCGGTCAGCGCGGCGCGGCGCTCGACGGCGAGCTTGGCCACCTCGTCGAGCAGGGGCGCGTACTTGTCCGAGCGGCGCGCGATCTGCGCGCGGACTTCGTCGAGGTTCTCGGTGACGTAGCGGAGGTCCAGCATGGTGGCGCTCTATACCTCGTTCCGGAGACGCGGCAGGGGCTTGGAAGAAGACCCGCTCGGCCGCGAATCCTGCCGGGCCGGTTCACGGCGTGGTCGCTGGTGGCTCCGTCACTTCATCACTTCATCACTTCACGTCTCGCGCCACGCGAGCCCGAGGGCGAGCCCGGACGCTGCGAGCCCCACGACGAGCGCGAGCAGCGCCCCCATCGTGGCGCCCGCGAAGATCGGCGGTGGCGGCGGCGCCTCCTCGAGGCCGATCGCGACGACCGACACGGCGTCGGGCCCTCCCCAGTCGTCGGGCCATCGCCGATCTGCGAGCTCTCCGCGCGTGTACTCCGCCGAACGCGTGACCCCCACCGAGGTCGACAGCGTGCTCGCCGCCGCAGGCATCGCGACCCACGTGCTGCCGCGCGAGTCCATCGGCGCCCAGCGCTCGGTCACGCCCGTGGGCACCTCCTCCGCGACCGGGACGCAGCGCTCCGGGGCGCAGAACATCGCCGCGTCCCACCGGATCTCCGACGCATCGATCCCCGTGACCGCTCCGGGCGGCAGCGCCGCGACATCCTCGGCCGTGCGCGTGATGGGGAACCATCGATCGAGGTTCGCCGAGAGGTGCCCGCTCACGCCCATGGTGAAGATCGAGCCCATGAGCAGCGCACCACCGAGCATCGCGGGGGTGATCACGGCGCTCGAGTAGCCGAGCGCCACGCCCTGCTCGAGCTGCGCGTACCGGAGAACGAACACGAGCACCGACGCGATCGCCGAGATCGCGATCAGCGGGAAGAGGCGTGTGCCGTACGTCGCGAGCGTGAGGATCACCACGTCCACCACGATCAGCACGAACGGCACGCGGCCCCATCGCTTGGCGGTGAGGAACATGACGAGCAACGCGGGCACGACCGTGAGCAGCGAGAGCGCGAACGCCACGAAGCCCGCGATGCGTCGCCCACGCGAGGCCCTTCGCTCCCGCTCACCTTCGGCGGCACCCACCTCCGCGATGCGGCGGAACAGCTCGCCGTCCAGGACCGGCGCTGGGTTGGGCGCCTTGCACTGCGGGCACACGGCCATCGAGGCCGCGTAGGCCTGACCGCACGACACACACCTCACAGGTCCAGGAACCGTCATGTCTGCCCCCCGCCGCGATCAGGGCACTCGGCCGCGGGCCATGGGGTAGCCGGCGTCGCGCCAGAAGTAGATGCCTTCGTCGAGCACGGCCGTGTTCGCGAAGCCGCGCGCGCGGAGGTCGTCGACGACGCGGCCCGACGCGGCGTGCGGGCACGCGCAGTACGCCACGATCCAGGTGCCGTCGGTCGGCAGGCTCGCAGCGAGCTCGTCGACCGCACTTCAGACCCCGGAGCGCTCGACCCCGAGGCGCAACCGACGGTGACGAGGAGGGAGGCGGGAGCGGCGGGAGCGCGCACGACGCTGGAGGATACCAGCACCGCGGGAGATCGATCACAGGCCGACCACGGGCAGCGTGCCCACGAGGCGCCCGACCTCCGCCGTCAGTCGACCAGCGGCGGGATCTCGGAGCTGACGATCCAAGGGAGCGGAGGAGCCTCGAGCGGGTCGAAGCACCCGCCCTCCGCACAGACCTGATCGAACGGACACGCTCCGCACGAGTACAACGCCGGATCCAAACAGACCCCGATCTCTCCCTCTTCGGGATGCGTGACCCGGAGACATGCTTCGAACTGAGCACAACCATCGCGCGTCGCCAGGTCGCACATCCGGACACACACACGACTCGGATCCGGCGCGAACGCTGAACCGCCCTGGTGACAGAGCCATCCCGGGGGACACCGCCGATCCTCCGAATGCGGTGAGAAGGCGTCGCAGGACGGAACGCAGTTCCACCCGCCGACCTGGGCATTGCACGTCAGCCCAGGTCCACAGAGATCCTCCGGGGTGGGGTTGCACATCTCTCCCTCTCTCAGGTCTCCCCACGTGTCACAGACTCCCCGAGCGTCGAGTCGCGCGAACACCTGCGCACCCTGGCAGATGGACTCGCCAGGGCAGTCGCTGCGTCGCTCACAGCCCAGAAGGCACCGATAGGGCAGCTCGGTGTTGTAAACCGCCCATCGATCGCACACCAGACCTCCGGCGCACTGAGTGCTCGTCATCGGACACAGTTCGCCCGGGGTAGACGCGGCGCATCCTGCCACCGCAACGAGCCCCGATACCACGACGAACCCCCAGGCAGTTCGTGCGTCTCGCGTCTGTCTCATTCGTCCCTCCCGCGGTCGATCACTCCGACCTCCAGGGGATGCAGAGTATGGCGTTGTCGCTGACAACGAGCCTCGTACCGTCTGGGCATCCACGAGACCTCTCGTCCGGCGGTACGCAGGTGTAGCCCTCCGCGAGGCGCCCGTCATAGACGCAGATGCGACCGATCGGGCAGACGTGCTCTACCGCGTCTCGAACGCACAGTGCTGCCGTGCTCTCCAACTCGCACGTACCCAGGTTGCACACGTAACCGCTCGGGCAAGATGCGACGTCCGTCTCGTCGCACATGGGATGGCATCCGCCGTAGTCACACCGATGGTTGGGGGGGCAGTCTTCGAAGCCCTCACAGTACAGGTCGGTGCACGCTCCATCGAGCGACGATCCTGGCTCCGAGCAGACCTGTCCCGGGCCACACCGGTAGCGATCGCGACAGACGGAGCCGGGAGCCTGGGCGCCTGGGAAGCAGTACCCCGCTCCCGCGCTCGTGATCGCGGGATCATCGACGTTGCCGCAGAGGAGGCCGTCGTGGCACCTGCGATAGAGCGTCGGACACGCCCGCGCGCAGAGCCTGACGGTCTCGGTGACGAAGGCCACGCAGCCTTCACCAGCCCGGCAGTCTTCATCACTCGCGCAGACCCGACGATCGCTCATCCGAATCACGGGCCGATGGGCATCGAGGGCATCGACGCCGCCGGCGTCGTGGGTGGGAATTTCCCCAGTTCGATAGCAGCCTCCGACCGTGATGAGAGTCCCAACACAGACAAGGGCGTGGGCAAAGAGGTTCATATGGGGTCGCATCCAGGAGGGAGGGGGGAGCGCGATACGCAGGCCCCGGGCGTCACGCATTGCCCACATCGTTCAGCCGTGCCTATGGACGTGAATCCACCGCACTGACCGGATGTTCGAGGCAGAAGCCCGTTGCTGCTCACAACCGGGTCACACCTCTGACAGGATGGTTGTACGTCTCCCGCCGCGAAACAGTCTGTGCCGGCGGCACAGAACGATTGGCGGCGGCAGCCTTGAAAGCCGCCAATGACCTGCCCGAAGCTTCCCACGGTCGACGGGTCCAGCGCTCCAGGGGCGGAGACGAGCCCTGTGCACACAAAGGGTCCACCACAGGACGGGTTGCCGAGACTCGAGACTGCAACCGGCTCGTTGCAGACCGCGTTACTCATGGTCGCAGCGCAGAGGCCGGTGCTCGCCTCGCATGTTTCCTGATAGCACGAGTTCGGATTTCCTTCGATCGCTGCACTACAGTCGTTGCCGAAGAGAGGTTGGAAACCGGTACCGTTCCACTGCGCTCCGATGATGTCGGCTGTCTGCTGCCCGGCCGCGACGGGCGTCTGGGCGCTGCATGATCCTGTCGACGGGGTACAAACGATCGACGACGGATCGTGCGGAACCGTGCACGGACGACCGTCGGTCTGGCACAGCAGGTTGTACGGGAAGGGTGGGGTCTGCGTGCTGCAAGAGACTGCGAGGCCGTCGATGGTGGAGCTCGTCACGCCCAGCGATTGCAACTGGAGTTGCGCAGCGCGGAGCGCTGGACCGCCCAGATTCACGGCCGGGTTGAAGAGCCGGCAGGTGCTGGTGATCAGGTTGGGCTCGATGCAGACGCGGTCGACCGAGCAGACGTTCTGGTTGGTCTCGCAGCCGCCGTTCCGGATGTTCTGGCAGCTCCCGCCGCTGCACACTTGATTGGCTGCGCACTGGCTGTTGGTCGAACACAGCACCAGCACGGAGCCAGGGACATCACCTGGCTGCGACCGAGGGCCGATCGGAGGCCTGTTGGCGCAGGCTGCCAAGGAGGTGCTCAGGTTCGCGGGGACCGTGGCGGGGGGCGTCGTTCCCGACCAGGCAGCAACCAAGGTGCCGTTGCACCGCGCCATGCCGTTGCAGTTGCAGTTGTCCCACTGGGTCTCGCACCAGTTGTCGGACTCTCGCCACTGGCAGCCAGTCGTACCCGACCCGGGCGGTGACGTCGGGATGACGCGCTGGGTCGGCTGACTAGGAGACGTTCCCGAAGTCGCTCCCGCGCACACCCCCACCGTGCATGCGCCCCTGCGGCACACGGCTGGCGTCGGGAGGTTGATGCACTGCACGGGCTCGTTCGGGAACAATGAGCCACATCCATCGGCTGTGCAGCCGAGCCCGTCATTGCACTGCGAGGCCGTTCCTTCGTCCGTGTTGCCGTCCGCGTCATCGTCGCAGCCGTTGCACAACTCCGTTCCCGTGCAGGCACCCCAGACCCCAACGCCCGGGACACCTCCTGCTACGCAGTACTGTCGCCGCGTCCCGCAGCCGCATGACCGAGAAGAGCCAATCGGCGAACAGATCTCGAGGGCCACGCTCGGCCGTGTCCTGCGCCGAAGGGCTGCCACTTCGCGCCGCCGAAGCCTTCCCGCCGGCCGGACGTCCACATCCGGCCTCCCGCCCGGCAGCAGAAACCCGGTGAGGCCAGGGCCGGCGACCCGGACGAAGCCCTCGTCGGAGACACGACAACTGAAGCTGTCGGGCGCCGGCTCCTCATCTGCGCCGGCGTCCGTGCGAGACATCGCGCCGCATGGGACGGCGAGCGTGCCGCCCTCCGGGACGGTGGTGCCGTCTGCGCCCAGATACGCGTAGTCGTCGACCGGCCGCGTGAGAACCATGACCGTGTCGACCGTCTCTACGCCCCGCCCGAGTTGAGCCTCGTGCAGATAGAGGACAACCGTCCCGGATGCGCGATGCGCCGCCAAGAGACCATCGCCACCATTGCGTTCGAGCGTGACGCGAGTGAGAGAGACAGGGACCCTGCGGCCGCCATCGGTGTCGAACCGTGCCCAGCCGTACATCGAGTCCTGGATCTCCCTCATCTCGTCCAGAGAGAGCGCTCGGATGTCCCACGACTCACCGACTCGGACCATGACTGTGTCGCCTTCTGCCCAGTCGGCGATTCTCGGTGGTCCCGATCGCGCCGGGACGACTTCCGTCCAAGCGTACGCGTTGGACTCATCGACGGCCCGGTCCAGCTCGCATCGACCGCTCTCGTTGCATGCGCCCAAGCTTCCCAAAGCTTCGGACGACCCGCGAGAAGCTTCGCAGCTCGCTCCTGGGATCGCGTTGGACACATCGCAGCATGCGCGCGCCGGGTCGAAGTAGCCACGTCCGCACGAATGGTCGAGCCCGAGGCAAGGGGCCTCTTCCAAGCCCTCCACGACTCCGCCACCTGCAGTCTCACAAACCGCTGAGGTGACGGGGCGTCCGAGAATCCGATGATCTCGGCAACCATCGAACGCAACGCGCAAAGCCGCTGCGAGCGTCGTCGCCATCGAGCGGTCGGTGGCGACGAGGGACACCGCGTCCGCAAGGGTCATCCCGACCCGCGGACCGTGCCGGAACCGCCAGCTTCGGAGCACGGGCGTCGCCTCAAGCACCAGCTGCAGGTAGGCCTCATCTCGCAGCGTTTCCTGCTCACCCAGCAGGTGGACACAGGGTTCTGTATCGCGACCAACGCAATCGGCGCGAAGCGCGTCAACGGATGGAAGGCAGACCGCGGTCGTCGAACCGCGGACCTCCCCGGCGTCCGTCACCGACGCGGCATCCGCTGCGACCGGCTCCCCTCGTGCCTCGCATCCTTCACTCAGAGAGAGAGAGAGAGAGAGAGAGAGAGAGAGTTCTCAAGATCCTGTTGCCCGCCATCTTCGCCGCCTTCCACCTACGGTGGGACGGCTATCACGTCGTTCCTGTGATGGCAATGCGGGTCTGCCGCCGCGATCAGGGCACTCGGCCGCGGGCCATGGGGTAGCCGGCGTCGCGCCAGAAGTAGATGCCTTCGTCGAGCACGGCCGTGTTCGCGAAGCCGCGTGCGCGGAGGTCGTCGACGACGCGGCCCGACGCGGCGTGCGGGCACGCGCAGTACGCCACGATCCAGGTGCCGTCGGTCGGCAGGCTCGCGGCGAGCTCGTCGACCGAATAGAACGGGAACGGCGCGGCGCCGGGGATGTGGCCGAGCACCCAGTCACTGGTCGCGCGGGCATCGAGGAGGATGATGCGCTGGCCTGCTTCCATGGCCGCGTGCACGTCGGCCGCGGGCACGTAGCGACCGTCGATCAGCGTGAAGCTCGGCGTCGCACCGGCGGGGTGTATCACGAGCGTCTCGAGCGTGGGCGCGTCTTCGATCGGCCACTCGGGCGGCGGCTCACGACGCAGCGTGCGGAGAAAGGCCACCACGTCGTCGATCTCCGTCGCCGTGAGCGTGCTCGCGAAGCCCGCCATCATCGTCTCGCGGCGACCGAGCTCGATCGAGCGGCGCAGGAAGCCATCGCTCACCGAGTCCTGGAACACCGCGTTGTCGAGCGTGACGGCGCTGCCGCCCTCGCCGCTCGCACCGTGGCAGCGCGCGCACTCGCGCGCGTAGATCGTCGCGCCGCTCGCCGCGTCGCCCGTGACGACGATGCCCGACACGTCCTCGCTCGGCGCGGTCTGCAAGGAGCGGAGGAAGGCGACCACGTGCTGCGTGTCCTGCCGCGTGAAGGGGCCTCCGTGCGCGTCGCCCCACGCGCTCATCGGCGTGCCGGGGCGGCCGTCGTAGACGGCGGTCTCGAGGAACGCGTCGTCGGCGAGGGTGAGGAAGTCGTCGCGACCGATCGCCGGGGCATCGTCGGCCGCATAGCCGGTGGCGTCGGCCGCGTGACAGAGCGCGCAGTGCGAGCCGTAGAGCTCGCGGCCTCGCTCGATCACGCTCGCATCGAGCATCGGCGCGTCCACGCCCGCATCGAGCGGCGCGTGCGCATCGGGCGCCGCGGCATCCGGCGACACCGCCGCGTCGAGCGAGACGAACGCATCGGCCACGAAGGCATCGGAGCTCGAGGGGCTCGAGCCGCAGCCGGCTGCGAGGACGAGAGACGCGAGAGCGAAGCGAGCGCGCATGCGGCCAGGATACCGCGGGTCGTGTCGCGGATCAGAGGCCGACGACGGCGAGCGCACCCAGGGTGACGATCAGGCCCCAGACCGGGACGAGGAGCCACGCGATGCCACGCGCCCTCGCGCGTGCGGCCTCGAGCGCGAGCTCCGTGCCGCCGACGCTGCGCGCCTCGGCGAGGGGACCGAGCGCCGCGAGCACGAGGAGCGCGACCACGAGGAAGCTCGGCCCGAAGAGGAGCGCTCGCCCCGCGCCCATGCGCTCGTCGAGCGCGCGATGGACCGTGTCGTCGATGCGCACGCCTGCGCCCGTGAAGAGCGCGTGTCCGAGCGGAACGCCACCAGCGCCGCGCAGCTCCACGGCGAGCACGTCGTGCACGGCGTGCGCCGCGATGCGCTCGACCGCCGGGCGCCCTGCCGGCCCGCGTGGCGCGCGGAGCACGGCGACCGCGTCGTCCATGCTCGGTCGAACCTCGACGTGGTCGGCGCTCGCCGAGAAGCGGAGCGTGGTGCCCGGCACGACGTGCTCGCCCAGGCCCTGCTCGAGCAGCAGCGTCGCGCCGGGCGGTGCGGCGCCTCGGAGCAGCGGCGCTGGCAGCGCGCACGCGACGAGCAGGAGCACCAGGCCCAGCACGGGCGCGAGCACCGCGGCGGACAAGAGGACCAAGGTGGACCGCGGCAGGCCCACGCGATGGACCAAGTGTCGTGGCGGCAAGCGATGGCGCGCGAGCAGGTAGCCCTGCGCGACGACGCCGAGCCCGACCGGCAACGAGACGAGGAGAAACGGCGCGCTCGCGAGCAGGCCGAGCGGCGTCGAGGCGCGATCGAGCACGCGCGCCGCGACCATCGCGGCAGCGACGGCAGGAAAGAGCGCGAACGTCGCCGCGACGAGCACGAGCCGGAAGCTCGCGAGCACACCGACGCGCCGCACGAGCAAGAGGCTCTCGAGCACCGCGGTGCCGAACGGTCCCCCGCGCTCGATGAGGAGGCCGGGCACGTGGACGAAGGGCAGCACGTAGGCGAGCGACACGAGCGAGATGCCCACGATGCCCGCGAGGCGCAGGAGCGCCTGATCCCACGGCATGACGCTCGTGCGATCCACCGTGGCGAGGTCGGGTCCGAACACGAGCGCCGCGAGCGCGACGACCGAGCCGAAGAGCACGCCGCTCGCGAGGAGCACACCGGCCGCCTGGATCCAGGCCAGACCGCGCGCGCGCATCGAGACGCCCGAGGCCCCGAGGCTCAACGCGAAGAGCTCGCACACGAACCAGGGCGCGAGCACGAGGCCGAGGCCCGTGAACGTCGAGGCGACGGCGAGCACGAGCGCCGAGCCCAGCGCGAGCACGACCCACGGGTGCACCCGCACCACGCCGATGGACCGCAGGAGCGCCTCGCGGATCATCGCGACCCACCCGTCACGGATCCTCGGGCTCGCCCTCCTGCGGGTCGCGCTTGTGCCACGGCTCGAACGCGTCGATCGCGTCGAGGGAGGGGAACGTGCCCTCGAAGCGCCAGCCGCGATCGTCGAGGTAGACGTGCGCGGGCGGCTTGGTCCGCGGGAAGCGCAGGCGGCCGAGCACGTACGGATCGAGGCCGTGCTCGACGAGCCACGTCTTCATCGCGTCGATGCCTCCGGCCTCGCGCGAGCGAGACGAGAGCACCGCCACGTCGAAGCGCTCGATCGCGCTGCGCAGGAAGTCGAGCGCGCCGGGCACGGGCGCGTCCGGGACGGCGGTGGGCCCCTTCCATCCGGAGGCGTAGCTGTGCAGCACGCCGTCGAAGTCCACGACGAGCGTCTTCTTGCGAGACCGCGGCGTCTTGGCGACGGGGAACGCGCTCTCGCTCTTCACGATCACGGGCGCCGGGATGGAGTCCGGCAGCGTCATGCGCTCGTGGATCATGCTCGCGCGCTCGCGATCGAGGCTCCACACCTCGTCCTCGTCGAGGTCGTCGTAGACGTAGATCGACTCGCCCGCCTCGTGCGTGACGTACTCCTTGTCGGGGTCACCGAGCATGCGTGACGGGTTGGCGTGCCGGATCGCCATGCGCAGCGGCTCGCCCACCTCGATGCCGAGATCGCGCGGATCGAGCAGGGGCCCCGCGTGACTGCCCGCCTCGCGCGGTGCGTCGATGCCCGGCACGACGGGCAGCGCGTACGTCGCGGCGATGCCCGAGAGCTGCCGATCGATGTCGCCGCCCGTGCGCGCGTGCGCCCAGTCCCAGAGTCGCTCGAACTGGCTCGCCGGCA
Organism: Sandaracinaceae bacterium; assembly: GCA_044376125.1. Classification (GTDB taxonomy): domain Bacteria; phylum Myxococcota_A; class Polyangia; order Polyangiales; family Sandaracinaceae; genus JAFLCL01. Next base: position 39,078 of record JBILLJ010000005.1, read on the forward strand.
CCGGCACCGCGAGCGGGAGGATCACGCGGAACTTCGGGTGCTCGGGCGTGTGCGACCACGTCGTGTGCACCATGTGGAAGAAGTCGCTCCACACGCTCGTGGACTCGGGGATGCGCACGCCCGCGTCGTAGTCGAGCACCAGACACGTCACGTGCGTCACGCCCTCGGAGCCGCGCTCCTTCCAGCCGTCCCGGTACTTCACGGGCGACCAGAGGCGCAGATCCTTCTTGGCGTCCTTGCGAGCGTAGTGCTTGAGCTCCTCGGCCTTGGCGCGCATCGACGGACGCGGGTCCTCACCGCGCGCGCGCGCGGCATCGCCCACCTCGCGGATGGCCGACACGCGCTCGCCCGCGTTCAGATCGCCTGCCAGCGCCTGCTCGAGCGCGCGATCGATGCGGCCGCACTCGCGCTCGATCTTCGCGAAGAGCTGCGGCTTGAGCTCGAAGCGACGGAAGCACGCGACGAGCTCCGCGAGCGTGAGCACCTCCTGCTCGGGCTCGGTGTCGAACACGCGCTTGAACGAGCACACGGGGAACGTGGTCGTCGGAGAAGCGCGGGGCGGAGGGGACGAGGTCATGCGGGACCGAGCAGTATTCCAGACCTGACCCGAGCGCCTCAACGATCGTCGCGCGACGCCATCCGAGATCGGCGGCGTGAGATGGGCGATAGTCACCGTCGATGAGCGCCGGCCCGATGCAGACGCGCACCGTGGTGACGCACCGCCGGTGCAACCAGGCTTGCGGGCACTGCGTCGCGCGTGCGCCGACCGACGATCCCACCTTCGCGGCGACCCGCGCGGTGCTCGTCCGGATCACCGAGGCGCTCGAAGGAGGGCCCGCGGAGATCGTGCTCACCGGCGGAGAGCCGACCATGCGCAAGGATCTCCCGAGCCTCGTCCGCGCGGTTCGTGCGGGCGGCGCGAGGGCCGTGCTCGAGACGAACGGCACCCTGATCGACGCGAGCGCTGCGCGCGCGCTGAAGGACGCCGGGCTCTCGGTCGCGCGCATCGGCCTCTCGCGCGCCGACGCGACGCTCGACACGATCACGCGCGATCCGGGGGGCTTCGACCGCGCGATGGCGGGCCTCGCGGCGCTCCTGGGCGAGGGCCTCGACGTCGAGGTCGCGATCGCGATCACAGCCCAGACGATCGATGGCCTCGAGGCCGTGCCTGCACACGTCGCGCGCGCGGCGGCGGGCACGAGCGCGCGCGTGTCGCTGCTCGCGCAGTACGTGCTCGAGAGCCCGGACGCGACCCTCGTGGTGGACCATGCACGCGTGGGTCGGGCGCTCGCGTCCTTGGCCCGCGCCGCGGAGGACGCGGGCCTCCCCATCCGCCTCGCGCCCGACGCACAGGTCCCGCCATGCGTCCTTCCGCGCGAGGTCCGCGGTACGCGCGCAGGCCACGGGCTCGCGATCTCGGCGACACGCGGCGCGAGCACCCGCGCGGCGCACCGGCACCTCGAGGCCTGCGCCAGCTGCGACGTGCAGGATCGATGTCCCGGCGTCTCGGAGCGCTACCTCGCGCGCTTCGCGGCGCCCGCCCTCGAGCCCATCCGCGGCGAGCGCGCCAAGCGCAGGCTCACGCTCGCGGCGCCGCTGCCCCAGCAGATCGAGTCCGAGCTCGTGCAGCCGAGCCGCGCGCGTGGTCCGAGCGGCGAGGCGATCCGCGACGCGATCGTGCGCGTGGTCTTCCACTGCAACCAGGCGTGCCGCTTCTGCTTCGTCTCGACGCACCTGCCGGAGGCCGGCGCGGAGCGCGTGGAGCGCGCGATCCGCGAGGCCGCCGCACGGGGCGAGCGCATCGTGCTCTCGGGGGGCGAGCCGACGCTCAGCCCCGACCTGCTCTCGCACGTGCGTCTCTCGCGCGCGCTCTCGCGCGAGCACGTGACGCTCCAGACGAACGCGGTCCGCTGTGCCGATCGGTCGTTCGCGAAGGCACTCCGCGAGGCGGGCCTGGACGAGGCGACGGTCTCGCTGCACGGCGCCACGGCCGCCACGAGCGACGCGATCACCGAGGCGCCAGGCACCTTCGACAAGACGCTGCTCGGGATCGACGCGCTCCGCGACGCAGGCGTCCTCGTGACGCTCAACTTCGTGATCTGCGGCCGCAACGCGCACGAGCTGCCGGCCTACGTGGAGCTCGTCGCGGCGCGATGGCCGGGCGTGCCCGTGAACGTCTCGTTCGTCGCGGCCTCGACCGACGTAGTCCCGCGCGACGCCGAGACGATCCCTCGCTACTCGGACGTCGCCCCGCACCTCGCGGCCGCGATGTCGCGCGCCGAGGCGCTCGGCGTGAAGGTCCACGGCTTCGAGGCGATGTGCGGCATGCCCCTCTGCGTGGCGCCCGTCGATCCGCGCCGCTACCTCGCGGACACGCCGATCCCGGAGGGCTTCGACGGCGGAGAGTTCGTGCGCACCGAGGCGTGCGAGGGCTGTCTCGTGCGCAGCGTGTGCTGGGGCCTGCGCAAGGGCTACGCCGCCCTCCACGGCACGAGCGAGCTGCGTCGCGTCACGTGATCGGCGTGATCAGCGCGGGTCGGCGCGGCGTGCGTCGATCGTCGCGAAGACCATCGGGAACCACAGCGTCGTCGAGACGTAGGTCGCAGTGACGCCGATCATCGCCAGCCACGCGACCGAGCGCAGGCCCTCGTGGTGCGTGAGCGCGAGCGCCGCGAAGCCGAGGAGGTTCGTGGTCGAGGCGAGCGCGTTCGCGCTCGTCGTGTGACGAAGGACCATGGGGATCGAGCCCGGGCCGCTCTCGCGCCAGCGGTGATAGACGTGGATCGCGTTGTCGAGCGAGATGCCCACACAGACCGGGAGGATCGCGGCGTTCATGAAGTTGAGCGACACCCCGCACACGTACATCCCGCCCGCGATGCCGAGCACGCCGAGCAGCACGGCGCCGAGCACGCCGAGCGCGACGAGCGGCCGGCGGAAGTCCAGGAGGAGCACCACGAAGACCGCGACGAGGGTGCCGAAGAGGAGATAGCGGCCGTCGCGCGCGACGCGCTCGAAGATCTCGCCCGCGATCCAGTTCTCCGACAGCAGCGGCGCAGTGAGGCCCGCGTCGGAGAGCGCGTGGACGATCTCGCGCGCCTCGTGCGCCCAGCGCACGAGCACGTCGGTGCTCGCGTCGTCCGTCTCCTGCATGCGGAGGTGGAGGATCGAGCCGCGGCCGTCGTTCGTGACGAAGGGCCCCACGAGCGCATAGGGCAGCTCGTCGATCGAGACCGGCTGCGCGGCCGCGACGAAGCGACGCCCCTCCTCGAGACGCGCGCGCCCGGCGTCGTCGAGCAGCGCCGGTCGGATGCGATCGAGCTGCTCACCGAGGCGCACCGCGAGCGCCGCACGTGCGCGCTGTCGATCGGGCGGCGGGAAGGCCTCGTCGATCGTGTCGATCTCGGCGACGTCGCTCGACTCGCCACGCTCCGCGCGTGCCGCACGCACGCCCTCGATCACCTCGACCACGCGCGCGAGGTCCGTCTCGGGCGCGACGTAGATCAGGCCGCCCGTGTAGAGGCCCGCGAAGTGATGACGCAGGTACTCCTGGAACTGCGTCGTCTCGCTGTTGCCCGCGAGCAGGCGCCAGTTGCCGTCGAAGCGCACCTGCCCGCGCGCGAGCACGACGATCGACAGGACCGCGAGGATGGGCACGCCGACCACGATGCCCCAGCGCACCGCGTCGGGGACGTTCACGGGCGTGTGCTGCTTGGCCTCGTCGGCCGACTTGCCGATCGGCCTCCACCGCTCGAAGAGCACGAGCAGCGCAGGCAGGCCGAGGAGCGTCGCGATCAGCGTGAGGATCAGTCCGACGGCCGCGATGAGCCCGAACTCCGAGAAGCCCGAGAACTGCGCGAACGCGATCACGCCGAAGACGCTCGCGTTCGTCATGGAGCCCGACAAGAGCGCGCGGCCGGTCTTCTCGACGAGCTCCTCGATGGCCCGCTCGAGCGGCACGCCCTCGTCACGCAGCTCGCGGAAGCGGTGCATGAGGTGGATGCCGTACTCGATGCCCAGGCCCGAGAGGATCGAGAAGAGGAAGCCGCTGATGATGTTGAGGTGCCCCACCGCCAGGCGCGCGAAGGCGAAGGTCCACACGAGGCCGGTGAAGAGCGGCACCGCGAGGATCACGAGCGCACGCGGCGCGCGCAGCGACGCGACGATCAAGAGGACCACCGCGAAGAAGCCCACCGCGCCCGCGACCTGGAGGTCCTCGCGGATGGCGCGCTCGTCGTCGACGCGCGTGGGGATGCCGCCCGCGAAGCGGACCTCGAGCTCGCGCGGAAAGCGCGTGCCGTCGCGCAGCCGTGCGTCGATCGCGCGCACCCGATCGAAGGCCCGGCGACCGAACGCGAGGTCTCCCGTGTTGCCCGAGAAGAACGCCCAGATGCAGAGGTAGCGGCCGTCCGAGGTGACGATCCACTCGTCGCGCTGCACGCGGTCGTCGCTCGCATCCACCTCGCGCAGGAGCGCGTCCGTGTCCTCCTCGTCCTCGGCGGGCTCCTCGAGATCGATGTAGAGCCCCGTGTTCCGGAGGAGCTCGCGATCGACCGCGGCCTCCGTGCGCGAGACGAGCCGCTCGAGCTCGTCCTCCGGCACGAAGAGCAGGCGCCGCTCGAGCAGCCAGTCCATGTCGATGTGGCCACCGATGCCCGTGACCTCCGGCTCGTCCGCGGAGGCCTCGCCGCCGCGCTCCCTGCGCTCGGCCTCGAGCTCCGCGACGAACGCCTCGGCGTAGCGCTCGGCCATCGCGCGATCGACCGTGGAGATCGCGATGGACACGTCGCTCGCGGAGCGCGCGTGGCCGATCACCTCGTGGAGCTGGCGCACGGGCTCTTCGTCGGCGGGGAGCAGATCGAGGAACGACGCGTGGATCTCGAGGTGCAGCGCGAGCCAGCCCGTGGGCACGAGCGACACGAGCAACACGAGGACCACGAGGCCTGCGCGCGCAGCGACGAATCGGCCGAGCGCTGCGAGGCTCTTCGAGAGGATCGTCGGAGGCTCGGTCGAGGGCTCGGACATCGGCGAGGCGCATCATGTCATCCCGACGCGCGCGCGCCCGCTCTCCGGTACGCTCGCGAACGATGTCGCTCTCGAACCCCGCGCCCTCGCCTGCTCACGGCTCCTACGCCGACGGCTTCGGCCCGCTCGCGCGCGTCTTCGCCGAGCAGCTCACGAACGGCCAGGAGATCGGCGCCGGCCTCGCGATCCACCAACGCGGCCAGCTCGTGGTGGATCTCTGGGGCGGCCTCGCCGACGTGAAGACCCGACGCCCGTGGACCGAGCGCTCGCGCATCAACGTGTTCTCCGTCACCAAGGGCATCGCCGCGATGGCGCTGCACCTCCTGGCCGATCGAGGTCAGCTCGCGTGGGACGCGCCGGTCTCGACGTACTGGCCGGGCTTCGCGCGGAGCGGCAAGGAGGGCATGACCGTCCGCACGCTGCTCGGGCACCGCGGTGGCCTCTGCTACCTGGACACGAAGGTCCCGCTCAGCGCGACGATCGATCCCGCGCGCCGCGCCGAGGTGCTCGAGGCCCTCGAGACGCAGCGCCCCGCGTGGAGACCCGGCGAGGATCAGGGCTACCACGCGCTCACGTTCGGCATGTACGCCAAGGAGCTCTTCGAGCGCATCGCCGGAGAGAGCATGGGCACGTTCCTCCGGCGCGAGCTGCTCGATCCGCTCGGCTCGGACTTCCACCTCGGCACGCCCGCCTCGCTCGACGACGACGTCGCGACGCTCTACCCGCCGAGCACGCCCGCGCGCGTGGCCAAGACCCTCCTCACCACGCTGCTCGATCCGCGCGGCAACGTCGCGCGCGTCGCGCGGGACACGCTGCGCGCGGACTCGATGAGCCGCCGCGCGTTCCTCAACCCGCACGTCGATCTTCCCGGCGGCATCGCCGCCTACAACTCCGTCGAGGTGCGCCGCGGCGAGATGCCCTGGGGCAACGGCACCTCGACCGCGCGCGGGCTCGCACGCGCCTATCTCCCCTTCGCGTCGCGCGGCGTGCATGCCGGCAGGCGCTACCTGCGCGAGGAGTCCTTCGCGCATGCGTACCGACGCGACGGTTGGTCCGAGCGCGATCGTGTGCTCCACAAGCCGCTCGGCTGGACGTGCGGCTTCCTCAAGGAGGAGCTGCACGTCTTCAGCCCCGTGCGCGAGTCCTTCGGCCACGCGGGCATGGGCGGCGCGCTCGGCTGGTGTGATCCGGTGAACGAGCTGACCTTCGGCTACGTGATGAGCCGCATGGACTTCCGGGTGCGCTCGCCGCGTGTGCTCGCGCTCTGCCATGCCCTCTACGACTGCCCGGCGATCCGAGACGCGTCTCGGTCGGCAGAGCCATGAGCCTCTTCTATCGCCGGAGCTCGTTCCTCTCGCTCTCGCCCGAGGTCCGCGTGGACGAGCTCGATCGGCTCGTCGCGCGCTCGGCGCTGCTCGTTCAGCTCCTCACGCTCTTCTCGTTCGCGCGCACTGTGACGGTCGATCGCAAGCGACGCGTCGTGGAGCTCGAGACGCGCTTCCTCTGGCTCGCGCGCACCCGGAGGGCCATCCGCTTCGACGAGATCTCGCACCTCTCCTACGGCTACGGCTCGCTCGCGACGTCGTTCGGCTTCCTCGGCGTCCACGATCGCATGGAGCGCTTCTCGGTGGGGCTCGTGCTCCACGACGACACGACAGTGCACGTCTTCGACTTCTCGGGCGAGGGCCACGGCGACCCGACCGGCGTCCTGGGTGTCCTCCTCGACGGCGACTCGCTGCTCGACTTCGCAGGCACACAGGAGGCGCAGAGTCTCTCGTTCGTCGAGCTCCTGATGAAGGTGACCGGCAAGGGACTCTCCAAGGATCGCCCCGCCGCGCATCGCCTGATGCCGCGTGCGCGCGAGTGCGCGGCCTGTGGGCAGTCGACGGTGCCGTCCGGCGGCAGGTGCCAGGCCTGCGGCGCGCGCTTGCCCACGCGGTGACGAGCGCCGAGCGAGCGCGCGGAACCGGTATGCTCCGCGGCCTCTGGAGGTCGCGATGTCGAAGGGCAAGGTCGGAGTCATCGGGTCGGGTCAGGTCGCGCAGGTGCTCGCGAAGGGCTTCGCGAAGAAGGGCTGGGACGTCCGCATCGGAACCCGCGAGCCGAGCAAGCTCGCCGCGTTCAGCGCGGAGAGCGGCATCGCGGCGGCGACGTTCGCCGAGACCGCGTCGCACGGTGAGGTGCTCGTGCTCGCGGTGAAGGGCCTCGTCGCCGAGGAGGCGGTGAAGCTCGCGGGCGACGGAATGAACGGCAAGCTCGTGCTCGACGCGACGAACCCGATCGCGAATGGCCCGCCGGTCGACGGCATCCTCCAGTTCTTCACCGGCCCCAACGACTCGCTCATGGAGCGCCTGCAGAAGGCGCGGCCCGAGGCGCGCTTCGTCAAGGCGTGGAGCTGCGTGGGCAACGCGTTCATGGTCGATCCGCAGTTCCCCGGCGGCCCGCCGACGATGTTCGTCTGCGGCGACGACGACGCGGCCAAGACGAAGGCCAAGGAGATCCTCCGCGACTTCGGCTGGGACACCGAGGACGTCGGCAAGGCCACGGGCGCGCGCGCGATCGAGCCGCTCTGTCAGCTATGGTGCGCGCCGGGCATGCAGCGCGGACAGTGGACGCACGCCTACAAGGTGCTGCGCCTCGGCTGATCGACGCGCAGGCGCGAGGCGCGCGGCTGCTCGACGAGAGCGGGCCGCGCGCGACGGGCCCGATCGCGGCCGATGTGTTACGCCGCGCGCCCATGCACTTCGGCGCGATGAAGCACGCTCGGTGGTTCTTCGACACGTACCTCGGTGAGTCGTCGACCGCGACGGTCGTCGACATCGGCGCCCAGGACGTCAACGGCTCGCTGCGCGAGGTCGCCCCCGAGGGCGTGCGCTACGTGGGCGTCGACTTCGTGAAGGGCAAGGGCGTGGACGTGATCCTCGAGGATCCGTACCGCCTGCCGTTCGACGACGCGTCGGTCGACGTGATCGTGTCGAGCTCGTGCTTCGAGCACTCCGAGATGTTCTGGGTGCTCTTCCTCGAGATCCTGCGTGTGCTCAAGCCGAGCGGCCTGCTCTACCTGAACGCGCCGTCGAACGGCTACGTGCACCGCTACCCCGTGGACTGCTGGCGCTTCTATCCCGATGCGGGTCGCGCCCTCGTGACCTGGGCCAAGCGCAACGGGCTCTCGCCGGCGCTCACCGAGTCGTTCGTCGGCGACATGGACGCGCAGGGCTGGATCGACTTCGTCGCGGTGTTCGTGAAGGACGAAGCGCACCTCGGCGATCACCCGCGCCGCATGAAGAACACGCAGACGGCGCTCGAGAACGCGCGCGACACGACGGGCGACGAGCTCGGCGCCTACCAGCACCTCACGGGGGACCAGCGCCTCCTGCGCTGGAGCGGCGTCTACCAGGGCTCACGCCTCGTCACGCGGATCCGCGAGCTGATCCGCGGCCCCCGCTGAGTCCGGCGCGGGCTCCTTGCGGCGCGCTCGCTCGAGGAGCACGGCGCGGGTGCGCGGATCGAGCAGCGCGACGAGCGCCAGGAACGCGACGGCCTCGAGGGCGACGGCCAGCACGAGCACCGGCGCGGTGCGCGCGTACGACACGAACGCGTGGCCGGCCGAGCCCACCGCGAGCGAGGCGACGAGCGGCGCGCCGAGCGCGCGGAGCGTGTCGAGCCGAGGCAGCTCGAGCCGGGCGGCCCAGAGCACGAACACGCCGCCGATCCAGATCGCCGCGCCGTAGCCCAGCGCGAACCCGAGCGTCTCGCCGAGCCACGCGCCCAGCGGCGCCAGCGTCCACACGCCCACGGCGACCACGACGAGCTGCGCGAGCACGACGCGCGGCTTGCCCTTGGCATCGAGCGCAGGCGCCAGCACGTTGATCAGCATCCCGAGCGCGACGGCGAGCGCGTAGACGCGCAGCACGTCCACCGCCGGCAGCCACTGCGCCGAGTAGATGATCTCGGTGAGCGCCGGCGCGAGGCTCACGAACATCGTCGTCAGGAAGAAGGACACGACGATCGAGAAGCGCAGGTTCCCATCGAGCGCGCGCGCCAGCTCGTCCGGTGAGGACTGCAGGCGGCTGTAGAGGGGGAAGCTCACGCGCGCGACGATGTCGACGAAGGTCAGCGCGAAGAAGCCCGTCTCGAGCGCCCAGTTGAGGAAGCCGACGCTCTCGCTGCCGAGCATCGTGCCTGCGACCACGGGGATCGCCGCGCGCGTCGCGAGCGCGAGGATGCTCCGCGCCTGGAAGGGAACCCCGAAGCCGAGGAGCGGCCGCAAGGCCTCGCGATCGAAGGTGAGCCGCGGACGCCAAGGCCGCAGGGCCAGCGCGGTGACGAAGCCGAGCGCGCCCTGCGCGAGCACGCCGAGCACGAGCGCCCACACGCCGAAGCCGAAGAGCGCGAGCGCGGACGCGAAGAGGTAGAACGCGACCGAGCTCACCGTGTCGAGGATCGAGATCCGCACGAAGTGGAGCTCGCGCTCCATGAGCACCGTGGGCACCACGCGCGCGGACGTGAACACGAAGTTCAGCGCGAGCGCGCGCACGATCCACGGCGCGCCTTCGGGCAGATCGCGCCAGATCAGCGGCAAGAGCTCGCCGACGCCCCACGCGATCGCGAGCACGCCCAGGGCCATGGCCATCTGCGCGAAGAAGACGCTCGAGAGCTCCGCCTCGGTGGGCGGCGTCTTCTTCTGGATGAGCGCGCCGCCCAGGCCCGCGTCACCGAAGATCGTCAGCACGGTGAGGACGAACTGCACCATCGCGAACGCGCCGAATTCCGCGGGGCGGAGGTAGCGCGCGAGCACGACGGTGCCGCCGAGGATGATCAGCTGCGCCAGGCCCGTGCGGAGCCCGAGGGCGATCGCGCCGAGCACCGCGCGCTTCTTGTAGGTCTCGATCCCCTCGCCGCCTGCGCCGCCCGATGGCGCGGTGGGCTCCGGCGCGCTCATGTGCGCGGGCTCCGACCGGAGGCGGGCGCGAGCTCGTCGAGCAGCGCCTCGAGCCGACGGCGATGCGAGGTGAGGTCGTAGGTCTCTCGCACGAAGGCGAGGCCCGCGTCCGAGAGGCGCGTCCAGAGCGCGTCGTCCGCGTGGAGGCGCACGATCTCGGCCGCGAAGCGGGCCGGCTCGTCGGCGACGAGCACGTGGGTCTCGTGGAGCAGGCCGCTCCCCTCGACGCCGATCGAGGTGGTCACGCACGGCACGCCGTGTCCGAGGCTGTCGGCGATCTTGCCCTTGAGCCCCGCGCCGAAGCGGAGCGGCGCGACGCTCAGGCGCACCGACGCGAAGAGCGGCGCGAGATCCGGCACGTGCCCGTGCATCACGACGTCGCCCGCCGCGAGCGCGCGGAGCGAGTCGGGCATCGCGCTCCCCACCACGTGCAGCGTGAGCGCCGCGCCCGAGGCCCGCACGTGCGGCCAGATCTCGGAGACGAGGTGCTCCACCGCGTCGACGTTGGGCCGGTGCTTGAAGCCGCCCACGAAGATCACGCCGCGACGCCCCTCGATCGGCGCGCTCCGCCCCGGGATGGTCCGGAGGAGCGGAAGGACACGCACCCGCGCCGCGGGCACCTCGCGCGCGAGCACCTCGCGCTCGACCTCACTCAGCACGATCGTCGCGTCGGACTCGCGCACCGCGCGCAGCTCACGCGCGCGCGTGTCCTTGGCCTTGAGCGAGAGGAGCGCGCTCCTGGCGTGCGCGGCCTCGCGCTCCTCGCGGAGGTAGTGGAGATCGACGGTGTTGAAGACGACCTTCGCCTGCGGCGCGTGGGCGCGCACGAGCGGGAGGAAGCGATCCGCGATGCGCGCCCGCGTCAGCACCACGAGATCGAGCTCGCGTCCGTGCTCGCGCAGCCAGCGCGCGAGGCTCGGCTCGTAGGGCGCGTGCGGATGCTCGATCCCGATGCGCTGCAGGGCCTCGGTGTAGGCGCCGTCGTGTCCCTTCACGTCGGGTGCGGGCACACCGCGCGGCACCGGGTGCGCGGCGAAGAAGATCACCCGCGATCGCAGCGTGCGCAGGAGGCAGAGGAGGTTCGCGAGATCGACGGAGCCCGAGTCGGAGTCCGGGCGCGGCGTCGCCGTCGCGACGACGAGCACCGTGCGCTCGCTCCAGCGATCGCGCTCGCGCGGACCGAGCTCGCCCGAGGGCCCGTGCGTCGCGAGCACGTCCGCCCACTTCGTGCGGAAGCTCGCCTGGTTGATCACCTGGTGCTTCTTCATCCCGACGGCGACGTCGGTCCCCGCGGTCCCGCCCTCGTGGTGCACGACGCGCGAGGCGGGCTGCACCAGCGTGCGACGCCCGCGCGCGCGCACCGCGAACGCGAGATCGGTGTCCTCGTAGTACGCGGGCTGGTAGCGCAGGTCGAAGCCGCCGATCGACTCGAAGAGCGACCGCTCGATCAGCACCGACGCGGCGCTCGCGTAGTCCACGTCGCGGAGCGAGCCGTAGGTGGGGTTCCACGGATCGCAGCCGTTGCCCCAGTTGGTGGCGGAGGCATCGCGCCACACGATCCCGCCCGACTCCTGCAGGCGAAACGTCGGGTAGATGAGGCGCGAGCCCACGAGCCCCGCGCCCTCGACGGTCTCCAGGGTCTCGACGAGCCGATCGAGCCAGCCCGGCAGCACCACCGTGTCGTTGTTGAGGAAGCAGAGGTGGTGGCCCCGCGCCTCGCGCGCGCCCCGGTTGCAGCTCGTGATGAAGCCGCCGTTCACCTCGTTGCGCAGGTAGCGCAGCCCCGGCACGCGAGAGAGCACCGCCTCGGTGCGATCGGGCGAGCAGTCGTCGACGACGACGATCTCGAACGGCGTCTTCTCTCGACACGCGCGCACCGAGAGCAAGCAGCGCACGGTGAGCTCGAGCTTTCCGTAGACCGGGATGATCACGGACACGCGCGGCTCGGCCGGAGGCTCGCCGAGGAAGCCCTCCGAGAGAACGCGCTCGAAGTCGCGCTCGGGCCAGGGCAGGAGCGACGCGATCTCCGCGCGCACCGCCGCGGCCCGCGCGAGGTGAAAGGGCAGCCCACGCACATCCTCGGCGCGCAGCCGGAGGAAGCGGAGCGCGCGCTCTCCGAGCACCGTGAGCTTGGGCTCGCCGTCCGGGACGCGCGCGATCTCTCGCGCGATCTCGGCGCGCGCACGGCGGATCGGCGCGAGGAGCTGAGCCCAGGAACGCATGGCGGCGAGGCGAGGAATACCGCGAAGCGCGATCACCGCACGCATTCGGGCCCGCGCGGCCCGATCCCGCGTCGCGGATCCTCTCGGATCGCTCAGGCGCCGAGCACGCGGAGCGAGCCGCGCACGACGCCGTAGTGGCCCTCGACGCGCACCGTGCGCAGGAGCTCGCTCGGGCTCGAGGTGCCCGCGATCAGCGCTCGGTACGCGGCCACGATGCGGCGCACGTCGGCCTCGCGCTCACGCACGAGCTCGATGCGGAAGCGTCGCACCCCCGCGGCGATCGCGCGCGGGACCTGCGCGGCCGCCGACTGCGCGTGTGCATGGAAGACCGTGTTGCGACAGCCCACGTCGGCCTCCACGGGGTGCTCCATGCCGGCGCGATCGCGCACGCCCACGACGTGCTTCTCGCACGGACGCCCACAGGTCTTGTGATCGCTGCCGCTCGAGAGGAGCGCCGCGATCACGCAGTGCTCCATGTGGAAGAGCGGCATCGGGTGGTGCACCACGAGCTCGGCCCACGGCCCCAAGGGCGAGGAGAGCAGGCCGAGCAGCTGCGTCGCGTCGAGATCGAACGAAGGCACGAACGCATCGAGGCCCTCGTGGAGGATCTCCGACGCGGTCACGCGGTTGGTCACGTTGAGCGAGAAATCGCCCACGAAACAGGGCGATCCTGCTGCATCGTCGCGCCGCTCTCGACGCAGCCGCGACACCTCGCGGAGGTGACCGAGACCACGCACGAGCACCGCGTCGGGGGCGAGCGAGTCGAGGTAGGAGAGGATCTTCTCCTCGCCGGGCTTCCGGATGCGCGGCGGCGCCACGCCGACGAAGCGTGCGCCCTCGGCGCGCAGCGCGCGCAGCGCCTGGCCCGTGCCCGTGAGCTCGAGGAAGTCGAGGTAGACGCCGTCGGCGCCCTCGGCCAGGGCGGCGCGCGCCTGCTCGAGCGTGCGGCAGAGGACGTAGAGGCCACCGGGTGCGGGCGCGCGATTCGGCGGCGACGCGTCGGCGACGAGCGAGATCGCATCGACCGACGTCGTCGGGATCGATCGGGCCGCGGCGCGCGTGAGCGCGTCGGTGAGCGCTCGGCGCGCACGCTGGAGCGACGAGACGGGGATGAAGCGATCCTCCGGCAGCGCGACCGTGAGCGACTCGAGCGCGAACGTCGTCTCGCCCAGGCGCGACATCGCGTCGCGGATCACGTCGTCCGAGGTCGGGAGCTTCTTGGCGACGTCGACGATCGCGTCGCCCTCGACCTCCGCGACGAGGCCCCTCCGGCTCTCGCCGCGCAGCACGAACGGCGCGCCGGTCGAGCCCGAGATCGTGATCGCGATCGGCTCTCGGTGTGGCTCTCGCTCGAGCCGCGCGAGCACCGCCTTCTCGAGCGCGGGATCGTCGTTCTTGAACATGCTGTGCCCGACGCGTGCGCGCTCGGCGTCGCGATCGCGATCGGGGCCGAGCCACACGCGCACCTCGCTGCCCGCCTCGGCGCGCTCGACGTCTCGCCACACGCGCCCTTCGCGCAGCTCCACGTTCCACACGCGTCCGCCGACCTCGCCCTCTCCCGCGAGGCCGCCCTCGACGAGCAGGCCGTCGCCGCGCGCGATCGGCGTCTCGATCGCGTCGAGCACGAGCCAGGTGCGGCGTCCCTCCGGCGAGACCGCACGGAGCATCCCGACCGTGAGCCCGCGGTGATCACAGCCGCGCGCCGGCACGAGGCGCTGGTGATCGACGCCCCGCAGAAAGCCTGCGCCCGAGCCGCGCGAGTAGGTCTGGAGCGCCTCGCGCCGCACGTCCTCGAGCGACGCCGCGCGACCCGACGCGAGGGAGTCGGTCGCCTCGCGGTAGAGCCGTGTCGTGGCGCCCACGTACGCCGGCCCCTTGAGGCGTCCCTCGATCTTGAGCGAGCTGACGCCGATCTCGGCCAGCTCGGGCACGAGCGCGCTCGCCTCGAGGTCCTCGGGCGAGAGCAGGTACGCCCGCTCGCCGTCGGGCCGCTCGACGCCGTCCACGACCAGCGTGTACGGCAGGCGGCACGCCTGCGCGCACGCGCCGCGGTTCGCGCTGCGGCCACCGATGGCCTCGCTCGTGAGGCACTGGCCGGAGTACGCGATGCAGAGCGCGCCGTGCACGAAGACCTCGAGCTCGACGCCACCTTCGGCGTCGCAGCGCTCCTGGATCGCGCGGATCTCCTCGAGGCCCAGCTCGCGCGCGAGCACCACGCGCCTGGCGCCGTGATCCCGCGCGAAGAGCACGCTCTCGGCGTCGGTGCAGGTCATCTGCGTCGAGGCATGCACACGCAGGCCGGGCGCGATCGCGCGCGCCATCGCGAGCACGCCGAGATCCTGCACGATGATCGCGTCGACGCCCGCGGCCGCGCACGTGCGGATCGCCCGCTCCATCGCCTCGAGCTCGTGATCGAAGACGAGCGTGTTGAGCGTCACGTAGCCCTTCACGCCCCGCGCGTGGAGGGCCGCGAGCACCTCGGACAGGCCCGCCTCGTCGAAGTTCGCGGCGCGTGCACGCGCGTTGAACTGCGAGAGGCCGAAGTACACGGCGTCGGCGCCCGCGCGCATGGCCGCCTCGAGCGCGGCCCGATCACCGGCCGGCGCGAGGACTTCGGGTGTGCGGCGGATGCTCATCGGGCGCGTTGATAGCGGCTCGCGGGCACCGCGCCAGGCAGCGAGCCCTGGGTCACGCGAGCGCGACGGGCGTTCCGTCCTTCTTGCGGAGCGGACGCAGGTCGATGCGGCAGGTGGTGCCGCCGTGCTTGGGAATGGTCTTGGTCAGCTGGTAACGCAGGCCGAAGACCGACGAGATGCCCGCCTGGAACTGCCCGAAGATCCCGCAGTGCATCATCGACCAGCCCGGCGAGGTGAACCACGGGCAGGCGGTGCCCTCGATCATGCCGGTGTTCGCCGCCGCGTCGGCCTCGTGCCAGTGGTGCGGGTTCACGCGGAAGACGTACTCGCTCATGCGCAACACCTCGATCGCGCTCTCGGGGCGATCGGGCAGCGCGAAGATCTTCTTGGCGCGCGCCGCGGTCGCGCGACCACCCTCGAAGCAGATCTGGCCGAGCGTCGCGTTCGCGCCCACGGGGATCGCGGCGGGCAGCGTCTGCGTGAGCGCGATGAGGATCTCGCCCAGGTGGGTCGTCACCTCGTGCCAGCGATCGGTCGCCGAGAGCGCGCGCAGCTCCCACTCGGCGGCGAGGTGCGCGCGCCGGCCGGACGGCGGAGCCCCCGGCAGGCCACGGAACGGCCACGCGCGTCGCTTCGGATCGCGCACGACGAGCGAGAGCGCACCGAGCACGCGCGCAGGCGCCTCGGTGTCGCGCGAAAGCGTGGGATGTCGCTCGAGGAGCGCTGCCCATCGCTTTCGGTAGGCCAGCGTCGCGGCGCGTGCGATCTCGGCCTCCGCGCGCTCGCGCGACCCGAGCGCGGGCTCGAGCCCCTTGCGCAGCATCGCGAACCACGCGTGCATGCCGTCGGCCGCGAGCGCCCAGAGCGCGATCGCCGGGATCTGCTCACGCCGATACGCCTCTCGTACGACCCGCTCCAGCACGACGCGAGTCTATCGCAGCCCTGCGTGGTAAGGCGCGGCCCATGTCGTCCTCGCCGACGGACCACCTCGCCGCGCTGCGCGCCCGCATCGACGAGACCGACCGTGCGCTCGTGGCCCTGCTCGCCGCGAGGCGCGCGATCGTCGAGGAGATGCGCACGCTCAAGGCCACGCACGATCTCCCGCGCATCGATCCCGCGCGCGAGGCCCAGATGCGCGCCGCGCTCGTGACCGAGTCGGCCCGGCTCGGCGTGCCCGAGGCGCTCGTGCTCGCGGTGCTCGACGCGATCCTCGCCGACAGCCGCACCCTCGTCGCCGCTCAGGGACCGAGAAACAATCGATCGGGGCGCCCTGCGGCGGGGTGAGCGCAGCTCACCCCTGGAGCAGGAGCGAGGAGGAGTCTTCGACGATCGAGCGACGGGGGTCCGGGGGCGCTTGAGCCCCCGAGCGCGCGCCGAATGGCGCGCAGAAACTCAGGGACGACCGAGAAACAATCGACTCGAGACGCCTGAGCATCGGCCCCCCCTCCCCCGCGGCCCGATTCGAAGGCGGAGATTCTTTCTCCATCTCTCAGTCGGCGACGAGCGGCGACTCCTGATCGAGCACCCACTTCCCGAGGTACGGGTACATCGCCCACTGCCCGTTGTACGCCTGGTAGGCGAGGTACGCGGGGAAGAGGACCGAGAGCATCCAGCCCACGAGGAACACGGGCACGAGCGGCACGAGGAGGATCACGCCGATGCCGCACGTGACGAAGTAGAGGACGACGAAGACGATCGCGGACACGACCTGGATCGCGGAGAGCAGCGCCTGGAACCACGCGGCCTGGTTCACGTGGAAGAGCACGAACGGGTTGCGGCTCGAGTTGATGACGAGCACGAGCGTCGGCGCCGCCACGGGGAAGAGCACGCCCGCCGTCATGAGACCGACGATCGCCCCGAGGATGTGCGCGAGCGCGGCGTGGGTTCGATCCTCGGAGCTCTGGAGGGTCTGCGCGGCCTGCGCGGCCTCCATGGCGGTGCGAAACGGTGCGGCCATGCGCGCACGATAGCGCGAGGAAGGCGTGTTCGCTGCGCAAGCCGCGCCGTCAGCGGCAGAGGCCCATCACGCAGGCCTGGCCCATCGCGCAGTCCGCCTCGCTCGCGCACGTCGCGAGCACGCACGTGCCCATGGTGCAGCGGTACGAGGGCGCGCAGTCGCCGTCCGTCATGCAGCTCGGCGCCGCGCAGACGTTGGCCTGGCACACGAGCTCGGCGCTGCAGTCGGCGTCGGTCATGCACGCAGCGGGCACGCACGCACCGGCCAGACACTCCTCACCGATCGCGCACTCGCCGTCCGTCGCGCAGCTCGACGCGACGCAGATGCCCATCGCGCAGCGCTCCATCGCGCCGCAGTCCCCATCGAGCGTGCAGGCGGTCGCGGTGCACACGTTCATCACGCAGCTCTCGCCGGCGACGCAGTCGAGCGAGGACATGCACGGCGCGCTGCAGCCACCGTCGGTGAGCCCGTCGCAGTCGTCGTCGAGGCCGTTGCCGCAGACCTCGGCGCGCATGCACATCGAGGCGATGCAGACGCCGTCGACGCACTCCTGTCCGGCGGCGCAGTCCATCCCCGTGGCGCACGTCGCGAGGCCACAGCGGCCGCCCACGAGCATCGGGTCGTCGGGCGCACAGTCGATCGCGTCGGGAGAGCCATCCATGTCGCGGTCACCTCCCGGATCGGCGGCGACGACGCGACCGCCCTCGCGACGCACCGCGAGCTCGAAGTCGTCGGTGACCCCGATGCCCTCCACGTACAGCGTGTCGATCGTGGCGCCGAGGAGGCTCACGCCGAACGAGCCGTCCGCCGCCGCGAGCACCGTGGCGCGCGAAGGCGTCGACGGATCGGTCACGTTCGTCACGCGCAGCGCGCGGCTGCCCGGGCGGACCGCGCCGGCCGCGCCTGCGAGGCGCACCATGCCGTCGCCGGCGGCGCGGAGCGACATGCGCGTCACGTCGAGCGACGGCGGATCGGGGATGGGTGTCGCGAAGCACCCCGAGAGCACCCACACCAGCGAGAAGGCCACGAGCGATTCGAAGAGCCGACGCGGCGCGCGCGTACGGACGTGGGTCGATCGGTTCGGGCTGGGCATGGGTCTCTCGGAGTGTCGCAGGTGAAAGGGGAACGGCGAGCTCGCTCGATGCAGGCGCGAGCTCCGCGCAGGAGCGCGATCAGGCCGCCGTGCAGGCGCCCATCACGCAGACCTGACCCATCGCGCAGTCGGCATCGCTCGCGCACGCCGAGGGATCGCAGCCGTCGTCGACGAGGCCGTCGCAGTCGTCGTCCACGGCGTTGCCGCAGATCTCGGCGCGACACGCCGGATCACCGCCCGTGCACACGTTCGCGACGCACAGCTGGCCCGCCGCACAGTCGGCGTTCGTCATGCAGGCGATGGAGCCCCCGACGCAGAGGTTGTCCACGCACGCCTCCCCCATGGCGCAGTCCGAGTCCGCCATGCACGCCGTGTGGCCCGCGCCGCACACACCGGCGATGCACGCCTCACCGGCCGCGCAGTCCGAGTCCGCCATGCACGCGGTGTGGCTCGCGCCGCACACACCGGCGATGCACGCCTCACCGGCCGCGCAGTCCGAGTCCGCCATGCACGCGGCGCCGCAGCCGTCGTCGACCTCGCCGTTGCAGTCGTCGTCGAGGCCGTTGCCGCAGCGCTCGACCATGTCGCAGACGGGCTCGTGCACACACGCGCCCATCACGCAGACCTCGCCGGCCGCGCACGCCGCGTCGGACGAGCACGTCGTCGGGTCGGTGGTCACGCACGTGCCCATCGCGCACGCCTGACCCGCCGCGCAGTCCGCGTCGGTGGCGCACGAGCCACCGCACGACTCGTCCACCGCGCCGTCGCAGTCGTCGTCGATCCCGTCGCCGCAGGACTCGGCCACCGGCGAGCAACCCACGTCGACGCGGCACGTGCCGGCGTCGCAGACCGAGCCCATCGGGCACTCGCCGTCGGTCGCACAGTCGATCGACGCGGGCAGCACCGCGCACGTGCCCGCCGCACACACCGAGGCGGGGTCGCAGTCCGCGTCGGTCATGCAGCCCGCGCCGCGACCGGCCCAGCAGCTCCCATCGACGCAGACGGCGCCCGCGGGGCAGTCGGCGTCCGCGGCGCAGGCCTCGAGGCAGTGGCCCTCGACGCAGCTCGCGCCCGCTGCGCAGAGGTCGTCGTCGGTGCACGCGGTGACGGCGTAGCTCGAGCGACCGAGCGGCTCGTTCTGGCAGCCGGCGAGTGCGAGGAGCGAAGCGGTGACGAGGAAGAGAGAGCCCAGACGCATGGTGACCTCCGATGAGGGGATGCCCACGCCTTCCGCAAGCCCAGTGCCACGCTGGTTCCGCTGGATCCTCTACGTTGGACGACCGTAAAGTGTCTTGCGACAGTTCGTATCGTCTCATCGAGACATTTCCAGGAGCGACACGCTGACGCCCCCTCCCTTCGTCCTCCGTCGCTTCGAGGGCCGCGAGACGCTCGGTCCCGGCGTCGTGCGCGCGCGCGACGTGCTCGGTGGTCCCGACGTGATCGTGAAGCGAGCGAGCGAGCCCGCGGCGCGCGAGGCGCTCCGCCGCGAGGCCGACACGCTCGTCGCGCTGAGGCTGCGCGTGGGCGCGCCCGACGCGCGCTGGGTGCTCGGCGTGAGCGAGCACGGGGACGAGCTCGCGGTCGTGCTCGAAGACGTGCAGGGTCGCCCGCTCGATCACGCGCGCGCGCGCTCGCCCGAGCGGGCACGCGCGATCGCGACGGCGCTCCTGCGCAGCCTCCTCGCGCTCCACGAGCTGGGGCTCGCCCACGGCGACCTCAAGCCGAGCCACGTGCTCGTGGACGACGACGACCGCGTGCGCCTCCTCGATCTCGGTCTCGCGACGCCGCTCGGCGCGAGCGCGCGAGGCGGCACGGCCGGCTTCCTCGCGCCCGAGCTCCTCGAGGGCGGACCGACGAGCGCACGGAGCGAGCTCTTCGCGTTCGCGCGCACGCTGAGCGAGGCAGGGCTCGGCGGCCTCGATCGCGACCTCGATGCGCTGATCGAGGCCTCGAGCCGCGCAGCGGCGCACGCGCGCCCGCCGTCGTTCGAGGCGGCGCTCGCGTCGCTCGGTGCACTGCCGCGGGCGGCCGAGCGCGCGCACGCGGGACACGACGATCCCCTCGCGCCGGCGATCACCGAGCTCGAGGCCGCGATCATCCGCGACGAGGGCTCGATCGTCGCGGTCTCGATCCCGCCGCGCGGTGGCCGCACCCACCTCACGCGCACCCTCGCCGCGCGCGCGGTCGGGCTCCGCCTGCGAGGCGCCGAGCGCACGAGAGAGCTCGCCTGCGCGGGGGCGCGCGACCTGCTCGGAGGCCTCGCGGGCCTCGGGCCGCTCCTCGACGCGCCGCACACCGAGGACCGAGAGCGACTCGTCGAGCGCGCGTGCCGCGGCGCGATCGATCGGGGCCTCGTGTGCGTGATCGACGGCGCCGACGACGCCAGCCCCGACCTCCGCGCCGACCTCGCGATCGCCGCACGCACGCTGGCCGCCTCGGGGCGAGGGTGCCTCGTGCTCGTCGGCCTCGACGCCGCCCTCGAGGCCTCGCTCGCGGGTGTGCGTCGCGTTCGCGTGGAGGTGCCGCCGGTGGACTCGGCGGAGCTCGCTCGCGCGCTCACCGCACGCGCGCTCGAGCTCGCACCCGAGGATCGCGCGCTCGTGCTGTCGAGGACGGAGCAGCGACGCGGGCTCGTGCACGCGGTGATCGACGCGCTCGACCGCCGGGGTCCGGGCGCGCTGCGCGACGCGCTCGCACGCGCCGGTGTCGCGCGAGCGAACGACGCGAGAGATCGAGCCGAGGTGGCTCCGCTGCCCACGAGGCTCTCGCGGGCGCGGGAGGCCGCAGCGCGCGATGCACCACGCGCGGTCCTCGAGGAGCTCTCGCGCTCCGATCGCGGTGACGAGGTCGCTCGCCTGCGGGCCTGGGCCTTGTCGCGCACGTCCGCGCTCGCCGAGGCGCTCGCGAGCCTGGACACGATCCCTCACGGAGCGCGCACCCACCTCGATCGCGCTCGGCGCGCCCGCTGGCTCGAGCGCACGGGCGCGCTCGAGGCCGCGCTCGAGGAGGCGCGCGCGGTGGCCGTCGACGAGCGGGCGCCACCCGAGCCCCGCGCGCTCGCGCTGGTCGTGGCGGCGAGCTCCGCCTACGCCAGCGGCCGCCTCGAGGATGCCTCGGCGCTCGTCGCGCGCGCGCGGGCGCTCGACGATCTCGATCGCGTGTCGCGCGTGCGCATCGAGAACGTCGCCGCCGATCTGGCGCTCGCTGGTGGCGGGCCCAGTGAGGCTCGTCGCATCGCCGAGCACGCGCGATCGCTCGCCGAAGGAGATCGCGGTCTGCTCGCGCTCGTCGAGGCGCGCCTGGGCGCGATCGCGGGGCTCTCGGGAGATCCGACGCGCGCCCTCTCGCACCACGAAGCCGCGCTCGCGCACGCCGAGGCCGCGGGCGACGTGAGCGCGCTGCCGCCGTACGTCACGAACGTCGCCACGGCACACCACCTCCTCGGCGACGTCGCGCGCGCGATCGCGAGCTACGAGCGCGCCGCGACGCTCGCCGAGCACCTCGGTCGAGACGCGTCGCTCGCCACCACGCTCGTGAACCTCGCGGCCCTGCACCAGACGCTCCGCGCGGACGAAGAGGCCGCCGAGATCCTCGCGCGCGCGGACCGTGTGGCCGAGCGCGCGGGCGCCGCCCTCGTGCGCGCGCAGAGCGAGCTCGTGCGTGCCGAGCTCGCCAAGGAACGCGGCGCCTTCGAGGCCGCCGGAGAGGGCGCGGGCCGCGCGCGCGAGACGTTCTCGAAGCTCGGCGCACGACGACAGGAGCTCGAGGCCGCCGTGCTCGGCTGCGAGATCTCCGTCGCGAAGGGCGCACGCGAGGTGCGGCTCGATGCGCACGACGACGCGCTCGAGGCGGCCGGGCTCACCGCGCGCGCCGGGGTGCTGCGCGCGTCCGTCGCGCTCGCCGCGGGCCGCGCGAGCGAGGCCTCGGTGCTGGCCGAGTCGGCCCTCGAGCGCGCGGCCCGCGATCACCAGCCCGAGGCGGAGCTGCGAGCGTCCATTCTCCTCGTGCGCGCCCACGCGAGCCTCGGCACGGGCGCGGCCGAGGCCCACGAGCTCGCGTTCCGACGACGCCTCGGTGAGCTCGCGGCCCGCACGCCGGCGGGCCTGCGCGAGCGCTTGGTGCGGCGGTGGAGCGAGGCCCTCGGCACCCCGACACGATCGGCCACGCAGGCGGACACCCCGCCCGCGAGCCCCGAGCGCGGCCTGGGGCCGGTGGGCGCACGGCTCGTGTCTCTCGTGCGCCGCACGCTGCTCGAGAACGACGAGGCCCGGCTCCTCGAGGCCGCGCTCGACGAGGCCATCGCTGCCACGGCCGCCGAGCGCGGCTTCCTCTTGCTGTCACGCGAGGGCAAGCGCGCCGAGGTCGCCGTCGCACGCAACCTCGATCGCGACACGATCAAGCAGCCGCGCTTTCGTCTCTCGCGCTCCGTCGCCGATCGCGTGCTCGGCAGCAACGAGCCCCTCGTGACCGCGAGCGCGACGGAAGATCCCGAGCTCGCAGGCTCCCGCTCGATCCTCGATCTCGGGCTGCGCTCGATCGTCTGCGTGCCGGTGCGATCGCCCTCGGGCGTGCGCGGCGCGCTCTACCTGGATCACCGCTTCGAGCGCGGCCGCTTCGACGCGGCGGTCGCCGAGATCGCCCAGGGCTTCGCCGACGTCGTGGGCCTCGCGCTCGAGAACTCGCGCCTCCACCGCGCGAGCGAGGCCCGCCTGCGCGAGGCCGAGCAGCTACGCGCAGCGGCCGAAGAGCGCGCGAGCGCGCACCTCGTCGAGGCCGATCGCATGGCCGCGTTGCTCGCGAGCGAAGATCGACGCGCCCGTCGCGACGCGCCCGGAGGCATCGTGGGCGAGGCGCCCGCGATCCGCGCCGCGATCGAGCTCGTGCGCAAGGTCGCGCGCACCGATCTCTCGCTCTGCATCGAGGGAGAGTCCGGCACCGGCAAGGAGCTGTTCGCGCGCTTGGCGCACGACACGAGCCCGCGGCGAGACGGCCCGTTCCTCGCGATCAACTGCGGCGCGCTGCCCGAGCAGCTCCTCGAGAGCGAGCTCTTCGGGCACGTGCGCGGCGCCTTCACGGGCGCGACGCGCGATCACGCGGGCCTCCTGCGGAGCGCGAGCGGTGGCACGGTCTTCCTCGACGAGGTGGGCGAGATGCCGGCCTCGATGCAGGTGCGCCTGCTCCGCGCGCTGCAAGAGAAGGAGGTTCGCCCCGTCGGCGGTCGGAGCACCGTGCCGATCGACGTGCGCGTCGTCACCGCGACGCACCGCCACCTCGAGCAGGAGGTCGAGCGTGGCCGCTTTCGTCGCGATCTCTACTTCCGCCTCGCGGGCGTCACGGTGCAGCTGCCACCGCTGCGCGAGCGCGCGAGCGACATCCCGCTGCTCGTGCAGACGATCCTCGACGAGCTCGGTGCGCACGAGGGGCGCCATGGTCGCAAGCTCTCGCGCCGCGCCCTGGCCGCCCTGCTCGCGCACCCGTTCCCCGGCAACGTACGCGAGCTCGAGCAAGCGCTGCGGCGCGCGTGGGCGATCGCCGAGGGCGACGTGATCGAGGCCGAGGATCTCGGGCTGGCACCGACGGAGCGCCGCGTGGCGAGCGAGCGCGTGGCCCTCACGTCGCGGCGCGTCGCCCAGGCTCTCTCCGACGCCGACGGCAACCGCACGCACGCCGCACGCGCGCTCGGCGTGAGCCGCGCCACGCTCCATCGCTTCCTCGCCGAGCACCCACCCGCGAGCGCGGGACGTCGCGGCCGACCACGCGCGTGACGCTCCCCGCAGCTGGCAACGCCCGGCAACCGTGAAGCTTCGGTCGACACGCGAGAAGCTTCTGGCTGGCCACGAGAAGCTTCGGGCTGGCCACGAGAAGCTTCGGGCTGGCCACGAGAAGCTTCTCGCGTGTCGTCTGAAGGTTCTCTTCCGATCCTCTTCCGAGGCATTTCCGCTGCGGATCACGGCCAATCCTTCACCTTGGGTCCTGCGCCGCGACGCGGTGCGAGGAGAAGCCCAACCATGCAGACCGAAGTGCAGCAGACGATCCGCACCCCTCACCCCCAGCCGAGCGCGGAGCCCCGCCCGGACCTCTACTCGGCCGTGCACAAGGGCCTGCGCGCCGCGCTCGGGCACGTGCTCACCGCGGTGGGCGCGACCGACCCGGACGACGAGCGCGCGTGGTCGACGACCACGGCAGAGCTCGAGGCCGTCCTGGCGTTGCTCTCCCGCCACCTGCGCGAAGAGGACGAGTTCCTCGAGGACGCGATCGATCGTCGAGCCCCTCGTGGCGGCACGAGCACGCGCGACGAGCACGTCGAGCACGAGGCCGCGATCGCGTCGATCCGCGCGGCCGTCGCGCGAGTGAGCGCGAGCCCGCCGTCGCGACGCCGTGAGCTCGCCTCGAGCCTCTACCGCGACCTCGCGGTCTTCGTCGGCGAGAGCCTCCTCCACATGGAGCGCGAGGAGCGCGAGAACATGGCGCTCCTCCACGGGGCCTACACCGACGCCGAGCTGCTCGCGATCCTCGGCGCGCTGCTCGCACAGATCCCTCCCGACGCGATGGCCGGGTTCCACCGCTGGATGATCCCGTCCCTCCACCACGGCGAGCGGCTCGCCATGCTCCAGGGCATGAAGGCGGGCGCGCCGCCGGAGGCTTTCGCCGGTGTGATGGCGATCGCCGAGCGCACGCTCTCGCGCGACGCGTACGGGGCGCTCTCGGCCGCGCTGCGCTGAGCGGTCGTCAGCCGACGTCGACGAGCTCGAGCGGTGCGCTCGCTTCGAACTGCAGCCTGCCGCGGCCGACACGCACGAGGCGCAGGCACGAGCCCTTCGCCTCGAGGCGGCGCACGAGGAGCACGAGGCGCGCCTCGAGGTTCTCGCCGAGCGCCGGCAGCGGGATTCGTGGATCCACGCGGAGCTCGCGGTTCGTGAACGCGGTGCGGCCCGTGGCCACGTGGTCCTGGGCCATCGCCCAGAGGATGGCGCCGGCGACTCCCTTGATGACGTATGCGTCGTCGAGGAACACGGAGTCGTCCTCGCGGTAGTGCTTGAGCACCGCGGGCCGCCCCGACGCGGGCGCCACGATCGGTTCGGGTGCGCGCGGTCCGTCGTCGAGTGCACGCTCGAGGGCGGACCACGACGCGGCGAGGTGCGAGGCCACCACCGCCAGCGCGTCCTCGTCGTCGTAGCCGAAGCGGCCCTCCTCGGGGCTCTCCGCGAAGAGCACGCCGAGCAAGCTCGTTCCGGCGACGATGGGGACGGCGACCTGGCTGCCCGGCCGCGCGAGCCCCGGCCACGCGACCTCCGCGCCCGGGCCAACTCCTTCGCGCACGACCCCCTCGCGCACTGCGGCGAGGTAGGCGCGATCGGAGGGCAGATGCGCGATGCGCACGCCGACGCGCTCGCGCGCAGCCACGCCGATGACCCCCGCGCCGATCGCGACCTCGGAGCCCACGTCCGGCGTGTCGTAGCCTCGCGTCGAGACGGCGGTGAGCCGCGCGCGCGCAGCGTCGTGTGCGAGGATCATCGTGTGCGTGAGGCCGAGCTCCCTCTCGAGCGCGGCGAGCGTGCCGTCGAGGAGCGCCTCGAGATCACCGGCGCCGCGCAGCGCGTCACACACGCGCCGGAGCGGCCCCAGGCGTGAGCCACGAGGTGGCTCGCACGGGGTCGCGGCCGAGGGCACCGCGTCGATCGTCTCGACGCGGTAGATGTCCGCCCCGCGCAGGCGGAACACTCCATCCATCCCGCTGTGGGAGGCGATCCCCGCGAGCATCGCGCGCATGCGCTCGAAGACCGGGCCGCTCGTCTCGGTGCGGAGGTAGCGCACCTCGAGCCGGTACACCGCCGCAGAGACGGGATGCCAGACGAGCAGGCGCGCGCGTGGGTTCTCGAGGACGTTCGCGCGCGTCTTCGAGAAGAACTGGAACGAGAGCGCGAGGTGATCCGCGTCGACGTACGTGGCCTGCGAGAGGTAGGTGACGTTGGGCGTGCCGTCGCGTGCGCAGGTCGCCAGCACGGAGGGCGTCGCACCGTCGAGGCAGTCCCGGATCGCATCGAGGCCGAGCCCCGTCACGAGCGCTCCTTGCCGGGCTCCTGGACGATCGTCGCTCCCGCACGTGGTCCCGGCGTCTGCTCGAAGGCCGCGTCCGGCAGGAAGGTGACCGCCACGAGATCGTCCTCGCGCGCCGCGAGCAACGCGTTCGAGTACTCGGCGCCGAAGCCCACGCTGGCGAGCTCGCGCGCGAAGAGGCGGCGATAGCGCGCGACGGCCTCGCGATCGGCATGCGTGGCCGCGCTCCACGAGGCGCGTGGCGCCTTGAGCTGCAGCGTGTGGTGCGTGCTCGGCATGCTGAAGGTCGCCGCGAGGCCGTGGCCCTCGTCCAGGCACGCGAGCACCGAGGCGCCCGCGCTCCGCGAGACGACCAGCACGACCCGGCCATCGGGCAGGACGCGACACCCGAGCGCGAGCACCAGATCGGCCACGAGATCGTCGCGCCGGCTGGCGAGCACGATGCCCACGGGCCCCTCGACGTGGGCGACGCGCACCGCATCGAACAAGACCGGAGGCTCCGGCGTGGACCCGCGAGAGGACATCGACGGAGGCATGCCCCGTCCGGTCGCCGCGATGCAAGCCTCTCGATCAGCCGAAGAAGGGGCCGACCAGCGCCTCGCTCTTGTCCCAGAGCGCGCGTGCGACGGCCTCGTCCTTCGCGTGCTCGGCGACGTACGAGGGACCGACCGGGCCGCGTGCCTGGTAGAAGCCCGTCGGCCCGTAGTACTCGCCGGACTTCGCCGAGGCATCGGCCGCGGAGAAGACGAGCGGCCACGCGCCCTGCTCGGCGGGCTGCGCGAGCACGCGGTTGGTCACCGAGTACACCGCGCGAAGGAGCTTGCTCCCGCCCTCCATGCCGACGCCTGCGCTCTGGAGGTTCGTCGCGGCGTAGCCCGGGTGACACGGGATCGATCGCACCGTGCTCTTGCGCGCGACGAGGCGACGATGGAGCTCGAGCCCGAACATCAGGTTCGCGAGCTTGGACTGCGAGTACGCGACGGTCGGGTCGTAGCGGCGCTCGTCGAAGAAGAGATCGCCCACGTTCACGCTGCCCATCTTGTGGGCGATGCTCGAGACGGGAACGACGCGACCCGACGACGCCTCGATGCGCGAGAAGAGGAGCGAGTCGAGGCGGAAGTGGCCGAGGTGGTTCGTCCCGATCTGGAGCTCGAAGCCGTCCTTGGTGCGCGAGGCCGGCGTCTGCATCACGCCCGCGTTGTTCACGAGCGCGTCGATGCGAGGACACTTCGCGAGGATGGCGGCCGCCGCTTCCTCCACGCTGGCGAGGCTCGCGAGATCGAGCAGCACGTGATCCACGTCCGCGCTCGGCACGCTGCGCCGCACGTCCTCGAGCGCCGCGGTGGCGTTGCGCTCGCTCCGCGCCGTGAAGACCACGCGGCCGCGCTTGCCCGCGAGGATGCGCATGGCCTCGAGCCCGAGGCCCGAGTTGCCGCCCGTCACCACGAAGGTCTTGCCGGAGAGATCGGCCAGCGCGTCAGGGGTCCAGCTCATGCTCGCCTCCAGCGTCAGAACACGGTGCCGTCGGTCCGGGCCACGATCGGCGGCGCGCCGTTCGCGCGTTTCTCCTTGGCGGCCTCGCGCCCCGCCGACCACGTGCCGCCCTCGATCACGCATGCAGAGGGCAGCGACGCGTCGTCGCCGAGCGCGAGCGCGACGCGCAGGCCCTCGCCGACGCGCCCGAGCAGGGCGAGCGAGAGCGCGCGCCACTCGACGATCACCTCGCTGCCCACGTCGTGCACGACCCGCGTGACGTCCTCGTGGCGCGGCACGAGCACGCCGTCGTCCACGAAGAGGCCACACGTGCGGTACTCGGTCATCCCCGGCAGCTCGTCGACGTCCTCGACGATCAGGCTCGCTTCCTCGAGCACGCCGATCAGCGAGAAGACCATCCACTGCGAGAAGGTGTGGAACGGCACGAGGCCCGCGCTGGGCCCGGTCCCGCCCGCTGCCGGATGGGGCCACACGTCACCGACGCTCACGCCCATCACCGTGTGACGGCTCGGCCAGATGGGAGAGAACGCCTCGAGGATCATCGCGAGCATGCGGCGCGCGGGGATGGCGCGACGGCCGTCGGCGCGAGGCGTCGCGCGTGCCTTCATCGCATCGAAGAGGCGTCCCAGGCGCGGCTGGTCGCCGAAGAAGTGCGACGCCGCGCGCATCGCGGAGCCGAGCTGCGACATGAGCTCGGTGCGGCCCGCGAGCCCGTCCATCGGGTTGTCGGTGCGCACGTTGAGCGCACGGGCGAAGCGGAGCGGGTCGAGCGCGTCGAGCGCGTCCGCGTCGGCGCGCAAGGGGAGCGCCGGATCGGCGGAGAAGAGCCCGTCGACGTACGCGTGGAAGCTCGCGAGCGCGAGGCCCTCGGTGCGGCCGAGCTCGATGCCGGTCGAGCGCTCGCGATAGCGCCAGCGCGAGCCAGCGCCGGCCCCGAGCAGGATCGAGATGATCGCGACCTCGAACAGCACGCGCGCCCGCTCGTCCGGCTCCCCTTCGTGACGCGCGCGCAACGGCGCGAGGCGGTCGTGACCACCGAGGCGCAGGCGATCGAGCCGGCTCGGCCACGGGACGCGCAGGTCCGGGTAGCGTCGACGCGTCACGCGCGCGACGCGCTCCACGATCGCCGGCATGCGGTCGAGGTCCACGCGGAAGTGCGCGAGCTCGTCTCGCAGCCCCGCCGACAGCACCGACTCGGCGCGCTGACGGATGGCGTGCGGCGACCGCAGGAACGCGATCGGGCTCTGCGCGTCGTGCATGCTCGGGCGTGTCGAGTCGGTCCGGATGCGGACCATGGTGCACGAAACCGCACCGACGGTCGCCAGCTTCCGAATTCGCGCCCCGGAGACGCGAATGCCCAGCACGGTCGGCGCGAGCGCCTCGCGCCGAGTTGCCTCGCGCCGATTCGCCTCGACCGTGCCTCCGAGCCCCTGCCCCGGCGTGAGGTCCCTCTGGTCATGTGACGGGAGTGTGTCAAGATCGTGACCTCGTGGTCGCGGAGGCGACCTGAGAGATGAGCTCATCCCCGGCACGGAAAGCGAAAGACGAGGAGGCCGCGCGCCCCTCCGCGGTGCGCCTGTCGCTCGAGCCCGCGCCGCATCCGCGCCGGGCCCCGGCGGAGCCGCCCGAAGCCGACGACGAGCCGCCCGGTTGGGACGACGACGATCGTCAGAGCGACTGGGGCTCGCTGCTCGCCGATCTCTCTCGCCCCGACGAGAACGCGACGCTCCGCGTGCACGACCGCACGCACCTCGAGTTCCTCCTCGACTACGACCTGCGCCCCGAACAGCGCAGCGAGACCTTCGAGTGGGAGGCGTACTTCTTCGCGCCGGAGAGCTTGCGCCTCTCGGGCCGCACCTACGACAAGCAGGACCTCTACTCGGACCTCCAGTCGTACGTCCGCTTCGCGGTGCCCGAGACGCAGTTCAGCGACCTCTGCGGGCCAGCGCTCGATCGCGTGCGCGAGGCGGTGAAGGCGCGCGACGAGGCCGCGATCCTCCGTGAGCTGAGGCTCTACGCGTGCATCGTGCGCGCAGCGGGCGTGGAGGCTCGCCGCTCCATCCTCGGTGGGCTCGACGTCTCGACGCCGTCGATCGTGCCCCCCGCGCCGGGCGAGACGAGCTCGCCGCCCTCGCGACGCGCCATCGCGCTCGCCGCCGCCGATCGGATGATCGCGGACGTGACGAAGATCGGCCGCTCGCTGCGCGCCGCGCTGGAGCCCGCGCGCGCGATGGAAGATCCGGTCAAGACCGCCGCGAGCTGGATCGACGAAGACGTCTCTCGTCTGCTCGAGACGCTGATGGCGAACCTCTCGTTCGGCCTGCGCGACGCCCGGGCACCCGACGGGCTGATCCAGAAGGCGGAGGAGGCTGCGGTCGCCGAGGCGCGCTATCGCGAAGCGCAGGGTCTCGACGGCATCGGCCGCGTCGGCATGCCCTCGCGGGAGGCCGAGCACCTCGAGTTCCGCCGCCACGTGCTCAAGCGCTTCACGTCGTCGGTGCTGTGGCTCGAGCCGCAGATCAAGACCGCGTCGCAGTGGGTGCTCCACTTCTTCTACGCGATCGCGGCGAGCGTCGCGATGGCCTTCGCCACCGCGGCGGCGCTCTGGAGCCCCAACGGCATGACGACGGGCACCGGCGGCTTCCTCCACGCCGACTTCTTCAAGTGGGCCGTCGTCGTCATCCTCGCCTACGCCGCCAAGGACCGCATCAAGGCCCTGCTGCAGACGCTCTTCAACGACGTCGTCGCGCGCCACTTCCCCGACCGCAGCTGGCGCATCCGCGACGCGAACAAGAAGCACGACCTCGCCAGCATGGAGGAGCAGTCGGGCTTCATCCCGTTCGAAGAGCTGCCCCGTGAGGTCCTCGAGGTGCGCCGCGCCACGCGCGTCTCGGCGCTCGAGGAGGAGGCGCGGCCCGAGACGGTCCTCTATCACAAGAAGACGACCGTCGTGGATCGCGAGCTCGTGCGCTCGATCGAGCCCCGCTTCGAAGCGATCACCGAGGTGTATCGCTTCGATCTCCGTCGCTGGCTCGCGCACACCGACGATCCGAAGCGCCAGTTCGCGTTCGCCGATCCGCGCGCAGGCGTGGTCGCACGTGCGAGCGCGCCGCGCGTCTACAACCTCGGCATCGTCTATCGCCTCAAGCGCGCCGGCGACACGAGCGACGACGGCCGCTGGCATCGCGTGCGCGTCGTGGTCACGCGCAAGGGCATCCGCCGCATCGAAGCGATCTCCTGATCGTCGCGACGACGACGGAGGCTCAGGCCACGCGGACGACGAGCGGCGCTTCGGTGCCCCGGGCGATCACGCGGATGCCCGCCTCGATGCGCTCGAGGATGGTCGTGCGCCACGCGACCGCGCCGCCCTGCTCGACGCCGAGACGCAGGGCCCACGCCGTGCCGGGCACGAGCTCGCGCGGGTCGGCGAAGCCTTCCGCGTCGAACGTGCTCGCGTGCGAGCCGCGCGCGACGGGGCCGAGCGGCCAGCCCACACACGTGGAGGCGGGCGCGAGGCTCCGCCGCCGGAGCGCGTCGTAGGCGAGCTCGGCCACTTCGCTGCCGAGCACGCGCAGACGACGAGATCGCTCCTCGAGAGAGGCCAAGAGCTCGTCCTCCGCCGCGGCGAGCAAGCTCCCGAGCGCCGCCTGGGCCTCGGGCACGGGGCCGGCCGACAGCATGACGGAGGCGACGGCGAGCACACGCGCGCCCGAGCTCGCCTTGACCCCGCGACGGCACGCCCACACGTCGAGCCGCGCGCTCGAGCCGGGCACGATCACACCGCCGTCTCGCTCGGGCGCGCGCTGTCCGCGTGCGAGCGTGTCGATCGCGAAGCCGGACTCGCTGCCGAGCACGAGGGTGCGTGCGCTCGCCTCGGCCTCGACACGCTCGTAGAGCGCATCCCACGTCGAGAACGTGCTCGACTGCACGGCGCGTCCGAGCGCCCCGCGCAGCGCCGCGAGGTCCGCGACCACGCCCTCGAGCTCCGTTCGCTCCTCCCCCGTCAGCGGACCGACGAAGCGATTGACGAGCTCGAGCGAGGTGCGCGCGATCGTGTCGCGGCCTCGCAGGAGCGAGAGCGTCGCCTCGTCGAGCACCGCGAGATCTGCGATCTGCGCGAACGGCGCCTGCTCGACGAGCACCGTGCCCTCGCGCGGCACGTGCGCCTCGAGCGTGGTGCGGAGCTCGATCGCCGTGCGATAGCGCGCGCGCTCGCCGGGCAGGTCGGGCAGGCCCGACGCGTCGTCCTGGTGGACGATGGCGACGGGCAGGCCCTCGGCCGGGATCCAGTAGAAGAAGCGACGCTCCGTCCCACCCTCGCGCAGGCCGAGCAGCCGCGCCGCGACGACGCTGCGCCCTCGGAGGTCGTAGATCAGCCAGCCCCGCGCGCGCTCCGCGACGAGCGCGAGCTGGATCGATCCGAGCAGGGCGGCGATCGCGGGCTCGTGGCTCATGCACGCGTCTCCCCGCTCGCCGCTGCGCGCACGGCTCGCGACTTCGAACTCTCCCAGTTGCAACTCCACACGACCATCAGTGACCAACACCAAGCATTTCGCGCCGTCGGGGCGCACCCGTGTATCGAACGAGCACGCTGTTACCCCTAGGCGAAAAACCCGACGCCCCGCTGAGCGAGAGATTTGCGACTCCGAGGCGTCCGACCTCCGATTGCAATGGTCCGAGGTACGCGTCCGTCGCAACGAGCCGACCGTTCTCAACGTCCGAAAAACCGACTCGGGACCGGTCACGACCACCCAAGATGTGACCCGATGTGCGAATCCGAGGCTGGATGTCGCGACAGCCAGCTCCGGAGAATGCGAGGACCGCCAGCAACAGGTAGGTCGCTCCAACTCGCGACTGTAACGTCATGGCGTCCTCTCTTCCCATCGATACCGTCTGAGCACCCAGTCTGACTCGAGCGCGACGACGGCCAGGCGCTCCTCGTGCGTGCCTACAACGACCGCACCCGACCGAAATCCCACCGCGGGGCTCGCTCGCTGGCCGCGCGATGTCAGTGCGACCAGGAGGGCCTCGGCCGGGCGATCGTCCAGTTCTGTCGGTCCGTCGAGTGCAGCGACCAGCGCAACTGAACCCAACCGCACTAGGTCGACCCCGAGTCCGGTGCGGACGTGCTCGTCGCGACCTAGCGTAGAGCGCCGGGTGGCCGCGCAAGGCAACTGCCACCTCGCGTCGCCGGCATCGGTTCCGTCCCAGCGCATCCCCCGGACGAAGGTGCACCGCGCGTCCAGCTCGCTTGCCTCGAGGAGGAGCACGTGTGATTCATCAGCGAATGCTGTCGGAACACGGCGTTCGAAGGCGCGTCGCGGATCGCCCACGATCCTTGGACTCGTCCCTTCACCGACAACCGTCCACGTCACGGCGCCAATGGAGCGGGAACTCAAGATGCCGATCCGATCGCGGTCGGCGACCGGCCAGTTGGAAAGCGACTCACGCAGAGCGTCCGTCGAGCAGTCGGCCGGCGTCAGCCACGACGTCGTGGCATTGCATTCCTCAACGGCGATCCCGAGCGGACGCCTGTAGCTCACCGTGCCGCAGTGCCGCGGGGATCCGGAGATTGTGAACAGTGGACCCGTGGGGGTGAGGACGGCGGGGTGCGAGCCACCGAGCGCGGTGCCGAACCCCGCGGTGCCTACGAAGTCGTCCTCCACGAAGTCCAGCTCTGGCTCGAGCATGCAGGAGATCCCGTCCGGGCGAATGCCGACGATGCGGACGAAGTGCCGCTGCGTCGGCGGCACCTCGGCCTGGGTCGCCATCACCGAGCCCCACAGCGCTCCGTCCCAGGCCACCCACCGCGGGCGGTCCACGAGCGGCTGGTTCGAGCGGCCGAGCGAGATGGGCTCTCCGACGTGGTCCTCCGGATCCACCCACGTCACGAAAGTCTCGTAGACCACCTCGCCCCACGGCTCGGGCTGCGGGGCCTGGTACTCGATCGAGGTGATCAGCACCCAATCGTCGAGCACGCCTACGGCGGTGGCGACGCCCGGAAAATCCACTGGCGCCATCCGCTCGAGGACGAGCTCGCCGCGAATGTCGGTCTCCGGCTCGCAGCCCATCGCGGGCGCGACGGCTAGGCTCAAGATGATCCTTCCGCGCCACACTCGACGATGCTCGCCGGCACCCCTCGGGGTGTCAACCATCGGCCGCAGCGCGCGAGCGCTCGACGAGCTCCTGCACCTTCGAGCGCACGTGCTCTTCGTCCTTCACGACGTGCTCGGCGGCGATCGGCTCACCGATCGAGACCCACGCGCGGTTCTGCGGCCGCTCGAGGAAGCCACGCGCGTGCGCGCCCAGCGACTGCTGCACGAACTCGTGGCCGGGCGGATACGCGATGCCGACCGGCACGATCTCCGCATCGAGCCCCTTGGCCGCGAGGAACGCGCCTCGCTGGAAGGGCCGCACCTCGTCGCCGCCGTGCGTCGTGCCCTCGGGGAACACGATGACCGTGCGCTTCTCCTCGAGGTAGCGCTTCATCTGCCGGATCGCGTTCGCGCCCGAGCGTCGGTCCTCGCGATCCACGAAGATCGTGCCGACGAGCTCGGCTGCACCGCCGATGACCGGCGCCTTGCGCGTCTTGTGGTTCGCGAGGAAGTGCCCGCCGAAGAGGAGGATGAGCGGGATGATGTCGAGAGGCGTGCGGTGGTTGGCCACCACCAGGCGCGCACGCTCGGGAGCACGCGCCTCGCCGTGCACGACGTCGAAGTCGACGCCGAGGATGCGACGCGCGCCCACCGCCCAGTGTCGCAGACCCGCGGCGTGCGTTCCTTCGGGCGGCAGGCCGCGGAGGCGCGCGCCCGCCACGACCCACGAGGTCCACGCGGTGATCACCGCCATGCGAGTGGTGCGACGGATCGTCCCGGCGAGGCCATGCCGCTCGGGCTCCGCGAGGACGAGCTCGGTACGTTCGGTCACGGCCGGGATCTGCCCCGTTTCGGGGCCGAGGTCGAGAGGCCTCGCGCGTCCCGCTGGGCTCCGATCGCGTGCGCGCGCGAGCGCGGTCACCGCGCGGCGAGCGCCCGGATCTCGGCGGCCAGCACCTCGACGTCGAACGGCTTCTCGATGACGAGATCGAACACGGCATCGCCCTGCGGCGAGCCCGACACGCACATGGCCTTGAGACCCGGTCGAACACGGCGCGCGTGATCGACGAGCTCGCGGCCCGTGCCGTCCGGCAGGTACTGATCGGTCACGAGCACGTCCACGTCGCCGGCGACGACCGCCGCCAGACCCTCGGAGAGCGAGCCCGCGCCGCGCACCTCGATGCCCTCGTACGCGAGGGCCGACACGACGAGCCGACGCAGCAGCGCGAGATCCTCCACGAACACGACACGAACGCGCCGTGCAGTGGACGGAGCCGAGCCTCCCGCGGAGCGGGGCGCGTCGCCGTCATGGATGTCGTTGTCGTCAGCCACCCGCGTCCGGAAACTAGCGTGGTCCGCCCGCGGGGCCAAGCGCCGATGTGGAATCGCCCATCCCCGCGCGGTGTCTGGCAGACTGTGCCTGCGATGGACGAGCTCCTGGCCACACTCTTCGCGATGCCGACGCTGCCGTGGACCTGCCTCGTCATCGCGTCGGTCGTGTACTGGCTCACCGTCATCCTGGGCGCGCTCGACCTCAACGTGCTCGGCGGCGCGGAGGGCAAGGTGGCAGCCGACGTCGGCCACGCGCACGACGTCGGCGATGGTGGTGCGGAGCTCGCCGACGGTGTCGCGGCCAAGGAGGGCGTTCTCACGAGCCTGCTCTCTGCGCTGAAGCTCCGCAGTGTGCCGGTGACGATCACGCTCTCGTTCCTGGGCCTCTACGGCTGGATCGTGAGCTACGTGCTCTGCACCAACGTCGTGACGGCGCTGCCTCTGCCCGCGGTCGCAGTGAGCGCGCTCGTGTTCCTCGCGTCGTTCGTGGCGAGCCTCCTCGCGACGAGCGCGTCGATCCGCCCGCTCGCGCCGCTCTTCGCGACCAAGCAGGGCACGCGACACAAGGAGCTCGTGGGCAAGGTGGTGCGCATCACGACCGGCCGCGTGGACGGCAAGTTCGGCGAAGGCCACCTCGACGACGGCGCCGCGGGCCTGCAGCTCCAGGTTCGATGCGCGGACCCGGACGCGCTCGCGCGCGACGACGAGGCGCTCATTCTCGGCTGGGACCCCAAGACCGAGAGCTTCGAGGTCGAGCCGATGAGCAAGATCGAGGAAAACGGCCAGAAACGTGGGCGATCTGCGAAGGCTTCGGGAAAGCCGACCTGATCCATCGATTCGGCGCCGAGGCTCTTCACGACGTCGAGGGAATGTCCAGCGTGCCGGCTCGTTTTCGGGCGCGAGGGCCCGAGGAGATCGGTGACAAGGGCGCGCGGCTCTGATTGGATCCGCCGCGCTCGTGGCCTCGCTCAGACGAGGCAGAGGGAGGATCATGTCGTCGAACCAGCTGATGATCGTGGGCGTCGTCCTAGCCGCAGTGGTGCTCGTCCTGGGCTTCCTGGCGATGCTCGCGCGCTTCTATCGCCTGGTCGATCAGGGTCGAGCCTTGATCAAGACCGGCGTCGGGCTCGGCGGCGGCGAACCGCACGTGACATTCACGGGCTTCACGGTGTGGCCCATCATCAACCGCGCGGAGATCATGGACATCTCCGTCAAGACGGTCGAGATCGATCGCCGCGGGAAGGAAGGCCTCATCTGCGCGGACAACATCCGCGCGGACATCAAGGTCACGTTCTTCGTGCGCGTGAACAAGACCGTCGAGGACGTGCTCAAGGTCGCGCAGTCGATCGGCGCCGCGCGCGCGTCCGACCAGAAGACGATCGAGCACCTCTTCACCGCGAAGTTCTCCGAGGCGCTCAAGACCGTCGGCAAGCAGCTCGAGTTCGAGGACCTCTACAAGAAGCGCGAGGTCTTCCGTGATCAGATCAAGGAGGTCATCGGCCGCGACCTCAACGGCTTCGTCCTCGACGACGTCGCGATCGACTACCTCGAGCAGACGCCGCTCGAGCTCATGGACGCGCAGAACATCCTCGATGCGCAGGGCATCAAGAAGATCACCGACATCACGACCGTGCAGAACGTGATGACGAACGAGCTCCGCCAGAAGGAGCGCATGGACATCGGCAGCCAGACGCTCAAGGGCGACGAGGCGATGTTCGCGTTCAACCAGCGTCGCGCCGAGGCCGAGGCCAAGACGAACAAGGAGATCGTGTCCGCCCAGGCCCGCGAGCAGCAGGAGGCGCAGCGCATCTCCGACGAAGAGGCGAAGAAGACGCAGGTCCTGCGCGCGAAGTACGAGGAGGAGATCCTCGTCGCGCAGCAGAACAAGGAGCGCGGCGCCGCGATCGCGCAGAAGGGCCGCGAGCGCGAGATCGCCGTGGAGACCGAGCGTGTCGAGAAGGCGCGCGCCCTCGAGCAGATCGTGCGCGAGCGCGAGGTGACGCTCGGCGCGATCGCGAAGGAGAAGGAAGTCGAGGTCCAGAAGAAGGACATCGCCGACGTCGTGCGCGGCCGCATCGCCGTCGAGAAGACGGTCGCGGAGGAAGAGGAGCGCATCAAGGATCTCCGCCTCGTCGCGGAGGCCAAGCGCCAGAAGGAAGCCGTCGTCATCACGGCGAGCGCGTCGGCCGAGGAGGCCGCGGTCAAGCTCGTGAAGAAGGCGGAGGCCGACGAGGCCGTCGCGCGCCACGAGGCCAAGAAGCGCCTCACCATCGCCGACGCGGACCTCGAGACCGCGGACAAGCACGCGCGCGCCAAGATGCGCGTCGCCGAGGGCATCCAGGCCGAGCACGCTGCCGCGGGCCTCGCCGAGGTGCGCGTGCGCGAGGCGCAGGCGGCCGCGATCGAGAAGCAGGGCCTGGCCGAGGCGCTCGTCGTCGAGCGCAAGATGCAGGCGGAGGCCTCGGGCCTCGAGCGCAAGATGGCCGCGGAGGCCGCGGGCCTCGAGAACAAGGGCATGGCGGAGGCCAAGGTCCTCGAGAAGCGCGGTGAGGCGGCGGGCAAGGCCGGCATGGCCGAGGCCACGGTGCTGCGCGAGAAGACGACCATCGAGATCCAGGGCGAAGAGGCCAAGGGCATGGCGCTCGCTCGCGTGCGTGAGGCGGAGGCGCAGGCCATCGCCAAGCGCGGCGAGGCAGAAGCGCGCGCGATCCAGCAGAAGCTCGAGGCCGAGGCCGCGGGCCTCGCGCAGAAGGCCAATGCCATGAAGGCCCTCGACGGCGTCGGCCGCGATCACGAGGAGTTCCGCCTCCGCCTCGACAAGGAGAAGGCGGTGGAGCTCGCCGCGATCGAGGTGAAGCGCGAGATCGCGAAGTCGCAGGCCGAGGTCATGGCCACCGCGATGGGCAACGCGAAGATCCAGATCGTCGGCGGCGACGGTCAGTTCTTCGAGCGCTTCGCGAACGCGCTGACGATGGGCCAGGCGATCGACGCGACCGTCGACAGCAGCCAGACCATCCAGACGGTGCTCTCCGACTATCTCCAGAAGAACCGGAGCCTCCCGGAGGATCTCACCGAGATCCTCAAGAACCCCAAGCTCGACGCCGAGGCCATGAAGAACCTCAGCGTGAGCGCCTTCCTCGCGAAGCTCTCCGCCGAGTCGGGCGACGCGAGCACGAAGAGCCGGCTGGAGGCGTTGCTCACGCAAGCCAAGAAGCTCGGCCTGTGATCTTCCCGCGCCTCCGGCGCTCGGGTCGGGGGGAGTCGGCAACTCCCCCACCGTCGCACCGAAGGTGCGCCGGACGGCGCGGGCCCCTGCTCGTACGCTCGTCGAACTCGCTCCCTCGCTGCTCCAGGGGCTGCTGTCGCAGCCCCGCCGCAGGGCGCCCCAGCTCGACGCCACGCTGAGGACGAATGGTCGAACAGATCGATCAGGGCAATTACGAGATCCTCCGGCGACGTCTCGACGAGCAGGCCAGGACGCTCGTCGAGCGGACCGGGCAGCTCGACGAGGCCCGCAAGAAGACCTTCGGCGGCTCCGAGCTCGCGGTCGTCGCGAACGAGCGCGTGCGCACGGAGAACAACTGCGTTCCGCGCGACCTCGTGTCGTTCCGCGGCACGCTGGTCATGGGCTACAAGGTCTTCCTCGGCCTGCGCGCGGAGACACAGGTGCACGACGTCCTGTCGCTGCACCGCTTCGTGCGGACCGACGACGGCAGCTGGGACCTCTCCGAGGTGCCGCGCGACACGATCCCCGGCTTCCTGAACGACCCGCGCTTCCTCAAGGAGTTCGGGGACCTCTTCAAGTACTACCGCGAGACGAAGCTGCTCCAGCTCCGCGTGGAGAGCGACCGGATCCTCGCGATCTTCCAGACGGGGGCGACGCTCGGTGATCAGCGCGTCCTGCGCTGGGCCGTCGATGCGGCCGGCAACGTCGCTTACCTCGACGAGCGCGGCGACCGCGATCACGTCTTTCCGAACCCCTTCGACTTCGAGTGGAAGGTCGTCGGGCGCGATCAACAGCGCTCGGGCCGGCACCCTCACCTCTCGATCGAGGACGAGCTCTTCGTGGAGACCATCCACGGCGATCTCACGATCAAGATCGAGGACAACACCGAGACCGGACAAGGCATCTACGCCGAGCAGGTCGAGGACCCGAATCAGGCGCTCGACGACGCCGAGATCAAGTACGCCAAGGTCGGCGGGCTGATCCTCCTCTCGATGAAGCCCTATCGCGAGACCAAGACTCGCTATCTGGTCTTCAACCGCCGGACCAAGGAGGTCCAGCGCATCGACGCCGTGGGGCAGAGCTGTCGGCAGCTGCCCGAGGATCACGGCATCATCTTCCCGGGCGGCTACTACCTCGACGTCGGCGAGGGCAAGGTCTTCGACCGGCAGGTCGAGGGGCTCGAGCTCTTCCGCGTCATCAAGTCGCCCAACGGCGAAGACGTGCTCTTCGTCTACCACCGCCGCGATCAGGGCCTCTATCAGCTGCTCTCGTACAACCTGATCCGCAAGGAGGTCGCGGCGCCGATCGTGTGCCACGGCATGTCGCTCTTCGCCGACGGCACGTTGGTCGTGTTTCGCTCGAGCTCCGAGGAGCCCTCGCGCATCCATCCCGTGCAGATCTGGCGGACGCCGTACACGTCCGCCGAGCACGCCGCCGACGCGAAGACCGACGGCTCCTTCCTCTCGAAGATCGGCAACGCCGAGCTCGTCCGCGGCATCAGCGACACCTACTCGATCGCGAAGATGGCCCAGAAGGCCGAGCTCGCGCGCGCGACGTACGAGGAGATCGTCAAGAACGCCGAGCGCGTCGCCGACAGCTACCACTGGGTCGGGAGCGCCGAGGCCTTCGACCTCAAGAGCGCCATCTTCGAGGTGAAGAAGACCGCCGAGCTCGTGATCGACGAGCTCGAGAAGGTCCTCGCGATGAAGAAGCGCGCGGCCGACGCGCTCGAGGCAGCGAAGAAGGCGCGCGACGAGCTCGTGCGCAAGACGCGCCCCGAAGACATGCGCTCGGTCGACGACTTCATGAGCGCGCTCACCTCGCTCCGCGGGCAGCGCGGCCAGCTCGTGGGCCTGCGCGAGATCCGCTACGTGGAGCTCGCGGCGGTCGACGCGCTCGAGAAGGCCACGATCGCCGATCAGGAGAAGGTCTCGGCCGCGTGCGTCGTGTTCCTCTCCGGCGCCGACGCGCTCGTGCCCGTCGCGCAGAAGCTCGACGAGATCGACGCCTCGATCGCCAAGGTGGAGAAGACCGTCGATGCGCGACCGCTCGGCGAGGAGCTCGATCGGGTGGGCTCCGGCCTCACGGTGCTCTCCGAGGTCGTCGGCGGGCTCGAGGTGGACGATCCCGTCATGCGCGCGAAGATCCTCGAGAACATCGGGGACGTCTTCGCGAAGCAGAACCGCGTGCGCGCCGTGCTCGAGGCGCGCCGCAAGGAGCTCGCGGCGATCGAGGGTCGTGCCTCGTTCGGCGCGCAGATGAAGCTCCTCGGGCAGAGCGTCAGCTCGAGCCTCGCGGTCGCGGACAGCCCCGAGAAGTGCGACGCGGAGCTCGCGCGTCTGCTCGTCCTGCTCGAGGAGGTCGAGGCCAAGTTCGGCGAGCTCGACGAGTTCGTGCTCGAGCTCGCCAAGAAGCGCGAGGAGATCACCGACGCCCTCGGCGCCAAGAAGCAGCAGCTCCTCGAGGAGCGACAGAAGCGGGCGCAGTCCCTCCTCACGGCGGCCGAGCGCATCCTCGAGGGCGTCGGGCGCCGCAGCCGCACGTTCAAGAGCGAGGAGGAGCTCAACGCCTACTTCGCCTCCGACGCGATGGTGGCCAAGCTCCGCCAGATCGCCGAGCAGCTGCGCGGCATCGGCGACACGGTGCGCGCCGACGAGGTCGACGGAAAGGGCAAGGCCGCGCGCAGCAACGCCCTGCGTGCCCTGCGCGACAAGCTCGATCTCTTCGAGGAGGGCGACAGCGTCGTCCGCCTCGGGCGGCACAAGTTCTCGGTCAACAACCAGCCCCTCGAGCTCACCATCGTCCCGCGCACCGCGGGAGACGGCGGCGACGCGGACACGACGCTCGCCCTGCACCTCACGGGCACCGACTTCTTCGAGCCCATCGAGGACCCGAAGCTCGCGGCGGCCAAGCCTTACTGGGCGCAGTCGCTCGTCAGCGAGACGAAGGACGTCTATCGCGGTGAGTACCTCGCGGCCTCGATCCTCTTCGACGCCGAAGAGGGCAAGAGCGGCCTCACCGTCGCCAAGCTCACCGAGACGCAGCGCGACGAGGCCGCGTTCCTCGAGCTCGTGCGCACCTACGCGCAGCCTCGCTACGACGAGGGCTACGACCGCGGCGTTCACGACGCCGACGCGGCGAAGATCCTCGATCAGCTCCTCACGCTGCGCGCGTCCGCAGGGCTCCTGCGCTTCGCCGCCACGCCGCGCGCGCTCGCGTGCTCGTTCTGGGCGTTCGGCTTCGCGTCCGGTGGGCTCGCGTCCTCCTCCTCGCTCTCGAGCGCACCGGCGACACCCACGGGCACCGCGATGCTCGATGCCTCGGCCCGGACGCTCCTCCAGCGTCGCGCCGCGAGCCTCGGGCGCCTGCGCGCGAGCACGAACGACACCTCGGGCCTCGGTCACCTCGCCGACGAGCTCGCAGCCGCGATCGCGCGCCACGCGAGCACGATGGATCTGCCCTCGGACGCGGCCGATGCGCGCGTCGCCGCGGCCTACCTCGTGGAGGAGCTCGCGAAGGATCCCGTGCGCTTCGTGACCAGCGCCTCGGCCGAGTCCCTCGCGGAGGCGCTGCGCGCGCACCTCGAGGTCGCGGGCGCACGCCGGAGCTTCGAGGACGACCTCCGCGCGCTCGAGGGCGATCCTCGCGCACGCCTCACGCTCGTGCGCGCCTGGATGCGCGGCGTCGCACAGAAGACGCCGGAGCTCGCGCACGCCGAGCTCGAGGCGAGCGTGCTCGTGGCGACCGAGCGCAAGATCGATCGCGAGGTCGTGCACGCGCTCGTGGCCACGGAGGTCCGCGACCTCTTCGGACAGCACCCACGCATCGCCGATCGCAAGCTCACCCTGCGCCTCGACGAGCTCCTCTCGCGACTCTTCGCCTACCGCACGCACCACGTGCCGGGCTTCCGCGCGTACCGCGAGCTGAGGCACTCCATCCTCGAGCGCGAGCGCAAGCGCCTGCGCCTCGAGGAGCTCAAGGCCAAGCCGATGAGCTCGTTCGTGCGCAATCGGCTCGTCGATCAGGTCTATCTGCCGATGGTCGGCGACAACCTCGCCAAGCAGCTCGGCGCGCTCGGTGAGGGCAAGCGCACCGACACCATGGGTCTCTTGCTCCTCGTCTCGCCCCCCGGCTACGGCAAGACGACCCTCATGGAGTACGTGGCCAATCGCCTCGGCCTCGTCTTCGTGAAGGTCAATGGCCCTTCGCTCGGGCACGAGGTCACGTCGGTCGATCCCGCCGATGCGCCCGACGCGACGTCCCGCCAGGAGGTCGAGAAGATCAACCTGGCGCTCGAGATGGGCAACAACGTGATGCTCTATCTCGACGACATCCAGCACACCTCGAGCGAGCTCCTCCAGAAGTTCATCTCGATGTGCGACGCCCAGCGGCGGATGGAGGGCGTCTGGAACGGAAAGACCCGCACCTACGACCTCCGCGGCAAGAAGTTCTGCGTGGTCATGGCGGGCAATCCGTACACCGAGACCGGCGAGAAGTTCCGGATCCCCGACATGCTCGCGAACCGCGCCGACACCTACAACCTGGGTGAGGTGCTCGAGGGCAAGGCCGAGGCGTTCGCCCTCAGCTACGTGGAGAATTGCCTCACGGCCAACAGCGTGCTCTCGCCGCTCGCGACGCGCAGCGCCAAGGACGTCGACAAGATCCTCCGCATCGCGATGGGCGAGGCGATCGCGACGACCGAGCTCGAGCACGGCTATTCGGGCGCGGAGCTCTCGGAGATCACGACGGTCCTCCAGCGCCTCTTCCGCGTGAGGGACGTGCTGCTCAAGGTCAACGCCGAGTACATCCTCAGTGCCAGTCAGGAAGATGCCTATCGCACCGAGCCGCCCTTCAAGCTCCAGGGCAGCTATCGAAACATGACGAAGATGGCGGGCAAGGTCGTCGCGGCGATGAACGACGACGAGC
Organism: Sandaracinaceae bacterium; assembly: GCA_044376125.1. Classification (GTDB taxonomy): domain Bacteria; phylum Myxococcota_A; class Polyangia; order Polyangiales; family Sandaracinaceae; genus JAFLCL01. The sequence continues at coordinate 82,081 of JBILLJ010000005.1, forward strand.
TCGAGCGCCTCATCGACGATCACTACCGGGGTGAGTCCCAGACACTCACCGTCGGCGGAGAGCAGAACCTGCTCAAGCTCGCCGAGCTCCGGAACCGCATGAGCCCCACGCAGAAGGCGCGCTGGGCCGAGATCAAGGCGGAGTTCAAGCGCCGCAAGACGATGGGCTCGGGCGACGACGATCCGGTCGCGCGGGTGACGGGCACCCTCAGCGTGCTCGGCCAGAACCTCGACGAGATCAAGGTCGCGCTCGGCCAGGCGGTGTCACGCGCCGACGTGGCGGAGAAGGACCGAAAGGACATGATCGTCGCGCTCGCCGAGACCGCCAAGCTCCAGGGCGAGGTGACCCGCGCGGCGCTCACGGACAACCGCGACAAGAACGCGCCGCCCTGGCTCGCCGAGAGCCTGGCGGACCTCAAGCACTCGATCCAGGCGATGGGCAAGCCCGAGGTGCAGATCACCGTCGAGCCGCCGCAGGGTTATGCGGAGATGCTCTCGCACCAGATCTCGGTCACCGAGCAGACCCTCATCCCCCTCGTCCAGAGCGCCGCGAAGAACCTCGAGGACGCGCACTCGCTCCACGAGCACATGATCCAGCTCCTCGAGCTCCTCAAGCGCATCGATCTGCGCCTCCGTAGCTGAACACGACATCAGCGCGCGTGCGCGGCAGAGGCCTTCGTCTCGCGAAAGCCCCCTATGCTTCACGCGGCGCGACGCGCACGTCGGCGGCGGCGGACGAGGACGAACGCAGCGAAGAGCACGAGGGCAAGAGAGCGTGGGCTCTCACGCGACGCGACACCACAGCTGCAGTTGCCGTTGGTGTCGGGCTCCGTGCGCATCGTGGGATCGCCACCATCGATGCTTCGGAGGGCGTCGAGCGCGACGCCCGCGTCCGCCGGGCTCGTGCTGGCATCGACGCCGGCGTCCATGCCAGTCGCGGCATCCACGAGGAGCATGCGCTCGAGCTCCGCGACCTCGTCGGGGGTGAGCGTGCGGCCGGTCATCGCGTCGACGATGCGCGCCTCGTCGCAGACGAAGCGCCTCGTCGCCGGAGGGGTGTCCACACGCGACGTGAAGGGCTCTTCGGACGCGCGACCGACGTACGCCACGTCGATGCTCGCCGTGGGACTGCAGGGCACGGGCAGCGTCGTGACGAGCGATCGGAGAGACTGCACCGGCTGCGGGGCGCCGCGCTCTTCGATCCACCAGTCGTAGAAGTCGAGCCACGGCGTCATCCCCGGATCGCGCGTGAGGGTGACCTCCGTGCGGTAGTTCCGCGCCGGCACACGACCGGGCTCGATCGTGCCGACGAGCTCGCCGATCTCGAGGGTGCCGAGCGTGGTGGGCAGAGGTGCTGGTGCCGTCACCACGTAGGTCGCGACGATCGGCATGCCGGGACAGACCGAGCGACGAAGCTCGTAGGTCTCACCCTCGACGAGGAGCTCCCGCACGTAGATGGCATCGAAGCCCCGTGCCTCGATCGCGACGAGGCTCGCGTCGCTCGCGCGCACGAGCTCGAGCCCGGACACCCAAGGTGCGATCCGGATCCGCGGCAGGTTCGCAGGTACTTCGCCCGACGGCGGAGACACCAAGACCGAATCGCAGGTGTTCGCGTCCGGTGGTACGAAGGACTCAGCCTCCGTCGGCCTTGGGCTGGAGAACCAGAGGATTCCACACACAGCCGTGGCCCATCGCGCCCATCTCATGGAGAGGATGGCGTGAGAGCCGTCATGCGCGCAACGCGCGGTCGCGACGACTCCGTCGCGCGGGTGGCGCGACGCACTCGAGCACGAAGTCGCGGAAGGCCGCGACCTTCGGCGGGACGAAGGACGTCGCGGGGTGCAGGAGAGAGAGAGGAACCGACAGAGGAATGTCGTAGTCCGGCAGGATCCGCACGAGACGCCCCGCCGCGACCTCTCGATCGCCCACGAGGCGCGGGTGTCCGCAGATCGCCGCGCCGGCCAGCACGAGCTCGCGGATGAAGGCGCCGTCTCCGAGGAGCGTGGGCTCGAGCGTCACGCGGCTCGCGCGCCCTGCGCGGACGAACGGCAGATCGAGCGGCCGCGGCATGCGCACGTAGGCCGCGATGCGGTGCGAGGCGAGCTGCTCGGGGCGCGTCGGCGCACCGTGGGCACGGACGTAGGCCGGGCTCGCGTAGAGGCCCATGCCGAGATCGAGGAGCTTCACGACGCGCAAGGACGAGTCGCGCAGCGTGCCCACGCGGAGCGCGCAGTCGATGTGGTGCGCGTCGAGGTCGAGGCGCTCGTCGCTCGCGAGGACCTCGAGGCGCACCTCCGGATGGCGCTCGACGAAGCGCGCACAGATCTCGGGCAACCAGCCGACGCCGAGGTCCGCCGGTGCCGTGATGCGCAAGAGCCCGCGCGGGACCTCGCGCGCGGAGTCCAGCGCACGCGCGGCCTCGTCGAGGGCCTCGATCGCCACGCCGACGCGAGCCCGATAGAGCAGGCCCTCCTCCGTGGGCACGACGAGCCGCGGAGAGCGCCGCAAGAGCGCCACACCGAGCGCAGCCTCGAGCCGTGCGAGCCGGCGGCTCACGGCGCCCTTGGTCTCGCCGAGCAGGCGCGCAGCGCCCGTCACCGAGCCCGCGTCGATCACCGCGCAGAACGCGCGGACGTCGGGCAGCGCGAGGGTCTCCGGCGCGCGCGGTGGCGCCGCGATGGTTTCCATTTCGTCAACCTCGTGTCGCAGGGAGCGCCTCTTGTCCGTCCATCGGAGAAGAAGCACATCCTGGACTACCACATCCGAGGGAGATTCGACCATGACGACCGCCACTGCAAATGTTTCCGACACGGCAACCACACCGCCCTCGCGCGCGCTGTCGATCGGCCTCTGGGTCGCGCAGGCCTTCCTCGCGTTCGCGTTCACCGGCTCGGGCCTCATGAAGCTGACGACGCCGCACGAGGCGCTCGCCGCGCAGATGCCGTGGGCCGCGGACGCGCCTGCGTTCCTGCCGCTCTTCATCGGCGCCGCGGAGGCGGCCGGCGCGCTCGGCCTGATCCTGCCGTCCGTCACGCGCATCCAGCCGCGCCTCACGCCGATCGCCGCCGCCTGTCTCGCGCTCGTGATGGTGCTCGCCGCCGCGACGCACGTGATGTACGGCGAGCTCTTCATGCTGCTGCCGAACGCCGTGCTCGGTGGCTTGGCCGCCTTCGTCGCGTGGGGCCGCTCCGGCCCCGCCGCGATCGCGCCCCGCACCTGATCAGTACGCCCACGCGATCGCGGCGTACGCGACGAGGGCCGCCAGGAGGGCCACGGCGCGTGCGCCGCGACGATCCCTCTGCATCACGGCCCACGCCAGGGCTGCGAGCGCGACCGCGACGAACGTCGCGGCGACCGGCAGCGCTCCACCGAGATCGAGGCGCGCGCGCACACGATCGAGCGGGCCGTCGTCCGCGCGCGCGCCCTCGCCCGTGAACGGCACGTAGTACCCACCTTCCTCGTCCGACCACAGCAGACGTGCGCGGCCCGGCTCGCGTGCGAGCGACGAGAAGATGCCGAGCGGCGCCCGGACGAACTCCGTCTCCGAGCCCCGCACGACGTTCACGCCGATCACGAAGAACGGCGCGTCCTCGAGGTACACCTCGGGAGTCGAAAGCGCCGCTCGGGGAGCCTCGTCGCGGTCGAAGGGGCGGCGGTCGACGAGCCACATCGGGGCAGGGACCACGATGGCGACGAGGAGCGGCCCGAGGATCGTCGCGAGCACCACGGGCGCGAGCGCGAGAGGACGCGGTCGAGCGGACGTCGGCTCACGCGCGGCCCATTGCGTCACGAGGAGGCGGGCGAGCCATCCGGCGATCGCGAGCCCGATGGGCCATCCGAGGCCGAGGCCGGGCACGACGAGCAGGACGGCGGGGCCGGCGTGAGCGCCACCGCACGGCGGAGCCCATGGAGGATCTGCTGCTTCTCCTTCGCGCGCTCGTCGGCCTCCACGGCCAGAGCATCGCACGAAGCCCCACGCGGCGAGGCGTGCGCGCCGTTCAGCGGATCGTGAGCCGCTGACGCTTGCGGCCCCAGGTCCCCGCGGGGCCGTCGAAGACCCCGGCGAGGCGGGCACCACAGGACTGGCAGTGTCCGCGCGCATCGAGGCGATAGTCGAGGATCTGATACCAGTCGCGCACGATCACCGCCTCACCGCAGCCGGCGCATCGTGTGGTGTCGCCCTCCACGTCGTGGGCATTGCCGACGTAGACGTGGACGAGCCCTTCCTCCTTCGCGATGCGACGTGCGCGCCGCAGCGTCTCGAGCGGCGTGGCAGGGACGTCCTTCATGCGGAAGTCCGGATGGAACGCGCTGAAGTGGAGTGGGACCTCGGGGCCGAGCGACTCACGCACCCAGGCCGTGAGGGCGTGGAGCTCGGTGTCCGAGTCGTTGTGACCGGGCACGAGGAGCGTCGTGATCTCGAGCCAGACCTTCGTCTCCTTCGCGAGGTACACGAGTGTCTCCTTCACGCGCTCGAGCTCCGCGCCGCAGACGTCTCGATAGAACGACTCGGTGAAGGCCTTGAGATCGACGTTCGCCGCGTCGATCTTCGCGTAGAGATCGCGGCGCGCCTCGTCACCGATGTAGCCGGCGGTCACGGCCACGGTGCGGACGCCCTTGTCGTGACAGGCATCGGCCACGTCCATCGCGTACTCGAGGAAGATGGTCGGGTCGTTGTAGGTGAACGCGACGGACGCGCAGCCTGCTTGCTCCGCGGCGCGCGCGAGCTGCGAAGGGCTCGCGGGGTCGGTGAGCGTGTCGTCCTCCCGCGACTTCGACATCTCCCAGTTCTGGCAGAACTTGCAGGTGAGGTTGCAGCCGGCCGTGCCGAACGAGAGCACGCTCGTGCCGGGCATGAAGTGGGCGAGTGGCTTCTTCTCGATCGGGTCGATGCAGAAGCCCGAGCTCCGGCCGTAGGTCGTGAGCACGAGATCGTCGCCGCGCCGCTCTCGCACGAAGCAGAGACCCTTCTGCCCGTCCTTGAGCGTGCAGTGTCGAGGGCACGCGTCGCAGCGCAGACGACCGTCGGGCTCGCGCGTCACGTAGCGCGTGACGACATCGGTCACGACGTCCTCGCGATGCGACGCGCCTCGGCGCGCGGGGACGGATCGTGCGCGACCTCGACGGTGAAGCGCTCGAGCGTGACCTCGGGTGCCCAGAACGTGCGGGACAGGCCCGCCTTGCGCTTGAGCTCGTCCAGGAAGTCCCGTGGCTCCGGCAGGCTCTCCCAGACCTGAGGCAGGAACAGACCGTGGCGCTCGCTGCCGTGGGGCGGTCGATACCGCAGGATCACGCCGTCGACGTCGGGGCGCAGGGCGGCGCGCGCCTCGTCCTCGCTCGTGAAGGCGATCGGCTGGGTGGTGGAGAGGAAGGAGATCTCCACGTCGAGATCGTCCAGATCCCGCCGCGAGAGTGGCGTCGCGCGCGGGTCCTCGAACGCCGCGGACACCGCGCTGCGCGCCAGGGTCTCCGAGAGCGGCAGGCGAGCGAAGCTGCCGATGCAGCCGTGCAGCTCGACGGTCCCATCGGCCTCGGGCTCGGCGCCGACGCGGTGGAGCGTGACGAAGACGGGGTGGACCTCGTCGAAGAAGGGGCTCGTGGGCTTTCTCGCCGCAGACGCGCCGAGATGGTGGGCGATGGCACCGCGGACGAGCGCCACGGCCTCGCGCTGGATCTTCGGTTCGATGCTCACGCGGCACCTCCTCGCTCTCGCACGACGAACGCGCCGTAGCCGACGACCTCGTCGCGCGAGCCGGCGGTGTCGCCCGAGCTGCGCAGATCGAGCAGCTCGATGGTGAGGCCGCGCGCCTTCGCGAGCACGAGCAGGCCGTTGAGCGCGCGCGCGCCGCACGCGTGCTCGCCGTCCACCGGCTCGAGCGCGGTGATGTGACGCACGGTCTCCTGATCGACGCGGAAGGCGTCGCGGTAGCTGAGGAAGTGCGACAGATCGGAGGACACGATCACGCGTGTCTCGTCGCCACCCCAGAGGCGCTCGAGCACCTCGGCGACCTCGGCGGGCGTCGCTTCGCCGACGGCGAGCGGCACGATCGCGAGCTCGCGCGGCCACTCGCGCTTGCCGGGCGCGACCTCGCGGGCGAAGACGCGCTGGAGAAAGGGCAGGTGCACCTCGAGCGAGTGCTCGCGCGCGTGAGCGCCGGAGCTCGTGACGACCTGCGGCAGCGAGGCGATCGTCGCGATCGCCTCCGCATCGACCGGGATCACGCCGAGGGGCGTCTGGAACGCCTCGACGCCGGCGAGCGCGAGCCCGCGCACGTACGCGCGGTGCGTGGGCCCGAGGAGGACGATCCGACGCACACGCTCGGCGCCTTCGCGCAGGCGATCGTAGGCAGTGGCCGCGATCGGCCCCGAGTACACGTAGCCCGCGTGCGGGGCGACGATGCCCTTGATGACGCGAGCGTCGTGGCGGGGCTCACGCGCCGCGCGCGCCTCCTCGAGCAAGCGATCCACCGTCCTCTCGAGATCGAGGGGATCGCGCGGATAGAAGAGACCGGCGACGACGGCTGGACGGACGCTGGTGGTCATGCGGCCTCATCCCTGGCCACCCCCGAGAGGAACGCAAGGTACCAAGTCCCGTGCGGGCCGAAGTGCCACGCTCCCACGTGATGCAACCCACGGTGCGGATCGCGCGGCACCCCACTCGTGTCGCGTGGTGCGTAGAACCCGAGCGAGATCACAGATCGAAGCGCTCGATCAGCGGGACGCCCACGCGGTCCATGAGCACACGCAGCGCCCGCCACGGCGCGCGCCGAGACCGCGGCAGGTGCCGATCGAAGACGGCCAGGTGCTCGAGGACGGGCACGGCCCCGCGGTTCTGCTTGAAGTCGCTCACGCCGGCGCTGTCGTGGACGAGGACGCCGCGGGCGAGCGCGTCGCCGGACGAGAGCGCCGCGAGCATCCGGTAGAGGCCGAGCGAGCGGGGCAGGCCCGTGTCGTAGCCGAGCAGCGGCACGTAGTAGAGGCCGTGCCGGATCCACGCGGCGTAGACGCCGTCGATCGAGCCCTCGCGCGAGACGAGCGCCTTGCCCTCGAGGAAGCCCGTTCGGAGCGCGTGCGCGACGTAGCGCGTCGTGAGCTGCGGGTTGTGGCGCGACCACTTGATCACGTAGAGCCGATCGTAGAGCTCGGTCGCACGCGCCATCGCGACATGGTCGAGCGAGCGCGCATCGACGGCGCGGTAGCGTCCCCCGGAGAGCGCGCGATCGAGCAGGGCCTTGTCGCGGATCGCGTCGCGGCGCCGCAGCGTCTCGCGAGGATCCTGGAAGAGCACGCGACGACTGAACACGAGCTCGGCCTCGAGCGCGAGGAGCGAGGCTCGCAGCGCCGGGCTCGCGCGCGCATCGACGCCTCTCACGACGATCGCGTGATCGGGGTGGCGCGTGCGCAGGGCGCCGAGGAGCGCAGCCCACGACGCCTGCGGCATCGGCGCGTGCAACGTGGTGGAGGTGAGCCAGTTGTCGACGTAGACGACGCGATCGAAGCCCGCCCGACGAAACGCGCGGCCGAGACCGGCGACCACGGCGCGGAGCGGCGCCTCGAGCGCGGGTGTCTCGAGCTTGCCGATCTCCTCGGCGCCGTAGGTGATGTAGTGCGTGAAGGGAGAGACCACGTAGCTCTGGTCCTCGGCCTCGCGCGACACCGTGTACGGCACGACCTCGCCGTCGACGATCGCGACGCCGAGGTCGGCCTCGAGGTTCGGCGCCACGAAGGAGGTGCCCTCGCGCAGGATGGGCTCGAGGTACGCGCGCGCCCGCACCGCATCCGGCGTGCTCGGCCACGGGATCGGTGTCTCTTCACCGCGTGGGCGGAGGTGGAGCGAGACGCTCATGGCCGCTCGGAGGTGCAGACGACGCGGCGCAGCTTGCGCAGCGGATCGGGGAGCGGCCGCTCGATCCGATCGATCCGCACCACGGTGCCCCGCGCCGCGAAGAGAGCCTCGAGCGCGTGCGCCGCTGCGCCCCATGCGTCCGGGGGATCGGTGAAGAGCTCCACGCGGTCGAGGGCCGTCTGCCGCACGCGATAGTCCACGATGCGCGGATCGGAGAGGATCACGGCGCGACGCGCGAAGTCGGGGAAGAGCGGCCCCTGCCGCGTCGCGAGCAGATCGTCGGCGCGCCCCTCGACGCGATCGAGCGCGCGGGCGACCGACCCACAAGGGCACGGGCTGCGTCGCGGCACGAGCACGTCGTCGAGGCGGTAGCGCACGATCGGCTGCGAGCGGCGGCGGAAGTCCGTGAGGATCGGGTGGAAGGCGCCGTCGAGCGCGCCGGGCACGAGCTCCTCCTCGAAGAGCACCACGTCCTCGGCGAGGTGCAGCGTGCCGTACGCGCAGCTCGAGCCGAGGAAGCCCTCGGTGGCCTGGTAGATCTGGTGCACCACGCGGCCCAGGCCGCGACGGATCACGCCCTCGTCGAGCGGCTCGAGCACCTCCGCGACCGAGACGACGATGCGCGGCGCGAGGGAGATCCGGCCCTCCAGACCTGCTTCGGCGAGGAGGCGGAGCATCGATGGTGGCGCGACGAGCACGGTGGGCGCCTGGGCGCGGAGCTCCTCGAGGTGGGCCTCGAACGGCCGCGAGAGGTCGAAGAACCGGAACGCGATGCGACGCGAGCCGACGCTCTGGTAGAGGTTCGAGTTCGCGCGGAGGAAGAACGCGACTCGTTCGGGCACGAGACCCGGCACGAGCGTCGGGAGCACGCGCGCGATCGCCGATCCGGCCCACTCCGCGCGCTCATCGGCGGAGGCGACGAAGAGACCGCGGTTGCCGGAGGTGCCGCTCGAGAGGCCGACGGTGTAGCCGCGCACGGTCGGCGCGAAGTCGCGATCTTCTTCGGCGCGCAGCGCCGTCGCGAGCGCCTCGTCACGCCGGATCGGGACGGTCACCACGTCGTCCCAGCGCGCCATCATCTCCGCCTTGTTCGTGATCGGCAGCGAGCGCCAGTGCGCGGTGGATCGGCCCGCGAAGCGCTCCTCGAGGTGTCGCGAGCGCGTGCGCGCCCAGGCCAGGTGCGCGCGCACCTTGCGCTCCTGCCACGCGAGCAGCGCTGCGCGTGAAGGGAACATCGCGGGCTCGAGCTTCGCGCGGAGGAACGAGCGCAGAAGGACGCGACGGTCGACGCCGCCCTCGGTCATGGGCCACCTCGAGTCATGCGCCGCGACGCCTCACGGAAGAGGGCTCGAGGGGATGCGCTGGCGGCGCACCTCGTCGCAGTGCGCGGGGACGATCCGCACCTCGGAGGAGCGATCATGCAGGTCCGCGATGCGGCGGAGCGTGCTGCCGTACTCGGCGTAGCTCGCGAAGAGCGCGCGCGTGATCGGGTGAGGCAGCTGCCGCCGGCGCAGGCTCTCGGTCGTCCAGCACGCGTCGGCCACGAGGAAGTCGTGAGAGCCGTCCTCGGCGCGCACGAAGGCGCCGAGCTGCCCCTCGACGTGGCCCGGCAGCTCGACGAGCACGACGGACCCATCGGCGAAGAGATCGATGCCGGAGGTGAAGGGCGCGCACGAAGGCGGCAGACGCACGGTCTCTCGGTCGGTGTGCACGAGGCGCGTGCGCGCGCGGAGATCGGGCGGAAGAAGAGCCCTCAAGAAGCCCGCGGCGGTGCCGCGCACACGGCCCAGCGAGGCGAAGCTCTCGAGCGCTCGCTCGAGGTACACGAAGCGTGCGCGCGGGAAGTCGCAGAGCCCCGCGACGTGATCGGCGTGGAAGTGAGAGACGACGACCGTGCGCACGTCCTCCGGACGGATGCCGCGACGGCGGAGCTGCGCGACGGCGGTGCGCCCGGGATCGATCGTCACAAGGGTGACCCACGCGTAGAGCCGCTCGGGGAACGGCCTCGTCGCCTCGACGAAGCGCTGCGAGTAGCCCGTGTCGAAGAGCACCGGTCCCTCCGTCGGGTGGTGGATCACGCCGACGATCGCTGGGAAGCGCAGCGGCGCGAAGCGACGGTTGCGGAGGACGACGTGCTCGGGGTGGACGCAGTGACCCACCTCGAGCAGCTCGAGACGTGCGACGCCATGACTCATCGGGATCCTCTCGGTGCGCGCAGCTCGGCGCGGACGTGAGCGAGGTAGCGGGCGAGGCCCTCTTCGAGGCGCACGCGGGGCACGTAGCCGAGCTCGTCGCGCGCCGCGCTCAGATCGAGCGTCATCGTGCGGGCGAGCAAGCCGACGGTGTACCGCGTGAGGCGCGGCTCGCGGTCGGGCGCGAAGAGGCGGTGCGCGGTCTCGAGCATCGACGCGAGCGCGAGCGCGCGCGCCGAGCTCACGTGTCGACGCGGCCGCGGCACGCCGAGGCCGTCGGCCAGCGCCTCGATCACCTCGCCGATGGGCCGCGGGTCGCCGCTCGAGACGTGGTAGGTGCCGCCGACGCATCGGCCCGAGCGCAGCGCACAGACGAGCGACTCGACCGCATCGTCGATGAACGTGAGGTCCACGAGCGAGCGACCGCCGTCGAGGATGGGAAAGAGCCCGCGCTCGAGCGCGTCGACCACGCGCGGCAGGATCGTCGTGTCGCCGGGGCCGTAGATCGCGCGAGGTCGCACGATCACCGTCTCGAGCCCGCGGCGCGCGGCGCGCCGCACCACGTCCTCTGCCTCGAGCTTGGTGCGCGCGTAGTCGTTGATCGGCTCCGTGGGCAGCGGATCGCGCTCGCGGATCCCTTCGCGCGCGGACAGATCGAAGTACACGGCCGGCGTCGAGACGTGCACGAGCCGCGCGACGTGGAAGCGCTCGCACGCCTGCACGACGTTCTCCGTCGCGCGCACGTTCGCGCGATCGAAGTCCGCCGGACGCCCCCACGGGCTCGAGAGCGCCGCGCAGTGCACCACCGCGAGGCTGTCGCGGAGGGCGCGATCGGCGTCGGAGACCACCGCGAGATCCGCACGGACGAAGTCGGCGCCCGTCTCGCGGGCGAGGGCCTCGCCGCGGCGCACGTCGCGGCCACTCGCGCGCACGAGCACGCCCTCGGCGCGGAGGCGACGCACGAGGGCACCCCCGAGGAAGCCCGTCGCGCCGGTGACGACGATCGGCGCGAGGCTCATGCGCGCCTCGCCTCGGCGCCGAGCGGATCGTCCGGGCCGTTCCACTCGATGTCGATCGTGGAGGCCTCGAGCGGCGAGCACCGGTGCACGACCGCGCGACGCACGAGCTCGGCGGCGGTGGCGATCTGGACCACGCTCGCGGCGGGATCGTGCAGGTCCCACGCGACGTCGCGCGAGGCGCGCATCGTGCGGAGGAAGCGGCGGCCGAGCTGCCGCGGGCCGTAGAGACACATCGGCAGGGCGAGCATCGCGGACGCCGTCGGGTGAGGGACCGCCAGCGGCGCATGCGGATCGACGTAGGCCCGCGCCAGCCGCGGATCGCCCCGGAAGAGGTGCGCGCCGCTCGTCGCCCGAGGGTTGCACTCGATCGCGAGGATCCCGCGCGAAGGAACGTCGAAGAGATCGAACGCGACCTGCCCCGTGAAGCGCTCGCGCACGACGAAGGCCGAGACCCACGCCTCGATCCGCGGGTCGTCGAGGGGTCGGAAGAGGATCGCCGAGCCCTCTCCCGACCGCGGGCCGGCGGTCACGTCGAGCGCGTACGCGGCGTGGAGCGTCAGGTGCCCCTCGTGCGCCACGGCGAACGTGGCGATCGGGCGACCGCGCAGGCGCTCCTGCACGACCCACGGCCGACGCTCGCTGACCTCGGCCACGCGCGTGAGATCGCGCGGAGACACGATCGCGCTGGACGCGAAGCGCGAGAAGGCCGGCTTGATCACGATGTCGCGGCCGCGGTCTCGGACGATCGCCGCGAGGCGATCGCGATCGGTCACGCGCTCGGTCTCGGGGGCGTCGATGCCCGCGGCCCGCGTGCGGATCGCGAAGGCGTGCTTGTCGTGCAGCGGCGTGAGCGCCTCGATCGGCATCGAGAGCACGCGCGTCTGGGGCGCGAGCACGTCGAGGCGGCGCGCGACGTGGAAGATCTCCTCGCACGTGGGCACGAGGAGCTCGATCGCCTCGCGGCGGATCACGTCGCGAAGCCCCTCGGCGAACGCGCGCGCGTCGGCGTCGAGCCGTGGTGCGGGCACGCGGTACGAGCGCGTCACGGCGCGCGAGCCGCGGAGCAGGTGAGGACCGAACGAGTCCGCGACGAAGACCTCGTGCCCGCTCGCCCGGAACGCGCGCGCGAGCTCGAGCGTGACGGGGGCCCTCGCACCGGTGAGGAGGACGCGCATCTCAGAGCCTCAGCACGATCGCGCCGAGCGAGAGGCCCGCGCCCGTGCCGCAGAGGAGCGCGAGCTCGCCGCGGCGGAGGCGGCCGGACTCGACCGCTTCGTAGAGCGTCGCGGGGATGGAGGCGGCGACGCAGTTGCCGAGCCGATCGAGCGTGCGGACGACACGCGAGGCGTCGAGCCCGAACGCGGGCAGCATCGCGAGCCCGGCCTCGCTGGCCTGGTGGGGGACGACGAGCGCGTCGGCGAGGCTCACGCCTTCGGGCAGCTCGCGCGCGAGCGCCTCGAGGAACGGCCGGCCGCGACCGAGCACGCGACGCAAGAGGCGCGGCCCCTCCATGCGGAAGAGGTTCTGGCTCGGCTCGAGATCCTCGTCGTTGGGGTGCACGCGCGTGCCTCCGCCCTCGATCGACGCGAGGGCCGCGTCGTCACCGAAGGTGGAGAAGCGCGCCGCGAGGATCGAGGAGCCGGCATCGTTCGAGGGCACGACGACGGCCGCGGCGGCGGCGTCACCGAAGAGGCCCGCGCTCTCGGGATCACTCCAATCGATGCCGGCGGAGGCGATGTCGCTCGAGACGACGAGCACACGGCGATGTCGACCTCGCGCGATCGCGGACGCGACGAGATCGAGCGCGGCGACGAAGGACAGACACGTCGCATGCACGCTCAAGCACGCGATGCCGCTCTTGCCGAGCCCGAGCGCTCGCTGGATCAGCGCCCCTCCGTCGGGGATCGACTGCTCGACGGTGCCCGACGCGTTCACGATGAGATCGATCGACTCCGCGCGGATCTCCGCACGCTCGAGCGCCTCGCGCGCGGCCAGCGCGCCCATGGCGCTCGCGGTCTCTTCGCCGCGACGGTCGGCGTAGCGTCGCTCGCGAACCCCGGTCGCCGTGGCCAGACGCTGCGCATCGACGCCGAGCCGCGAGGCCACTTCCTCGGTGGTCACGATGCGCCGCGGCAGGTAGCGCCCGAGGCCGACGATGCGAGCTGCGCTCCCAACCATGGAGGCGGGACGGTACCATGCCGCGTGCCCGCGCCATCCGATGCCCCGCCTGCGATCCACGTGCGAGGGCTCGTCAAACGATACGGCGATCGCAACGTCGTCGACGGGCTCGATCTCGATGTGCCGCGCGGCACGACCGTGGGCCTCCTCGGCCCCAACGGTGCGGGCAAGACGACCACCCTCGAGATGATCCAGGGCCTCACCTCGCCGAGCGCGGGCACCATCGAGGTCCTCGGGCTGCGCCAGCCCGGCGACCGAGACGACATCGCGGGGCGCATCGGCGTCGCGCTCCAGGACACGAGCCTGCCGGACAAGCTGACGGCCTTCGAGACGCTGTCGCTCTTCCGATCGTTCTACACGCGAGGGCCCGACGAGGCGTCGCTCCTGCGCGACATGGATCTCGACAAGCACGCCGGCACGCTCGTGCGCGCGCTCTCGGGCGGAGAACGACAGCGCCTGGCGCTCGCGTGCGCGCTCGTGGGCGATCCCGAGCTCGTCATCCTCGACGAGCCCACCACGGGCCTCGATCCGGAGGCGCGGCATCGCCTCTGGGATCGCATCGAGGCGCTCGCGCGGGGTGGTCGCACGATCCTCCTCACGACGCACTTCATGGACGAGGCCGCTCGCCTCTGTGATCGCATCGTCGTGATCGATCGGGGGCGCGTCATCGCGCGCGGCACGACGCGCGAGCTCATCACCACGCACGTCGGCGCGCACGTGGTCGAGCTCGAGGTCGTCGAGGGGTCGCTGGCGGCGCGAGAGCTCGCAGGCCTCGAGGGCGTGCGCGTCGCGCACGTCGTGGGGCGCACGCATCGCCTCGCGACCGACCGCGCGGACGAGGTGCTCGAGCGCGCACGTGCGCTCGCCCGTGGTGCAGGCGTGACGCTCGGCCGCGTCGCGATCTCGCCCGCGACGCTCGAGGACGTGTTCCTCACGCTCGCGGGGCGAACGCTCGGTGAGGGCGCATGAGGCGCCATCCGATCCTCGAGCTGCTGCTCGTGCGCCTGCGCGTGTTCCGGCGCGAGCCCGAGGCCGTGTTCTGGACCTTCGGCTTTCCGCTCGTGCTCACGCTCGTGCTCGGCATCGCCTTCCGCCCGATCGAAGGCGAGCCGCTGCCGGTGGTCGTCGTCGAGGGGCGTGGCGCGGATGCCACGTTCACGCGGCTCGAGCGCGACGCCGAGCTCGAGGTGAGCCGCGCGAGCGAGGCCGAGGCGCATCGCGCGCTGCTCCGCGGCGGCGTGCTCGCGATCGTCGAGCCGCTGCCGGACGCCTCGCCGGGCGCGCGCGTGCGATCGGATCCCACGCGCCCCGAGTCGCGCCTCGCGCGCGCCCGCGTGGAGCGCGCGCTCGTGGAGGCCCCGACCGCGATCGACGACGCCCCCGTGCGCGAGCCGGGGACGCGCTACGTGGACTTCGTCGTGCCCGGCCTCGTCGGCATGAACGTGATGACGGTGTGCCTCTGGGGCATCGGGTGGAACGTGGTCGAGGCGCGTGCGCGCAAGCTCCTCCGCCGCCTGGCCGTCACGCCGATGAAGCGGAGCCACTACCTCCTGGCCTTCGTGCTCGCGCACCTCGGGCTCGTGCTCGTCACGCTCGGCGTGATCCTCGGCTTCGCCTACGCGAGCTTCGGCGTGGGCATCGCGGGGAGCGCGCTCGACTACGTGGTGCTCGTGTCGCTCGGCTCGCTCGCGTTCTCCTCGATGGGGGTGCTCCTCGCGAGCCGCACCGACAACGTCGAGGTCCTCTCGGGCATGGTCAACGCCGCCTCGCTCGTGCAGCTCGTCGCGAGCGGTGTGTTCTTCTCGACCGCGCGCTTTCCGGAGTGGTCGCTCGGCCTCTTGCGCCTCATGCCCCTCACCGCGCTCGTGGACGCCCTCCGGGGTGTGGCGATCGAGGGCCGCTCGCTCCTCGAGTTGCCGATGGAGCTCGCGGTGCTCACCGCCTGGACCGTGATCGCTGGCGTGCTCGGGCTGCGCCTCTTCCGCTGGACGTGAGCTCGGCCGAGGCCGCGAGATTCGACGGCGGGACGCGCGGTGGTACATCGCGCGCGATGCGTCGCACGGTGCACGTCCATCGGCTCGGCACGATCGGTTATGGAGACGCGCATGCGCTCCAGAAGCGGCTGCAGGAGGCGCGTGCGCGCAAGCTCGTGCCCGACACGCTGCTGCTGCTCGAGCACACGCCCGTGATCACGCTCGGCCGCGGCGCGAAGGAGGAGAACCTCCGGTTCCCGCGCGCGAGCCTCGAGGCACGCGGCATCGAGGTGCACGAGACCGGTCGCGGCGGCGA
Source organism: Sandaracinaceae bacterium (assembly GCA_044376125.1). Taxonomy (GTDB): domain Bacteria; phylum Myxococcota_A; class Polyangia; order Polyangiales; family Sandaracinaceae; genus JAFLCL01. The sequence continues at coordinate 97,604 of JBILLJ010000005.1, forward strand.
CGTCACCTACCACGGCCCCGGTCAGCTCGTGGGCTACCCGATCCTCGATCTCTCGCCCGATCGACAGGACGTGCGCCGCTACGTGCGCGACCTCGAGGAGACGATGATCCGCCTCGCCGCCGCGTACGGCCTCGAGGCCGAGCGCATCGAGGGGCTCAACGGGACCTGGCTCCGCGGCGGCGGCCTCGGTGACCGCAAGATCGGCGCGATCGGCGTGCGTCTCTCGCGCTGGGTCACGATGCACGGCTTCGCGTTCAACGTGACGACGCTGCTCTCGCACTTCCAGCTGATCGTGCCGTGCGGCATCCGCGACAAGGGCGTCACCTCGCTCGAGCTCGAGCTCGGGCGCGTGGTGCCGATCGCCGAGGTGATCGACACGCTCCTTCCGATCTTCGCCGAGGCCTTGGACTGCGAGCTCGTCGCGAGCGAGGGCTCGCCGCTCGCATCGGTCTCCGCAGGCGACCTCGCCGACCTCGACGCGACGCTGGCAGAGGCCGCGCGACGCGAGCGCGAGCGCGCCGCCGAGCGAGCGCCGGCCGAGCCGTGACGGACACCACACCGACCTCGCCGACCACGACGTCGCACGCGTCGACGGGCACGGCGCTCGTGCTCTTCTCCGCCGTGATGTGGGGCACGTGGAGCCTCTGGTTCCGGCCGACCGAGCTCTCGGGCCGCACGACCGCGCCGTTCGTGTTCGCGTGCATCACGCTGAGCTCGATCCCGCTCATGGTCCGCGAGCACGCGCGGCGAACGGAGCCGATCCGCTGGACACCACGCGTGCTGGCGATGCTCGCGGCGTTCACCTTCTTCGACGCGCTCAACGCGGCGACCTTCTTCCACGCGATGACCGTGACGACCGTGGCGGTCGCGGTGCTCACGCACGATCTCGCGCCGGTGCTCGTGGCGCTGCTCGCGCCGCGCGTGGACGGCGTGAAGGTGCCGGGCGCGAGCCTCGCCGCCGCGCTCGCCCTCGGCGGCGTCACGCTGCTCCTCGAGCCGTGGCGTGAAGGCGCGCTCGGGGGCGACGTGCTCCTGGGCGCGGGCCTCGGGCTCGTCTCCGCGGTCGCCTACGCCGGCAACGTGTTCCTCGGCCGCAAGCTCACGCTCGAGCTCGGCACGGCGACGACGCTGGGTGTGCACGCCTTCGGTGCACTGCTCCTGCTCCTGCCGCTCGCGGGCAGCGAGCTCTTCGCGATCGAGGCGCGCGACGTGCCCTATCTCGCGTTCGCGGGGCTCGTGCCGGGCGCGCTCGCCGGGCTCGCGTTCCTCCGCGGCAGCGCGCTCATCGGCAGCGCACGCGCGGCGATCCTCGCGTTCGTCGAGCCCGTGGTGGCGTGTGTGGTCGGCTTCTTCGCGTTCGGCGAGCGCCTCTCGCTCTGGTCGCTGGCCGGTGGCGCGCTCGTGCTGGTCGCTGGCCTCCTGGTCTCGCGACCACGCAGGGACGTCCAGCTGTGAGATCTCTCGCAGAGCGCGCGTGGTCCCTCGTCGTCGCGGCGGTCGGGCCTAGCCCGCGCGATTGTGCGTGCCATTCTCGCGCCCCATGAGCGCCAACCCCGTCGATCTCGCGTCGTTCGTCCGCCCCGTCGATCCGTCGAGCCCGCGCGTCTCGAGCATGGCGAGCAAGCTCGTCGGCTCCGAGATCCTCAAGATCGCGGCGGAGATCCGCGCGCTCGCGGCGAAGGGTCAGCCGGTCTGCAACCTGACGGTCGGCGACTTCGACCCGAAGCAGTTCCCGATCCCCGACTCGCTGCGCCAGCACATCGTGTCGGCGTACGAGGCGCACGAGACGAACTACCCGCCCTCGAACGGCATGCCGCAGCTGCGCGACGCGGTGCAGCGCTTCTACCAGCGCGAGCTCGGCCTGGGCTATCCGCTCGACTCCATCCTCATCGCGTCGGGCGCGCGCCCGGTCATCTACGGCATCTACCGAGCGGTCGTCGATCCCGGTGACACGGTCGTCTACCCGGTGCCGAGCTGGAACAACAACCACTACGTCACGATGACGGGCGCCAAGAGCGTCACCGTGCAGTGCGGCCCCGAGACGCGCTTCCTGCCGACCCGCGAGATGATCGAGAAGGCGCTGCCGGGCGCGCGCCTGGTCTGCCTCAACACGCCGCTCAACCCGACGGGCACGGCGATGTCGCGCGACATGGTGCTCGGCGTGTCCGAGGCGATCGTGCGCGAGAACGAGCAGCGGCGCGCGCGGGGCGAGAAGCCCGTCTACCTCATGTACGACCAGATCTACTGGATGCTCACGGCCGCGGGCACCGAGCACGTCTCGCCTCCGCAGCTCGTGCCGGAGATGGCGCGCTACACGATCTTCGTCGACGGCATCTCGAAGGCGTTCGCCGCGACCGGCGTGCGCGTGGGCTGGGCCGTGGGCCCCGCCGACGTGATCGATCGCATGAGCGCCATCCTCGGCCACGTGGGCGCGTGGGCCCCGCGCGCCGAGCAGATCGCGACGGCGAAGCTCCTCGACGACTCGGCCGGCTGTCGCACCTACGTCGACGGGCTCAAGGGTGGGATCGTGGGCCGCCTGAACGCCCTCCACGAGGGCTTCCAGACGCTCAAGTCGCAGGGCCTTCCGGTCGACTCGCTCTCTCCCGAGGGCGCCATCTACCTCACCGTGCAACTGGCACCCTTCGGCAAGAAGACGCCCGCCGGACAGACCCTCTCGAGCAACGAGGAAGTGCGCCGCTACGTGCTCGACGCCGCCGGCATCGGCATCGTGCCGTTCCAGGCCTTCGGCTATCCCGGCGAGACCGGCTGGTTCCGCCTCAGCGTGGGCGCCGTGTCGATGCGCGAGATCCAGGACGCGCTGCCCCGCCTCGGCGAGGCCCTCCGCGCCCTGCGCTGATCAGCCCGATCCATCACCGGAGGTCGAGGCCGCGCGCTTCGGCGGCGGCCTCGTCGACCTGCGCGTCCGCGTCGAGCTCGAGCCACGGCGCCTCGGCACCATCGTGGAAGTGGCGCCACAGCATGCGCGACAGGCCGGGCTGGTTGTCGGGCAGCGACCAGTCGTAGGCCATCGACATCATCGCGTCTCGCGTGCGCCTGCTGGGATTGAGCTCCTCGGGGAACGTGCGCGGGACGTGGTCGTACGGCGTGTAGTCCGGGGTCGAGGTGAAGAAGTCGTAGAGCGGCGCCGCGTCGATCCACTCGCGGCTGTGGCTCGCCGTGAGCCCGAAGATCAGCTGGATCGTGCGCCACACCGACGCCTCGCTCGTGTGCACGTGGCTCACGTGCCCGCGACGCGCCCAGGGAGAGACGACGAGCAGCGGTGATCGGTGGTTGTCGACGTGATCACCGCCGTCCTGCGGATCGTCCCAGATGACGAAGATCGCCGTCTCCGGCCAGAAGCTCGAGTGGCTGATCGCGTCGATCAGGCGACCGACGCCTTCGTCGTTGTCGGCGATCATCGAGCGCGGCGTCGGCTCACCGGGTGTGAGGCCCTGAGTGTGGTCGTTCGGCATCACGACGAACGTGAAGCTCCGGAGGTTACAGCCGTGGATCTCGTCGCGGAGGAAGTCGGCCTTCTCGATCTCGGGCTCGTAGCTGTAGAAGAGACCGGGATAGCCGCGGCGCAGCGGGGCATTGCGGGAGCCCACGATCTCCCCGTAATTCGAGATCTCGACGCCATGGGCATCGAGGTAGTCGAAGCCACTGCCCTCCTCGGGATAACCGATGTCCGTGGTGGCCTGTGGGGGAACACCCCAGTGACCACGGCCCCACGTGGTGAGCCAGGTGCGCTCGACGAAGTCGGTGGTGCGCCCGAGCGTCGCCCAGACGTGACCCTGCACCGACTGCTCGGCGTGAGAGTAGTAGTTGTCCGCGAGCGAGAACTGGCGGGCGATCGCGTGGGTGTTGGGGATGGTCGCCGCGAGCTGATCCGCGGGCAGGAGCGTGAGCGACGGGTCGCCATTGGCACCCTCGAAGGCGCCCATGTACGCGTCGTAGGTCTTGTTCTCGCGCACGATCACGACGACGTGTCGGATGCGCGTCGAGGGCCCCGTGCCGGGCTCGGGGATGGGGAAGTCGTAGGGAGCGCCGTCCGGGCAGGCGACGTCCTGGAAGCGGCTCATCCGTGTGTTGTTCGCCTCGATCTCCAGCTCCCAGTCACGCAGCTCGGTGTCGGAGGGCGCGGCGTCGAGCACGCTGAGCGAGCCTCCCAGCAGCTCCGTGATGTCGTCGGACGACGGGTTCGTGTTGGCGCCCGTGCCGAGGCCGCGGCCGTTCAGGAACGCGATCGACCCATCGGCGCGCGGGAGCACGTCCGTCGGATGCCAGAGCGTCGGGATGCGCCCGACGCGCGACAGGCTCGCACCGCTCGCGTCGAGCACGTCGATCGCGTTGTCGAGCGCGGTCGCGACGAAGAGGCGGGTGCCGTCGGCCGAGAAGCGCAGCGACGCGGGGGCCGCGCCACGATCGGCGTCCTCGCCGACGAGGTGGAAGGTACCGAGCGCGGTGCGGGTCGTGGTGTCGATCACGACGACCGAGTCGCTGTCCGCGCACGCGACCGCGAGGTGCTGACCGTCGGGCGAGAGCGCGAGCCCTTCGGGGTTCTTTCCGACCGCGACGCGACCTTCGATCGTGCCCGTGGCGACGTCGACGAAGGCCACCGCGGACGCGCCCCAGAGCGAGACGTACGCGCGCGCGCCATCGGGGCTGAGCACCACGTCGTACGGGAAGTCGCTGCGCTCGACCGACACGCGGCGCAGCTCCGCGCCCGTGCTCGTGTCGAAGAAGGCGACCGCTTGTTCGCGAAGGAGCGCAGCGACGAGGGTCGTGCCCGAGAGCGCGAGGCCGGCGACGTAGCCTGCGTCGATGCCGGTGAGCGTGATGTGGTCCGCCGACACCTCGGTCAGCGCGCCACTCGCGACGTCGAGATCGTAGGCGAGGATCTCGTTGCCACCACCGCCCGAGGCCCAGACGCGCCGCGTGGCCCCAGTGCCCGAGATCACGAGTCCCCAGAAGAGCGAGCCCGTCGAGGGCGTGAAGACCTCCTGATCGCGGATCGTCATCGACGCGAGATCGACCACCGCGAGTGTCTCGTCGCGCAGACCGCCGTCCGTGACGACGACGAGGTCGGTGCCGGGCACCTCGACCAGGCGCATCGGGAAGCCGCCGACCTCGAGGTTGCGCCCCACGCGGATCAGACGCTCGCCGCCGGGCACGATGAAGTGCCCATCGTCCTCGTTGCCCGCGGGCAGCGTCGCGAGCGGATCGACGACGCTCGGTGCACATCGACCGGCCGCCGGCGCGGGGAAGTCGGCGAGGTCGCGGCGACAGTTCCCCGCGTCGGGCGGAGGGCCTGCGTCGGTGCCCGCGTCCTCGAGCGGCGCATCGGGCAGCGAGGCATCGGGCGCGGGCTCGGGATCACAGGCGCAGCCCGCCGCGAGGAACGGGCCTGCACCGAGGATCACGGAGGCGAGCAGGTGCGAGGAGGGACGTGAGCGCATGGGGCGAGCGTATCGAAACGCTCGCCGCGATGCGTGTCACAGGGCGGTGTCGGTGTCGGTCCCGCGCCGCCGCTCGCTGGCCCATCACATGCAGGTGTCGGCGACGTCGCGCGTGATCGGGTCGAGCGAGCGCAGGTACGCGACGATGTTGCAGACCTCGTCGCCGGTCATGCGCGTCACACGGAAACGGGTCATCGACGTGCAGAGCGGATTGCCCGCGGGGTCGACGCCATCGAGGATGGCGCGCGTGAGCTCACCGTCGGTCCAGCTGCCGAGGTTGCTCGACGTGAGGTTCTGACCCGGCGTGCCGGAGACCGCACCACCGAGATCGGCGCCGTGACAGCTCGCGCAGCCACGCATCGCGGAGGCCATGCGGCCCATGGTCACGTCACCGCTCGAGCAGTCGGTGGGCGGCGCGGCGTCGGGCGCGACCGCGGCATCGGCTCCACCGCCGGGGCCGCACGCGCCGTAGAGCGAGGCCGCACAGAGCCCTGCTGCGATCACGAGCCAGCGCGCGACGTTCGAACCCTTCTCGTTCCTCATGCGTGCTCCTCCAGGAAGGCAAGCGCCGCGATGCCGCGGCGGTCCTCGTTTCTACCAGACCGTCCGAAGTAGCGCGCGCGAACGTTTCTCGTAGGCTCGCCCCGTGTCGCGTCCTCCCCGAGACCGGTCGCCCGATCGCTCCCGCGATCGCGCTCACGATCGACCCGATGCCCGCCGCGACGAGCGCGGTCGTACGCGCCCCCGGGAGGAGGCGCCGAGGCAGGAGCGTGGGCGCGAGGCGCCGATCGCACCGTCCCCGTCGGGGGAAGGAGAGATCGTCTACGGCCTGCGCGCCTCGCTCGCGCTGCTCGAGACGCGGCCCGAGTCGATCCGCGAGGTCTACGTCTCGCCCGACGCGCGCGAGGAGGCACGTGCCCTCGTCGCGCGCATCCGCCATGCGCGGGAGCTGCCGGATCGCGAGCTCGAGCGCCTCGCGCAGACGAGCCACCACGAGGGCGTCGTCGTCCGCACCGGCCCGCGCAAGTGGGTGAGCGGCAAGGAGCTCCGGGCGCTCTTCGATCCGCGGAACGCGCCGCGCGACGGGCGAGCTCGCGTGGGCGTCGCGCTCGATCGGGTGCGCAACCCCTACAACGTCGGCGCGATCCTCCGCACAGCTGCGTTCTTCGGCGTGGACGCGGCGATCCTCGGCGCGCCGGCGCCGCACCCCGCGCTCGCGCCCGATGCGATCCGCGTCGCGGAGGGAGGCGCCGAGCGCATCGCGCTCTCGCGCACGACGGATCTCGCGGAGACGCTCGCGCAGCTCCGCAGCGTGGGCGTGCACGTGTACGGCGCCGAGAACGACGGCGCGCACGACATCACGCGCTTCGCGATCCAGCGACCCGCCGTGCTCGTGGTGGGTCACGAGCGCGAGGGCATCTCGCCGCGCGTGAAAGAACAGTGCGACGCGATGCTCGCGATCCGCGGCACGGGCGCGATCCAGTCGCTCAACGTGTCGATCGCGGCGAGCCTGCTCGTGCACGAGCTCGTGCGCCCGCGCTGACGCGGGAGCGCCGCACCGTGCGCTTGGCCCGCTCCGCGCGGCCGACTACCGTGCGCGCATGCGAACCCTGCGCGCGATGCTCGTGACCACGTCTCTCGTCGCGTCTGCCTCGGCGTGCGAGGTCAGCCCGGTGCTCGACGACGACGCGGGCGCATGGAGGCTCGATGCCGCGGGTCTCGACGCGCCCGGCCTCGACGCCGGCCACGACGATGCGCACCTCGCCACGCTCGATGGAGGCGCGCTCGACGCGGGCACGCCGCCCTCGGGCTGGGCACCGCTTCCGTGGGAGGACTGCGAAGGAGGCGGCCGCACGCTCGAGGCGGGGCCCGAGGACTACCGCGCGGTGCTCGACACGGTCGCGCCGGGCGATGTGCTGCGCCTGCGCGCGGGCACGTACGTGCGCGGCCTGCCGCTCACGCGCTCCGGCGAGGAGGGCCGCTGCATCGTGATCGAGGCCCTCGATCCGGGCGCGCGTCCGCTCTTCACCGGAAGCGACGCGTTCAACGTGATCGCCGTGCACGGCGCCAGCTGGATCAAGGTGCGGCATCTCGACCTCGATGGCATGGGCCTCGGCGGCTTCGGCGTGGCTTCGCAGGGCGGCACCGCGAGCCCGACGCACCACGTCGTGATCGAGGATCTCCACATGGTGGGCTTCGGCGGCGACCAGCAGATCGTGGGCATCTCGACGAAGAGCCCCGCGTGGGACTGGGTGATCCGCGGCAACACGATCCTCGGCGCGGGCACCGGCCTCTACCTCGGCAACTCCGATGGAACGCTGCCGTTCGTGCGCGGGCTCGTCGAGCTCAACACCGTGCTCGATCCGATCGGCTACTGCATGCAGATCAAGCATCAGCTCGATCGCGCGGGGATCACCGGCGTGCCCGACGGCGCCGAGACGATCATCCGATGGAACGTCTTCAGCAAGGTCAGCGGCGCCTCCACCGGTGGCAACGCGCGGCCCAACCTGCTGCTCGGTCACTTCCCCACGTCGGGCCTGGGCGCGAACGACCGCTACCTCGTCTACGGGAACTTCTTCTACGACAACCCCAGCGAGGCGCTGCTCCAGGCCGAGGGGAACCTCGCGATCTACGCGAACGTGCTCGTGAACCCGCACGGCGGCGCGATCACCATCCAGCCGCACAACGACGTGCCGCGCACGGTCGACGTCTTCCTCAACACCATCGTCGCCTCGGGCTCGGGCCTGCGCGTGACGGGCGGTGCTGCGGGCTTCGCACAGCGCGTGCGCTTCAACGCGGTCTTCGCCGATCCCGCGATCAGCGCGGCCGACGCGTCGGGCGACGTGACGGGCACGTACGCGGAGGCGAGCAGCCGGCTCGCGAGCCCCTCGCTCATGCCCGGTGAAGGGCTGGATCTCCATCCGCTCCCCAGCGCGCTCGAGGCGAGCGTGCCGCTCGACACGCTGCCCGCGGTGCGCGATGCGTCGCGCGACTTCGAGGGGCGGCCACACGGCATGCACGCCGGCGCGTACGCAGGCCCCGCGAGCGCCGGCGCGATCACCCTGGAGCGACGCGCGCGCAGATACCGCTGATCTCGTCTCGCTCAGCGGGCGTCGTTCGTGCGCAGGAGGAACGCGTCGCGCACGGTCGCGTTGCGCCCGAGGCCGGGGAGCAAGAGACCGATCGTTCCGGGTGGACCCTCGACCGCGGGAGAGAAGCCGCGCGCCGCGGGGATCGGCTCGGGCACGGCGATCTCGGTCCACTGCGCGCGCTCGAGATCGAGGTGGTGCAGATCGCCCAGCGGCTGCATCGAGCCGTCGTAGCCGAAGCCTGCGTAGAAGCCGCGACCGTCCTCGGTGAGGCGCACCCACGGCGTGCGACGCCCCGGCGGCGTCGCGCCGTCGATCATCACTTCCGTCCAGGACTCGGTCTCGGTGTCGAAGATCCACACGTCCGAGTAGAACGCCGCGCCGCGCGCGCCGTACGAGCCACCGAAGAGCAAGAGGCGCCGGTCGTCGAGCGGCTCGAAGTGCGCGTCGTAGCGCGGCGTGGGGCCCGTCGCGTCGAGCTCCACCCAGGTCGTGGCGCCTTCATCGAGGCGATACGTGGTGCCGCTCACGACCGTCGCGCTCGCGCCGCCGAACCAGTACGTCGCGCGGCGAGCCGTCGCGTGGGCGAGCGCGCAGCCGATCACGCCCGGCGGTGTCGGTGTCTCGGTCAGCTCGCGGAAGCTGCCGTCGCTCGGATCGAGCTCCCACGTCGAGCCCACGAGGCCCTCGAGCGCGCTCTCGTTGCGACCGCCTGCGAAGAGGACGCGGCCTCGCGCGGCGTCGAAGCTCGCGCACGTGCACCAGCGCGGCGCGGGCGCGAGCGCGGGTCGATCGAGCGCGGTGATCGCGAGGCTCGCGTCCGCGGCGGGCTCGAGCACGAGCACACGATCGAGGACCGTCCCGGCCGACGCACCGATCGCGCCGCCGAGCACCACCGTGCGGCCATCGCCGAGCGACGCGGCCGACCAGCCCCAGACGTTCGGCATCGCCTCGTCGAGCGAGACGCTCTCCCAGTGGACATCCGTCGGCCCGAGCACGATCGCCGCGTCGTCCATCGGTGCATCGGGCGCGACGGCCGCGTCGTGCATCGACGCGTCGTCGGTGACCGGGGACGGGTCACAGGCCAGGAGCGTGAGCGCGCAGGCAGAGGCCGCGAGCGCGTGGCGATCGATCGTGGGACGCATCGCGGCGACGAACAGCACGCGCGATGCCAGCGCGGATCGCCCAAGAAACGGGGCGTTCCGGTGCCGCGTGGGCGCGCCGCGTCACGACGCGCACGCTCGCATCAGCACGCGCTGGGGAAGAGAGAGGAAGCGCAGTCGATCGCTGCCGATGGGCATGAAGAGATGCGCATGCGGCTCCGACCGTGACGCGCGCGGCTCGGGCTCATCCGATCACAGCCGCATGAGCGCGGCGCCCCAGTTGAGGCCGGCGCCGAGCGCGAGGAAGCAGAGGAGCTGGCCCTCCTTCAGGCGACCGTCGCGGCGCATCTCGTCGACGAGGATCGGGATCGTGCCAGCCGACGTGTTGCCGTAGCGCGCGATGTTCGAGGGGACCTTCGCCTCGGGCACGCCCAGGGACTGTCGCACCGACGCGTTGATGCGGTCGTTGGCCTGGTGCGCGATGAACCAGTCGATCTGATCGAGCGTCACGCCCGCCTTGTCGCAGACCTCGCGCACCGCGCGCGGCAAGAGCGTGACCGCGCTCTTGAAGAGGTCCTTGCCCTTCATCGTGGGCACGTGCGAGTCGGCCACCGCGTCCCAGTAGTGGCGCTTGGTGAACATGCCGCCGGGCACCCAGATCTGATCGGCCGCGCGGCCATCGGAGTGGTTGGCCGCGCCGAGGAAGCCGTGGCCCGCGTGGGGGCTCTTGCGCACGACGAGCACGCCGGCGCCGTCGCCGAAGAGCACGGCGGTGCCGCGGTGCTTGGTCGCGAACTCGTACTCCTCCGGTGTGACCTCTCGATCGCTCTCTCCGAGCAGCACGTCCCACGCGTACGGCATGAAGCCCGCGTGCGCCTCCGCACCGACGATGAGCACGGTCTCGGCCGCACCGGAGCCGATGAGGCCATCGGCCAGCTGCATGCTGAACGGCATCGCCGCGCACTGCTGCCGGATGTCGAGCGCGGGCACGCCCGGGATGCCGAGCTTGGCGCCGAAGAGCGCGCCCGAGCCGGGGAAGACATGCTCGGGGGTCATCGTCGCGAAGATGATGTAGTCGACCTCGGCGGCGTCGATGTTCGCCGACGCGAGGGCCTCGCGCGCCGCGGGCACCGCGAGATCCGAGACGCCCTGCCCCTCCGCGACGTAGTGACGCTGCTCGATGCCGGAGCGAGGCCGGATCCACTCGTCGCTGGTGTCCATCACGCGCGAGAGCTGATCGTTTCCGACTGGCGTGCCCGGGACGAAGCGCCCCGAGCCGATGATGGTCGTGCCCGGCATGGGCGCACGCATAGCACGCGAGCGCACGGTCACACGACGCGGACGCTCGCGCTCGGATGCCGCGTTGCGTCGTCCGACGCCCCTGCGCTCGAAGTGGAGCGCGCGCGACGGACGGGTTTCTTCACGCAAGCGTCAGGGAACGCAGAAGAAATGAGCGCGTCTCGTCGTACGTTCCAAGCTGCACGCGGTACTCTCGGTCCGTTCGGCGGCCCGCGCGCGTGCGTTCCAACCACCAGCGCCCTCGCGGGCCGACGAAGAGAGCCATCGACATGAGCGACACCTTGAGCTTCGGGGACTTCGTCGAGCGGCAGAAGAGTGGCGCGTACGGCCGACAGGACGGCGCGCGCTACGCGTACGCCGCCGACCTCGCGATGCTGCGTGGCTTCTCGCGCATCCGGCCCGTCGAGCTCGCGGCGGCGACGGTGGTGCGCATGAACAAGGAGTTCCTGCGCGGCACGCTGCTCGGCTCGACCGTGAAGGTCACCGAGAGGCAGTTCCCCTCGCTCTACAAGCTCGTGGCGCGCTGCGCGGCGACGCTCCAGGTGCCGGTGCCGCAGGTGTACGTGGCCAACAGCCCCGTGATGAACGCCTTCACGTTCGGCACCGAGGACGACTCGTTCATCGTGCTCCACTCGGCGCTCGTCGACGCGTTCTCCGAGAAGGAGCTGCTCTTCGTGATCGGCCACGAGACCGGTCACATCCAGAACAAGCACGTCGTCTACAACACGGCGCTCATCCTGCTCCAGCGCATGGCCGAGCTCTTCATCGGCCCGCTGATCCTGCCCGCCGTGGTCGCGCTCAACGCGTGGTACCGACGCGCCGAGATCACGTGCGACCGCGCGGGACTTCTCTGCTCGCAGGATCTCGACTCGGCCTCGCGCAGCTTCATCAAGCTCGCGGTCGGCTCCAAGCGCCTCTCGGACGAGGTGGACATGCGCGAGTTCCTCGCGCAGCACGACGAGGCCAAGGGCTCGGTCGGGCGCTACATGGAGGCGTTCCAGAGCCACCCGTACCTGCCCAAGCGGATCAAGGCCCTGCAGGTGTTCGCGGAGAGCGAGATCTACCGCGGCGCCCTCGGCCAGAGCGGCGGCCTCGGCATGGACGAGGTCGACGACAAGACCAGCGCGATCATCAGCATGGATGGCTCGACCACCGTTGGAAAGGAAGGATCGTCGACATGAGCGAAGCTCCCGAGTCTCACCGCCTGCCCGCTGCGGACTATCAGGCCAAGCGCGGCAAGGTGCTCGAGCTCCTGCGCGAGGTCGCCATCCTCTCGGAGGACACCGGCGCGACCACGCTGGCGAAGAAGCTGCGCGACGATCGCATCCCGCGCCTCGAGGAAGAGAAGTTCCACCTCGTGGTGCTCGGCGAGTTCAACCACGGCAAGACCACGTTCGTGAACGCGCTCCTGGGCGCGCCGGTCCTGCCGATGGGCGTCACGCCGACGACCGCCGTGATCCACCAGGTCGTGCACGGCGTGCGCGGCGCCAAGGCGATCCTCGACAGCGGTGAGACGAAGGTCGTCCCGTTCGACGAGGTCGGCACCTACGTGGTGGGCGGCAGCGCCGCGACCGACTCGGTGCGCTACCTCGAGGTGCACTACCCCAGCCCTCTTCTCAACATGGGCGGCGGAGAGCAGACGTCGGGCGGCGTGGTCCTCGTGGACACGCCAGGCGTGAACGACCTCAACTCGACGCGCGCAGAGATCACGTACAGCTACGTGCCCAAGGCCGACGCGATCCTCTTCCTCCTCGACGCCGGCCAGATCCTCAAGGAGAGCGAGCGCACCTTCCTCGCGAACAAGCTGCTGAGCCAGTCGCGCGACAAGGTGCTGTTCGTCATCAACAAGATCGATCTCCTCGACGAGGACGAGAAGGTGCAGGCGCTCGCGTACGCCAAGACGCAGCTCGCCAAGCTCGTCGCGGAGCCGCGCGTGTACGCGGTGAGCGCCGAGAAGGCGCTGGGTGGGGAGCGCGAGGCCTCGGGCCTGGGGGTGCTCGAGCGCGACCTCGTGAAGTTCCTCGAGGAGGATCGCGGTCGTGTGCTGCTCGACAACGCGCTCGACGAGGGACTGCGCACGGCCTCCACGCTCCGCCGCGGCATCGACGTGCAGAAGCAGGCGCTCCTGCTCGATCACGCCGAGCTCGAGAAGCGCCTCGCGACGCTCGAGCAAGACCTGTCGAGCACGCGCGACTCGCACGCGCGCCGCGAGCAGAAGATCCGCGAGTCGCTCGCGGGCATCAAGGCGCTCGTGCGCAAGGAGTGCGAGGAGTTCGGCAAGCGCTTCTCGGCGTCGCTCCCGGCGGAGATCGAGTCGAGCAAGGCCGACGACCTCAAGCGCTACCTCCCGAACTTCATGGAAGAGCGCTTCCGCAACTTCGCGGATCGCCAGGGCCTCGAGCTCGCCAAGCGCCTCGAGCGCGTGGCGGAGGAGGCCATCGCGTTCGTCAGTGAAGAGGCGCGCGCCAAGGGCGAGAAGATCGCCGAGGCCTTCCCCGGCGCACCCAAGGTGGACCTCCAGGTCTCCACGCTCGCCTACGACGTGGGCGTGATCGCGCTCGGCGCGTTCGGCCTCACGGTGATGGCGGTCTCGAACATCTTCGTCGGCGGCGCGATGGCGCTCGCGGCGCCGGTGCTCGCGTACGTGTTCCGCGAGCGCGCGGACCGCGACCTCAAGAAGCGCGCGATGGAAGAGGCGCCGCAGGCCGTGGAGAAGGCGGCGGCAGATCTCGCGGCCGCGTTCGAGCAGCAGATCGACGAGTTCGGCGACAAGCTCGTCGACTTCGTGAAGAACGCGAGCGAGGAGCTCACGCGCTCGATGGCCGAGGTCGTGCGCCACGCGCGCGAAGCGCAGTCGCGCGGCGACGTCGAGGTCGGCCGCGTGCGCGAGGAGAGCGGCATGTCGCTGTCGCGCCTCACGACCGTCGAGCAGGAGATGGGCGCCCTCCGCACCTCGCTCTGGGCCAACGGCTCCGGCACACCCCCGAGCTGACCACCGCAGAGCTCATCACCCTAGCGCTGGCCACCCCGTCGCGGGGCTGACGAACGCCGCAGAGTCGCGTGACTGCGATTCTGCGGCGTGCTGCGTCAGGGTGGAAGGTGGCTGTCGTCAGGGCGGCAGGTGGCTGTTCGTGCGCTCATGCCCTCGTGCGACATGCGTTCGGGTGACTCAGCGCGACTCGAGGTAGGCCTCGAGAGCGGCGCGCTCGTCGGCGGTCACGCCGAGATCGTGGGCGACGAGGGCCTGTTCGAGGTCGGTGGCGCGGCCGTCGCGCAGATACGGGGCGCGCGCCGCGACGCCGGCGAGGGGTGCGGTGATCGCGGGGGTCTCGAGCACCTGGTGGAGCTGGCGATCGCTGCCGAGCTCGCCCGAGTGGCAGTCGGCGCAGCCCTCGCGCGCAAAGAGGGCCTCGCCCTCCGCGGCGAGCGCGGGATCGCGCGGGGACTGTCGCGGCGCGACCGGCAGCGAGGCGAGCCAGCGCTCGAGCGCCTCGGTGCGCCCGTCGTCGAGCGGGGGCGCGTCCATCTGCGGCTCGAGCCTGCGCAGGAGCGCCTCGAAGCTCGGCACGTCGCCGGCGCGGTGGTAGGGCGGAAGGCCCACGACCCCCTCGAGCGATTGGGTGCGGATCGAGCCCGTCGCCATGAAGGTCCAGACGTGACCGTCGTCGCCGCCGCCCGGATGGCAGCTCGCGCACGAGATCGTGCCGCCGAGATCGAGGTGGAAGAGCTGGTGGCCCGTGTCGTCGACGCGCTCTCCACCGAGCGCGATCGTGCGCGTGCCGTCGCGCGTCTCGACGACGAGCGTCGAGGGCTCGCGCGTCTGCACGACCAGCGTCTCGCCTGCGAACGCGACCGAGATCACCTGACCCGGATAGCGGTTGTGCACCTCGCCCGGAAGGCACGCGCGCTCGTGCAGGTTCGTGCGCGTCATGTCGTCGACGACCGCGGAGATCACCTGCGGGCCTGCGCTGTAGCGACCGCCCGGGTCACCCGCGAGCGCGACCGCGACGCGACCGGCACGCGAGACGGCGAGATCCACGGGCGTCACGGCGCGCGTGAGCGGAAGGCCCGCGACCACCGAGCCATCGCCGCGCAGGACCGACACGGTCGCGTGCGTGACCGCGTTGCCGCACGGGTCCTCCCACGTGAGCACACCATCCGAATTCGGCCGCGACGAGTAGCTGTACGTCGAGGCCGGTGCGCGCGCGACGGACTCGGCGCCGGTGCGCGCGCGCTGGTGCAGCACGAGCGCGTCGGTGCCGCTCGGCACGACGCGGATCGCCGTGTTGGGGCGAGAGGTCTGCGAGAGCTCCGTGCTCGCGGGAGACGAGAGCGTGCGCGGCGGCAGCACGCGCGCGCCCTCGACGGTGCCGTCCGCGCGCACACGGACGAGCTCGGCGCTGCGGAAGCGGCTCACGAGCAAGGTGTCGGTCGCGACCGACACGTCGCGAAGGTCTCCACCGATCCACACGGTGCGCTCGTGCTCACGCGAGGGACCGAGCGTGTGGAGCGTTCCGTCGGCGCAGGCGACGTGGAGGCGATCACCCGCCTCTTCCCAGGCCAGCCCCCGCGGTGCGTCGCACACCTCGCGTCGCGCGCGCTCGTCGAGGGTGCCGCCGTCGAGCTCGATCACCACGCCAGCTCGGCGCGCGAGCACGTGCACGTGGCCCGCGCCGTCTTCGACCATGCGCCCGAGCTCGAGCGCGCGGCCGAGCACGACCTCGCGCGTCGCGCCGCTCGAGAGATCCGCGCGCACGAGGCGCCCTCGATCCGGATCGCCCACGATCACGGCCGATCCCGACGCGACGGGCAGCAGTGTGCCGCCATGGATGGGCGGAGGTGCCTCGCCGAGGCTGACCACCTCCTCGGCGAGCCACCCTTCGTCTCGGTTGAAGCCGCAGCCCGTGGCGGCCGTGGACAGCGCGAGGAGAGACCAGAGAGTGGCTCGTTGCATGATGTCCTCGGGTTCGGTCGTCGCGACGATTCGAGCGCGGCGCTCGAGACGCATGTGCTCCGTCAACCATTCACGGGCGAACAGATTTCGTCGAGCCCAGCGATGGGGCATGCGGTCACGTTCAGGGGCGAACGTGGAGGCCCACTCCGACGTGTGGCCCCGCATAGACGGTCTCCGCGCACACGAGACCGAAGCGACAGACCGGCTGGTAGGTCACGGCACTTCCGCCGGCGAGCACGGCGACGCCGAGCCCGCGACGCGCCGGGCCACCGGGCCAGTACACGAAACCGATCTCGCCGAGCGCGACGCCCGACATCCCGTACACCCCGTGCGCGACGAGCTCGAAGGCCTCGAGCGGCATCGCGGCACGCACGTCCATCGTGTAGTCGATCGCGTCGTCCGCGGGAAACGCGAGGAGGAGGCGACCTCCCATGTGGAAGTCGTCGAGCTCGCCGAAGCGGAGCTGGAACGCGAGCAGCCCGGCCTCGCGCTGCGTCACGCCCTCGTCGCGACGCGAGAGCGTGGTCACGCCGCCGCCGATGCCGACCTCGACGAAGCCGACGTCCCAGCCTGCCACGAGGTGCACCGCGCCGCCGAGCACGCCGCCGCCACCACCACCCGCGATCCCCATCGGCGCGCCCGCGAGCGAGAGCACCATGCCGCCGAGCGCATCGAGCCGCGCGCGGATCCACGCGTCGGCCACGAGGCCCTGGCCGTCCGGGCCGAGGAGGGCGCGCAGATGGAGGCCGAGGTCCCACGTCGCGAAGGGCATGGGCACCTCTTCGTCGTCGATCTGCCAGGCGACTCGACCACCGCAGCCCTCGCTCGAGTAGCAGGCGAGCACGATCTGGTGCGCGCCCGTGCGCGTCGCGCGGTGCGAGATGCGCGAGCCGAGGCCGCCGCACGCGTCGTCGCTGTACGCGATCTCGGCGCCGTCCGGATCGCGCAGCCGGAGCACCGTGTCGCCGCCGAAGCGCGCGCCCGTCACGCCACACGTGCCCACCGCGATCCACTCGCCCGCGTTGAGGTGGACCGAGATCGTCGTGCCCGCCACGTGATCGGCGGAGCCGCTGCGCTCGGAGCTCTCGGCGCGCGCCAGGCACGGTGCGAGCAGAGCGCTCACCAGCACGAAGAGGCCGGACCACGCTCGCAGCGTCGAGACGTCCCGCATGCTCTCTCGCGACACGACGAGCACATGACACGGGATCGGCGGACGAGCGAACGCGGCCGCACGTGAAGGGACACGGGAGTGGGGGTCAGCTCAGGAGGGCACGACGAACGCCCTGCCCTGGCCATCGACCGACGATGCCCGAGGCGCGACCGGATCGGGCGAGGGATCGCCGGCACGACGCGACGCATCGTGTTTCGGCGCAGGCGTACTACGCTCGCGCCGTGCCCTCGCTGCCCATCGACGATCTCGCCAAGACGATCGAGTCACAGGGGTACGATCCGACCGTCGAGCGCAACCCGCGCATGACGATCGAGCCCAAGCGCCGCGACCTCGACACGCTCGTGAACGAGGCGATCGGCCTGCTCGCGCGTCGCTCCGTGTCCGAGCGCTATGCCGAGCTCGATCTGCTCGGCGAAGGCGGCATGGGCGTGGTGAAGCTCGGCCAGCAGCGCTCGCTCGAGCGGCCCGTCGCGCTCAAGTCGCTAAAAGAGGGGCAGGAGAGCCCGAGCGCACGCCTCAAGCTGCTCCGCGAGGCGTGGATCACCGGCAAGCTCGAGCACCCGAACATCGTGCCAGTGCACGACCTCGGCATCGACGAGCGGGGCGAGCCACGCATCGTGCTCAAGCGCATCGAGGGCGCGTCGTGGGACTCGCTCTTCGCCGCGCACGACGAGGTGAGGCGGCGCTTCGACGCGTCCGACCTCCTCGAGTGGAACCTCCGCGTCTTGATCGAGGTCGCGCGGGCACTGCACTTCGCGCACGTGCGCGGCATCGTGCACCGCGATCTCAAGCCCGAGAACGTGATGATCGGCAGCTTCGGCGAGGTCTACCTCGTGGACTGGGGCCTCGCGGTCGCGCTCGAGGACGACGGGACCTCGCGCCTGCCGCTCGCGCGTGACGCGACCGATCTCGCGGGGACGCCCTCGTACATGGCGCCCGAGCAGTGGGGTGGATCGCGCGAGATCGGCGTGCGCACGGACGTGTATCTCCTCGGCGCGACGCTCTTCGAGGTGCTGGTCGGTGCGCCTCCGCGCGACGGCCGCTCGCTCGCGGAGCTCGCCGCAAAGTCGATCGCGCCGCCGGAGGTCCCGGACGACGTGCCCGAGGAGCTCGCGAGCATCGTGACGCAGGCGATGCAGCCGCGGCCGGAGAACCGCTTCGAGTCGGCCGAGGCCTTCCGACGCGCGCTCTCGACCTACCTCGCGCGACGCGGCTCGATCGAGCTCGCACGCGACGCGGTGGCCCGCGCGGGTCAGCTCGAGGCGATGCTCGCAGCGAGCGAGGTCGACCGCGTGGCGATCTACCAGCACTTCGGCGCCGCGCGCTTCGGCTTCCTCGAGGCCCTCCGCACCTGGAGCGACAACGAGATCGCTCGCGAAGGCCTCACGCGGGCCGTGCGCGCGATGATCGACTTCGAGCTCCAGGACGGCGACCCCCTCGCGGCCCAGGCGCTCCTCGCCGACATCCCGAAGGACGCCGCGCTCGAGGCGCGCGTCGCGGAGGCGGTGCGCGTGTACCGCGAAGAGCAGGAGTCGATGCGCGCGACGCAGCGCGACTACGACCCGAGCTTGGGCCGCCGCACGCGCTGGGTCGTCTCGGTGATCTTCGGCTCCGTCTGGACGATCGTGCCGCTGCTCATGTGGTACGCGAGCGACGCGGGCGTGCTGCGTGGCAGCCACCTCGGGCACGTGCTCACCAACCTCGTGCTCTGCGTGTTCGGCGGGGGCCTCTTCTACTGGGCCCGCGACTCGATGACGCGCACCGCGATCAACCGCGGGATCGTCGGTGTCATGACCGCCGCGTTCATCGCGCAGATCCTCGTGTCCATCGGCTGCTGGATCGCGGGCATCCACGTGAACCTGGTGCTGGTGCTCTACATGGCGGTGTGGACGGGCGTCGCAGGCTCCGCCGTCGCGACGATCGAGGCGCGCCTCTGGCCGACGATGGTCGCGTTCGGGATCTGCTTCCTCGCCGGGACCTACGCGCCCGAGTATCGGCACCTGCTCGCGTCCATCGGCAACGCGGTGCTCGCGATCAACGCGACGTTCCTCTGGAGCCGCCCCGAGGAGGATCTCACCGAGATGCGGCGCCGCATGAAGGCGCGCCGCGAGGGCCGAGACCCGGACGCCTGAGCGAGGCCGGCCTCGGGCTCACGCCTCGTCGCTCGAACGCGCCGTGACCTCCGGCGCCTTCGCGGCGTCTCCGTCCGGGCGGGGCGCGGGGATGGATCCGGCCGACGTCATCCAACCCCACGCGAGCCGCTGGCCCTCGAGCCACTCCGCCGAGCCGAGCAGGGCCGCGAGCCAGCGCGTGCTCGGGGCGAGCGCGAGCGCGTCGCGCAGGAGCATCGTGAGGGGCACCGCGAGGAGCGCGCCGACGGGGCCCCAGAGCCAGCCCCAGAAGAGCATCGAGACGAAGACGACGAGCGTCGAGAGACCGAGCTGCTCGCCCATGAGGCGCGGCTCGACGACGTTGCCGATCACGACGTTCACGACGAGACAGCCGATCGCCGCCGCGAGCGCGGCGCCCGGCCCGAGCGTGAGGAGCGCGACGACGACGGGCGGGATCGTCGCGATCGCGGGACCGATCGAGGGAATGAAGTTGAAGAGGAACGCCGAGAGGCCCCACAAGACCGCGAAGTCGACGCCGACGATCGCGAGGTACACGCCGAACGCGACGCCCGTGATCGCCGAGAGCACCGTCTTGACCACGAGGTAGCGCTGCACCTTGCCGGCGGACTGCGCGAGCCGAGACAGGTGGCCGTGCGTGGAGCCGAGGAGGATCGCGAGCTTGGCCCGCATGGGCTTCAGCTCGAAGAGCATGAAGACCACGAGGAGCACGACGAGCAGCGCGTTCGAGACGATCTGCGTGAGCTCGCGCAGGAGGTCCCCGAAGACCTGGAGGATCCATCCCGGATCGCCCAGCGCCTCGAGATCCGCCGTGTCGACGGGCACCCCTCGGCTCTGGAGCACGCCCACGGCGCTCACGAGCAGGTCGGAGATCGCATGCTGGTAACGCGGTACGGCCTCCTGGAAGCCCGAGAGGGAGCTGCCGACGAGCGCGACGAGCCCTGCGAGCGTGAGCACGTCGAGCAGGACGGTGAGGAGGATCGCGAGCACGCGCGGCACGCGCGAGCGCTCGAGCCAGGTCAGCACGGGCGCCGAGACGACCGCGATGAACATCGCGACGAGCAGCGGCAGGAAGAAGCCCCCCGCCGTGCGCAGACCAGCCGTGACGACGACGAGCGCGGCGAGCGTGAGCACGACCCGTGTGCCCGTCGACCTCGGCTCGTCCGCTGTCCTGTCCTCGCTCATCGCTCTCCCGAGATGGCTCGCCGCGGCGAGCCTCGATGGCCCGCGTCGAGCCTCATCGTGGCTCACACCGCTCGAGCTCGCGACGGATGCTTCGCACGAGCTCGCGCTCTCGCGGGCTCCCCGTGCGCTCGGCCACGACGCTCGCGTCCCACGCCGCGAAGACGGCGCCGCGACAATCTCCCGACATCATGCGGAGTCGGGCCACGAGGGCGAGGGGCTCGGCCGAGTCCGGCTCGAGCTCGGCGGCCGCCTCGTAGGCCGTGGTGGCGCCATCGACGTCGCCCGAGAGGAAGCGCGCGTAGCCGAGCTGCTCGAACGCGCTCGCGTCGCCGCCCGTGGCCGCGAGCACGACGTGCATGACGGCGAGCTGCTCTCCGTGGCGGCGCTCGGCCCACATCAACGCGACGCGAGAGCCCACGAGCGAGGTGAGCGCGAGGACGAAGCACGCCAGCAGGGGCACGAGCCGGCGCGGCGGTGGCTCGGGGCGAGCGAAGCTCGGCGTCGCACCCGCCGCGAGCATGCGATCGTAGAGCGAGCCGCGACGCGCCAAGAGACCGCGCATCACGGCGGGGATGCCGTTGATCTCGTAGATGCGCTCGAGCACCCGTGCGTAGTCGGCCGCGCGCGAAGGGTTCGCCGGCTCGCCACCGACGCCGGCGATCGATGCCTGCTCGAGCCGGTGCCTCACGATCGCGAGCGACGACACGACGGCCGCGGTCGAGAGCGCGAGCACCACGACGCCGCTCGTGCCCCACACACCGAAGACCGGTCGCACGAGAACCACCGGCACCACGGCCAGCGCCGAGACGACGCGGAGCGCACGCGCGCTCGGGGCCTCGCGGAAGTGCTCGAGCTCGTGCGAGACGACGGTCGCGAGCGACGCGGGCGAGAGGCCCTCGAGCACGGCCCGCGTGAGGATCAGGCGCTCGCCGGGGACGAGCGCGAACGCGTTGGCCATCGGCAGGTCGGCCACGCTGATCTGCGGCGGCTTCACGTCGAGGCGAGACGCGGAGGACGCGACGAGCGTCGCGAGCTCGGCGCTCGGCGCCTCGAAGAGACCGATCGCGGCGGCCGCGGCGGCAGGCAGGCCGAACGCCCAGACGAGGCTGAGGCCGAGCCCGAGCACGAGCGCGAGCCAGGTCATGGGCCCGAAGTCGTCGCGGGCCAGGAGCGCGAGCGCGAAGAGCATCGACATCTGGCCCCAGCTCAACGCGAGGAGCCCCGCGAGACCACGCAGCGTGAGGCGGGGCCGATCGGGCGCGACCAGACGCGCCACGCGCGCCACGGCGATCATGGTGGCGACGAACGTCGCGAGGGCGGGCGCGATCGCGACGTCGATCGGAGTGAGGCGACCGAGCCAGAGGATCCACGCCATGCCGACCAGGAGCGTCGAGGTCATGGCCCACGACATGAGGCGCGTTCGCGCCGGAAAGCCGAGCCGCGCGCGCTCGGACCAGTGCGCGCCCTCGGGGAGGCGGCGCAGCGGGCGCAGCAACCACGCCTCGAGGAGCCACGTCAGCGGCAGCAGCGTGCCGAGCGCGAGGCACGGATAGAAGAACGTGGGCCCCCAGCGAACCCACACCGGCAGAGACGCGACCAGATCCGCGAGCGCGTTCACGTGGGTCCGCTCGACCGCGTGGAGGCCCGACGAGATCTCGGCGCTTCTGGAGCTACCCTCAGCGCTTCATGAGTTGATTGAGCGCCCACGTGTCCTTCGCGCGGAGGGCGCTGAACTGCACGCCGACCTGGCCATCGCGATCCCAGCGCACGACCGCGGCGATCTCCGCGGGCTCCTTCAGCGCGGGCAGCTCCATGCGGACGAGGACGTTCGCTCCGAACGCGATGCGGCGCTCGGTCTTGATGAGCATGCCGCCGAGGCTGACGTTGATCGTCGAGGCGGGGATCTCGACGCCGTCGTGGAGGATCACGACGGGGAGCTCGACGTCGAAGCGTTCGTGGAGTCTTCGGCTGGCGGTCATGGGTCGTTCGAGGGCCTCGGTGACGATGCGAGCGCCCCGGAGGGCGCTCGAGGCGTGACGCGCGCTCGCGTCGTGAATCCGCTTGAGACCGACAGTGCGAGCGTGCAGCATCGAAGTCAAGCGTGGCCCACGAGCCCTCATCGCCTCCTCCATCTGCGGTCGACGACACTGCAGCCGCGCTCCGAGAGGCCGCGAGCGCTCCGTCGCGCGCACCGCTCCTGGCTGCGATCCTCGCGGTCGCGGTGCCGGGCAGTCTCGCCGCGCTCTGGCTCGCGCCGCGACCGGCACACCCAGCCGAGATGCCGCCGCTCGTCGTGCCTGCGCGAGACACGCAGGCCACGCTCGCGGCGATCGCGCGGTCGGCCTCGTCGGCCCTCGCCGAGGACGACGCGACCGAGGCGCGACGACGCACGCTCTACCTCGAGCAGGGGATGAACGAGGCGCGCCCCTCCACGACGCCGCAAGCAGCCCGGCTGCGCGACGAGGAGCTCGCGCAGCTCGCGCTCGAGCTCGAGCAGGCAGGCGCCCTCGACGCGATCCGCGCGCGCGACGTGGGGCGCACGATGGCGGCGCTGCGCGCCTCCGGAGACGCACCCGAGCGGCTGGGCGAGCTCGGCTCGCTTCCGGAGGCGCTCGTTCGTTACGGCGCCGTCGTCGACGATCGCCGGGTCGCGCCCGTCCTCGTGGTCGAGGCGATGGCCTGGGCGCGCTGGAACGGCATCCACCAGCGGCCGCTCACGGAAGGCATGGATCGCGCGATGCTCCGCGCCTACCACGGGTGGCTCGTGTACTACGGGCCGACCGAGGGCACCGAGCTGCGAGACGGAGCGCTCGTCGAGCTCGTGCGCGCCGGCGGTCTCCGAGGGCTCGAGACCGAGGGGTTCCTGCGCCTCTCGCGCAACGATCGCACGGGCGCCCGGCTCGCGTTCGAGGCGGCGTACGAGGCCACGGGCAACGTGCGCTTGAGAAATCACGCCCTCGCGCTCGGGCTCGCCGAGCTCGGCGAGGAAGATCCGGGGCCCGTCGGCGGAGGAAGTTGACGATGTGCGCGCGCACGTCATTCTTCGCCCCTTCGGCCGGCGCAGCCCGCAGCCGAAGCTGACCCAGCGCGAACGGTGGATGCATGCGTTTCGACCTGAAGAAGGCGCTCTTCATCCTGCCGAACCTGTTCACGCTGTCGTCGATCTTCTGCGGCTACTTCGCGATCCTCACCTGCCTCGGTGAGCCGACGGCCGAGTCCTTCTACAAGGCCGCGCTCCTCATCGTGTTCGCGATGTTCTTCGACACGATCGACGGCCGCGTCGCGCGTCTGACGAAGACCCAGAGCGCCTTCGGCGTGCAGATCGACTCGCTCGCCGACGTGGTGTCCTTCGGCATCGCCCCCGCCGTGCTGCTCTACCGCTGGTCGCTCCACCAGCTCGGCGACGTGGGCATCGGCATCAGCTTCGTGTTCCTCGCGTGTGGCGCGATCCGTCTCGCGCGCTTCAACGTGCTCGCCACCGCCCCGACCGGTGCCCCGAAGAAGCCGAGCAAGTTCATCCTCGGCCTCCCCATCCCCGGCGCAGCCGGCATCGTCGTCTCGATCGTGGTCGCGAACTTCGCGGTGACGGGCAACATCGAGGCGCAGCCGTACGTCGTGTCCGGCGTGGTGCTCGCGCTCTCGTTCTTCATGGTCAGCACGATCAAGTTCCGCTCGTTCAAGGACGTGCGCTGGGGCGTGCAGAGCATCTTCCTCGTGATCGCGGCGGTCGGCTCCGCGACGGCGATCGCGGTCGTGTTCCACCCCGCGTTCGCGCTCGTGTGGATGCTCGCGGGCTACATCACGATGGGCGTGGTCGAGGCCGTGCTCGACATCTCGCGCCGCCTCGCGGGCAAGCCCTCACGCCTCGTCGACAACGTCGCCGAAGAGAAGCCGGCCGAGGCCACGCCGCCCAAGGAGGGCTGATGCCGACGCGGGCGGGCCTCGTGCGGGCCGCCACGCCGGCCGACGTCGGAGCCGTCCACGATCTCGTGGTGGCGCTCGCGACGTACGAGCGTGCCGCGCACGAGGTGATCGCGACACCGAGCGATCTCGAGCGTGCGCTCTTCGGCCCTGCGCCCCGCGTGTTCGCGCACGTCGTGGAGCACGAGGGCACCGTGGTCGGCTTCGCGCTCTGGTTCACCACGTACTCGACGTGGCTCGGCCGACACGGCCTCTGGCTCGAGGATCTCTTCGTGCTGCCCGAGCATCGCGGCGCAGGTCACGGCAAGGCCCTCCTCGCAGCGCTCGCGCGGATCTGTGTCGACAACGGCTGGGGTCGGCTCGAGTGGAACGTGCTCGACTGGAACGAGCCCGCCCTCGCCTTCTACCGCGCGATCGGCGCCCAGCCGCTCGACGAGTGGACCGTCCATCGCCTGAGCGGTGACGCACTCCGAGCCCTCGCGCGCACGGCGTGAGCCGCGCGCGGAGCCCGAGCGCGTGAGGCGGCTCAGCGGATCGCGGCGCGGAGCGCGCGATAGAAGTCTCGACGGCCCGTCTCGGTCATCGGGCCCGTGTGCCGGAACACGAGGCGCCCCTGCCGATCGATGAGGCCCACGTTCGCCGCGTCGGTGGCGAAGCCGAACGGTGCGCGGCGCATGACGCCTTCCCAGTCGAGCAGGATGTCCGAGCCCCAGCGCTCGACCGCGGGCTGGATCATCGAGCGCACGAGCGCCTCGGGCACCATCCCGACGTCGGCGAGGTTCGCGACGCCGTACATGACGAGCCGGTCCTCGAGGTGGTTGTCGGTGAGGTAGCGCCGCGCCTCGCCCTTGAACGCGTCGTTGTCGTACACGTGCGCACGATCCTCGTAGAAGAGGACCATCGCGCGACGGCCGCGCTCGTCGGAGAGGCGGCGGTGCCCCTGCATCGACGGCAGGCTCGCGTCGACGACCGGCGGTGCGGTCGAGGACACGACGCCCGCGGCGGCCGAGGGGACGTCCTGCGCCACCGTGCGCGCACCGCCCGCAGGCGCGAGCGCGAGGCCGACGGCGGCCAGGGCGCCGAGCCAGAGGGGCCGCGTTGCACGTGCGCCTCGCATGAAGGTCAAGATAGCAGGCCGCTCGGCCCGCGCCCACGTCACCGCGGTCCGCGTGGCCCGTCGAGCACGCAGCGCACGCCACCGAGGTCCATCTCGGCGACGCACTCGTTGCAGGCGTTGCACCGACTGCGCTCGAGCTCGCCGCGCCGCATGCGCACCACGAGATCGGGATCGGCCAGGAGCGCCCGACCGAGCACCACGAAGTCGAAGCCGTCGGCCCGGGCGCGCACGATCGCGTCACGCGAGACGAGGCCTCCGAGCAGCGCGACGGGCATGGAGACGGCCTCGCGCAGCGGACGCGCGAGCGGGAGAAAGAAGGCCTCTTCGAAGTCGTAGCGGTCGATGATCACACCGCCGAGCCAGCGCATGGAGACACGCGCCAGCCGATCGCTCTGCGCAGCGGCCATGCGCGCGAGCGGCAAGCCCCCGCGCAGGAGATAGAACGGCGTCTTGCTCGTGAAGCCGCCGCTCGGCACGAGCAGATCGACGTGGCCGCTCTGCTCGATGGCGCGCGCGATGGCGATGGACTCCTCGAGCTCGAGACCACCCGCGAAGCCGTCGGCGAGGTTGGTCTTGGCCAGCACTGCGCGGTCGCGCCCGACCGCCTCGCGCACGCGGGCGAGCACGGCGAGCGGGAGCGCGCGTCGCCGCGCGGCGTCGCCACCCCACGCGTCGTCGCGACGGTTCGACGCGGGAGAGAGGAATTGGCTGAGGAGGTAGCCGTGACCGAGGTGCACCTCGACCGCGTCGAAGCCGATCTCCACCGCGATCGCGGCAGAGCGCCCGAAGGCGTCGATCACGGCGGTGATGTCGCGCTCGTCCATCGCGCGCGCGAAGGGCAGGCCCGCCGAGACGCCGTACGCGTTGAACGAGAACGAGGGGCCGCGTGGGCCACGCCCGTCCGCCGCGCGCAGCTTGCTGAAGAAGCCCGCGTGCCCGAGCTGGAGCGAGGCGCGACCACCCGCGTCGTGGACGCGGCGCACGAGCTCGCGGAGCACACGCTGCGAATCGGGCCCGAGCACGAGCTGGCTCTCGAACGTGCGGCCGCTCTCGTGCACGGCGCAGTACGCGACCGTGGTGAGGCCGACGCCTCCTTCCGCGAGGCGCGTGTGGAGGCGGACGAGCTCGTCGGAGGCCACGCCGCCGGGGCTCATGCCCTCGAACGTGGCCGCCTTGATCACGCGGCTCTGCAGCCGGATGGGGCCGAGCGCGGCGGGCTCGAACACGTCGCTCACGTCGAGGCCTCGAGGAACGGGAGCACCACCTCGACGAAGCGATCCGCCGCATCGACGTGCGCGAAGTGCGAGGCCTCTTCCAGCCACACGATGCGTGCGTCGGGCACGAGCTCCGCGAGCCTCTCGCCGACGACGGGCGGCACCATCGGATCGCGCCGTGCGTAGACGAGCTGGAGCGGGATCGGGAAGGGCCTCGCGCGCAGCGCGTCGGCGAAGCGATCCATCTCGCGCGCGTCGAGCGTCTCGACGAGCTGACGCAGGAAGGCCTCGAGGCCCGCGGGGTCACGGAGCGGCGCGGCGTACTCGCGGTGCTCCTCCCGCGACTTCAGCGTCTCGTCGTAGTAGTGCACGTTGCGGTGCACCCAGCGCTCGGGATCGCGCCGGACGAGCGCCGAGACCACGCGACCCCAGCCGGGCGTGACGCGCGTGGCCACGCGCAGGGCCCGCATGCGTGTGGTGGCGATGCCCGGCGAGTGGAGGTTCACGAGCCGCGAGATCGCGGCGGGATCGCGCAGCGCGGCGCGCATCGTGAGGTAGCCGCCGAGCGAGTTGCCGATGGCCGCCGTGCCGCGGAGGCCGAGCGCGTCGATCAACGCGAGGAGGTGATCGGCGATCGCATCGGGTGCATACGAGCCACGCGGCTTGTCGCTCCGCCCCGCGTCCGGGAGGTCGGGCATGTACAGCGTGAAGCGCGCGCCGAGGGTGGGCAGCACGTAGCGCCACGAGTAGCTGCTCGTCATGAAGCCGTGCACGAGCAGGAGCGGCGGACCCGCACCGAAGACGCGGACGTGCGTGCGCACGAGGCCGAGATCACGGCTCTGCACCGACACCGTGCGCGCCTGGGTCTCCGCGTAGCGGTGAGGCACACGAGGCGTCTCGGGGACCCGCGCGAAGGGCAGCTGACGGAACGGCTCCATGGCGCACCGGAGCGTACCGGGCGCGGCCGCGCGCCGACAGCGACGACCTGCACGGCCACGCACCGACGGCGACGCGCGACCACGCACGCGTCTACACTCGGACCGTGGCCGACACGGACACCCTGGATCGCTTCGAGCGCCTCCGCGGCGTGCAGGTCGCGCGCACGATCTTGAAGGACGCCTTCGGCCTCGAGCTCTTGCTCGTGACCGAGAGCGGACCGCTCGCCCATGCGCGCGGCGGTGTGATGGTCGGCTCGAGCGAGGTGTGCCGGAGCGCGCTCTTCTCGCGCGACGGCTTCGAGCGCTGCGACGCGCACTACCGCGCGCTCGGCAGCGGCGACGGCGAGCAGGTCTCCACCTGTCACCTCGGCCTCGGTTGTCTGTCGGTGCCCGCGCGCACGACCGACGGTGTGCTGCACCTCGTGGCGAGCGGCTTCTCTGCCACGAGCCTCGATGGCGCACCGCCGGTCGATCCGCGCGCGCTCGCGCACGCGCTCGCAGCGCTCGATCCGTCGCTGCGCGACGCGATGGAGCCCGTGCGTCGGCTGCCGATCCTCAAGGGAGATCGCGTCGCCACCGTGAGGACGATCCTCCGCGTGGCCGCGCAAGAGATCGCGAACGAGGCGGAGGACGAGCTGCGGCGCCTCACGCCGCGCGAGACGGGCGTGGTGGGCCGCGGCGAGGGCGCACGGCCGATCGTGGCGACGCGCGAGGACGTGGCCGCGCCCACGTTGCCGGGCCTCTTCGGCATCGTCGGCGCGTCGCCACGCATGCGCGGCGTCTTCGATCTCGTGCGCAAGGTGGCCGCGAGCGACGCGAACGTGTTGATCGTGGGCGAGAGCGGCACGGGCAAGGAGCTGGTCGCGCGGGCGATCCACGATCACGGCACGCGGCGCGGAAAGCCGTTCGTCGCGCAGAGCTGCGCCTCGATGTCGGACGAGCTGCTCGAGTCCACGCTGTTCGGCCACGTGCGCGGCGCGTTCTCCGGCGCCGTGCGCGCTTCGGAGGGTCTCTTCGGCGCCGCACGCGGCGGCACGCTGTTCCTCGACGAGGTCGCGGAGATGCCGCTCGCGATGCAGGCCAAGCTCCTGCGCGTGCTCTCGGACGGCACGTACCTGCCGGTCGGCGCGGTGCATCCCAAGCGCACCGACGTGCGCGTGCTCGCGGCCACGCACCGCGATCTCGCCGCGATGGTTGCGCGCGGCGAGTTCCGACAGGACCTCTTCTATCGACTGCACGTGCTCGCGATCGATCTGCCACCGCTCCGCGCGCGCACCGGCGATCTGAAGCTCCTCCTCGAGCAGTTCGTCGCGCAGACGCCGAACGTGCCCGCGCGCCTCAGCGCGACCGCGATGCGCTGTCTCGAGAAGCACGACTGGCCGGGCAACGTGCGCGAGCTGCGCGCCGAGGTGGAGCGCTGGGCGATCACCGCGCAGGGCGCGGCCGAGGTCGGCCCCGAGCATCTCTCGCAGCCGATCCGCGAGGCCGGCGGCTACGGAGGCGGCACCGAGGACGAGGCCATCCACGCGGCCGCCGCGGGCACGGGCACGCTCGAGCAGGCGATCGAGGCGCTCGAGCGTGCGCTGCTGACGCGAGGCCTCGAGCGCACCGGCGGCAACCGCACGCAGCTCGCGCGAGAGCTCGCGATCAGCCGCACGACCCTGCTCGAGCGCCTCAAGCGCTTCGGGCTCGAGTGATCGTCGCGACGATCGCCCGAGCCCGAATCCACCAGGTCACCTCGCGCCTGCGCGCGGCCTCACTCGTGCTCGGCGTCCCACTGAGCACGCGCGGCGCGCGCGGCCTCGAGGGCCACCGCGATGTCCTCGGGCGGCGCCGGGATCGGCTGCCCGGCTTCTGCCGCGGCGAGCACGTCGCGGCCGTAGTCGCTGATGACGAACACGGGACCGAAGCGCCCGAAGAAGCGGCCGACACGCAGCACCTGGTGCGGCCGCGCGCGCTGCACCGCGTCGCGCACGTCCGGCCACGCGAGGCCGAGCACGCGCTTGAGGTCGCGGTACGCGGCGCCGGGCACGAACGACGAGTCGTTGGCAGCCTGCGGCAACGCTGCGTTGCGGTCGGTCAGATCGACCACGGCGCGAAGCACCTTCACGGTGAGATCATCGATCGGGAACACCTCGATCGGCGGCCGCGGCTTGGGCGGCGTGGGCGGCTTCACCTCGCGGATGGGCCGCTGGAGACGCTTGCTGCGGTCGAACGGACGGCTCTGCGGCTTGGCGCGCGAGCTGCCGAACGTGCGCACGTTCGCGACGACCGGCGCGTCTCGCATGATCGGACGCGACGGCGTGGGGTTGGCCTCGCGCGGGGCCGGAATCGCGTTGGGCGTGAAGAAGCCTCGTCGAGGGCTGGTGCGCGGCGGATCGGCGGGGCGATCCGGCGCCTGCACGTAGCGCTCGAGGATGGCGCGATCGAGACCGCGCGCAGGGGTCGGGATGGTCTGGGTCCCGCTGGGGTCCGGACCATCCTTGCCCGCGCTCGAGGGGCCCTCGGCAGCGGGGCGACGACGGACGACGGGGATCTTCGGGCGTTCGCTCATCTCGCTCGTGTGGGTCGATGGTGGAGGTGCGAAGGACTGCCTGCCTTCACGCCATGGGAGGCGGCACCGTCTCGTGCGCTCGTACTACTCAGCGAACCAGCATCCAGGCAGTCGAACCTTGCTCGCGGAAGACTGCGGTCTCGAAGGGACCACTGCAACCGGGCGACCCTGGTGTTTCAGCACGAAACGCCCCGCCTTGGCAACACCATCGGCTGTTTGCGTTCTTTTCTGAGATGTTTCTAGGCTGCCCGTTCGACGGGGCGATGAGCCACCGGCACCCTCACCTCGACCTTGACGTCGGGCTTGATCTTGAGCGTGCCGAGCATCGCGGAGTACGGCGTGATGCCGAAGTCGGGCTGGTGCAGCGTCGCGCGGGCGACGAGCTCGGTGCCCTCCTGCGTCACCGAGATCGGCACCGACCGGGAGCGGCCCGCGAGAGAGAGCGTGCCTTCGATCGTCGGCTTGCCGCCGGACCACGCGAGCGAGGCCTCGAAGCGGATCGTCGGGTGCCGCGACGCATGCAGCACCTCCTCGACGATGTTCTGCTCGATCTTGCGGCGGTCGCGCTCGGAGAGCGCCGACGGCGCGGGGCGACCGTCGTGCAGCGCGTGGCGCACGTGCAGGCTCCGCGCGTCCAGCTCGGCCGTGAGGCGGCTCGCGTCGTCCGGCCACTCGATCGAGAAGCGGCCGACCTCGATCTCGAGATCGTGCGCCACAGCCGAGAGCAGGCCTTCCTTGAAGGTGAACACGCTGCAGCGCGCCTCGCGCTCGGTGATGCGGGTCATGGGAGCGAGCGTGACAGAGCGGGGCCGCGCTGCCGAGACGCCTCGCTCACGCTGCCGGAGGTCGCGCTATCGTCGCGCCATGAACGCCTCCCTCCTGCGACCGCGCCTGGCGCTCCATGCGCTCGTCACCCTCGTCGCGTGCGGCCCCGCGACGCTCGGTTGCGGCGGGAGCTCCGGCGACGACGACGCTGCCACCGCGCTCGACGCCGCCCTCGATGCGCGAGGACCGGACGCGCACGGCGCCGACGCGGCCGAGCGTGAGCCCGACGCCGGCCTCGATGCGAGCGCGGCCCCCGACGCAGCGCGCACGGATCTCGTGGACGTCGCTCACGCGCGAGAGATGCGCGGCGTGTGGCTCTCGAGCGTCTCGAACCTCGACTTCCCGAGCCGCACGGGGCTCTCGCCGGCAGCTGCACGCGCCGAGCTCGAGGCGATCGTCGAGCGCGTCGCGACGGCGGGGCTCAACACCATCTTCTTCCAGGTTCGGCCCGAGTCCGATGCGCTCTACACGTCGAGCCTCGAGCCGTGGAGCCGGTTCCTCACGGGCACGCAGGGCACCGACCCGGGCTACGACCCGCTCGCGATCCTCCTCGAGCTCGCGCACGCGCGGGGCCTCGAGGTCCACGCGTGGATCAATCCGTATCGCGGCATGTCGAGCGCGAGCGCGACGACCGCGTCGACGCACGTGACGCGAACGCTCTCGGAGCATGCGATCCGGTACGGCAGCGCGATCGTCATGGATCCGGGTGCTCCGGCGGTGCGGGCGCACGTGCTCGCGGTGATCGCCGACCTGACGGAGCACCACGACGTCGATGGCGTGCACTTCGACGACTACTTCTATCCGTACCCGGACGCCGACGGCACGCCGTTCCCCGACGACGCCACGTACGACGCATACGTGGCAGGTGGAGGAACCCTCGGCCTCGCGGACTGGCGGCGCGACAACGTCGACGCGCTCGTGCGCGAGGTCCACGACGCGCTCCTGGCCGAACACCCGAGCCTGCGCTTCGGCATCTCGCCGTTCGGCATCTATCGGCCCGGCATGCCGGCCGGCATCCGAGGCCTCGATGCGTACGCCACGATCTACTGCGATGCGCCTGGCTGGATGCGCCAGGACTGGGTCGACTACGTGGCGCCGCAGCTCTACTGGCCGACCACGCCGGCCGCGCAGGCCTTCGAGCCGCTCGTCGGCTGGTGGGGCATGCAGGCCGATGCGCACGAGCACGTCTTCGCGGGGCAGGCGCTCTACCGCCTGGGCTCGACCGCGACGTGGACCCTCGCGGAGCTCGAGACACAGATCGAGATCGTGCGCGGCCTCGAGCCCGAAGGCCGCGTGATGGGCAGCCTCTTCTTCCGCTACGAGAACCTCGAGGCGGATCTCCTCGGCGTCGCCACGGCCCTCGAGGATCGCGTCTACACGGCGCCTGCGATCCCGCCCGCGATCCCGCGCCTCACGACGCCGCCGCCCTCGCCGCCGACGCTCGCGGCGCGGAGCGGTTCGATCACGGTCACGCACGGAGCGCCCGAGACCGTGCGCTTCTTCGCGCTCTACCGCGACGAGGGCGGCAGCTTCGTGCTCGATCGCGTCGTGGGCAGCACCGTCACCGAGCTGATGGTCTCGCCCGGCACCTGGGCCGTCTCGTCGATCGGCCGAGGCGGCATCGAGAGCCGCGGCGCGCGCATCACGGTCGAGTGACCGCTTCGCGGGGGGCGCACATCCCGCCGAGCGCAGCGCGAGGCGCCCAAGCGGGGCTGGGGCCCCGCGCGGGAGCATTCGCGTCAGCGAATGGAGCAGGTGGGGGGCCCCGCTTCGCGGGGGGAGGGTCCGCATGGACCCTCCAGGAGTTACAGCCCCGCCTCGTCCATGCGGCGCATGCCCTCGAGCAGGAGCGACTCGACGCTGGCCTGCATCGTCTTGTCCTTCGGCTTCGAGGTGGGGTCGAACTTGAAGTCGCCGTCCTTGAGCAACAGCATCTGGTAGACGGCCTCGTCTCCGACTGCTTGCGCGAAGAGCGCGTGCACGACGAGGCCCTCACCGAAGTAGATCTCGCCGACGCGGTGCTGCGACACGATGCGGAGGCAGCCGCTCTTGCGTCCTTGGCCGAGCACCTGGACGACCTCCGTGAGGCCCATGTCGCGCAAGGAGCCCGAGAGGCCGCCGCCGCCGCGGCGCCGCAGGAGTGCTTCGAAGATCTGGCCGCACTTGGCGACGACCAGCTCGATGGACGTGGGCTTGGTGAGGTAGTCCGCCGCACCGAGCTCGTAGCCGCGCGAGACGGAGTCGCGATCGCTGCGCCGCGTGTGGAACACGAAGGCCGTGTCCTTGTTGCGCTCCTCGGCGCGCGCGACGGCCACGAGGCCGAAGCCATCTCCGCCATCGAGATCGACCTCGGTGATCACGATGTCGAAGCGCTCGTTGCGCAGGCGCCCCTCGGCCTCGGGTCGGGTGCGCACGGTCGTGACGTCGTAGCCCTGCTCCTGGAAGCGGAGCTCGAGCGCCATCGCGCCCTGCGCGTCGGGCTCCACGACGATGACGCGCGGCCGGATGCCGACGTTGGTCGCGCGGTCGCTGCCGACGACCAGACGCAGCGGATCGACGAGGCCCGGATCGAAGAGCTGACCGCCGAGCTGCCGCACGACCTCGACCGCCTCGCGCGGCGTGAGCACGCGTCGGTACGGGTTCTTCGCGTTGGTCGTGAGGTCGCAGTAGGTCTCGGTCAGCGAGAGGATGCGGGCGCCGAGCGGGATGTGTTTGTTCTCGAGGTTCTTGGGGAAGCCCTTGCCGTCCCAGCGCTCGTACATCGCCTCGAGGATCGCCTTGGTGGCGTCGTTGAGGCGCGCGGTCTCGAGGAGCTTCGTGGGCGCGTCGAACGACTTCTGCGCCTGCAGGCGATGGCCGTCGAAGCGAGAGACGTTGAGCGCCGTGAGGTGGTACGCGCTCGCCGTCTTGCCGACGTCGTGGAGGTAGGCCGCGACCGCGAGCGCGTTCTTGTCGGCCTTCGTCATCGCGAGGCGATCGGCGATCTTCGCGGCCAGGGAGGCCACGTGCGCCGAGTGACCACGGAGCTCGCCGCGGCCCTGGTCGAGCATCGACACGAGCACCTTCACCGTCTCG
>JBILLJ010000211.1:0-11531 GCA_044376125.1 Sandaracinaceae bacterium
ACCGTCTCGAGGTAGCTCGCGTAGTCGGGCGCGGCCTCGAAGGTGCCGAGCTTGTCGTCCAGGCCCTGGCTCGCATCGAAGCGGCCGAGGTTCAGGCCCGGCGCGGCCGCCTTCATCTGGCCCGTCGGGCTGCGCGGGCTCGGCGCCGACTCGAGCGTGCCGAGGTCGATGCCCTGACCGGGCGTGCCGCGAGGCGGCGCCACCGGAGGGCGCGCGCGCGCACCAGCGACTGGTCGCGCTTGCGCGCGCGGTCCACCCGCGAGCTCGAAGTCGAGGCCCAGGCCGCCACCGCCGCCCACGTTGCCGAGCTCGATCGACGGTCCACCGACGGGTCCGAGCGACTCGTCCATCGGCGGAGGCAGGCCGCTGCCCTTGTCGGGCAGGAGCTTCGAGAACGCCATCGGGTCGCCGCCGTAGTACTTGCGGATCGACGCCGTGATCGCCGCAGGCCGCGCGACGTACGCGCGCACCTCGCGAACGCCCGTCACGACCTGCACGTGCTTGGGCACGTCGTCGTCGAGGTCCGCCACGACGATCGAGAGCGACTGGGTCTTCGGATCGAAGACGACCGGACAGCAGTGGTAGCGCTCGCAGACGCGCCGCGGGACCATCGAGAGCGTCTGCCGATCGATGCCGGCCTTGGCGAGGCGCTCCGTGCTCACGAAGCGCGTCTGGTACATGTGCGCGACGGCCTTGAGCAGCTCGTGCTCGCTCATCGCGTGGGTCTCGATCAGGAGCTCGATGATCGGCTCGCCGCTCCGCTTCGCCTGGTGATAGACGGACTCGTACTGGCTCGCGGTGATGCGTGCGTCGTCACGGAGGCGATCGAGGATCTTCATCGCCCCCGCGTTCTTGCCGGGCGGTGCCGTGGACACGAGAGACTCCAGCATGCCACATCGCGGTCCGCGATCGGCAGGGAACTCGGTGTCGCTGCGCCTTGCGGCGGGTCAGGGCGCGGGCTGGCCGGCCGCGACCCAGCCCTCGAGCACGGCTGCGACCTCGGAGCGCATCGGCTCGGCGAGGCCGCCGGGCGGCATGGTGCCGGCGCGCACGCGCATCGCTGCGCAGGCGCCCTTGGTCATCGTCGTCGGACACGCTGCGCCGCTGCCCATGAGCTGCGAGTCGGCGTAGGCCATCACCGCGTCCGCCTGCGCCATGTTGTGGCCGCCCGATCCGATCGAGACGTGGCACGGCGTGCAGTTGGCCGTGAGCTGCGCGTGCGCCTCGGTCCACGTCGCGGGCGCGAGGAACGCGTCGGGCGTCGCGGCGGCATCGTCCATCGCGATCATCGCCGCGTCGTCGGGCGAGCCGCCGGTGTCCATCCGAGGACCCGCGTCGTCCGCGGAGAACGCGTCTGGCGTCTCGCCGGCCGCGTCGACCGCCGAGAACGCATCGGTGCCGACGGTGGCGGCGTCCGGCGTGGTGTTGTTGTCGGGGCAGCCGGCGAGGGCCACGGCCAGGGCACAGAGGGTGGCGAGACCGAGCTGCTCGCGTGTCGACCGAAGCGTCATGTGGGTTCTCCTCCCCGCAGGAAAAGCGTGGACCGGCGTGGAATGCAGGAAATCGGCGCGGGGCGCAAGAATCACGTCGCGCGCGCCTCCTCGGTCTGGGGCGCGAGGCGGCCGCGGACCGACACGAAGAGCACGACCCAGCCAGCGGCGAGCGCGACCGCGACCGCGAACGAGATCGGCGCTCCGACACGGTCGGCGATCCACCCCGACGCCATCGCGAGCGGCGCCTTGCCGATCACCTCGAGCGTCGCGAGCGCCGTGTAGTGCGATGCGCCGATGCGGCGGTCGGTGTGACGCATCATGAAGGCGAACATGATCGTCGTGAGGGCACCGGACACGAGGTGCTCCGCGGAGGTGGACAGCACCACGAACGCCGCCGGCAACGGGCCGAAGGTCGCGATGGCCCACGGCATCGAGAGCGCGATCACCCGCGCACCACCGGCCACGACGAACGCGCGCTCCACGCTCACGCGGCTCGCGAGCACACCTCCGAGGAGCGAGCCGGCGATGGACGCGACCATGCCGTACGTGCCCACCCAGAGCCCGATGCTCGCGCGCGGCACACCCTGATCGACCAGCAGCGGCTGGAACACCGGATCGACGAGGGACTCGCCGAGCTTGTAGGTGACGAGCACGAGCACGAGCCAGCCCGCGCCGGGTCGGAGCATCGCGTCGCGCAGCGTCGAGAGGATCGCGCGCAGGCTCACGTGCTCGGTCGGTGCGGCCCGCGCGTGCGAGCCCTCGTCCACGAAGAGCGTGATCGTGAACACCACCGCCACGAGCCCTGCCATCCCGAAGAAGAGGCCCTGCCAGCCGAGCTCGAAGCGCTCGCTCACCCAGACGAGCAGGCCCCCGCCCGCGAGCATGCCGACCTTGTAGCCCACGACCTGCGCCGCGTTGCCCGCGCCCAGCTCGGTGTCGCGCAGGAGATCCACCGCGAGGCCGTCGACGGCGATGTCCATCGTCGCGGCGAACAGGTTCATGAGCAGCACGAGCGCGAGCAAGGGCAGTGGATCGGGATGAACCGGCGCGAACGCCGCCGCGATCATCGAGAGCGCCAGGAGGAGCTGCATCGGCAGGATCCACGAGCGCCGACGGCCCAGGGCGCGCACGTGGTGGCGATCGACCAGCGGCGCCCAGAGCGCCTTGAGCGACCACGGCAGCGCGAGCGCCGTCGTCAGCGTGATGTGCGTCATCGACACGCCCTGATCGCGCAGGAGCGCGGCGAGCGCGTTCGCCTGGAAGCCGAAGGGCAGGCCCTGGACGAGGTAGAGCGAGGAGAGGAACGCGATGCGGGCGCCAGGCCCGCGCGTGCTCTGTCGTCCACTGTCACGCGCCACGACGTGCCTCGAAGACCGCTGGCGCCAGTGGCTCAGCTGCCGAGGATGCGCTCGAGGGTCTGTCGGGCGCGCCCTTCGACCAAGGCCTCGAGGAGCACGCGCACGCGCGGATGCGCGTCGAGGATCCGGTTCACGCGATGGCGCGCGAGGACCGCGCACGTGACCGCCGTGATCGCGTCCACCGTCGCCGTCCGGGGCGAGCCCATCAGCACGGAGACCTCGCCGATGCACGCGCCGCGGCCGAGCTCGGCGAGCTGGATCTCGCCCTGCGGGCTGTGCGTGTGGACCCGAACGGTCCCTTCCATCACGAGGAACATCGCGTCGCCGGGGTCGCCCTCGCGCAGCAGCATCTCGCCGGGGTCGTACTGCATGACGAACGCGCTCTCGAGCAGCTCCTTGCGCGCCCCTTCGTCGAGCGACTTGAAGAGGTGGCTCTTGGCCACGATGTCGGCCATGTCGCGCTCGAGCGCTGCGACCTCCTCGGTCGAGAGAGACCGGGCGCCCGTGGGGATCGTGGAGGGCCGATACGGCACGAAGCCCATGGTGCCAAAAGCGCCGACGCTTGACGACTTCTTGCGCGGGACGCGCCTCAGCGCGGGGACCAGAGCCGTGCGCCCGCCGCGAGACGCTCGACCTTCGCGCGCGCTCCCCAGCGCCCGTAGGCGTCGATCGCGGCCTCGCGACGGCCCGCCCGCTCGTGGATCACGCCGAGGTCGTGGAGCCACGCGCCGCGCTCGGCGAGCTCGGCCGCGCGCGTGTAGGCCTCGGGGCCCGCGCCGCTGCGCTGCGCGAGCTCGGCCTCGAGGAGCGCGAGCCTGTGCGCGAAGTTCTCCGGGCTCACCTCCACCCCGTGCCGCAGCACGCCGAGCGTCTCGTTCAGGAGCTCGGGCGCGTGCGCTGCCCCGGAGTCGAGCGCGACGAGCGCGTGGTACTGACGCAGCGCGACGACGTGCCAGTGCGAGCCGAGGTAGGGGCGAACGCTGCGCGCGAGCTCGAGCGCCTCGAGCGCCGCAGCGAGCGCACCGAAGTGCGCCTCGAGCATGCCGCGCGAGAGGGCCTCGACGGCCCCGAGGTTCGAGCTCGGATCGTGGCTCGAGGTCGGACAGGGCAGCGGAGACACCTCACCGGCGAAGGCCCGCACGAGGTGGAGGTTCAAGCGGATGAGGCCGTGGCCGGGCAGCGCCTGCACCGGATCGAGCCAGTCGCACCACTCGCGGTGCGACTGGAGCAGCTGTCGCAGCGGCAGGCCCGCGTAGACGCCCATGCGGAAGAAGCCCGATGCCGCGCGCGCGGCGTACTCGACGTCGAGCTGTCGCCGGCCCGCGACGACGTCATCGCGCAGGCGCGAGAGCGACGTGAAGAGCGAGGGCACCCACACGTCCGCGAACAGATCGAGCGCGACGCGCGCCGGGACTTCGGAGCGGCGATCGCCCACGCGCGTCAGCGTCTCGCGCGCGACCGCGCTGAGCGCGTGCCCGAGATCTTCCCGCCCCGTGTCGTTGAGCGTCGTGGCGGCGACGGCCAGGGCCATCGGCGTCGAGGGCATCACGCCGTTCTCGAGCGCGAGCGCCACGAGGTGGAGCCCGAACGCGACGCGCAGGAACGGATCGGTCGTGTAGAACACGGAGAACGCGCGCTGCAGGATGCGTGAGGCCGCGATCGCCGACGGGTCCGTGCAGAGCGGGAGCGATCGCAGCGCCTCGATGGCGGGCCGATCGAAGCTGATCGCCGGCAGCACGTCGGGCAGCCCGTGCCCCAGCTCCGAGAGCGCACGACGCGTGAGCGTGACGGCATCCTCGAGGCGGTGCTGCGCGATGTACACGCCGAGCGCGACCTCCTGGGCTTCGGACTTCTCCACCGCGTTGGCGGGGCTCGCCTCGAGGTGCGCGACGAGCTCGAGCGCTCGCTCGTGGCGGCCCGTGAGGAACGCGAGGTCCGCCGCACGCGTGAGCATCGCGACGACGAGAGCCCGCTCGGTCGACCAGTCCGCGGTGCGGCTCCACGCCAGTCCGCGCTCGATCGCCTCGAACGCGAGCGCGAGCGTGCCCGCGGCGCGACCCGCGTCCGCGGCGACGAGGACGGCCTTCATCGCGCGCCGTCGATCCGACTCCTCGAGCGCGTGGGCGAGCGACTCGGCGGCGGCGAAGTGCTGCACCACCGCGAACGCGTGCGAGCCCGTGAGCGCCGCGTCCTCGGAGAGAGCGCGCGCGAGCGCGAGGTGGCGCGCGAGGGACTGCTCGGCCGAGAGCGACGCGCGCATCGTCTCGCGCACGCGGTCGTGGTGAGGCCGCACGCCCGTGGTGGTCGTGCGCGCGAGCCGGCGCGCGACGAGGTCCGAGAGCACGGGGTGATCGCTCGGCGCCAGACCTGCCGCCGACAAGGCCTGGGCTTGCGGCAGCTGAGCATCCGCGAGGGCCAGGGTGGCCAGGAGCGTCCGTGCCGCAGGCTCGAGCGCCGCGATGCGCTCGTGGAGGAGGGCCGAGAGGCTCGGCTCGCGTGGCCGCGTCACGCCCCGCTGGTGATCGGCGGCGTAGCGCGAGAGCTCCTCGAGGTGGATGGGCACACCGCCCGCGTCGTCGGCCACGTGCGACGCGTCGGCCTCGTCGCCACCGAGCGCGCGCAGGTGCACGCGCGCGAGCTCGATCGCGCTCTCGGGCTCGAGCGGTCCGAGCGCGAGCGAGACCTCCATGGGCGCTCGCAGCGCCGGCAGTGCCGGGCCGTCGTCCCGACGCGCGAGGAGGAGGAACGTCATCGTGCCCGCGAGGCGCTCGACGAGGAACTCGAGCAGCTCGATCGACTCGGAGTCGGCCCACTGCACGTCGTCGACGAAGAGCGCGAGCGGCCGCCGCGTCGCCATCGCACGGAACATCTCGGCGAGGCTCTCCCACGCCGCGCGCCGGCCCTCGCGCGGATCGGACGTCGTCAGCGTCCCGCGCGCGAGCTCCTGCAGGCGTCGGATCTGCGCGAGCACGGGGAAGGTGGCGAGCAGCTCGCTCGCGCGCGAGGGCAGGTAGTGCGCGAGCCGCTCGGCATCGAGCCGTCGCAGGTGTCGCGCGAGCCCCGCGACGATCTCGTCGATGCCCTTGTAGGGCACGTGCTCGCGCTCGTAGCAGCGACCACCGTAGAACCACCATCCGTCCTGCGAGAGGTGCCGCGTGAGCTCGGAGACGAGCGCGCTCTTGCCGATGCCCGAGGGTCCCTCGAGCGTCGCGAGCACGAGGCAGCGGAGGGCGCGGGAGTCGCTCGCCGCACGTCGCAGCGTCTCGAGCTCGCGGTCGCGCCCGAGAAAGGTCTTGGCGACCGGACCGCCGACCGAAGGCGGCCGCACGCGCACGGGCGCGCCCAGCGCTGCGAGCGTGGCCGCCGCGTCGGGTCGCGCGGCCGGGTCGGGAGAGAGCAGCGCCATCGCGAGCTCGGCCAGCTCGCGAGGCGTTCCGGGCGCGAGCACGTCGGGAGGATCGATCGAGAGAGACGCCTTCGCCGTGACGAGCGCGCTCGTGCCCCAGCCCTCGAACGGCATCACGCCCGTGAGCATCTCGTAGAGGATCCCGCCGACGCCGTAGAGATCGGCCGCAGGCGTGAGCGCGAGCCCGCCCACCTGCTCGGGGGCCATGTAGGCCGGCGTGCCGCGCAGGAGGTTGCTCTCCGTCACGGCGCGCTCGGTGGGGCGCGAGAGCCCGAAGTCGAGGACCACGACGCGGCCCTCCGCCGTGACCAGCACGTTGCTGGGCTTGAGGTCGAGGTGGAGGATGCCGCGCGCGTGCAAGGCATCGACGCCTCGCACGAGCTGCGCGAGCGCGTCGCGCAGCGGCCTGTCCTCTGGGATCGGTCGCTGATTCCACGGGCGACGTGCACCGCGGGCCGCGACGCTCCCGCTCGCGCTCGGTGTCGTGTGCATCGAGACCGACGGTGTCGGTGGCGGCGTGAGCTCGCTCGGCCCCCGCGGCTCGTCCGCGAGCCCTCGTCGAGCCCACGCGACGACGTCCACGCCTCGCACGAGCTCCATCGAGAAGTGGAGGATCCCTTCGTCACGCCCGAGCTCGTGAAGACGCACGAGGTTCTCGTGACGCACCTCGCAGGCCGCGCGGAACTCCTCTCGGAAGCGCCGCTCGGCCTCCGTGTCGAGCCACGTCATCACCTTGACCGCGACCTCGAGGCCGGTGTCGCGCTCACGCGCGGCGAAGACCATCCCCATCCCGCCGCGGCCCAGCAGCTCGACGAGATCGTACCGGCCGAGCCGATACGGCGCAGCTTCGGACACACCCGCCAGTGCCTGGATCCGAAGGGGCACGAACGAGGAGCGTACCCCTGGCGGCGCGAGATCGGATCATCGATCGGACCGCGCACGCGAACGCGGATCGAACTTCGACGGCGAAGGACTACGCTCGGGGCACATGGAGTGGCTGAACTACCATCACCTCCTCTACTTCTACGTCGTGGCGCGCGAGGGCACGATCGCGAAGGCGGGGCAGGTGCTGCGCCTCGCGCAGCCCACGATCTCGGGGCAGATCCGCGCGCTCGAGGAGGCGCTCGGCGAGAAGCTCTTCGTGCGCACGGGCCGCAACCTCGAGCTCACCGAGACGGGCCGCATCGCGTACCGCTACGCGGAGGAGATCTTCGCGCTGGGCAAGGAGCTGCAGGACACGCTCAAGGGTCGACCGAGCGGTCGCCCGATGCGGCTGCTCGTCGGCATCTCGGACGTGGTGCCCAAGCTCGTCGCGCACCGCCTGCTCGAGCCCGCGCTCCGCAGCACGCCGCGCGTCTCGGTCGTGGTCACCGAGGGCAAGACGGAGCGCCTGCTCGCCGATCTGTCGGCCAACGCGCTCGACCTCGTGCTCGCGGACTCGCCCATCACGCCCGGCTCGCGCGTGCGGGCGTACAACCACCTCCTGGGCGAGTGCGGCCTCAGCTTCTTCGCGCGCAAGGACGTGGCCGCGAAGCTCGAGGGCCCGTTCCCGAAGAACCTCGAGGGCCAGCCGCTGCTCCTGCCCACCGACAGCACGGTGATGCGGCGCGGCCTCGATCGCTGGTTCGAGAGCCACGGCGTGCGCCCGCAGGTCGTGGCCGAGCTCGCCGACAGCGCGCTCATGAGCCTCTTCGGTGAGCGAGGCGAGGGCGTGTTCCCCGGCCCGAGCGCGATCGAGAGGGAGCTGCGCGAGCACTACGGCGTGGAGGTCGTCGGCCGCGCGCCCGAGCTGCGCGAGCGCTTCTACGCGATCACGGTCGAGCGCCGCATCAAGAACCCCGCGGTGCAGGCGATCAGCGACGCCGCGCGCGATCAGGTCTTCCGCGAGTAGCGCGTCGAACGTCGGTCAGGGCGCGCCGGTCTGGGGGATCGGCGTGCCGATCTCCCCGGACTGCTGCATCCAGACGATGCCGCCTGCGAGGCAGAGCGAGAAGATCGACAAGAGGATGCCGAGCCCACAGCCGATCGCGATCACGAGAGGACGACGCGGTTGCATGAGACCTCCGGCGCGTGGCTACCACGACCGCGGTCACGTCCCGAGCGCGTCACCCTGAAACCGCCTGACGCGCTCGGAGCTCACTCGGCCGCGTCGCGCGCCACCTCGACACCGCGGCTCTCCCAGGTGTCGAAGAGCTCGTACACGCGCGCGGCCTCGTCGGTCGTGTTCAGCGTGCGACGCATGATGCCCGCGCCGTGCAGGCCGTGGAGGTAGCCCGGGTAGTAGCGGCGCATCGCACGGACCGCGCGCTGCTCGCCGCGCTCCTCGATCGCCGCAGCGAGGTGCTCGCGGCAGAGGTCGAAGCGCTCCTTCGTCGTCGGCGGCGCGTGGGTCTCGCCTCGCTCGAGGCGCGCGCGCACCTCGCGGAACACCCACGGGTGCTCGATGGCGCGTCGCCCGATCATCACGCCGTTGGCGCCGGTGGTCGCGAGCGCGGTCTCGGCCTCGTCGGCGCCGTTGACGTCGCCGTTGACGATCACGGGGATCGACACGACCTCCTTCGCGCGGGCGGCCCAGCTCCAGTCGGCCTTGCCGGTGTGGCCCATCTGCGCGGTGCGGCAGTGGATCGTCAGCGCGCGCACGCCCACGCCCTCGAGGCGCTTGGCGAGCTCGACGATCGGCAGCTCGTCGTCGAACGACCAGCCGATGCGCGTCTTGACGGTCACGGGCATCGAGACGCGCTTCACGACCATCTCGGCCATGGCGACCATCGCGTCCGGCTCGCGCAGCCAGCCCGCGCCTGCGCCGCGACGCGCGATCTTGGGCACCCAGCACCCGCAGTTGATGTCGATCCACGCGGGCTCGGAGCGCTCGGCGACCTCGGCCGCCTCGGCGAGCCGGTCGGCGTCCGCGCCGTAGATCTGGATCGCGGTGGGCTGATCGCCCGGCGCGAGATCGATCTTGTGCGCCGCGCCCTTGCACCCGCGGAGCAGGCCCTCGACGTTCACGAACTCCGTCACGCAGAGGTCCGCGCCGCGCGCGCGGCAGAGCCGACGGAACACGGCGTCCGTCACGTCTTCCATCGGCGCGAGGAGGATGGCGCGGGCTCGGAGCGCGGTGTCGAGATCGAAGGCCACGGAGCGCGAGGTGTGAACGAGGACCGAGGCGCCCGCAAAGCGGCGTGTCAGGGGCGTGCGCGAGCGGGGTCTCGTGCCCGCGCCCACGGAGGGCGCCCGTGCCCATGGAGGAAGCCGTGTCCCAGCTGAACAAGCCGTCGCTCGTGGTCGAGATCCGCGCCGCCGAAGGCGGTGACGACGCCAAGGCCCTCGTGAAGGAGCAGGTGGCGCTCTACGCACGCCTCGCGATCCGGAGGGAGCTTTGACCTCGAGCTGGTCGAGGCACGCCCCGGCTTCGCGCTCCTCCGCGTGAGCGGCCGCGGTGCCCTCGAAGCGTTCGGTCGCGAAGGAGGCGGCCACCGCTGGCAGCGCGTGCCACCGAACGACAAGAGAGGCCGCGTGCACTCGAGCACCCTCACGGTCGTGGTGCTCCCCGAGCCCCGCGTCACCGAGGTGCACCTCGACGAGCGTGACCTCGAGTGGTCGACGTGCCGCGGCTCCGGCGACGGAGGCCAGCACCTCCAGAAGACCGAGAGCGCCGTGATGCTGCACCACGTCCCGAGCGGCCTGCGTGTGCGGTGCGAGAGCGAGCGATCGCAGCACCAGAACCGCGCGACGGCCCTCGGTGTGCTGCGCGCCCGCCTCTTCGAGCGCGCCGAGGCGGCGAACCGACGCGAGCGTGTCGAGGCACGACGCGCCCAGGCGGGCTCGGGCGAACGCGGTGACAAGCGGCGCACGATCCGCACGCAGGACGACTCGGTGGTCGATCACGTCACCGGCCAGCGCTGGACGCTGCGGGCCTACCTCCGCGGCGACTGGTCGCTCGACGCCTGATCGCGACGTGCGCGTACGATGCGTGCGTGCACGAGATCAGCAGCCCGTACCTGCCCCACGGCGCCAGCGCGGCGATCGTCGCGCTGGCGTCGCTCGCGCTCCTGGGCGTCGCGGTCGCGGCGTTCGTGAGGATGTCCCTGCACCGCAAGGCGGCGCAGCTCGCTCGGGCCGCCACCGAGCATGGCACGCTCACACCCGGGCTCTCCGTCCTCCGGGGCGTCGTGGCGACTGCGCACGGACAGCCCGCGGTGACCGTCTCGATCACGCAGCACGGAACCGAGCGCACCGATCGGCGGCGCACGTTCCACACCTGGAAGGAGACGGCGCGAGAGCACACGAGCGAGCCCTTCACGCTCGTGCTCGACGACGGCACCCAGGTCGACGTCGAGCCCGGGCCCGGGGTGTTCCTCGTGGACCAGCTCACGCAGGCGTCGCAG
This sequence comes from Sandaracinaceae bacterium, assembly GCA_044376125.1. GTDB lineage: Bacteria > Myxococcota_A > Polyangia > Polyangiales > Sandaracinaceae > JAFLCL01. Next base: position 10,643 of record JBILLJ010000211.1, read on the forward strand.
CCGGGCACCACGACGCGCGTGATGCGCGCCTCGCTCGATCACGGCGAGCGCGTGTTCGTCGAGGGCACCCTGAAGAAGGCCTTGGGCGCGAGCCGCGGTGACGAAGGCTACCGTAGCTCCTCGACGCGCTGGACGCTGACGCCACCGCCGACGGGCCCGATGCTCCTCTGCACCGAATCGCTCGAGGCACGGCACGAGCGGCGCGAGCGCTTCTGGCGCTACGTCGTGATCTCGCTCCTGGGCGTGCTCACGGCCACACAGCTGCTCGCGTTCGACTCGTTCTGGCCCCTCATGCGGCACGGCGTGAGGTGCGATGTGGAGATCACCTCCATCACCGAGCACGTCACGAGCGGGCGACACACGGTGCACCACCACTACGCGGCGGGCACCACACGCGTCTGCGCGGGACACCCCGACCTCGAGGGCCTGCCCGTGATGGACGAGGTCGGGCGAAACGCATCCCGCGCGCTGCGTGAGGGCGACCACGTGCCTTTCGTCGTGCTCGCCACCGACCCACGCGTGCACGCGATCGGCGCGCACGCCGGCCTGCGGCCGCGCTGCTCTGGATGCTCGGGAGCGCCCTCGTCGCGTGGCTGTTCGGCTGGGCGTTCTGGCGACGCGGGCTGTCCTGGTACGAGCAGAAGCGCGTGGTGCACGAGGGCGATGGGCCGCTCTAGAGCTAGTACCGCTGATCACAAGTTCGATCCGGGTTACACGCGCGGCGTGAGCGCCCAGGGGAAGTCGCGATGGAGCACTTCGAGTGTCTGGCGGAGCGTCTTGCGTTCGAACGACGCCTCGCCCCAGCGGCCGCGGTGATCCGGGAGCTCGATCGACCACCACTGGGTCGTGACTCGACGTACTCGGCCGTGGGGAACGGGGTCGGTCTTGG
>JBILLJ010000191.1:0-14028 GCA_044376125.1 Sandaracinaceae bacterium
GACATCCTCGGCCTTCGGCCTGCGGAACTCGCCCTGGACCCCCCACCCCCGCGTCCCTTCACGTCTCGAGTCGATTGGTTCTCGGTCCCTGAGTTTCCTGAGGGTCCGTGCGGACCCTCCCCCGCGTAACGGGGCCCTCCCGCTCCATTCGCTGTCGCGAATGCTCAACCCCGCTTGGGCGCCTCGCGCTGCGCTCGGCGGGACCTCGCTCTCTCTCGGGTCCCCGCGGTGTGCGCAGCCTTCGGAGTGGGGAGCACGGAGGCGAACGCATCATTCGCTGTCGTGAACCCCGACCGCCGCACACTGGCGCCGCGAAGTGAGTGAGCTCCCGCGCCGGAACGCACGGGGCGGCGGGAACGCGTGCGAACACCTCTTGTCGAGGTCTCGTGCGCCCACCGCCCTACCCGTTCCGATCCGAAGCCGCGCGCAGCGAGTACCTCGCGTTCTACGACGCACGCGCCGCGCGCTGGCCCGTGCCGAGCCGCACCCGCACGGTGCGCACGCGCTTCGGTGAGACCTTCGTGCGGGAGAGCGGGCCCGAGAGCGGTCCGCCGCTCGTGCTCCTGCCAGGCATGTCGTCGAGCTCGCTGATGTGGGAGACGCTGATCGCGCCGCTGGCCGAGCGTCATCGCACCATCGCGGTGGACAGCGTGTTCGACGTCGGTCGCAGCACGCCCTTCGAAGACGCGCGCTCCACGGAGGATCTGGCGCAGTGGGTCGACGAGCTGCTCGCCGGTCTCGCGCTCGATCGCGTCGATCTCGTGGGCATGTCGTACGGGGCGTTCATCGCCGCGCACGTCGCGCTGCGGCATCCGGAGCGGCTGCGACGCAGCGTGTGGCTCGCGCCGGCTGGCGTGGCTGCGCGCCTCTCGTGGCGCTGGGTGTCGCGTGCGCTCGCGTCAGGCTTCAGCCGCTCGATCCACCGCAGCTTCACGGAGTGGATGTTCGCGGACGCCGTCGGGACGGCGGAGGGTCGACGCGTCGTGGAAGAGCTGATCGCCGACACGCAGGTGATGATCCGCTGCTGCGAGCGACGGCCGATCGTCACGCCCGCGACCATGACGGACGCCGAGCTCGCCGCGATCCGCGTGCCCAGCCTGATGCTCGTCGGCGAGCACGAGACCGTCTGCGTGGCGCGCGACGCCGTCGAGCGAGTGCGCGAGGTCGCGCCGTCCGTGCGCGCGGAACTGGTGTCCGGCGCAGGCCACGACCTCCCCATCGCGAAGCGCGAAGAGGTGCTGCAACGGGTGCTCGCGTTCCTCGACGAGACCTGACGCGCCTCGTCCGTCGGGAGAGCCCGCCTCGACTCTGGCCCGCGTTGCGGTAAGGGGCGGCCCCCATGACGCCGCACGACCCCATCGAGGATGAGCTCGCCGACGACGAGCTCAGCTCGGAGGACGACGGCGAAGAGCCGTCCGAGCCCGAGATCGACCCCGCGATCGAGGCGCTGCCTCCCGCGATCGCACGCGCCTTCGTCGAGCGCGGCTACACGACGCTCACGGCCGTCCAGCGTGCGGTCCTCGAGCCGGAGCTCGAGGGCAAGGACCTCCGCATCTCGTCGCAGACCGGCTCGGGCAAGACGGCCGCGCTCGGCCTCGTGCTCGCGCCGCTCGCGATGCAGGGCGCGCCGGTGCGCGCGAGCGAGCTCCCGCCGGCGCCCAACCACGGTGGCCGCGCGCACATGACGGGACCGCGCGAAGCGGGACCGCGCGCCAAGGGCCCACGGGCGCTCGTGCTCGCACCCACGCGCGAGCTCGCGCGCCAGCTCGAGGAAGAGCTCAACTGGCTCTACGCGCACATCGGCGCGCGGGTCGCGGTGCTCTCGGGCGGCGCCAGCTACCGCGACGAGCACCGCGCGCTCGCGCGTGGCCCTGCCGTCATCGTGGGCACGCCGGGGCGCCTCCTCGATCACCTCGGCCAGGGCTCATTCGACCCGAGCGGCATCGGGGCCGTCGTCCTCGACGAGGCCGATCAGATGCTCGATCTCGGCTTCGCGGAGGATCTCGATCAGATCCTCGCGCGCGTGCCGGACGAGCGGCGCACGCACCTCGTGTCGGCGACGTTCCCGCCCGAGGTCATCGCGCTCGCGGATCGCGTGCAGCGCGACCCCGTCGCGGTCCAGGGCACGCGCCTGGGCGTCGCGAACGTCGACATCGAGCACGTGGTGCACCTCGTCGATCCGCACGAGCGCATCGACGCGCTCGTCAACGTCCTGCTCGCACACGGCGATCAACGAACGCTCGTCTTCACGCGCACGCGCGCGGGCGCGCAGGAGATCGGCGAGCTGCTGCACGACGCGGGCTTCCGTGTCGCGCACCTCTCGGGCGAGCTCGCCCAGCGCGAGCGCACGCGCACGCTCGCGGCCTTCAAGGACGGCGAGATCCGAGCGCTCGTCGCCACCGACGTGGCCGCGCGCGGCATCGACGTCTCGGACGTCGGCCTCGTCGTGCACGTCGAGGCACCGACGAGCCCCGAGGCGTACACGCACCGCGCCGGTCGCACCGGCCGCGCCGGCAAGCGCGGCACGAGCGCCATCCTCGCGGCGCCGCGCGAGCTCGCCGGTGTGAACCGCGTGCTCTCTCGCGCGCGCATCGCGTTCCGCATGGACCCGCTCCCCGACGCGCACGCGCTCGAGCAGCTCGCGCAGACCCGCGCGATCGAGGCGCTCACCAGCGCGAGCACGGCCGTGAGCGACCGCGCGCGACGCGTGGCCGACGCGCTGCCTGCCGACGCGGATCTCCGCAGCATCCTCGCGCGCTTGCTCGACCGCACGGGCGAGCTGCTCGGGCCGATGCCGCGCGACGTGCGTGTGATCCGTCCGCCGCCGCCGCGTGCTGCTCGCAACGATCGGCCTCCGATGCGCGGCATGCGCGACGATCACCCGCGCGGCATGCGCGACGACCGCGGCATGCGCGACGATCGCGGCATGCGCGACGATCGCGGCATGCGCGACGGCGCGATGCGCGGTGACGAGCCGCCGCGCCGCAACGGCGGTGAGGACATCGTGCCGTTCGTGGTCACGTGGGGCGGGCGCGACGGCGCCGATCCGCGACGGGTGCTCGCGATGGTGTGCCGCCGCGGCGACATCACGCGCCGCGAGATCGGCGCGATCCACATCCTGCCGGGTCACACGATCGTCGAGGTCGTGCGTGGTGCGGCCGATCACTTCCTCCGCAACGCGGGCCAGCCCGATCCTCGCGACCGACGCGTGCGCATCGAGCCGTACGTTGTGCGCGAGGAGCGCCCGCGCGAGGAGCGCCCGCGCGCCGGTGGTCAGCGCCCTCCGCCTCGTCGCCGCTGACGCACGGGGAGCGCGCGCGCAGCAAGGCCGCGCACGAGGTCCGACGACTCCGAGAAGAAGGCCCCACACGCCGATGCGTGCGGGGCCTCTTCGCGCGTGCGCTCGCTGCGCGGATCAGGGCGCCATCGGCGTCGTGAGCGCGATGCCGCAGCGGTAGAAGTCGCCGCGCACGGCAGGGTCCTGCGTGCCCGCGGTGACGCGCACGTAGTGGGTGCCCGCAGCCGCCGGCATCGCGTTCTGGATCGCCGCGCCTTCGGTCGCCGTCTCGCTGGCCATCGCGACCATCGTCGTGCCGTCCGAGCCGAGGAGCACCGTGCGCAGCCCACGCACGCCGCTGCCGACGGACTGCGCGCCGCAGAACACGTTGATCTGCCGGCCTGCGGGCACGTCGACGGAGTACACGTCGCCGCCATCGCCGCTCGGGAGCGTGCCGAGCACGAACGTGCGCAGGACGCCCATGTCGTCCTCCGTGGTGAGCGCCGTCGCGGTCGCCGTCGTGTCGTTCGAGCCCGGCGTCATCTCGTTCTCGGGCGGGTTCTCGGTGCCCACGAACGCCTTGAGCACGTAGTGATCGTTGCTGCCCGTGGTGCCGCCGCCTGCGTCCACCCAGAGGAGGTACTCGGTGCCCGGGACGAGCGTCGGCGACAGATCGAGCTGCGTCATGCCGCGCGGCTCGACGCGCGCGATCACCGCGGTGCCCGCCATGTCGGTCACGCGCACGTTGCCTGCGGCGCGCGTCGATCCGTAGCCATCGGGACCGTGCGGCATGATGTCGACGCTGAGCAGGCCGCCGGCCGCAGCGGGAACGGTGAAGCGGAACACGTCCACGTCCGTCGCGTCGGCGAAGTCACCGAGCACGAACGCGAGGTTGCTGCTCATGCCGCCGAACGTGATCGGCGCCGCGGTCGCCGCGTCGTCGCCCGGCTCGGCGTCGATGAAGAGGGCGCCGCCCTGCGTGAGCTCGGTGACGGTGAGCGAGTACGTGTACGCGCCGCGCCCCTCCGGCATCGGGGGATCCGCCGGCATCCAGGTGCTGAACTCCTGCACCTCGATGTAGTAGGTGCCGGTGTCCGGGAGCTGGATGACGATCTCCGAGTCCGTGTCGCCGCGCGGGATGCGGTCGTCGTTCTCCGCGATCTGCGTGCGGCTCGCGTCGTAGAGGGTGATGACCGTGTCCACGAGCTCCGGGTCGTCGTCCGGGTTGGCAGACGTGTTGATCGAGACCCACTGCCCCGCCGTGCCCTCGAAGCGGAAGAAGTCGACGTCCTCGGGCGCCTCGATCGCGTCCATCGCGGCCGTGCCGTCGGTCGTGATCGTCTCGGCACCCTCGAACGCGTCGTTCGTGGGGCCAGCATCCGGGCGCATGCGCGCGTCCGTCATCTCCATCGGCCCGGTGTCGGACCCGGTGGGGCCCGCATCGGTCGGGGCCGGCGTGCTGCCGCAGGCGGCGAGCGGCGCGCTGAGCGCGAGCAGGATCGAGTGTCGAAGCGAGTTGCAGGTCGATCGAAGCGTCTTCATGTGGCAGCCCTCCAGCCGAAGCGCGAGGGGTGACCGTTTCGGGACTCACGCGCAACCGGTCTCGCGTGTCTCGAGGTTCGCGCGTTCCGCACGCACGCGCGCGAGGGGCGCTCAGAGGACGTTCTGCGCCTGCTCGCGCATGCGCTCGATCTCCTGCTTGAGATCGATCACGCGCGCGGCGATCTCGGCGTCGGCGCTCTTCTGTCCGAGCGTGTTCGCCTCGCGCGCGAGCTCCTGGCAGAGGAAGTCGAGGCGCTTGCCGCGCCCCTCCACCACGGGCTGGCTCACGACACGACGCACCTCGACGACGTGCGCCCGCAGGCGCGTACACTCCTCGGCGACGTCGGAGCGATCGGCGAAGAGCGCGATCTCGTGCTCGAGCCGACCGACGTCGAGAGACGTCGCGGGATCGAGCAGGCGCGCGACCCGCTCGCGCAGACGAGCCCTCACGGCGAGCACGACCTCCGGCAGGCGCGACTCGACGCGACCCACGAGCGAGAGCACCTCGTCGAGCCGGCGCTCGAGGTCGGCGCGCAGCGACGCCCCCTCGCGCGCGCGCATCGCCTCGACCTCGGCGGACGCGGCCTCCGTCGCCTGGACGACGGCCTCTCGCAGCGCCTCGGCGGAAGCGCTCGCGCCCGCGGACACGAAGAGATCGGGCACCTGGAAGAGCAGCGCGAGCGGCACCGGCTCAGCCGGCGCGATGCGGTCGCGCAGCGCAGTCAGCTGCGCGAAGGCCGCTGCTGCACGGTCCAGATCGAGACGCGGCACGGCGCGCTCGCCCTCGAGCGTGAGGGTGAGCTCGACGCGGCCACGCACGAGCCGACGCCGCAGCACGTCCTCGGCGGCGTGCGCGTGATCCGCCAGGGCGCCGGTCGCACGCACGCGCGCGTCGAGGTAGCGATGGTTGACGCATCGGATCTCGGCCGAGACACGCCCCCCCGCGCCGCCGATCACGTCGACGTGCGCGCTTCCCTGGCCCGTCATCGACGAGAGGCCCGTCACGGAGGAGAGGCCCTCAGCCAACTCAGCTGAGCTTCTTGTTGCGCTTGATCTGATCCATCACGCGCGCGTACTCGGTCTCGAAGGCGGCGGTGCCTTCCTCGAGGTTCTTGATCTTGCCGCGCACCTCGCGGTCGAGCTCCTGCTCGACGTCCATGTGCCGGCGGAGGATCGCGGTGACCTTCTTGCGGAGCACGTTGTCCTCGGCGAACACCTCCTCCACGTTCTGGCTGTGGAAGAGCATCTCGAGGATCTGCTCGAGGAGGTACGGCAGCAGATCCTCGCCGACCGGCAGGCGCTGATCGCGCGCGACCTGGTTCTTCACTTTGCCGAGCTCGGCGTACGGGGTGCCGCGCGTCTCCATGCGCGTCTTGGCCTCGTCGACCATGCGCCGCTCCTGCCGCAGGTACTCCTTGAGCACCGACTCGATGTCGAGCTGCACCTCGTTCGGGACCTCGGTCTCGATGTCGTTGCCCGAAGTGAGGGCCTGGACGATCTCGGCCGCGATGACGGGGACTTTTCCGCTGAAGAGGCGCATGCGGCGCGGAGGGTATGCGCGTGCGCCCCAAAGATCCACCCGCCCAGCGATGCCCCGTCAGTTCGTCACGGGAGACGACGGCGTCGGCTCGGGTGAGCTCACTGCGCGCCGCGCTGGAGGCGATCGCGCATGCGGTGGATGAGCTCCGGCCAGCCGTTCTCCGTGATGATGCGGTTGAACTGGTTGCGGTAGTTGCGCACGAGCGAGACGCCGTCGGTCACGACGTCGAACACCCGCCAGCTCGTGCCCTGGAGGTGCAGCGTGTAGGTGATCTCCACGGGGGGCTGTCGACGCTCCGTGCGCGAGCGCGCCTCGGTGCGCACGACCGTGCCGTCCGAGCCCGTCGTCTCACCGGTGTAGCTGACCTCGAACTCGAGCAGGCGCTCGAGGTTCGACTCGTAGTTGCGCTCGACGAGCTGACGCAGGAGGTCGACGAACTCGCGACGCTCGGCCTCGGTGTGCTGGTCCCAGTGCGGACCGAGCGCGCGGCGCGAGAGCTCCTCGTAGTCGAGGAGATCCGAGAGGATCCGCGTGACCTCCTGGCTCCGCTGCGTGCGCGCGGCATCCGTCGTGGCGTCGCGGCGCAGGAGGCGGATCACGTCGTCGTTGCGCTGTCGGAGGTAGCGGGTCGCCGGGCCCGTCGCCTGTGCCTGCGCGGTCGCGCCGAGGCCGGGCACGAACGCGCCCAGAGGCGCCGAGAGGCCGATCAGGACAGAGAGAACGACGGCCAGACGACGTGCGAAGACTCGACGCATGAACGCTCCTCGGATGGGCCTGGGACGACCCGCGGCGGCGAGTTATTCGCACAGGACCCACCCGCGCGCGAGCCCACGGGGCCGCGAGGGGTTTCAGTCGCAGGCCGGCTCCCAGCGCTCGGTGACGCGCACGGTCGAGACACGCTCGAGGTTCGCGTAGGCGCCGTTGGTGTCGTGGATGGCCTGGAGGTGCGAGTACCGCGCGGTGAGGTACTGGCGCGCGGCATCGACCAGGTCGTCGAGCTCGGACGTGCCCAGCTCGACGCCCTGCGAGGCCGCGATGAACCACGCGCGCGTCTCGCGGCGACCGCGGTCGTACGCGGCCTCTCGCTCGCGCGCCTCGACGGCGGCGTTGTAGGCCTCGGTCACCTCGAGCTCGAGCCAGCTGCGCGCCTCGAGCGATCGCGCCCGCACGTCGTCGAGCTGGGCGGACTCGCGATCGACGCGGTACGCGTTGCCCCAGAGATCGATCGACCAGCGCATCACGAGGCCCGCGCCGATCTGCATGTAGTTCGCGTAGTCGATCACGAACGGGTTCGTCTGGTCCGTGATGCCCGGCGCGTAGCTCGTGCGGAAGAGGTACGCGAGACCGATGTCCGGCAGGAAGCCGGCGCGCGTGATGTCGAGGCTCGACTCGCGCGCGCGGACCGCGGCCTCGAGCATGCGAACCTCGGGGCGCTCCGAGAGCGCGTTGTCGACGTAGGTCTCGAGCGGCAAGAGGCGCGCATCGACGCGCGAGATCGGACACTCGGGCACGCGGAAGCGGCGCACCCCGGTGAGCAGGCGGAGCGCAGCGCGCGAGGAGCCCTCGATGTGCGTGATCTGCGCGGCGCGCGCCTCGACCTCCGCGAGCGCGGCGGCGATGCGGTAGCGGTCGGTCTCGTCGACGTCCTCTTCGCCCGACGCGATCTGATCCTCGACGTGCTCGAGCGCCTCGCGCAGCCGCGGCAACGTCTCCCGGAGCATCTGCTGGAGATCGAGGGCGAGCTGGAGCGCGAAGTACGCGCGACGAACGTCGTAGACGAGCTGCTGCCGCACGCGATGGCGATCGGCCTCCGCCGCGCGCACGCCTGCACGACCGGCCTCGCGCGCGGCGCCGAGCTTGCCGAAGGTCCAGAGCGGCACGACGCCCTCGATGCCGAACTGCAGGACCGGCTGCCACGGGTTCTCCACGGGGACCTGAGAGTCCGGCGAGAAGATCGGGCTGCCGCTCTGCTCGGGGGCGAACGTGAAGCCCGCGGTCACCTGCCCCTGGAAGAAGGGCGAGACCCAGATCTCGTCGAGCTGCGCCTGGGCGGCGCGGATGCGCGCGTCCGCGGCGCGCATGCCCGGGTAGGTGCGCTCGGCCGCGCGCGTGAACGCGTCGAGATCCAAGAGCGGCGCTTCGGGCTCGTCCGCGGCCTCCGAAGGCGCGGGCTCGCCGCGCGCATCGCCCGCCTCGGCCGGTGCCGGGTCGTCGGCGAACGCGACGAGAGGCAGCGCCGTGGCGCAGGCCAGCAGCGTCAAGACGAGCAGCCGAAGGGGCCTACCGCGCACGGCGGCGCGTTGTAGAGGACGCGAGCCCTTCGGGCAACGGGATGCGGCTCGAGCGGCCTCTGTGATCACTCGACGGCGGTTCGCGCCACGACGGTGCACCGGAGCGCGCCGCCCCCCTCGACGTTCTCGCCCTCGAGCGCAAGAGGCCCGCGAGCGAACAGGAGGTCGCGCCCGACGAGAAAGGACTGGAGGCACCACGCACCCTCGCGAAGCTCCAGCGTCGCCTCGCGCGTCGGGGAGGCGACGCGGCCGTCGAGCGTGACCTCCGAGACGTCCGCTGCGTCGCGGCCGACGATGTGGAGCGGGCGCGCAGCCGGGACGGAGACGGCGGGGGCCACGACATGCGGCGCGCAGAGCGGGAGGCTCGCGGTCTCGGGCACAGGAGGAGCCTCCAGCGTGAGGAGCTCCCCTGCGCGCGGCACGCGCCGCAGTCGGATGCCGTCGTAGAGGGCCGGCTCGCCGTCGGCGACGCCGACCCGCGAGCGCCCACAGTCCTCGACCCTGCGGCTCCACTCGTGCGCGCCAGCGCCCTCTGCGTGGACGACCGACACCCAGCAGGCTTCGGAGCCGCGCCGTCGGTGCAGCACCGCGAGGCGATCCTCGGCGAGCGGCCACGCGTGCGCAGGCGCGACGCCCACGTCGCCCGGCGCTCGAAGGGTGGCCAGCTCGTGGACGCCAGCGGCCGTGGCGAGCACGAAGACATCGCGCCCGTCCACCGCTCCGCTCGCGCCGAGCTCGGCCAGGAGCATCCGATGGGTCGCCGCGAGCGCGACTGGGAAGTCGGGATCGGCTTCGATCTCGTCGCGGTCGAGCCCGGCCGGAAGCGCGGCCCACGGGCTCATGGCCGCGCGAGGCTCCGGCCATGCGCGAGCGGTCCACGAGAGTCGCAGATCCACGCGCCCGCCGACTCGGCGGAACCGCACGGATGCGTCGATCGCCCTCGGAAAGTACGAGAGATCGGTGAACTCGGTCGGAACGCCCGGTCTGGTGCAGCGCACGGCCAACGCGGTCGGGTCCGGCACGAGCGTGGAAGGACTCGTGGCCGCCTGCGATGCCGCCGGCACGACGGGCGGTGCACTGGGCGCGGCAGTGGGCCGCACGCTCGGCGGATCCTCGGCGACAGGCAGTGCCTCCGGCTCGCTCGAGCGGACGGGCTCCGCGCCGCCGCAACCCGCCAGAAGCACCGCACAGAGCGCCCAGCGCACGCGCGACTACTCCTCCTGCATCGCCGCCGCGATGCAGCCCGCGAACGCCTCGCACTCCGGCAGACGCTCGCCGAACATGCCGCCATCACAAGGCGCGCTGCGGCGCGCGGCCACGCAGGCGGCCCACTCACCCACCGTGAGGGGGCAGATGCTCATGCCCTCGCGCATGGCCTCCATGTCCTGGTCGGTGCACGCGGCCGCGATGCGGACCTGCCCACCGTCGCGGCAGTCGGTCTCGACGTCGTAGCCGCCGATCGCGCGCGCCTGCCACGCGCAGTACGCGCGGAGCTCCTCCGCACGCGCGCTGCGGATCTCGAGCGCGGGATCGACGGGCAACGCAGGCAGTGGCGCGAGGCGCGCACGCACCGCGTCGTTGCCCACGATCGTGACGGGCCGCGCCGAGGCGGCCCCACACGCGGCCAGCCCCGCGGCGATGCACGCGAGCAGCGCGAGCGTGGCCCTTCGTGTGGCCGGCGCCGACATCACGGCTCGGCGAGGACGCGGTCGAGCACTTCGTTCACGACCGCGGGGTTGGCCCCCTTGAGCGCACGCATGATCTGCCCGACGAAGAAGCCCTTCACGCTCGTCTTGCCGCCCTTGAAGCTCGCCAGCTCCTTCGGGTGCTTGTTCACGACGTCGCGGACGGTCTGCTCGATCGCCGAGCTGTCCTTGACCTGCGCCAGGCCCTTGAGCTCGACGATGTCCTCGGGCGCCTTGCCCGTCGCGATCATGTCCGCGAAGACGTCCTTGGCGATCTTGCCGTTGATGGTCTCGTCCTCGACGAGGGCGAGCAGGCCTGCGAGGCGCTCGCGGGGAACGTCGCCTCGAGGCCGTTCGTCGTCACCACGCGCAGCGCCTCGGCTTGCACGAAGTTCGCGACGCGCTTGCCGACCTTGTCGCGCGAGAGGGGCTTGCCGCGCGCCGCGAGCTGCGCCTCGAGCGAGCCCGCAGCCTTCTCGAAGAACGCGGCGATGCCGGGATGCGAAGAGAGGACCTGCGCGTCGTACGGCGTGAGGCCGAGCTCGCGCTGCCACCGCTCGCGCCGTGCGGGCAGCGCCTCGGGCACGGTGGTGCGGATCTCGCCGAGCCATGCATCGTCGACGACGAGCGGCGGGAGATCCGGATCGGCGAAGTAGCGGTAGTCCTGCGCCTCTTCCTTCGAGCGGAGCGAGATCGTCTTCTCCTGGGTCGAGGACCAGGTGCGCGTCTCCTGCACGACCTTGCCGCCCGACGCGACGAGCGCTTCCTGTCGCGCGATCTCGAACTCGATCGCCTTCCGCACGAACTTGAAGGAGTTGATGTTCTTGATCTCGCAGCGCGTGCCGAACTTCGCTTGCCCCACGGGGCGGACCGAGACGTTGGCGTCGCAACGGAACGAGCCCTCCTCGAGGTTGCCGTCGTTGACGCCCGCGAACATCAGCACGTCGCGCAGCGCCTTGAGGTAGGCCTCCGCCTCCTCGGCCGATCGGAGATCGGGCTCGCCGACGATCTCGATGAGCGGCGTGCCCGCTCGGTTGAAGTCGACGAGCGTATCGGTGCCGTGACCGATGCCGTGGAGGTTCTTCGCTGCGTCCTCCTCGACGTGGATGCGCGTGATGCCGACGCGCTTCACGCCCGCGCTCGTCGTGATGTCGAGGTGGCCCTTCTCGTTGAGCGGCAGATCGAACTGCGAGATCTGATAGCCCTTGGAGAGATCCGGGTAGTAGTAGTTCTTGCGCGCGAAGCGCGAGCGGCCGCGGACGTCGCAGCCGAGCGAGAGACCTGCGCGGACCGCGAGCGCGATGGCCGTGCGGTTCGGCACCGGCAGCGCGCCGGGCAGGCCCAGGCACACCGGACAGATCTGCGTGTTCGGCGCGGCCCCGTACGCGGTCGAGCAGCCACAGAACATCTTCGTCTTGGTCGCGAGCTGCGCGTGCACCTCGAGGCCGATCACCGCTTCGTACTGGGTCACGCGGCACCTCCCGCCGCGAACAGCGCGGCGCGATGCGTGTGATGATCCGTCGCCGACTCGAAGGCCGAGGACACGCGGAAGAGCGTGCCTTCGTCGAAGGCCTTGGCCGTGAGCTGGAGGCCCACGGGCAGCCCTTCGGAGAGACCGCACGGCAGGTTGATCGCAGGCAGGCCCGCGAGGCTCGGCGGGAGCGTGAAGATGTCGGCGAGGTACATCTCGAGGGGGCTCTTGGTCTTGGCGCCGAGGCCGAACGCGACCGAAGGCGCGGTGGGCGTCAGCACCACGTCGCAACGCTCGAACGCCGCCGCGTAGTCGCGCGCGATCAGCGTGCGGGCCTTCTGGGCCTTCGCATAGAAGGCGTCGTAGTAGCCCGCGGAGAGCACGTAGGTGCCCAGCATGATCCGGCGGCGCACCTCCTTGCCGAAGAGCGCGCGGGTCTTGCCGTAGGTCTCGAGCAGGTCCGGCGACTCGACGCGCGGGCCGAAGCGCATGCCGTCGAAGCGCGCGAGGTTCGAGCTGCACTCGGCGGGCGCGACGATGTAGTACGCGCTCACGGCGTGCTCGGCCGTGGGCAGCGCGACGTCGACGATCTCGCAGCCGAGCCCGCGGAGCGTCTCGATCGCGCGCTCGACCGCCGCGACCACGCCGGGCTCGCAGCCCTCGGTGAGCGTCGCGCGGACCACGCCGACGCGCAGGCCACGCACGTCGCGGCCGAGCTCCTTCGTGTAGCTCCCCACCGGGAGATCGACGCTCGTCGCGTCGCGCGCATCGCGCCCGGAGATCACCTCGCTCACGATCGCGCAGTCGCGCACGTCTCGCGTGAAGGGCCCGATCTGATCGAGCGACGACGCGAACGCGATGAGGCCGTAGCGTGACACGCGTCCGTACGTGGGCTTGAGCGCGACGAGGCCACAGAAGGCACCGGGCTGCCGCACGGAGCCGCCCGTGTCGGAGCCGAGCGACATCGTGGCCATGCCTGCCGCGACCGACGCGGCCGAGCCGCCCGAGCTGCCACCCGGCGCGCGAGAGAGATCCCACGGGTTGTGCACGAGCTTGTAGGCCGACGTCTCGTTCGAGCTGCCCATGGCGAACTCGTCCATGTTCGTCTTGCCGACGATGATCGCGCCGGCGGCGCGGAGACGCGTGACGACCGTCGCGTCGTACGGGGCGATCCAGCCCTCGAGGATGCGGGAGGCACACGTGGCGGGGATGCCGCGCACGCAGAGGTTGTCCTTGAGCGCGATGGGCACACCGGCCAGCGGCCCGAGCTCCGAGCCTGCGGCACGAGCGCGATCCACCATCGCCGCTTGAGCGAGCGCACCTTCGCCATCGACGTGGAGGAACGCTCCGACGGCCGCGTCGTGCGCCTGGATGCGATCGAGCGCGGCGCGTGTGATCTCCACCGCAGACAGCTCGCCTTTGCCGACGCGCTCGCGAAGCGCCGTCGCCGAGAGTGTATGCAGCATCACTCGCCCTCCTTGACCTTCGGCACGGCGAAGCCGCCCTGTTCGGAGCGCGCCGCCGCGCGCAGCGCTTCGACGTGACGCAGGCCCGCGGTCGGCTCGTCGTCGCGCAGAGGCGTGATCAGCTCGACCGCATGGAACGTCGGCTCGACACCCGTCGTGTCGAGCTTCGCGAGGGCCGCCATCCAGTCGAGGATGCCGTCGAGGTCGCCGCGCATGCGCTCGAGCTCGTCTTCGGAGAGCGCGAGGCGCGCGAGCATCGCGACCTTGCGGACTTCGTCCAGGGAGATTCGTTCGCTCATCGTCGTCGCTGTTCGAGGGGGCCGCGAAGCTAGCACGCGCGAGCGGCCGGGCCGCACGCTGGCCGCGCGCCGACCTCGAAACACGACGGACGGAAAAGACGAACCCCCGACTCCGTGAGGAGCCGGGGGTCGTCGACCCATCTCTGGGTCCGTGTCTCCGGTGGAGACTGTCTCCGCGTCGCTCGCGCTACGCGGAGCGCTTCATCAGCTGCCCGTGCCGTTCAGCGTGATGACCGCCGTGTGCTCCGGCGTGCCGTCCGTGACCGTGAGGGTCGCGGTGCGCGCGCCGACCGCGCTCGGAAGGAAGCGGATCGTCGTCGCGCAGCCCGAGCCGCGGCCGAACGTGCCACCCGAGCAGCTGTCGCTCTGCATGTCGAAGTCACCCGCGTTCGCACCCGTGATGGTGTAGGTCATCACGGACGTCGCAGGCGCCGTGCGGTTGAGGAAGTTGATGATC
>JBILLJ010000192.1:0-13982 GCA_044376125.1 Sandaracinaceae bacterium
GCCCCGCCGCCGGCCTCGACACCGAGGCGCTGCGCGCGCGCCTCCACCGACGAACGCTGCGCCTCGTGACCGATCACGGCGACGAGCTCGCGCCGGGCGATCTCGCCGCGCTCCGCGCCTCGGGCGCGTGCACGCTCTACCCACCGATCGGCTACGCGACACGCGAGGCGATGACGGCGCGGCAGACGCACGCGATCGCCGAGCTCGCGCGCTTCCTCGGTCGCTCCTGACCCCGCCCGTCGCGCGACGCGCCGTGCTTCTTCGGATCAGCCGGCGGACGGGATGGGGATCGTCCCGCCGAAGCCGCCGAGGGGCGCGCGCTTGAGGCCCATCGTCGCGAGGGCGCGGTACCAGAGCGTACGGAAGCGCGAGGGCGGCTTCACCTCGATCGCCCGCGGCTCCGCGTCGCGCTCGAGCTCCTTCACGAGGATCGCGATCCCGCCCTCTTGCCAGGCCAGGAGCGTGTGCGCGAGATCCTCCTGCGGCTCGAGGCCCAGGCGCTGCACGAGCACGACGCGCTCGATGCCGCGCGTTCGCAGGAACACGGCGCTCGGGAAGTCGGTCGGCAGGCTGAGGGAGCGGTTGTCGAAGCGGCCGGGAGAAGGCACGCCATCGCGTCGGTTCGCATCGAGGAGGAACACGGGCGGACGCTCGGGCGGCGGCGACAGCTCCCGGAGCACGCGCGTCGCGCGCCGCATCGCGCTCACGATGGGCTGCACGTCGACGAGCGCCGACGTGTCGCGCAGCACGGGCACCGCGCCGAACTGCGAGCTGCTCGAGACCATGGGCACGCCGCCCGGGACGCCACCGGGGATCGCGTTGTAGAGCGGCACGGGCCGCCACCCCTTGCGCGCGAACGCGATGCCCCACGCCACACCGAGCGCGCCCGGGAGATCGACGACGATCGCCGTCGAGAGATCACCGCGCTTTCGCGTCCTCTCGCGGTATCCCCCCACGGTGTCGGTCGGCTCGAGCCACGTGGGCTCGGGCACCTCGATCAACTCCGGGTCGCTCTGGCCCGTCCACTCGCGCTCGTGCGCGAACAGGAGCGGCTTGACCCACGGCGACCACGGGCCCTCCGCGGGCGCCCACGTCGCGAATGCAGCTTCGGAGCTCATGTGTCCTCGTGCCTCGGTTGCGTCCCGCGCTCGTCCACGAGGACTGCCACATCCGTGGCGCGGAAGTCCACGATCTCGCGGTGAGAGAGGCGTCCGTAGATCCCCGCGGCGCGCCCATCGACCGTGTAGACGCCCAGGCACACGTGCATGGAGCCCCACGGCGTGTCGATCGCCTCCGGCTCGAAGCGCCGCTGCGCGAGCCAGCTCCCGCGCGACGCGAAGAGCCAGCGCGTCCCGCGGCGCCAGTCCTGCGCCGGTGTGAGCGCGCGGTGGAGCACGTCGTCGCCGTTGTTCGAGTAGGCGGACTTGAGCACCCACGATGCATCGAGCGCGCGCGGTCGCCACGGCAAGGTGCGCGTCTCGGGCAGGAGCGCGCGCCAGGTGGAGAGGCCCGTGCGGAGGTGTGGCCACGCGAGCGGAAAGCGCTTGCTCTCGAGCAACACCGACAGACCCGGGTTCGCCACCGGCGTGCGCCCTGCCGCCACGAGCGGCCGCCACGCGATCGCGCGCGGCAGACGCGGAAGCCACTCGCACTGGAAGAAGCGGACGATGAAGTCGAGCGGCCCGCGATGATGATCGGCCTCGAGGTGCGCGCGGCCATCGGTCCAGCGCAGGTGCTGCGGCTGCGCGAGCACGGCCGTGCATCCGCGCGCGCGCAGGTGATCGGCGAGGTACGCGCACACCTGCAGATCCTCGGTGAAGCCCATGGCGTAGACGAGCGCGCCCCGCGGGGCGTCACGTCCCGAGCTCGCGCGCGCGTGCGCCACGATCGCATCGCACCAGCGCTCGCCGGGCGCGCCGCTCGGCACGAGGCCCGGGTGCACGTCGGCGAAGAGCCGCGTCAGCTCGGTCGACTCCGAGTAGCCACCGGGCACGTCCGCGTTGACCTCCGAGATCCGCCAGCCCTCGCGACACGGGTGGAAGTCGAAGCGCATCACGCGACCGCAGTCGGGCGTGAGGCCCAGGCGCCGGCCACGGGCCAGCTCCTGGCGGATCGCACGAGGCACCGCGAGCCGCTCCCAGAGCTGAGGTGCTCCGAGCAGCTCCGCCTCTGCGTCGCGCGCCTCGCGATCGAGCGCCTCGGCCCAGCCGAAGAGCCGATCGACGCACGCACGCGTGACGATCAACGGAAAGGTCGCGAGCGTCGCCTGATCACCGACCTGCGGATCCCACTTGTGGTGCCGCAGGATCGCCTGGCGACGCAGCGGCTCGAAGCGCTCCGGTGGCAGCGCCGCCCCCGCCCGGAGCTCGCGCTCACTGCTCGGCGCCGAAGAGGAGGGCGACATAGGCGACCGAGGATCCGAGGTACGCGGCGGCGGGCACGAGGCCCTTCACGACCACCGCCGGTCGCGGCGCGTCGAGCGTCGGCCGCAGCGAGAGCTCGAGGCCGATCGCGGCGGCCAGCAGCAGCGCGAGCGGCCAGCCGTTGGCCAGGAGATCGCTGACCATCGCGGCCTCCCCCGCCCAGTCGCCCGCCGACGCGCCCGCGAGCACCAGGCCCGACGCGGCCAGCCACGCGCCGAATCTCACGCCCGCAGCGAGGTCTCGCTCCACCGAGATGGTGTCGCCCACGTTCGTGATCATCGCGAGCACCAAGACACAGAACGCGAGCAGGCCGGTGGCCGCGAGCGCCGTCTCCACGGTGTTCCAGATGCTCGGGCCCTCGCCCATGTTGCTGCCCGCGAAGAGCGCGCCGAGCCCGATCACACCTCCGACGAGCGCGGCCGACGCAGCGCCGTTGCGACGCTCGAGCGCGTCGTCTCGGTAGCTCACACCGATGAACGAGAGCGCGCGCGGGAGGTGGAACACCCAGATCGTCCCCATCGCGGCGAAGAGCAGCTGGTAGCGAACGTCGCTCGTCACGTCGAAGGCCGCGGCGGTGGAGAGCACGTTCCAGAGGCCGCCGAGCGCGAGCAGCGGCGCGAAGAGCAGCGCGTTGCGAGCCCAGCCCACGCTGGCGAGCCGCGTGACGAAGAGGCCCGGCCCGTACCAGGCCCGAAGGCCCATCACGCCGGCGACGAGCGACACCATGAGCGCCAGCACCTCGTCCTCGCCCATGTCTTCCATGGGTCGATCCTAAACAGAATCGCCGGGCCGTGGATCCTCCGCGTCGAGGCGGTCCCGTTTCCGTGCGCCGCCGCACGCCGCGACGCGCGAGCGCACCGCGCGCGACGGTCACGAGATACCATCGCCCGCATGGCTGCGCGGCTCTCGGGTCCCTTGGGCGATCGAACGCGAACCTCTCCACTGGGCCTGCGCAACGTGCAGGCGATGCTCGGACATCCGCTCGAGCACCTGCAGTTCCTCGCGGAGGAGCACGGCGACGTCGTCGCGATGCCCATGCTGTCCGAGGAGTGGCTGCTCCTCGTGCACCCGGAAGACGTCGAGGCGCTCCTCGTCACCAACCACGCGAGCCTCCAGCGCGACGAGTTCGCGGTGTACCTCCGCCGCGTGCTCGGACAGGGCCTGCTCACCTCCGACGGCGAGCTCTGGAAGCGACAGCGGCGCCTGGCCTCCTCGGCGTTCACGCCCAAGCGCATCCGCGGCTACGCGTCCTCGATGGCGTCGGTGACCGACCGCGGCCTGCGCCGCCTCGAGCCCGGCGCCGTGGTGCGCCTGCACGAGGTCATGTCGCGCCTCACGATGGAGGTCGTCGCCGAGGTGCTCTTCGGCGCGGGCATCGGCGAGGCCGACGTGCGCACCGTCTCGAGCGCGCTCGCGGTGATGAACAGCCTCCTCGGCAACAGCGTCGAGGCCGCGCTGCGCCTGCCGCTCTGGGTGCCCACGCCCAAGCACGTCGCGGCGCGACAGCACCTGACGAGCGTCGACGCGCTCGTACACCGCTTCATCGACGACCGCCGCCGACAGGGCGTCGAGAACCGCGACGACCTCCTCTCTGCGCTCCTCTCCGCCGTCGACGACGACGGCACGCGCATGAGCGACACGCAGCTGCGCGACGAGACGATCACGCTCTTCCTCGCGGGTCACGAGACGACCTCGCTGGCGCTGAGCCACGCGTTCTATCTCCTCGGCAAGAACCCGGACGTGCTCGCGCGCGTGCAGGCGGAGGTCGACACGGTGCTCGGTGGCCGCCTGCCGACCGAGTCCGACGTCCCCAAGCTCTCGCTCACCGAGCGCGTGATCAAGGAGGCGATGCGCCTCTACCCGCCCGCGTGGGTGACCGGTCGCGAGGTCGCGCAGCCCATCACGATCGCCGGTCGCACGATCCCCGTCGGCACGCAGGTCATCGTGAGCCAGTGGCTCGTGCACCGCGATCCGCGGTGGTGGCCTCGCCCCGAGGCGTTCGATCCCGATCGCTTCCTCCCCGAGCTCGCCAAGACGCGCCCTCGTTTCGCGTACTTCCCGTTCGGCGGCGGCCCGCGCGTCTGCATCGGCAGTCACTTCGCGATGCTCGAGGCCGTGCTCATGCTCGCCCTCATCGCGAGCCGCTTCGAGGTCGAGCTCCTGCCGTTCGAGCAGCTGCGCTTCGCGCCCTCGGTCACCCTGCAGCCCAAGGGCGGAGGCGTTCGCGTGCGCTTCCAGCCGCGCTCGAGCGCCTCGACCGCCTCGAGCGTGGCCGCGAGCACGGCGTGACGGAACGTGTGAGCCGATCCGAGCGGCTCGAGCCTCCTTCTCGCGAGACCCGCAACCGACAGGACGTCGACCGGTCTCGAGGAGGCTTCTCATGTCCATCGTTCGCCCGCTCGCTCTCGCCCTTCCCCTCGGCCTCGCGCTGACCACCACCGGCTGTCTCGACCAGCTCGATCCGGCTCGCGCCGAGGCCGAGCTGGAGCAGGACGGCATCGGCGGCGCCGCCGACGGCTTCTCGATGAGCGGCAGTCGCACCACGCTCAGCGTCGAGATGCGCTTCGACCGCGGCGCGCAGAGCTTCACGCACCACCTCGACCTCTGGCACACGCGCGCGGGCGAGCTGCCACTGCGCGCTGGTCAGTCGTTCGTCGGTGGACCGGTGCCCCACCAGCGCGGCCGGGTGGAGGACTACGTCCAGCCCGACGGAACGATGGAGGGTCCGTACCTCGAGCCGTGGGTGGACCTCGTCGTCTGCGAGGGCAGCACCGATCCGATCGTGCGCGGCGAGTGCGCGTACGCGGACCGCGTCGACGTGAGCGTCGAGGCCATCGCGGGCTCGGACCTCGTCCGAATTCGCTACGTGGGCTTCGAGGGCACGACGCCCGTGGCGCGCGGCGCGATCGTGACGCGTCAGGCCACGGACCCCTGGCGCCTCGACTCCGGCTGGACGCACCAGCCCGCGGCGCCGCGCGGCATCTGACGTCACGGGTGCTCAGCGCGCGAGCGCGAGGATGCCGGCGGTGTCGGTCCAGAGCACGCTCGCGCCGCCCTCGCGCACGACGCGCTCGGCGCGTGGCAGGCGCGCGGCGAGGCCCACGTAGGCGTCGGGCGAGTGCACGGGGCTCGAGTCGTCGCGCCCGTGCACGAGCCAGATCGGCACCTCGATCCGGCGCGTCTCGAATGGCCAGCGTGAGAACGCGAGCAGCGTGTCCCGCGCATACCCCGCGGAGCCCTGCGAGAAGCCCTCCGCGAGCGCCTCCTCGAAGACCGGCGAGAAGTCCGGTCGCTCGTAGACCGCGCGGTCCGCCGCGCCTGCCATCTGCACCGACATCGACGCGAGCTGCGCCGCGCCGAGCTCGGCGAAGTACGCCTCGGCGCCACGTGGATCGCGCGCCGCCCGCTCGACGAGCGCGAGCACGGGCGGCGCGAGCGCCGGGCGCGCCTCCGGATGCGCGAGCTCGTCGGTGCCCGCCACGACCACCACGCTGCGCACGGCGCCCGTGTGGGCGCACGCCAGCGCGAACGGCGCTCCCTGCGAGAACGCGATCGCGCGCGGGACCTCGAGCCCGAGCGCGCGCACGAGCGCCGCCACGTCCGCGCCCCAGTCGAGCAACGAGCGCCCCGGGCTCGGCGAGGAGCGGCCGAGGCCCGGACGCGACGGAGCGATCCACCGCACGCCGAGCGCACGGAGGCAGCCGCGATCGACCGCGAGCAGGCCGCTCGCCCCTGCGCCGGGATGGAAGATCCACGGCACTCCGTCCACGGGCCCCGCCTCGTGGTACGCGAGCACGCGACCGTCGCCGAGCGCGATCTCCCCGCTTCGCTCGGCGCGGAGCGACCACGACGTCACGCGCGCGCTCCCGCGCACGGTCCGAGCACCTTCGACGACATGGGCGCCATGATGCCTCGCGTCGGCGCGCGACTCACGCCCTCGCGCGCACGATCGCCAGGTGACGGAGACGGGGCCGCGGCGCCGTGCGACGCTCGCGCCGATGTCCTCCGAGAACCCCCTGATCCGCGACCGGTTCGTCGACTTCCTCCTGCACGACGTCCTCGACGTCTCGGCGCTGACGGCCCTCGCGGCCTTCTCCGAGCACGAGCGAGCGACCTTCGATCTCTACGTGGCGAGCTGCCGCCGCTACGCGAAGGAGCGTCTCTGGCCGACCTACCGATCGATGGACGAGACGCCGCCGCGGCTCGAGGGCGGCCGCGTGGTCGTGCACCCGGAGGTGCCGCGCCTCTTCCGCGAGCTCGTCGAGCTCGGCGCGGTGAGCGCGACGCGGCCGACGAGCGTCGGTGGACAGGCGATGCCGCTCACCGTCGCCGCGCTCGCGCACGCCTACCTCATGGCCGGCAACCTCTCGGCCTACGGCTACGTGGGCCTGACGAACGGCGCCGCGCACCTGATCGAGGCGTTCGGCAGCGACGCGCTGAAGGCGGCGTTCATGGAGCCGATGTACGCGGGACGTTGGTCGGGCACGATGGCGCTCACCGAGCCTCAGGCCGGCAGCAGCCTCGCCGACATCACGACGAGCGCCACGCCCACGCCGGAGGGGCACTATCTCGTCCGAGGCAGCAAGATCTTCATCTCGGGCGGAGACCACGGCGCGACCGAGAACATCGTGCACCTCGTGCTCGCTCGCATCGACGGCGCGCCCGCCGGCACCCGCGGCATCTCCCTCTTCGCCGTCCCCCGACTGCGCCCCACCCACGCGACTGCCACGCTCAAGACTGGCACTCTCCCGACTGCCACCCTCACGACTGGCCCCCTCCAGACTGGCACTCTCGGCTCCGGGTCGCTGGCGCCGAACGACGTCCACGTGAGCGGCGTGATCCACAAGATCGGCTGGCGTGGCCTGCCTTCTCTGGCGCTCTCGTTCGGTGACGCGAACGACTGCCACGGATGGCTCGTCGGCCCGCCGCACGAGGGCCTGCGCTGCATGTTCCAGATGATGAACGAGGCGCGCATCATGGTCGGCCTCAACGCCGCCTCGACCGCGTCGGTCGCGTTCCACGAGTCGCTCGCGTACGCCAAGGACAGAGCGCAGGGCCGCGCGATCACGGAGAAGGACGCGACGCGACCGCCCGTCCCGATCGTCGAGCACTCGGACGTGCGCCGGATGCTCCTGCGCCAGAAGGCCATCGTGGAGGGCGCGCTCTGTCTCCTCGGCACCGTCTCGCGGTATGCCGATCTGGCCGAGCACGCGGAGGACGCGCACGTGCGCGCGCGCAGCAAGGCCCTGCTCGATCTGCTCACGCCGATCGCCAAGACCTTCCCCGCCGAGAAGGGCTTCGAGGCCAACGCGCTCGCGCTCCAGATCCACGGCGGCTACGGCTACTCGAGCGAGTACCTGCCCGAGGCGTGGCTCCGCGATCAGAAGCTCAACTCCATCCACGAGGGCACGACTGGCATCCAGGGCCTCGATCTGCTCGGCCGCAAGGCAGTCGCGGGCGGAGGCGCCACGCTCGCGCTCTTCCGCGAGGAGGTGCACCACGACCTCGCCGCCGCCGAGCGCGCGGGCCTCGACGCCTCCGTGCGGAGCGCGCTCGCGGAGGCGCTGCACGAGGTCGTCGCTCTCACGGCCGTGCTCGGACAGCGCGGCGCCAGCGGCGACGTCGAGGGCATGATGGCCCACAGCGCCGACTACCTCGAGTGCTTCTCCCTGGTCGTGATCGCGTGGCAGCACCTGCGCCTCTGGACGGCCGCGCAGAAGCTCGCCGACGACGCGTTCCGTCGCGGCCTCGTGCAGAGCGCCCGCTACTGGATGGCGACCGAGCTCCCGCGCGTACACGCCCTCGTCGAGCTCGCAGGCGGCGAGGATCGCTCCTACCTCGACGTGCGCCCCGACGAGCTCTGACCGCGCTCGGGCCTGGACGCGCGACGAGCGCGTCGCCTCGCGAGCACGCAGGCGAGCACGAGGAGCGGCCAGGGCGCGGCGCTGGCTCGACCGACGCGGCAGTTGCACGCGTTGGTCGGTGGGCGCGCGCGCGGCCCGACGTCGCGCGGCACCCAGCGCGCGTCGATCTCGATCACGGCGGCGTCGAGGTCCACGCCGGCGTCGGGCGGTGGCGCGATCGCGTCGAGCGCGGCGCGTGGATCGATCATGCCGAAACCGAAGTCCGGATCGTGCCCGCTCGCATCGGGACGCGCTGCGCTCGGCTGGCGCGCCGTCGAGACGAGCGCGGCGCGAAGCTCCTCGGCCGTGCTGCCGGGCGAGGCGGAGGCGAGCAGGCCGAGCACGCCCGCCACGATTGGGCACGCGGACGAGGTGCCGCCGAAGCTCGTCGTGACGCCCGAAGGGTCCGCGCCGTCCGCGCCCGTGATGTCGGTCGTGACCTCCCCCGTCGGCGCGGCGACCGCGAGCACCTCACCGTGGTTCGAGTACGAGCGGATCTCCTCCATCGCGTCCGTGGCACCGACGGCGATGACGCCCGGGATCGCGGCGATCTCGTCGCTGCGGATCTCCACGTCGTCGTTGCCCGCCGCGAAGACCACGACGGCGCCGAGCCCTCCGCGCCCGCGCGTCTGGACCTGCTCGATCACGCGCACGAGCGCCAGAGGCGCGGGAACGCCGGGCGGCAGCCCCCAGCTGTTCGAGACCACGGCGACGTCGTCGTGGCGCAGCACGAAGTCGAACGCGAGCACGTCGGCCGACATCGGCGAGGGGTCTCCGTTGCCGCCGAGGAGCCGGATGCAGCGCAGCGAGCACTCGGGACACGCGCCCGCCACGTCGAGCCCGTTGTCCGTGCTCGCCGCCGCGAGGCCCGCGCACGCCGTCCCGTGGTGGTTGCCGTAGTCGTCGGGCAGAGGGCTCGGATCGCCGTCCTCGTCGAAGGCGTCGTAGCCCGCGCGCACGTGACCGACGAGATCGCGGTGGCGCTCGTCACAGCCGTTGTCGACGACGGCGATCGTCACGCGTTCGTCGCCGTCCTCGTGTGCCCAGGCCGCCTCGATCCCGATCGTGTCGTAGAACCACTGGGACCCGTAGTCGGGGTCGTTGGGCGGCACGTCCACGTCGGCGGCCACGTGCTCGAACGCGAGATCCGGCGCCGCGGACTCGAGACGCCCCGCGGCCACCGCCGCCGAGAGCCGGCTCGCCAGCGCCAGCGCCCCTTCCTCGCTCCGGCGCGAGCGCACCGCGAGGATGCGCGCGCCGCGCGAGAGCACCTGATCCACCTCCACCTCGAGCCCCTCGAGCGAGGCCTCCTCGCCGATCACGATCACGCGGTCGGTGCCGAGCGCGGTGGGAACGCGGCGCCCATCGACCTCGAGCCAGAGCGAGCCATCGGCCTCGCGCGCGACGACGCGTGTGCGGGGGCCCTCGCGGTACACGAAGCGTGCGGGCACGCTCTCGCGTGCCGCGACACCGGGCCCCGGCGCGAGCTGCGCGAGGGCAAGAGGTCCTGGTCCCGCCACGAGCGCGAGGAGCGCGCCGAGCGCAGCGAGCCCGTGTCTCCGGAGGCGACCCACGGCCCCGATGGTCGGGGACGCGGCGAGCGCGGTCAACGCGGGCGCGCCGAGCACGGAGGGCGCCGGCACCTCGAGCACGACGACGCAGCGCCGCACCCGACGCAACGACGCCGGGCCACGCCTCTTGACGCATGCAAGGTCGAGCATGGAACGTTTCATGCGATGGAATCGATCGACCTCAACCTCCTCCTCTCGCTCGATGCCCTGCTCCAGGAGGGGAGCGTCACTGGCGCCGCGCGCCGCGTGGGCCTCTCCACGCCGGCCATGAGCCACGCCCTCGCGCGCGTCCGCGAGCGCCTCGGCGATCCGATCCTCGTTCGCTCCGGCCGCGGCATGCTGCTCACGCCGCGCGCCCTCGCGCTCAAGGACCCCGTGCACGATCTCGTCGCGGCGGCCAAGCGCACGCTGACGCCCGAGCGCCCCTTCGTGGCTGGCGAGCTCCAGCGCACGTTCGTCGTCCACGCGACGGACTACGTGCTCACGATGCTCGGCCGCGCGCTCGATCGCATCGTGCGCGCCGAGGCGCCGGGTGTGTCGCTGCGCTTCGTCCCCAACACCGTCGACGACGCCGCGGCGCTGCGCGATCGCGACTCCGATCTCGCGGTCGGCATCTACGGCGAGCTCCCTCAGGAGATGCGCATGCAGCAGCTCCTCACCGATCGCTTCGTCTTCGTGGTGCGCCGCGATCACCCCGAGATCGGCAAGCGCCTGACGCTCGAGCAGCTCGTGTCCATCCCTCACGTGCAGATCGCGCCGCGCGGCAAGCCGGGCGGCTACCTCGACGACGTGCTCCGCCAGCGCGGTCTCGCGCGCGAGGTCGCGCGCGCCGTGCCGTACTTCCAGAGCGCCCTCCAGCTCGTGGCCGACACCGACTACGTCCTCTGCATCTCCGAGCGCATCGCGCGCCGTCACGAGGACACGCTCGGCCTGCGCGTGCTCGAGTCGCCGATCGCCCTGCGCCCCTACGCGCTGAGCCTCCTCTGGCACCCGCGCCTCGACGCCGACGCGGGCCACCGCTTCGTCCGCGAGGCGCTCCTGCGCGCAGCCCGCGAGGTCGCGGGCGATCGCCACGAGGCGCCGCGCACCCGCCTGGACGCGACGGACCCGACCTCCGGCCGCAGCCGCAAGCGCCCTCGCCGGGGCAGCGCGCGGTGACCTCGAGCGTCAGCGCGCAGGGACCTCGACACTTGCACCGCATGAAACGATGAGTTGAAGGCACCTCTCGTTGCTCGAACGCTCGTGCGGCCCGATGTTGCCTCGCGTCGGCCCGGCGGCCGGCGGGAGAGACACACATGAGCCTTCGCGATCCGAACCCGTCCCGGAAGAGCACCCCCAAGCGCGTCGCGATCATCGTCGCGAACCCTGCCACCTCGAGCACCACGGGATGGCCCGTCGGCTTCTGGTGGTCGGAGCTGACGCACCCGTACCTCGCGTTCCACGAGGTCGGCTACGAGGTGGAGGTCTTCAGCCCCTTCGGCGGCAAGTGCGAGGCCGACGGCATGAGCGACCCGCGGGACGCCAGCGGCTACTCCGCCTCGGACCTGATCACGATGGGCTTCCTCCACACGCCGAGCCTGGTGGCGCTCGTCGAGAAGACCAAGCCCGTCTCGGAGCTCGACCTCGCGCGCTTCGACGCGCTCGTCGTCGCGGGCGGACAGGCACCGATGTTCTCGTTCCACGAGGCGACCGAGCTCCAGAAGAAGTTCGTGGCCGCCTACGAGTCGGGCAAGCTCGTCGCGGCGCTCTGCCACGGCGTCGCGCTGCTCCGCTACACGACGCTCTCGAACGGCGAGCCGCTCGTGAAGGGCAAGACCGTCACGGGCTTCGCGAACGTCGAGGAGGACTTCGCCGACGCCGCCGTGCGGGCGATGGGCGCGCTGCCCGAGGGCAAGCACCTCATGCCGTGGCGCATCGAGGACGAGCTGAAGAAGCTCGGCGCCAACTTCGTGCAATCGGGCCTCTGGCGCGGCTTCGCCATCCGCGACGGCAACCTCATCACGGGCCAGCAGAACTTCTCGGGCGCCGAGACCGCGGCGCTCGTCATCGAGACGCTGGGGCGCTGAGCGATGACCGAGCCGACCCCGGCCTCGAGCGAGCTCGTGGGCGCCTGTCACTGCGGCAAGGTCCGTGTGCACGTGCCCGCCCAGAGCGCAGGCGTGATCGCCTGTCACTGCGCGGACTGCCAGAAGCTCCACGGCAACTTCTTCGCCCTGCTCGCGGCCGAGCGCTCGGCCGTGCGGTGGGAGGGTGAGGAGCACATCCACTGGTATCGTTCCTCGGCGGCGAACGAGCGGGGCTTCTGCAAGGAGTGCGGCAGTCGGCTCGCGAAGCGGCCGATCGAGGGCAACCGCATCATGGTCTCGGCGGGCCTCTTCGATCGTGCGCTGCCGCGCCGCGTGATGAAGAACCTCTGGCTCGAGCAGAAGCCCGCCTGGTACGACGCACCGCGCGTCGGCCCGCTCTCTCCCGAGGACTTCGTCGGATTGGCCCTGTCCGAGCCGATCGAGTCACCCACCGCGCAGTACGGCTACGCGATGCGCGCCGCCTCGGGGGCCTCTCGTCCGCCCGGCGTCATCGCGCTCACGTGGATCGCCGCCGCGGACGCGGCCGAGCGCGAGCGCATCCGCGCGCACTCTCGCCAGAACGTGGCCGACTTCCGCGAAGAGCCCGGCTTTCTCTCCATCGTGACGGGCTTCACCGGCCTCCGCGGCTTCACCGTGACGGCGTGGGAAGACGAGGCCTCGATGAAGCGCGCGCTCACCAAGCACCACGCGACGGCGATGAAGGAGCTCTTCGGCGAGCGCTTCGTCGCCTCGGTGTGGACGAGCGTGTGGACCCCCACACGCATCAACCGTCTGTGGGTCCGCTGCACGAGCTGCGGCGCCCTCGAGGACGTCTCGGACGATCACCGCAGTTGCTCCAAGTGCGCGGCCGCTCTGCCCGAGCGCCCGCAGTTCTGGTGAGCGTGCTCGGCGCGAGCCACTCCGACTCGACCGCGCCGGAGCCGGTGACGATCGTCGTCACACGGCGGGTCCGGCCGGGACGAGAGGTCGACTACGAGGCGTGGCTCGCGCGCCTGCTCTCGGAGGCCAAGGGCCTCCGGGGCTATCTCGGCACCACCGTGCACCGACCGAGCGCAGGCGGGCGCGAGTACACGAGCATCTTCCGCTTCGCGACGGTCGACGATCTGCGCGCCTTCGAAGAGAGCGAGCTCCGCGCACGCGCGCTCGCGGAAGTCGTCGATCTCGTCGAGGCGGACGCCCGGTGGGACCGCCTGACGGGCCTCGAGCTCTGGTTCACCCCGCCGCCGGGCACGATCGCGCCTCAGCCCTCGCGCTTCCGCATGGCGCTCGTGATGATCGTCGTCGTCTACGGGTTGGTGCTGAGCATCGGGACCGTCGTCGCGCACCTGCTCGAGGCCGCCCCCATGCCCCTTCGTCTGCTCGTGACCATCACCCTCGAAGTGTTCCTGATGACCTACGTGCTCATGCCACGCCTCACGCGGGCACTGGCACGCTGGATCTACCCATCCAAGGAGAGCTCATGAAGATCGCATTCATCGGTGCAGGCAACGTCGGCGCGGCGCTCGCCATCCGCTTGGCCCAAGCGGGCCACGAGGCCGTGCTCGCGGAGAGCAAGGAGGGCTCGGCCAGCGTCGCCGCTGCGCTCGCGCGCTCCGAGCGCCGCACGGCACGCCCAGTCGCGGAGGCCGTGCGAGACGCGGAGATCGTCGTGCTCGCGACTCCCTTCCAGGCGAACGAGGGCATCCTGCGCCCGCTCGCCGACTCCCTCGCAGGCAAGATCCTCGTGGACTGCACCAACCCGGTCGGCCCCGGCCTCACTCACGGCCTCCGGAGCGAGCGCTCGGGGAGCGAGCTGGTCGAGGCTCTCGTGCCGGCCGCCCGCGTGGTCAAGGCCTTCTCGATCTACGGCTTCGAGAACCTGGAGAATGCCAGTTACCCGGCGAAAGACGCCAAGCCCGCCATGCTCTTCTGTGGCAACGACGCAGACGCCAAGTCCGCCGTCGCCCGCCTGATCACGGACGTCGGCTTCGAGCCCGTCGACGTGGGAGGCCTCGTCCA
>JBILLJ010000076.1:0-42459 GCA_044376125.1 Sandaracinaceae bacterium
CACGGGGCAACCTCCTCGAGTCTCGACAACCCGACGGTGCCGGCTCTGCCCCGTGCTTTCAACCCGCGATTCCGTACTGATCCGCGAAACTCCTCACGCGGTGCTCAGGATGAGATCCACACCCGTTGTCGCTCGAGCCAAGCTCACGTTCTCGATGTCACCTGCTCACGGCCGAACCGGGAGTACGTGCGGACAGATGGTCCGTTCAACTTTCGCACGGAAGACTATGACCTCGGCACGGTGACCATCGCGGGCATCACGCACGACGGGATGCCGTACCCGGCTCGCAGAATCGCCACGGTCTACTACCCGATCGACCCACTCGGCTCCTCGACGCAGATCCCAGCTTGGGCAGGACCACGTCCGATCGTGTTCGTCGTACATGGCAATGCCGGCACCGTCATCACACCGCCAGGCTGGTCCGTCATGTTCGATTCGTGCGCGCTCGCAGTACCGGGAATCGATCCGATCCAAACTCCGCCGCCGTCCGATGGTCGATTCGACGCGTTCGCGAACCAGATTCCTGGCCTGGTCGCGTGCGGTGCAAGCGAGCGCGTCAGCCGAACCGGCTATGCCTACATCGGGGAGTCTCTTGCTCGCGCCGGGATGATCGTCGTCTCAATCCATCTCAATGACGCCATCGTCGCATACGACTTCGAGACCGCTGGCGCGTCCCTGGTGCAATCGCATGTAGATGCATGGGCAATGTTCCAGACCGGGGCGCTGGCTTCGCCTCTCTCGACACCTCTTGCGGGGCGTGTGGCGCTCGACCGCGCAGGCCTGATCGGGCACTCGCGGGGCGGTGCGATCGT
Organism: Sandaracinaceae bacterium; assembly: GCA_044376125.1. Lineage (GTDB taxonomy): Bacteria > Myxococcota_A > Polyangia > Polyangiales > Sandaracinaceae > JAFLCL01. Next base: position 813 of record JBILLJ010000076.1, read on the forward strand.
GACGGCCGTCCGCAACACGAACACGAATCCGGCGGTCACGTACCGCGCGACTTATCTCTTGGCACCCACAGTCCCGACGAGTGTGCCCACGGGAGTGCCTGTCGCCATCATGTCCGGTGCCCGCGACGGCGACCTCTACTGGCGGCCTATCGCCACGTACGACTCGGCAACTGCTCCGATTCGGAGTCTTCAGTACGCCTACGGAGCGAATCACAATCGCTTCAACACCACCTGGTCAGACGATGCGACGTACATCACGAGCACTTCCGGCTCGGGGATCCCGGATCTGACGGGCTCGCAACAGCGCTACATCGCCCGCGCCTATGTCCGCTCCTGGTTCGATTGGCATCTACTCAATTCGAGCGCGACGCGGAACCGCGCGCTCGCGAGCGGCGACGCGGAGGTCGACTTGACCCGCGATGCGATCCTGACCACTCGACCCATCATTCTCCCTTCGTTCTCAACGACAGACGACATCATGCTCGACGACTTCGAGAACTTGTTGGTCGGAACGACCTCCCCCCTCGGCGCCCCGGTCTCCGTCACCGGAACCTGGACCTTGCGCCAGGAGCTGCCGTTCTCCGGGGGCGCGAGGTTCAACGCGACCTTCTTCCACGCCACCAACGCCCTCGTCGCCGGTTGGCCGGCGACCGGACCAACGATGACCTTCTCCACGCCAGGCAGCGGCGTGGCGCCAGGAGATCGTGGGGTTGTCCAAATGCGGCTCGCGGTCATCCAGGAGCCGAGCACTGACATCACCAACGACCTTGCAGGGACGGTCCGAGTCATCGGGGCAGGCGGTGGAGTGTCGACGACAGTTCCTCTCGCCTCCCTGCCGAGGGTGCCGCGTCCCTATCCCGCGACGCCCGCGGTTGGAGACTCTCGCCGCACCGTTCTGCGAACGCTTCGGATGCCGCTTCGATGCTTCTCGGGAGTCTCGACGCAGACGATCCAAGGGGTGGTCCTGGCTCCGCAAGGAAACGCTCAGCGTCTGGCCCTCGACGACATCCAACTCGCCCGCTAGCGAGGAGATCCCCATGCGTGCTCCGAACATGCTCGCTCTGGTGCTGCTCGCTGTGGCGTTCGGCGGCTGTCCAACCACCAACACGCCTCCGCCGTACACGGTCACTGAGGCGCGCTACTGCCTTGGGGTGGGTTCAGCATACAACCGGTTCTTGTTCGTGACGGTGGCCGAGCATCCGACGGAGTGTGTCATCGTGAGCTTCTCCGCAGCTGACGAGGTTCTAGGAGAAGGGTTCGCCCAGGCAGTCTCCGTGCCTTGCACCGATGTTTTCTTCGACGGCTCGTGGAACTTCGGCCCGGTCTCATCGATGCTTTCGGTAACCGCGCTGACGCGGATGGAGATCGAGATGTTCGCGGACCACCGCGAGGTGACCTACGAGGTGGTGCTGACGCTGACGGACTCCACGGGGGTGCATGCGATGCCCCCGATCCTCGGCACGGCGACCGAGCGCACGCAGGGCTACTGCCGGGCTCGCCCGCCCGTCGGTCCGTGACGTTCGGCCGAGGGCAAGAGCTCCTTCACGATCCTCCAACGCCCACCCAGCCAGTGCCCGGTGGCAGGCGGGGCGATCGCCTTGGTGAGCGGGGCCGCCACGGGCTGGCTCACGGGCATCGATGCAGGGAGGCCGGCGACGACCTCGCTCGCCGGGAAGTAGTCCTGCCCGCCGAGGTCGCTCTCCAGCTCGTCCCAGACGCTCTCGATGAGGTTCTTGCCGTGGTAGGGCTCGAGCTGCGAGCGGAAGCGATCTTTGCTCACGCCGAAGATGGCGCCGAACGCGGTAAGCAAGCGCTCCGACTGGGGGATCTCGTTCACGGTGTGCGAACCGATCCGCTCCATCTCCGCACGGCGTGCCTCCACCTCGAGACACTGCCTCAGCTCCTCCTGGACATCCTCCCAGCTCTTTCGGCGCTCACCGCCCGAGAGCTCGACGATGTCGTTCCACAAGTCCCGGGGGAACGAAGAGCTCGGCGACGCGAGTTCGGTCACCACGCGGTCGAAGAGCGGGGCGATCCGTTCGACGAGCTCGGGCTTGGACCCCGCGACGGGCAGGCCAAGCTCCTTCGCGGCGTCCTTCAAACGACTGCGTTCCAGGCGGGCGAGGATCCTCGCCGCGGCTTCCACACGCTTCACTCCCCGAGCCACCATGCTGCAATCCTGCCCAGTGGGCGCGTACACCGTCAACGGCGAGCTGGACGCAGCTCATGGGCACCGGGTCGGGCGCGCGACGCCGACCCGGCCCGAACTCACCGCTACGTCCCGTCGGAAGGCACAGAGGTCTGGTTCACCGCGTCGTAGAGAGCCCCATCGGATTCTGCACGCAGAGGGGACTTGGAGCGACATGGGTCACGAGCGAGCAGATGGGCCCATGATCTCCAGCGCGAACGACGCGGGGAGTGCTCGACGCGAGGCCGGCTGACGTCGTGCGCGGCGCGCGTCACGCGTGCGTCGAGAGCGAGGTCTCGCGTCGTGGCGCGAGCAGCTCCTCGACCACGCTGGCCGCGGCCTCGGGACCGCCGGCCGACGCGAAGGCGTCAAGCGCGTCCATGGCGTTGGTTGCCCACTGCACGACGTGGAACGGGCCGATGATCAGCACGGCTCGAGGTCCTGGACTCGGCGACCTGCACGCACGAGGATCGGTTCCGGAGGTGTCGACGTGACCAGTGGACCGCGAACCAACGCTCCTCCTCCCCGGCAGATCCTGCTGACGCGCGCCGAGGCGCTGGTGCTCTCGGACTGGCTCGAGAGGTTCGAAGCTTCGGTCGGGCGAGATGCATCGTGCGACGGACGAGATGCTTCTCTCGACACGCGCAGAGCTTCTCGCGTGTCGGCCGAAGCATCGTGCGACGACGCGGAACGCGCCGTGCTGGCCCGGATCGCGGCTCAGCTCGACGAGCAACTCGAAGAGCTCTTCGATCCGAACTATGAGGAGCTGCTCGCGAAGGCGAAGGCGGAGCTGCGAGGTCCAGCGGCGGCGGCGGCTCCTGGGCTCGATCCATGACACGCGCCTGGTCGCGCTTCGCGCTGACCGCTGGCGCCCTGGGCCTCGCGGTCGCCGTCGTGTACCTGGGGAGCCTCGAGACCGTGCCGCCGCAGGTCTCCGCGACGCTCGTGCGCGACCGATGCGCGTGCGCGATCGAGGAAGCCGCACGAGGGGAGACTCTCGAGCACGCCGACGCACTCGATCAACTCGATGCGTGCGAGGGCGTCGAGGTCGATGTCCTCGACGACCGCTCCGTGATCGTGCGCGCGACGTGGATCGACTGGCGAGCGCTGACCGTGCGCGAGGTGTCGACCCGCATCGACCTGCCCGTCGCTCGCGCTCGGCCACGGTGCACGGGCGTGGCCGGCTGACGTCGTGCGCGGCGCCCGTCACGCGTGCGTCGAGAGCGAGGTCTCGCGCCGTGAGGCGAGCAGCTCCTCGACCACGCTGGCCGCGGCCTCGGGACCGCCGGCCGAGGCGAAGGCGGCCGCGATCCGCTTCGCGCCTGCGCGCTTGTCGCGGGCCGCGCGCGAGGCAGCGCGCAGACGCTCCACGCTCAGGCGGCCTCGCGGGACGTACGTCCCGGCGTCGGCCGCTTCGACGTGGCGCGCGACGTCGTTCTGGTCGCGTCCCCACGGCACGACACACACCGGAACGCCCGCGGCGAGGGCCTTCTGCGTGATGCCCATGCCGCCGTGACAGAGGACGAGCGAGGCGCGCGCCAGCAGCGGACCGTGCGGCGCGAAGCGCACGACGCGCGCGTTGGCGGGCGTGCGCACGCTCGCTGGATCGAGGGCACCGCTCGTCGCGATCACCTCGACGTCCTCCGTCTCGAGGGCCGCGAGCGCGGTCTCGAGCAGCGCGCCGTCGTTCTGCAGCTCGGTCGAGCACGTCACGAGCACGAGCGGTCGCTCGCCCGAAGGCGCGTCGGCGGCTCTCGCGGGCGCCCCACCCGGCTCCCACAGCCCCGGTCCCACGAAGCGCACGCTCTGGGGCCAGCCGCCGTGCTCGTACTCGAAGGGCTCCGCCGTGTACGCGAGCACGCGCGGCGCACGCGAGACGAGCCGATCGAGCGAGCCGAGCGGCGGCAGGCCGAGCCCCGCGCGCAGCGCGTCGAGCGCGGCGAGCCGCTTGCGCGTGAGGAAGCGGAAGCCGCTCCACAGGAGCGAATCACGCAGACGACCGAACGGGCCGGGCATCGGCGCGAGCCCAAGAGCGAAGGGCGGTCGCCCCGGGAGCGCGAGGGGCAGGAAGTACGGCGCGAAGACGACGAACGGGATCCCGCTGGCCTCGGCCGCGGCGAGCGCGCCCCACGCGTTGATGTCGACCAGCGCGACGTCCGCACGGCTCTCGGCGAGCAGCGCGCGGAGGTCGGGGATCTCGTGCTGCGCACGATCGAGCCAGGTCGCGAGCGCGCGATCGAGCTGCGCGGGCGGTGACGACGCGCGGTAGTCGTCGAGCTCGCGCGCCTCGATCTCGGGCGCGATGGGCGCGGCGTTGAGGCCTCGCTCGCGGAGCGCGGCGACGTCGCCCGCGAGCGTGCGCACGTGCACCTGGTGGCCGCGCGCGCGGAGCGCCAGCAGCGTCGGCACGATCGGAAAGAGGTGTCCCCGCGCGGGCGAGGTGTAGGCGACGACGTTGGCCATGGGCTCTCTCTTCCTTGGGGACGATGCGGAACCGAGAACGAATCGAGACGCCACCGAGGCAGCTCGAGGCCGGCGCGCGGCCCGTCGGCCCTCGAGCTCCGGCACTTCAGCCGAGCGTGCGGGTCACCAGATCCACGAGCGTCGCCTTGATGCGGCGTCGCGAGCGCTCGAGATCACGAGCGAGCAGCTTCCACACGTACACATCGGTCACGGCCACGAGCTGATCGACGCGCTGCTCGCGCGCCGCCCCCGTGAGCTCGTCGAGCCAGGGCGAAAAGACGCGCTCGACCCAGCGTCGGTGGAACGCGCGCCCCTCGCTCGCCGAGCCCGGCTCGCTGGCGGGCACCTGCGCCTCGGCGGCCAGCATGCGCAGCGCGACGTCCCCCCAGCGCTCGTAGTGATCGAGGAGGTTCTCGATCGCGCCCTCCACGTCGCCGACGGGCGCGGCGTCGCGCTCGGCCGCGATGCGCGCACGCGCGCGCGACGCCGCCACCTCGTAGAGCCCCTGCTTGGACCCGAAGCGGCGCAGCACCGTCTGCACCGTGACGCCCGCGCGCTCCGCGACGGTCTCGAGCGTCGGCAGCGTCCCCGTCTCCGAGAACGCCTCGATGACCGCGCCGACGATCCGGTCGGCCGTGGCCGCCGCGCTCTCGGCGCGCGCTCGCTGGACATAGGCGCGGGGGCCCGCCTCTTTCATGTAAGTGACAGTGACACGGAATCAGATTCCATGTCAACGACACTCACACGATTTCGCCGACTGCGCTCGCGTCCGCGCTCCTCTCCGCGCTGTCGGTGTGGCGGATGGGCGTGGGAGTCACGGCGCGAGGGGACCTCATCGTGATTCACCCGTTCGCTCCGGCCCGGACGATCCCACGACGTTCGGTCGCTGCAGTCGGCCTGAGGTCGGAGGAGCTCGGCGCGGACCGATGGTCCGGTGTCCAGATCCGCACCGCAGACGGCGTGTCTCACGACTTTCGCCTGGTCGACGGAGACGCCTTTCTGGAGGAGTGGCGATCGCGCGATCCCGACGTGTGGCGAGGGGACGTTGCGACTCTCAACTCGGAAGGACCCGCCGCGGAGGGCCGCCCCAAGCCGCGAGGGCCGACGGAGTGACCGGCGCCAGAGGGACGGTGCTCGGCTGTCGTAGCCGCAGACGGCGGCGCTCGTCCGGGGGGCGCTGCCGCAGTGCTCGAGGCGGGCTGGCCGACGGGCACGCGCTCGAACGTGCCATCGGCGCCGCACTGGATCTGCGAACGATGCCCTGCGGCCGCCCGGTGCGTCGGGCAGCAGGACGCCTCAGATCCTCAGGATCTTCACGTTGAAGTTCCCGAGGTCCCGGATGCGCTCGAGGTCATCGACGTCGCTGGTGTACACGACGTGGCCGAGTTGCGCGGCCGTCACCACGACGATGGCGTCCACGAGCATTCCGCGCCGCTCGCGCTCGTCGCGCGCGGTGACGTCAGCGAGAGCTCGACCGGCGCTTCGCGGTCTCCACGTCGACCGAGTCGACCCGAATTCGATGTCGGTCGAGAAGCCCCGCGACAGCGCCGTGCTGGCCTCGCCACCACTACACTCGGCGTTCGCACCAGGAGGTCGTCGCGCGTCGCGATCACCTTGGCGAGGCTCACCGCCGTGCGGTTGCCACTCTTTCCGCGAGCGGCCGCTTCGAGCGCGATCAGCGCGCCCGTGTCGAGCGTCACTCCGACCAAGACCGAACCATCGCGGCCACGTCGTCGTCGGTCGCCGGTTCGTTGTGCTGCTCCACGGACGACAGGAACTCCGCCGCGGCCTGCATGGCGTCGTGGGAGACGAGGGGAACCCTCTCGCCACCCTGCGCCGCGCCACCGCTCCGGAACACCTCCACGAGCATGCGCCCGAACTCCTGCGCTGCCTTGCCGACGGCCATCTGTTCGGCGACGCGCTTCTGAAACTCGGGATCGTTGGCGAGCACCGCGATGGCGCCGTCGACCTCGCTGACCCGCGCGGTCGGACGCTTCGGAAGCGTGCCCTTGCGCGGCACTCGCTTCGAGGTCTGCCGCTTGCTGACAGCGGAAGCGGGCGTCTTTCGGTCGGGGGCTGCCATGGAGGCTCGATCGTGCCACGACGCGCGTCGAGCCGCACTCGTCAGGCCGCGTCTCGTGTTGGACGTGGTCCCAGCTCTTCGACGCTCGCCGCCCGACCTCTCCACGATGTCGTTCCACTCATCGCGAGAGAAAGAAGAGTCGGGGATGCGGGGTCGCTGACGACACGCTCGAAGAGCGCCCGGCGATGTCGCGACCGGGCTTAGGCGGAGCGTCAGCTGTCGTAGCCGCAGACGCCGGCGCTCGTGCGGTAGGCGCTGCCGCAGCACTCGAGGGTGCTCGAGGCGGGCTGACCGACGGGCACGCACTCGCAGGTGCCACCGGCGCCGCACTGCATCTGGCCGCAGCAGTCGCCATCGTTCTCGCAGGGCATCTCGGGGCCCGCGCAGCACTGGCGCTCACCCGTCGCGGCAGGCGCGCAGAGCAGGCCTCCGCAGCACTCGGACACGCTCGTGCATGCCTGGGCGGCCATCGCGCACTCGGGATCCGCAGGTGTGCCGCAGGCCGCGTTCTCGTGCGTCTCGCCGCCGCAGCTCGCCTCGGCGGTGCACTGCCACGCACCGTCGGCGCAGCGGAACCACGCGCAGCTCGAGGCGCCGCAGGCCTCGTAGCTCACCTGCACGCACTCGCCGTTGGGCACGTTGCGGCCGAGCGTCATCGAGCTGCACGAGCGCGGCGCGGCGGTCACGCGGATCTTGATCGTCACCGCGGTCCCGAAGCCGCCCGTCGTCGCGTTGCTCGCCATGCGGTAGCGCGCCGTGTAGGTCCCAGGCGCGGTGGGTGCGCGCACCGTGAGCGAGAAGTCGCTCATGCCGCTCGGCGCCACGTTCGAGGAGACGTCCATGCGGCGCAGGCCCTCGAGCGTCGGGCCGCCCGCGTGCTCGAGACGGTGGCCACCGCCGGCCGACCACGTCGTGGTGCCCGTGTTGCGCAAGGTCCAGCGCTGCGTGATCTCCTGCCCCGGCGTCGCGACGATGGTGTCGGGCTGGCTCGCGCGAACGAAGGCCGAATCATCGCCCGTTCGCGGCATCGCACGGCAGGTCTGCGCGATGGCGTTTCCGCTGTTCCACAGGCTGGCCGTCTGCGTGCTGCACGCGCCGCCGTAGGGATCGATCCGGCTCGCGCCCGAGCGCACCTCGAAGTGGAGGTGAGGCCCCGTGGATCGACCGCTGTTGCCGGACTGCCCGATCACCGCACCGCACTCGACGCGCTGACCCTGTCGCACCTGGATCGAGCCCGGCGTGAGATGGGCGTAGTAGGTGGTGCGCCCGTCCGCGTGGGTGATCGCGACGTAGTTGCCGAAGCCGCCGCCGCATCGGCTCGAGAGGCTGCCGCGGTTCGAGCAGCCATCGACGACACGCGCGACGGTCCCGGCCGCAGCCGCCGTCACCTGGGTCCCGATCCCGACGCCGAAGTCGGTGCCGCGGTGACCGCTGCGCGACATCGGCGTGCACGCGTAGTTGACGGTGCGGCCGCGAGAGGCGTGCGAGAAGTGCGACGTGACGCGGGGTGCAGCGATCGGGCTCGAGAGCTGCGCCGAGGCGGGCGCCGCGAGCGTGAGGACGAGGAGGGCGAGCAGCGTGCGGAGGAGCGTCGTCGTCGTCATGGCGTCACCTCGAGCTCGAGCGAAACGGGGCAGCGACCATCGGCCGCGTCGCGGACCACGACGCCACCGTCGTCGGTGGCCATCGGGTGGGTGCCCTCACCGACCCGCGAGGCCTCACCGGTGCGCGCATCGAGCGCCCAGAGCTCGGAGCGGTCGTCGCGAGAGAGCGCGGCGTAGACGAGCGTGTTGCCGGACCACGCGAGCTCGGTGTCGTAGGGCGGCACGTAGCCCTGGCCCATGTCGAGCAGGCCCTCGTTCGTCAGCACCTGCGCCTCGCCACCGCCGACCGCGACGCGCGCGATGGAGGCCACGCCGCTCGCGGTGGTCACGAAGAGCACCGCGCTGCCGTCCGGCACGAAGAGCGGCGCCGAGGCGGTCTCGTCGTTGCTGAGCGTCGTCTGGCGACCGCTCGCGATCTCGAGGCTCACGAGGCGCGTGGGGTCGCCGAGCTCGGCGTGATCGGCGCCCTCGAGCGGCGCCACGAACGCGACCCGCGTCCCGGCGGCGTCGAGCGAGGGCTCGGCGGCCCAGCTCGCGAGCTCGCGGATCTCGCGGCGACCGTCGTGGAGCACGAGCCGCTCGTCGGCGGTCAGGACGACGAAGCGGCCGTCCCCCGCACGAAGCGCGGCGACGGCGCCCTCGAGCTCGGTCTCGCTCACGGCACCGCTCGCGTCCGCGACCAGGACGCGGCAGCTCGGCAGCGCCTCGTCGAAGCCCTCGGCCATCGCCTCGCAGACCACCGCCGAGCTGCCCGTGAGGGCCGCGAGGTCGGGGCGCGCCGCGAGCTCGCAGTAGGACGCGACGTCGAAGGCGCCGACGGCGGTGACGTTCCGACCCGATCGACCGCCAGTGGCGGGGGCGCACCCCACGAGCGCGACGAGGGCGCCTGCCGCGACGAGCTTGGGGGAGAGCCAGCGTGGTGAGGTCTCGTGGAGCCGCATGCCCCGGATACATCACGCGACGTACCAACCACGACGCCGCCCTCGTCGCCGCGCACCCGCCCCGACGACCCTCGCTTTCCCTGCGATTCCGGCGGTGCCACACGACCCCACCCCGTTCGAAGGCGTCGGCCGCTGGGGTCGACATGCCCCGCGGCGGGGTCGGCGTCCCCTCGACCCCTCGCCTGTCGCTGGCGTGCCACACCGAGCCGCTCCGCCCCCCGAGGCTGTGTGGTGGATTGCGCACAGTGCCGGCTCGACACGGGGCGAACCGCGGAAATTGCGCGATTTCTCACGTGGCATGGACGCTGCGAAGGGCGTCCCGAACGCATGCGGCGCGAGCGCGCCTCGGGAGGCGGAGATGAACGGACGAGGGAGAGGGGACGCAAGGGGTTGGGCGCGGCACGGCGCGCTCGCAGTCGGCGCGATGGGAGCGGTCGTGCTGAGCGGCTGTCCTCGATCGCCGGAGACGCCGATCGATCCGGGGCCGACGGTCAACGGCTCGCTCGCCACCGCGATCTCGCTGGACCCGCGCATCGACGCGGCCTCTCGCGGGCCGGGCGTCAGCCTGCCGCCGATCACCGGCGGCACGATGCTGGTCACGCAGCGCAACACGCTCGTCGTCTCGGACCCCGATCGAGACCGCGTGGTGCTCTTCGATCTCGCGAGCCGACGCGTGATGGGCGAGGTCAGCCTGCCTGCCGGTGCGTTCCCGGCGCGCATCGCGGAGGACGCCGACGGCCACCTGCACGTCGTGCTGCGCAACCTCGGTGAGATCGTCTCGATCGATCCCTTCGAGATCCGCGGCGCGCAGCGCCACGAGGTGTGCGCGCAGCCGCGCGGCATCGGCTACGACGCGGAGGCCGACGTCTTGCGCGTGGGCTGCCGCGACGGCTCGCTCGACACCCTCTCGACCGACGGCACGCTCGTGTCCCGCGTGCAGCTCGGGATCGACGACGTGCGCGACGTGTTGCCGGTCGGTGGCCGCGTCTACGTCACGACGTTCCGCACCGCCGAGCTCCACGCGTTCGACGGTGAGCTCCGCCCGATCTCGAGCGTCGCGCCGAGCAGCCGCACCGACATCGCGAACTTCGGTGGCGTGAGCGTGGACTTCCTCCCCGAGGTCGCGTGGCGCGCGGTCGTGCGGGACGGCTCGATCTTCATGGTCCACCAGCGCGGCGCCGAGCGCGTGGTCGCCGCACCGACGACGCCGGCGTACTACGGCAACGGCTTCGGATGCGGCACCGGCCCGCTCGAGAGCGTGGTCACGCGCTTCGATCTCGACGAGCGCACGGGCGAGCCGCGCGAGGGCCAGCACTTCAGCGTGCTCAGCGCGACGCTGCCGGTCGACGTCGGTGTCGCTCCCAACGGCGACGTCGTCGTCGTGGCGGCGGGCGAGCAGGGCATCATGCCGTCGGCGCATCGCATCGTGCCCAGTGAGGCCGCGCTCTTCATCGGAGGCTCCGGCTGTGATCAGGCGTGGAGCGCGATTCCCGAGTCGAGCGCAGGCGGCTCCATCGCCGTCGCGTTCGACGCGAACGGCAACAGCATCCTCCAGCAGCGCGATCCCGCCGCGCTCGTCATCGGCGGGCAGACCTACCCGCTCGGCGGCGAGAGCCGCTTCGACGCGGGCCACGCGCTCTTCCACGGCAACGCGGGCCTGGGCCTCGCATGCGCGAGCTGCCACCCCGAGGGCGGCGACGACGGCCGTGTCTGGGAGTTCCCGGGCTTTCCGCCGCTGCGCACGCCCGCCATGCACGGCGGCATCGCGGGCACCGCGCCGTTCCACTGGGTGGGCGACATGCCCACGATGGGCGCGCTCATGAACGAGGTGTTCGAGCGCCGCATGGGTGGCCCGGTCATGCTCGCGCGCCACGAGGACGCGCTCGCGGGCTGGGTCGATCAGCTTCCGGGCTCGAGCCCGCGCGAGTCGCTCGACGAGGCCGCCGTCGATCGCGGCGCACGCCTCTTCTGGGGCGAGGCCGAGTGCGGCACCTGCCACGTCGGCGGCATGCTCACCGACAACCGCAGCTACGACGTCGGCACCAGCATGACCCTGCAGGTCCCCTCGCTCGTGGGCGTCTCGTACCGCCTGCCCGTCATGCACGACGGCTGCGCGACCACGCTGCGTGAGCGCTTCGATCCGGCGTGCGGCGGTGGCGATCGCCACGGTCACACGAGCCACCTCTCCGAGGCGCAGCTCGGCGACCTGATCTCGTACCTGCAGTCGATCTGAGAGACCGAGAAAGAATCCTTCTTTCTCGGGATCGAATCGCATGACGGGGTTTGGGGGCAGCGCCCCCAACGCGCGGCGCCTGCGCCGCGCAGAAACTGAGCTTCCCGCGCCTCCGGCGCTCGAGGGCGGGGGCCCGACCCCCGCACCCCCATCGCTCCTTCGTCGCTTCGCTCCTTCGTCGCTTCGCTCCTCCATCGCTCGCGCCTCAAGGGGGGAGCTCCGCTCCCCCCGCCGGCTGGCTCCCCGATTCTTTCTCGCTCTCTGAGAACGCGACCGCTCGTGCCAGCCCGCGCAGCGGGCGAGCCGTGCCCCTCCCGTGCCCGATCGGATCGCCACCTCCGTCGCGCGCCGGGCATGGTGCGGGCGGAGTCCTCTCTCCCATCTCTGATCGATCACTCGTCGCGCGTGCGCTCGGCCGCGAGGTAGCGGCGCACGATCGCGACGGTCGCGTCGAGCTCCGGCCGATCGAGCGTGGCGCGCACGACGAGGTCCGGGCCCTCGGCCTCGACGTCGAGGTGCGCGAGCGTGACGGCGAGCGCGGAGGCCGCGACGTCGGGATCGCGCCGCGCCTCGGTGATGCGCTGCTCGATCGCGTGCTGGGCATCGGAGGCGGCGTTGGCCCCATCGAGATCGACCGCGAGCGAGACGGACACGCCATCGTTCAGGCTCGCGCCGAGGCCGAGGGCGCGTGCACGATCGAGCGGGACGTCCTGGGCGGCGAGGTCGCCGAGGCGGCCGAGGAAGCGCTGCCACTGGCGCGGCAGTCGCGCGACCAAGCGCACGTGGGCCCGCGCGCGGGCGCCATCTCGACCCGCACGGCGGAAGAGGCGCTCGAGGCGATCGTCGCGACGCATGGCCGGCGAGGCCCCGGCGTGGATGCGGAGCAGCTCCGCCACGACGACGTCGGCGCCCGCGACGACACCGTCGCGTCCGAGGAACGCAGCGACGCTCGTGCCGTGATCGCTCGCGAGGGCGTCGGCCCCCTCGATCGTGGTGCGGTGCACGCCGCCGCCGTCGCCCGAGACGACCTCGCCCACGCAGCGTGCGAGCGCCTCGTGATCGAGCTCGCCCCGCGCGATGAACGCGACCTCGTCGAGCGCCTCGCCCTCGTCCTGCCCCTCGGCCTCGGCCGCGCGCAGGACGAAGACCTGCACCGTGCGGAACGAGTCGAGCGGGTCGAAGCCACACGCCTCACGGATGCGATCGAGGCCCGCGTCGCTCTCGCCCACGAGCTCGAGAAAGAGCGAGGACGCCCGCAGCGCGGGCACGTCGAGCTCGGCCAGGAGCATCGCCCGCTCGGGCGCGCTCGCGAGCAGATCGCGCGGCCCCGTCTCGCGGCGCGAGAGGCCGTAGGCGATCACGCCGACGATGGCGGCGAGCGCGAGCAAGAAGGCCAGGTTTCGGGCGCTCTGCGACACGCGGCAGGAGTACCAGCGTTTCTCGCCCGGATCGTCCCCATTCTTCGGCCCGGCGGGTCCGTCGGCCCGGCCCGATGGGGCTCGCAGTCGAGGCTCGCGGCAGAGAGGAGTGGTAGGGTCGCGGACGAAGTTACCGCCCGGACATCGACGCGGCGTGCGTGACCGGGTAGCTGCTCGAGATGCGAACCGGGAACCTCTGGAGGCGCGCGTGAAGAAGGTCGAAGCCATCGTCAAACCGTTCAAGCTCGACGAGGTGAAGGACGCGCTCGCGGAGGTCGGCATCCGCGGCATGACCGTGACCGAGGTGAAGGGCTTCGGCCGCACCGGCGGCAAGCGCGAGGTCTACCGAGGCTCGGCCTACGTCGTGGACTTCGTGCCGAAGGTGAAGATCGAGATCGTCTGCGGCGACGCGCTCGTGCCCCAGGTGCTCGAGGCGATCGAGCGCTCCGCGAAGACCGGCCGCATCGGCGACGGCAAGATCTTCGTGACCACCGTCGAAGAGGCCATCCGCATCCGCACGGGCGAGCGCGGCGAAGACGCGATCTGACCGCCCAGATGGCCGCTCGCTGGGAGCGGGGGCCGCTGGTAGAGTCGCGACCCCTCGGAGGCAGGCACCTTGGCAGAGAGCCCTTTCATCGCGAACGTCGCGGAATTCTTCACGCTCCAGGCGGCGGCCAAGACCGTCGATGGCGTCGGGGACGCGGCGCGCAAGCGCATCCAGGACGCGCTCTCGCTCGGCCGTCAGAAGGCCACATGCGCCGAGACGCTCTGGGCGAACGGCCACACCGCCGAAGGGCTCGCGCTCGCGGCAGGCGCCCTCGATGCCACGCTCGGCGCCGTCCCGGCGCTCGGCACCGTGGCGAAGAAGGCAGCGCCCGCGAAGCCGACGAAGGCCGAAGACGCCAAGGCCGAAGACGCCGAGACCGAAGGCGCCGAGCCCAAGGCCCCCAAGGCCGAAAGCGCCGAGGCCGAAAGCGCCGAGGCCGAAGGTGCCGAGGCCAAGGCCCCCAAGGCCCAAGAGGCCGAGGCCGAGCCTGACGCAGACGCGGACTGGTCGAGCGTGCTCGCGGCCCGCGGCGTGTCGAAGGCGGATCTCGAGGCGATCCGCAGCGCCTCGAGCCGCTCGCGCGCGGCGCTGCCAGTGCTCGACCGCGACGTGAGCCCGGCCCACGCGGAGCTCTTCGTGGATCTCGTGCGCGCGCGGCACCGTGCCGACCGCGCGATCGCGCCGGGCGCGATGACCCACGCAGATCTGCGATGGACGCGCGTCCTGCGCGGCCTCGCGGCTGCGCTCGTGGCGGCCTGCGCGATCGCAGGCCTCTACCTCGGCCTGCGCACGCCGACGGGCACCTTCGCGACCGCCTCCGACTTCTTCCAGCAGTCGCCGCAGTTCGCGCCCGAGATGGCCGTGGACGGCTCGGCCGCGACGTACTGGCTCCTGCCCGACGGCGCGACGGGCTGGCTCGAGGTCACCACCTCGCCCCCGCGTCACGTCGGCCGCGTCCGCGTGCTCAACACCACGAACCCGCCGTGGGCCGATCGCGGCACGAACGAGTACCGCCTCGAGGTCTACGCGAACGGCGAGCTCGCGCGCACCATCGATGGAACGCTCGAGTGGGCCGACACGCCGCAGCCGGTCGATCACGCGATCGACCTCGACGGCGTCGAGCGTGTGCGCTTCGTCGTGCGGAGCCACCACCGCGTGGGCGCAGGCCTGGCCGAGCTCACGCTCGAGTGAGGGCGGACGTCACTCGCCTCGCGCGTGAGTGAAGCGCTCGGCACCTCACGCGGGCGTGACGGCCCAGCCGATCCACGCGGCGGCCAGCACCGCGAGCGTCGCGACCGTGATGCGCACGCCGTAGCGACGGTCGCCCGCACCGAAGGCGAGCACGATCTTCGTCACGCTGTTGGTCGAGAGGCAGGCAAGGACCGCGATCACGGCGAGCTCGGGCTCGACGGCGCCGGCCATCGCGAGGCTTCCCACCGACGCCGCAGCCGCGTGCGCGTCGGCCAGCGCCGCGATCACCGCGGCGATCACCGCGCCCGCATCGCCCGCGAGCGCGCGGCCACCGAGGCTCACGAGGCTCGCGACCGTCACGAGGAGCGCGAACATCGCGGCGCCGCGCAGGTCCACGGCGCTCACCTGCTTCTCCGAGCTCGTCTCCGCGGAGGTCGCGCTCCGCGCGAAGAAGGCGGCGACCAGCGCCGCCGCGAGGCCACCGAGGCCGAGCGGCACCGCGAGCCGACGGCCGAGGTCGGGGCTCGCCGCCGTCACGAGCACGCCCATCTGCACGAAGGTGGCGACCGTCGAGGCCGTGGCGCCCGAGAGCGCAGCCGACAGACGCGAGGGCTCCTTCTTCGCGTCGGCACCCATCGCGGCGATCGTCGCGCTCGAGCTCACGAAGCCCGACGCGAAGCCGGCGATGGGCGTGCCCCAGCGCGCACCGAGCATGCGCCGCGCGACGTGCGCCCCGAGGTGGATCGCGAGGATGAGCGTGACGAGGCGCCAGAGGACGAACGGGTTCACCACGCCGAACGGGTCGACCGCGCGGTCGGGCATGAGCGGCAGCGCGACGAGCACCGCGCCCGCGACGATCAGCGCGTCGCGCAGCTCCACGGGGCTCAGCACGTCCTTCACGACGTCGTGGATGTGCTGCCGGAAGGCCAGGAGCAGCGCCGTGACGATGCCGACTGCGAGCGCGATCTGCGGCTGCGGGATCGCCAGCGCGCCGAGCCCGAACGTCAGCATGAGCGCGGCCTCCGAGGTCAGGCCCGGATCGGTGCGATCGCCGAGCGCGTACGCCACGAGCGAGGCCGCGACGACGCCCGCGGCGAGCACGGCCAGGGCCATCGGTTGCTCGAGCAGCATGCCGACGGCGCCGAGGAGCGCGACGATCGCGAAGGTCCGGATGCCGGCGCTCTTGTGCACCGTCGGGCTCTCGGCCAGGCGCTGCTCGCGCTCGGCGCCGATCACGAGACCCACGATCAGCGCGACCGCGATCCGGATCTCCGTGCGCTCGAACAGCTCCGTCACCCAGGGATCCTAGCGCCCGCAGGCGGACGAAGCCGAAGAACTCGCGGAGATGCCTTGGCCCGCGCGACATCGGGCGTACACCCCCGCGATGCCGAGCCACGAACAGCATCGCTCTCACGTCGGAGGCTGGCTGCGCGCTGCGGTGCTCGGCGCCAACGACGGCATCGTCTCGATCGCGAGCCTCGTGCTCGGCGTCGCGGCCGCCGAGCCGACGACCGGTGGTGTGCTCGTCGCGGGCATGGCGGGCCTGGTCGGTGGCGCGCTGTCGATGGCCGCGGGCGAGTACGTGTCGGTGAGCTCGCAGCGCGACGTCGAGCTCGCAGATCTCGCGCGGGAGCGCGCCGAGCTCGCCTCCGCGCCGGAGGCCGAGCAGGACGAGCTCGTCGCGATCTACGTGAAGAAGGGCCTCTCGGAGGCGCTCGCGACGCAGGTCGCCGCCGAGCTCGTCCGCGCCGAGGAGCCGCTGCGGGTGCACGCGCGCGAGGAGCTGCGCCTCGATCCCGACGAGCTCGCGGCACCGGGCCAGGCCGCGATCGTCTCGGCCATCTCGTTCGCCATCGGTGGCGCGCTCCCGCTCGCGGTCATCCTCGTGAGCCCCGCGGCGCTGAGCGTGCCACTCACGCTGGCGTCCGGCCTGGCGGCGCTGGCCGCGCTCGGCGGCTGGAGCGCGCGCCTGGGCGGCGCACCGCTCGGCCGCGCCGTCCTGCGTGTGCTCGCGGGCGGCGCGCTGGCGATGGGCCTGACCTACGCGATCGGCACGTTCTTCGGCGCCGCGCCGTGATCGACGTCAGCTCGTGCCTTCGGAGAGCGGCAGCGTGATCTCGCGGCTCGGCGTCTCGCGCACGTCGGCTGGAACGCGGAAGCCATCCGGGTTCGAGTCGCGCGGCCCCGAGAGGGGAGGCGTGATCTGGCTCGCGGTCGGGATCGGCGCAGCGACGTCGAGCGGCACCGCAGGGCCGAGCGTGGGTCGGTTGCGCACCGGTCGCACGACGAAGGGGCGGTCGTGGCGCTCGCGCTCGTCGGCGATGCTCGCGGCCTCGCGAGCACGTCGCAGGAACTCCGACTGCGCGCGGAGGCCCTCCTTGCGCGGCGAGCGCGCGTAGGTGCCATCGAGCGTGAGCACGTGCGACTTCACGTCGTCGCGGAGCTCGACCGCGAGGACCTCGTCGACGATGCGCGCACGCAGCCGCTCGTCCTCGATGGGGAAGAGCACCTCGACGCGTCGGTGGAAGTTGCGCGGCATCCAGTCCGCGCTCGAGCAGTAGATCTCGTGAGCGCCGTTGGCCTCGAAGAGGAAGATGCGCGCGTGCTCGAGGAAGCGGTCGACGAGGGCCCGCACGCGGATGTTCTCGCTCACGCCCGGCACGCCCGCCTTGAGGCAGCAGATGCCACGCACGATGAGGTCGATCGACACGCCCGCCTGCGAGGCGCGGTAGAGCGCGAGGATCACGTCCGGATCCACGAGCGAGTTCATCTTCGCCACGATGCGCGCGCGCCGCCCGGCGCGGGCGTGGGCGGCCTCGCGCTCGATGAGGCCCAGGATCCGCTCGTGCAGCCCGAGCGGCGCGACGATGAGCTTGCGCCACGTGGCCGGCGCCGTGCACGACGTGAGCAGGTTGAAGAGCGAGCTCGCGTCCTCGCCGAACTCCGGCTTGCACGTGAAGTACGAGAGATCCGTGTAGAGGCGCGCCGTCGCGGGGTTGTAGTTGCCGGTGCCGAGGTGGACGTAGCGGCGCAGCTCGCTGCCCTCGCGGCGCACGACGAGCGCAGCCTTCGCGTGCGTCTTGAGGCCGACCAGGCCGTAGACGACGTGCACGCCCGCTTCCTCCATGCGGCGCGCCCACACGATGTTGTTCTCCTCGTCGAAGCGGGCCTTGATCTCGACGAGCGCCGTGACCTGCTTGTGGTTCTCCGCGGCGCGCATGAGCGCCTTGACGATCGGGCTGTCACCGCTCGTGCGGTAGAGCGTCTGCTTGATCGCGAGCACGTTCGGGTCGACGGCGGCCTGCTCGATGAGCTCGACGACGGGATCGAACGACTCGTACGGGTGGTGCAAGAGCACGTCACCCTGCGCGATCACCGCGAAGACGTCGTCGTGGTTGCGGAAGGGCGGCAGGCGCTGCGGCACGAAGGGCTCGTCGCGCAGGCCCGCGTCGTCCGAGAGCGCCTCGGTCAGGTGCGAGAGGTCCGGGAGGTTCAGCGGCCCATCGACCCGGAACACGTACTGCGGATCGACGGAGATGGACTCGCGCAGCATCTCGAGGGCCGAGGCATCGACGCGGCCGTCCACGAGCACCGCGACCGCGTTGCCACGATCGCGGCGCCGCATCTCCTGCTTCACGACCTCGAGGAGGTCCTCGGCCTCTTCCTCGTCGATCGAGAGGTCGAAGTTGCGGATCACGCGGAACGCCCACGCGCCCCGACACTCGAAGCCGGGGAAGAGCTCACCCATGAGCGACGAGATCAGATCGTCGAGCAGCACGTACGCAGCGCGCACGCCGCCGACCTCTTCGCACGGCACGCGCACGAGGCGTCGGAGCACCTGCGGGACCTGCACCACCGCGAACGCCGGCGCATCGGGGCTCGTGCCGGTGCCCGAGAGGATCGCGATGAGGTTGAGGCTCTTGTTGCGCAGGTGCGGGAACGGATGGCCCGGATCGATCGCCAGCGGCGTGAGCACCGGCATGACCTGCCGGTGGAAGTAGTCGACGACGTGCGCGTGGCCCGCGGGCGAGAGCGAGGAGACGTCGAGCAGCCGCACGCCGCGGCCCGCGATCTCCGGCAGGATCTCGGTGAGCACCGTGTGGCTCATCGCGGCGCGCGTGCGCGCCACGCGGCTCGCGATGACCGAGAGCTGTTCGGTGGGGGTGAGGCCATCGGCCTGCACGGCCGCGACGCCGTCGCGCACCTGCCCCACGAGGCCCGCCACGCGGACCATGAAGAACTCGTCCAGGTTGCTGGCCGAGATGACGACGAACTTCAGCCGCTCGAGCAGAGGAACGCTCGGATCGCGCGCCTCGCTGAGCACGCGATCGTTGAACTCCAGCCACGAGAGCTCCCGGTTGAAGAACATCTCCGGGGTCCCGTGGGCGAGGTCCGGCCCGTGGCTGTGCATGAAGGGATCGTAGCCCACGCGCCGAAGAGCCTCACAAAACGCTGTGTGACGTTTCCCTCCCCGCCTGGGTACCACCCCGAGCGCGGACGGGCCGACAAGCGCTTGCAGTCCCGCCCTCGCGGGCCATGGTCGGGCCCTTCGCGGCCCACGGCCGCCCTTCCCCCGCGGCCCACGGCCGCCCTTTCCCGGAGCACGACGATGCGCTTCTCGCTCGCGCTTTTGAGCTTCTTCGCCCTCCTCGCCCTGCCCGCCTCGGCGCACGCCCAGCGCTCGCGTCACGCCGACGTCTGGAGCTTCGGCACCCGCTGCCGCCTGTCGTGGAACGCGGACGCGACGGTCGTCACGCCCGGCACGGACCCCGTCATCATGACCGCCGAGGGCAGCGCGTCGCTGTCGGATCCGGCCTCGGGCGAGCTGCTCGTGTCCTCCGATGGCGTCACGGTCTGGGACGGCGCGGGCACGATGGTGGCGACGGGCCTCGAGGGCCACACGTCCTCGATGCACTCGGGCGTCATCATCCCCCGCCCGCTCACGCCGAACCGTCTGTTCGTGATCACGCACTCTCAGCAAGCGAGCGCGAGCGTCGCCTACCGCGAGATCGACACGACGGGCCCCGTGACCGCGGTCGGCTCGAACGTGCGCGTGATGCTCGACGGCGGCATGACCACGGGCCGCGAGGGCATGTTGCTCATCCAGCACGCGAACGAGGTGGACTACTGGCTCCTCGTCGCCGGCGACGGCGTGGTCTTCGTGCTCCCCGTGACGGTCGACGGCATCGGCGCGCCGGTGCGCGTGCCCACGTCGGTGGCGGTGTGGACGACGGGCTGGAACATCTTCGCGGCGAGCAACGCCGGCGATCGCCTCGTCATCTCGTCCAACAGCTCGGTCGAGGGCCTCCCGCGCACGATCGTGTCCTTCGACTTCGATCGCGCGACAGGCACGCTCTCGGGCCGCACGGAGCTCACGAGCGGGATCGACCGCGAGTACTACGGCGGCGCGTTCTCGCCCGACGACTCGAAGCTCTACTTCTCGACGCTCACCTCGCGCCTGGGCACGGCGAGCACGCCGCAGGTGAGCCGCGTCTACCAGTACGACTTCGACACGCGCGCGTTCACCGTGCTCGACGAGCGCATGCCCGTGTACTCGAACGGCCAGGCGCGCCTGGGCCCCGACGGCCGCGTCTACATCGCGACCGGCACGGCCCCCGACACGAGCGTCAGCGTCGTCGAGAACCCCAACGCCGCCGGCACCGCCGCGACCTTCCGCTGGGGCGCGATCGCGATGCCGAGCCCGTGCTCGCCCTCGCTCGGTCTGCCGCAGACGGTCTCGCCCACGGCACGCCTGCGCTTCGGCATCGACATCCTCGATCCCGTCGGCACGCTCGCGTCGAGCAGCGCGACGCCGTCGGGCACCGCCAACGTCGCCGATGGTCAGACGATCACCGTCACGGTGACGGGCCCCGGCGGCTTCACCGACACGTGCACCGCCGTGGTGAGCATGCAGCGCTGGCGCTGCGCCGACGGCTCGATCAGCGGCCTCGCGGCCGGCGAGACGTACACGATCACGGCCTCGCTCTCGCCGACGGTCAGCGATCGCGACTCGTTCACCGTCGTGGACTGCTTCCGCGACGCGGACTGCGCGGTGAGCGCCGAGTTCTGCGACACGGCGATGAACCGCTGCGTGCCGCGCATCCCGAACGGCAACCGCGTGCCGACGATCACGGGCCACGATCCGACGCTCGACGGCATGTGCACGGCCGCCGTCGGTGACGCGACCTGCGTGAGCCGCGTGTGCGAGGCGAGCGACGATCTCTGCGGCTACCGCAACGGCCTCGATGGTGGCCCGTGCACCGTCGCCAACGGTGGCGTGGTCTGCCGCTCGGGCGTCTGCTCGCCGGCCGATGGTCACTGCGGCTACCGCGACGGCGAGGGCCCGTGCACCGACGCGGACGGCGCGATCGTGTGCCGCTCGGGCATCTGCGGCGACGACGGCCTCTGCCGTCCGACGACCGGCTGCGACACCGACAGCGACTGCGTCACCGAGACGCAGTACTGCGACACGCCCTCGCACACCTGCGTGCCGCGCGTGCCCAACGACATGGCGGTGCCGACCTCGCCCGGCCACGACCCGACGCTCGATGGCACCTGCACGCCCGAGGCGGCCGAGGCCGCGTGCCTGAGCCGCCTCTGCGAGGACGACGATCTCTGCGGCCTGCGCCCGGGCTCGACGTGCGCCTCCCCGGTCGAGTGTCGCTCGTTCATCTGCGCGCCCGCGGGCGTGTGCGGCCTCTGCGACGAGCGCACGCCGTGCCCGACGGGCGAGGTCTGCAACGTCCCCGATGGCACCTGCCACGCGCCCGACGCGGGCGTGATGGGCGATGCCGGCGTGCCGGACGCGGGCCTCGTCGACGACGGTCGCCCCGCGGGCCTCGTCGGTGGCGCGTGCGGCTGCAGCGTGCGCGACGACGCGCCCTCGCGCGGATGGATGCTCGCGCTCGCGGCCCTCGCGCTCGCGATCCTGCGCCGCCGTCGCTGATCAGCAGATCACCCGGGGTCGGGCTCGGTGGAATCGGGCTCCGCGGAGTCGGGCTGCGCGGAGTCGGGCTGCGCGGAGTCGGGCGCGGCCGAGTCGGGCGCGGTCGCGTCGGGCGCGGGCGAGTCGGGCGCGGGCGCGTCGGTCGAATCGGGCGCGGTCGAATCGGGCGCGGGCGAGTCGGTCGAATCGGGCACGGGCACGGGCACGGGCAGGGTGGGATCGGGATCGGTGGATGTGGGCGCGGGCTCGGGCTCGGGCTCGATCTGGCTGCGGAGCTCGGCGGGGACGCGCTCGGGGGTCGTGTAGACGATGAGCTCCTGACCGATCGCGAGCACCGCATCGCGCGGCATCACGTTGATGCGGCACATCGAGCCGATCGTGATGCCGAAGCGGTTCGCGATCGTGGAGAGCGAGTCACCCTCGCGCACGCGGTAGCGCAGGCGCACGCGGCCTTCCTGCCGCACGTGGTGCTCGTAGAATTCCTCGCTGCCCATGACGAGCACACGCACCTCGTCGGGCGTGAGCACGACGGCGCGCGAGGTGTCGAAGTCGCTCGGCACGAAGAGCTGGAGGAACAGGCCGTCCTGCAGCGTCGCGCGCGGATCGACCTCGTTCCAATGGCGCACCTCGGCGACGCTCACGCCGAAGAAGCGCGCGATCTCGGTGAGCCGATCGCCACGCGTCACGCGGTAGAAGACGCGACGGCGCCCCTCGTACGTGAAGCGACGATCGGGCACGACGACCACCGGCGGCTCGGCGAACGTGGGCTCGCGCGGCGCCACAGCGGGCACCATGAGATCGAAGCCCGGCCGCACCACGTCGGTCTCGGCGAGCGCGTTGAGCTCGCGGAGCGCGGCCTCGGTGGTGCGGAAGCGGTGCGCGACCGTCGCGAGGTCCTCGCCCTGTCGCACGACGTACGGCGCGTGCGCGGGCCGCCCGGGGCGCACGCGGGCCCAGCGCTCCGCGAACGTCGCGCCGCGCCCACCCGGCACGCGCACGGTGAAGAGCGCGCGGCCCGGCGGCGTGCGATCGCGACGCAGCGCGGGGTTCAAGCGGCGCAGCTCCTCCACGGTCGACTCACTCGCGCGCGCGACCTGCGTGAGCGTCGTGCCCGCGGGCACCTCCACCTCGTCCCAGCTGAGCGCGCCTTCGCGGCGCAGATCACCGAGGCCGAAGCGCTCGAGGTTCCGGCCCACGATCGCGCAGGCCATGACCTTGGCGACGTAGAGGTTCGTCTCGTAGGGCAGCGCGGCCTCGAGGCGCGAGAGGCGCCAGAAGTCGTTCGTGCCGTACTTGCGCATGCTCCGAAGGAGCGCGCCGTAGCCCATGTTGTACGCGGCGAACGCGAGCTCCCACGTCCCGAAGCGCGTGTGGAGCGCGCCGAGGTAGCGCGCGCCGGCGCGCGTCGACTCCTCGGGATCCATGCGCATGTCGACCCAGTGCGACTGCGAGAGGCCGTACTCGGTGCCCGTGCGGCTCACGAACTGCCAGAGGCCCACCGCGCCTGCGTCCGAGCGCGCGCGCGGATCGAAGCCGCTCTCGATCATCGCGAGGTAGAGGATGTCCTCGGGCATGCCCTCGGCGCGCAGCGCGGCACGGATCATCGGCCCGTAGCGCTCGACGCGCGCCATCCACCCGCGGATGAGCGAGCGTCCGCGCGGGTCGTCGCGGAAGAACTCGAGGTAGCGGATGACGCGCTCGTCCCAGCGCACCGGGATGTCCGGCAGCGTGAGGCCCTCGAGCCACGAGAGATCGCGTGTGGTGCCCGAGACGACCTCGGGCGGCGCGTCGGGGACCTCGCTCGTGAGCGAGCTCGGCACGTGCCCCAGGCCTCGATCGCGCTGCGTCAGATCGACGAGCGGCTCGGCGTGGGGCGGGAAGATCTCGAGCTCCGCGAGACGCAGGGCACGCAGCTCTTCGGACTCCTCGGCCTCGTCGAGCGGGGCCGACTGCGCAGCCGCGCGCGCATGCATGGCCGACACGCCCACGATGGGCGCGCCTGCGAGCCACAACGCACACACGAGTGTCCTCAACCGACGCACGATCCACGGCTTCTAGCCCTGGCTGCCTCGCGAGGGAAGAAAGCGACCAACGCGGAACCCCGCGCCGCGCCAGCGGTCGAACGAGCATGCCGCGCGTCGCGATCCTGCTGGCCGTGTCGCTCTTGCTCGGCGACGTGGGTCTCGCCGCGGGCGTGGCGTACGAGTGGCCCGCCGCGTCCGAGCGTGCCGCCGCGAACAACCGCGCCCACGTCGCTCGGCTGGAGGCCCGCGAGCGCGACCGGTGCTGGGACGTCGCGCCGGAGGACGCGACGCTCTCGTCGTGCGACGCCGGCGAGCGATTCCTCGAGGCCCTGGGCCCCAGCGACGCCGGGTGGGTCGCGGCGGCCGAGGCGGCGCTCGCCTGTCGGTGCGTGCACGCGGGCAGCGACCGCTTCGCCTTCCATCGCTTGATGTCGGCGCCTTCGTCCCCGAGCCCGGCTGACTTCACCCGCGAGGAGCGCGTGCGCCTCTTGCTCGCGGTGCGCCTCGCGAGGACGAGCGAGCTCACGCAGGTGGAGGAACGAGCGCACCTCTGGGCCTCGATCGCCTCGGGGCGCCCCGAGACGGTGGGCGGGGCCGCGACGACGTTCCAGGCGCTGATCGCCGCGGCGCAGAGCCCCGCGACGCGCGACCGCCTCCTCGCGATGGACGCCTCGGACACGAGCGTCGCCATCGCCACCATCGCGCTCGGGGCGGGCGATCTCCGCTCCCACGACGAGGCCGCGCGCGCGGTCCAGGTCCACCGCTCCCTCGATCGATGCGTGGCGAGCCCGCCGTGCGAGGCGCCGCTGCTCGAGGCCGGCTTCCTCTCCATCGATGCGCGCGACGCCGCCGTGGCGGCGCTCGATGCGCTCGCGCGCACGCTCGAGCGCTCGATGGACTCGGTGCGCGAGCGCTGGCTCGAGTGGATGGCACTTCAGCAAGCACTCATCGAACTGGAGCTGACGCTCCCGGAGGAGGTCCGACCCCGGCCCGTCCCCCGCGTTCGGCTGGGGGAGCTCGACGTGCGGGGCTCGCTCTCGGCGAGGGAGGCCCGCGGCACGCTGCGCCGACACCTCGACGACGTGGAGAGCTGCGCGCGGGAGCTCGTGCCGCGGCCACGCCTCGAGGGTCAGGTGACGATGCAGATCCTCGTCCTGCCCATCGGCACCGTCCTCGCGACGAGCGTGACCCGCAGCACACTCGCGAACACGGCGCTCGACGCGTGCATGAGGGAGGCGATCCGCCGCTGGAGCTTCCCGGAGCGCGACGGCGCCTCGCTCGTCACCACCCCGTTCGTGCTCGAGGCCCGAGGCTGATCGAACGGCGGTCGATCACGCGCGCTGTCAGCCCACTGGCACCCAGCAGAGCTCGAGGCGCTCGATGCGGAGGTCGGCCTTCTTGGCCGTCACGCTCTTGTCGACGATCTCGAGGTTCTCGGGCTTCCAGGTCGCGCGGATCTCGTCGAGCGCGGCCTTCACGTTGGTCTCGAGGCGCGTGAGCTCCTCCTCGCACGCCTTCACCTCGGCCTCGGCCGCCTCCTTGCTCGCGCTGCGCTTGGCGACGCTGCGGGCGCTGCGTGCGGCGCGCGCGACGCCTGCGCTCACCGATCGGCGGCGACTGCCGAACATCGCACCGAGCACCGTCGCGCCGATCTCGACGCCGCTCGTGAGCATCGTGGTCGTGCCGTCGGCGCTGGCTTCGGAGAGCTTGCGCTTGGCGCGCTCGAGCTTGTCCTTGGCCTTGTCGATCTTCGGCTGCCACTTGCCCGCGAGCGCCTCGAGCTCGTCGTCGCGCCCTTCGTGGAGGGCGTGCGTGGCGCGCGCGAGGAACGCCTCGCGGCTCTCGCCGACCTTGCCCACGAGCGCGAGCTGCGGCGCGTACGGCACGACGAGCGGGCGATCACGAAGGAGATGCGCGACCGCGGACTTCTCCCACGTCTTGTACGACGCAGGCCGCGTCGCGCCGCCCGGCAGCGCCCCGAAGCGCGCGCCGTCGACGGGCGCATCGAGCAGCGGCACCTCGCCCGTGCCGAGGAACCACGCGCTCGTCCAGTCCGGCCCGTCGTCGGTGAGCGGCGCGAGCAGCGACGGCGTGAGCCACGTGTCGATCGCGGACTTGGCCTCCGCGTAGTGGACGCTCGCGGTGCAGAGCAGGCCCGCGCGGTACTCGCGCGGCTGCGGCACGTCGGCACGCGCGAGGAAGCGCTCGCGGAGGTTGGGGGGGAGGACGGGGCGCGAGGCGGAGAGGGGGGCTCTCGCGTCCCCTCCCCCGGCCCCTCCCGCTGGCGGGAGGGGGGACGTGCTGGCGGGCGTTGCGATCGGGGTGCTGGCGGGCGTTGCGATCGGGGCGCTGGCGGGCGTTGCGATCGGGGCGCTGGCGGGCGTTGCGATCGGGGCGCTGGTGGGCGTTGCGATGGGGGCAGCGGTCGCGAGCTTCCGCATCTCGTCGCGCGAGAGCGGGCCGCGCAGATACGACAGCGCCCAGCGAGACTGGAAGAGACGCGGGCTGCGCTCGTGCACCGAGTGATAGAGGAACGTGCGCGGCGCGAGGCCCGAGAGCAGCGTGTCCATCTGCGCACGATCGAGGCCCTGCCCGCTCGCGCTCGCGGCGCTCTCGAGGCCCTCGAGCACGCGCAGCTTGTCGCGCTCGGTCTGGAGGCGTCCGAGCATCCACGTGCCCGTGTTCGAGAGCCCCTTGTAGTCGAGATCCACGGGGTTCTGCGTCGCGAGCACGACGCCGAGGCCGAACGCGCGCGCCTGCTTGAGCAGCGTGAGCATCGCCGTCTTGCTCGGCGGATTCGCAACCGGCGGGAAGTAGCCGAAGACCTCGTCCATGTAGAGCAGCGCGCGGAGCGAGCTCGTGCCGCTCTGCGCGCGCATCCACGCGAGCACCTCGCCGAGCAGCACCGTGACGAAGAACATCCGATCCGCATCGGAGAGGTGCGCGAGGCTGAGGATCGACAGCTTGGGTCGCCCCTCGGGCGTGTAGAGCAAGCGCGCCGCATCGAGCGGCTCGCCGCTCAGGAAGCCCGCCATCGCGGGCGAGGCGAACGCGTTGTTGAGCTGCACCGCGAGCGCGGTGCGCGTCTTGGCCGGCACGACCGACTCGAGATCCATCGCGCCGAGCATCGTGAACGGTGGCGACTGGATCGCGCGGAGCAGCGAGACGAGATCGAGGCCGCCTCCGCGCGACCACGTCGTCACGAGGATCGTGGAGAGCAGCGCGTGCTCGGGGCTCTTCACCGGATCGGGATCGATGCCCACGAGCGTGAGCAGGCCCGACGCCGTCGCGAGCGCGCGCTCGCGCAGCACCTCGGCGTCGGTCCCCGGCGCAGGCGTTCCGAGCGAGGGCAGGAGCGAGAGCGCCCGCCCCATCGTGCTGCCCGGCGTGTAGAGGACGCGCTCCACCGAGCCCGCGAAGCGCGCGACGCGCGCGCCATCTTGTCCCCACTCCGCGAGACCCTTCGCGTGGCGAGCGGCGACGGCCGCCGGATCCTCACCCGCAGCGACCCACGGCGCGTACGAGGCCGCATCGAGCGACGGGAACGTGAGGAGCAGGTTGCCGAGATCGCCCTTGGGATCGATCACGATCGCCGGCACGCCGTCGATCGCGAGCTCCTCGAGGAGCACCGCGCCGAGGCCCGTCTTGCCCGAGCCCGTCATGCCCACGATCACGCCGTGCGTGACGAGGTTTCGCGACGGCACGAGCAGCGGCGCGTCGGGCGTGTCGAGAGGTCGCCCGAGATAGAGGGCGCCGAGCTGTTCGAAGTCCTCGGAACGCATGGCCCCTCAGGTACCACGACCGGGATGTTCGAATGTGGGCAGTCGTGCGAGCCTCGCGCACGTGATGTTTGGCACGAGCATCGCTAAAGGCGGGGCGGACCTCCCGAGCCCCTCGATGTTGCGCCTCTCCGTGCCAGCGCTGGCGCTCATGGTGGCTGGTTGCCCGGCCCCCGACGCCCCCTTCCCTCCCGACTACGAGACCCGATGGCGAGAAGCCCGCGTGCCCTGTCAGCTCAGCCATGATCACGCGCTCCGCTACGTGCGCGTGTTCGCCGATGAGGCGGCGTACGCTCCCTACACGACCGGCACGGGGACGTTCCCGGTCGGTGCGACGCTCTTCAAGGCCGAGTACGACGATCCCGAGTGCACCGAGGTGCTCTCCTACGTGCTGATGGTGAAGCAGGAGCCCGGCTCCACACCGCCCGAGGAGCATGACTGGTCGTGGCGACGCTTCGACCCCGATCGACGCGAAGTGATCGACCCCCGCGCCATCCCGACGACCTGCATCGACTGCCATGACTACCACTGCGCCGCTCCCCCCTATGGCCACGACTACACCTGCACACCCGGCGCGCCCGAGCCGACGCGGCCTTGAAGCGCTCGCGCCCGCGCTCGTGGCGCTGGGCCTCGCGGGCTGCCCCGGCCCGAGCGTCGCGCCATACCGCGTGGTCAGCGAGAACCTCGACGAGGGCCTCTTCTCGGTGAACGGTCGCTCGGCCTCGGACGTGTGGATCGCGGGCAGCGACTCGGGCAGTGGCCCCGCCGTGCTCCACTGGGACGGCACCGCGTGGGAGCGACACGCGACGGGCCAGACGGGCGATCTCTGGTGGGTGCATCCGGCGCCCGGCGGTGCGGTCTGGTTCGGTGGCGAGGACGGCATGATCCTCCGCCACGACGGCGCCAGCTTCGAGCGCATGACGACGCCCGCGACGGGCGTGATCGTCTTCGGCATCTGGGCCGCGGCGGCCGACGACGTCTACGCCGTGGGCGGCGCGGGCGGCGCCGCGGGCTTCGTGTGGCACTACGACGGCGCGAGCTGGTCGACCATCACGCTGCCCGACCACGACGGCGACGCGGTCTTCAAGGTGTGGGGCACCACGTCGAGCGACGTGTGGGTCTGCGGCTTCGGTGGCCTCCTCTACCACTACGACGGCGCGGGCTGGACGCGCGTCGAGTCCACGACGACGCGCACGCTGCTCACGCTCCACGCGATCCCCGGCAGCGTCGTCGCCGTGGGCGGCGCAGGCACCGGCGTGCTCGTCGAGCGAGGTGCCGACGGCGCCATGCACGACGTGACGCCCGAGCTCGCGCCGCAGCTCATGGGCGTCTGGCTCACGCCGACGGGCGGCCGCGCGAGCGGGATCAACGGCGCGATCTTCCGCCGCGACGCGAGCGGCTGGATCGAAGAGGACACGGGCCTCGCGCTCTCGGAGCAGCTCCACTCGGTGTGGATCGATCCCGACGGCGGTGTGTGGAGCGTGGGCGGACAGATCCTCGCCGAGCCGTTCTCGGACGGCGTGGTCGTGTACCAGGGCGAGGACGTGGTCACTCCCATCGAGTGATGGTCGAATCGAGCGACGGCCAGCGGTGGAGGCCAGCTCGGTGGAAGGACGAGGAGAGGGCATGAACACGAAGACGACACGAGACCGGCTGCTCTACGCCGGCGCGACCGTGGGGGTCGTGTTGGCGAGCGGCAGCGCGCTCCTGGGCTGCCCGCGCAACGACGTCTGCGAAGAGGCGCCAGGCGTCGCGTGCGTGATGGTCGGCACGGGTGAGCTCGCGCTCGGCCCCGATGGCCTCCCCGCGCGAGAGACCGATCTCTACTGGGCCTTCGACATGGAGTACGCGCCCGACGGCACGCCGTACTTCATCGACTGGAACAACCACCTCGTGCGCCGCATCAACGCGGACGGCACCGTCGAGACGGTGATCGGTGACTTCGTGGGCGACGGCCCGCCCGACATGAGCGATCTGACCACGGGCGCGCCGGGGCTCACCGTCAGCCTCAATCACCCCACCGACATCCAGTTCGGGCCCGATGGGCTCATGTACTTGATGGCCTGGCACAACCACAAGATCCGCACCTTCGATCCGAGCGGTGACGAGGTGCTCGTGATGTGCGGCCGCGGCGCCGGCTACGCGGGCGATGGCGGCAGTGATCTGAACGCGCTCCGCTTCAACCAGCCCAAGGCCCTCGTGCGCGCGAGCGACGGCACGTTCTACGTGCTCGATCAGCGCAACTTCTTGATCCGCCGCATCAGCGCGGACGGGATGATCTCGACGATCGCGGGCATCCCGCCCATGCCGGGCGCGATGCCGATGCCGGGCTACGAGGGCGACGGCGGCCCCGCGACGATGGCGCGCTTCCGCTTCGAGGCCGGTGGCAACCCGGAGCCGAGCGGTGGCCTCGCGCTCGACGAGACGAACGGCATCCTCTACGTGGCCGACGGCCTCAACTATCGCATCCGCGCGATCGATCTCGCGAGCGGCGAGGTCGAGACCGTCGTGGGCACGGGCGAGGCGGGCTACGAAGGCGACGACGGGCCCGGCGCGAGCGCGCGCGTCTCGCACGTGCGCGACCTGGAGATCGGCCCCGACGGTCGCCTCTACTTCGCCGACACCGACAACCACGTGATCCGCGCGTGGGATCCGGAGACCGACGTCGTCACGCGCATCGCGGGCACGGGCACCATGGGCCGTGGCGCGGAGGGCCAGTCCGCGCTCGCCACCGACCTCAACCGCCCGTTCGGCGTCGCCTTCGCGCCCGACGGAGACCTCATCGTCGCCGACACGCTCAACAGCCGCTTCCTGAGGATCGCACGATGACCCGCATGACCCGCACGACCCGCACGACTCGCATCGCCCGCACCGCGTCGCGGCTCACCGCCTCCTTCGCGCTCCTCGGCGCGGCCAGCGCCCTCGCCGGCTGCCCCGAGCCCGAGGCACATCGCACGTGCACGCCGACCGCCGGGACGATCTGCACCGTCGCAGGCTCAAACCGCGCGGGTGTCTCGGGCGACGAAGGGCCCGGCTGGGCCGCGCGCCTCTACCTCCCGATGGACAGCACGGTCGGTCCCAACGGCCATCTCTTCATCGTCGACTGGAACAACCACCGCCTGCGCGAGCTCTCGGATCCGCTCTCGGATGGCCGCACCACCGACACGCTGCTCACGACGTGTGCAGGCACGGGCACGCTCGGCGACGGCCCCGCGGGCCCCGCGCTGATGGCGGACTTCAACCACCCGACCGACATCGTCTTCGACGCGGAGGGGCGGCTCTGGATCGCGGCGTGGCACAACAGCCGGATCATCCGCCTGGACGCCTCGATCTCGACGATGGAGCAGATCTCGGGCACGGGTGGCCGCTCGTACGCGGGCGACGATGGCCCCGCGTCGAGCGCGGTGCTCGACCTGCCTGCGGGCCTCGAGCTCGATCGCGAGGGCAACGTCTTCTTCGTCGATCAGGCCAACCAGGTCATCCGACGGATCGATGGCGAGACGGGCACCATCTCGCGCGTCGCGGGCATGTGCCTCACCAACGAGTGCCCCGCGGGCGAGACGCCGACGCAGTGCCCCGGCGGCAGCGGCAAGTGGCGCTGCGGCACCGACATGGCCGCATGCGGTCTGCCGTGTCAGCCGTCGTACGGCGGCGACGGAGGCCCCGCGCTCGAGGCGCGCTTCGCGTTCCCCTTCGGGCAGAGCGCGGACCCCGCGGGTCGTCTCGCGATCGCGCCCGACGGCACGATCTACCTCGCGGACTCGCGCAACCACCGCATCCGCCGCATCTCGCCCGACGGAATGGTCGACACCTTTGCGGGCACCGGCACCGCGGGTTACTCGGGTGACGGAGGCCCGGCCGACGAGGCGCAGCTCAACAACCCCGTCGACGTCGAGCTCACGGACGACGGCATGCTGTACGTGACCGACACGTTCAACTCCTGCATCCGCGTGATCGATCCCACCGGCACCATCCGCACGGCGGTCGGTCAGTGCGGTCAGCGCGGCTTCTCGGGTGACGGCGGCCCGCCCACGGCGGCCCTCCTCGATCGCCCGTACGGCGTCGAGATCGACGAGACCAGCGGCGCCATCTACGTGACCGACACGCACAACAGCCGCGTGCGCGTGGTGCTGCCGTAGTGCGACGCGCGTGGACCTCACGGGCGCTCGTCGCGCTCTTCGTGGCGCTCGGCGGCGTGACTGTGCTCGGCTGCCCGCCGAGCGACACGCCGCCGGCGTTTCCCGCCGACTACGCGAGCCGCTACGTCGAGGTGCGGAACTGCCGCCGCAGCCCCGAGCACGACCTCGCGTTCATCCGCGTGCTCGCGAGCCCGGAGGCCGCCGCGATCTACGAGGCCCGGGCCGGCACGTTCCCGGAAGGGGCCGTGATCCTCAAGGAGGAGTTCGCGGATCCGGACTGCACGGACCTCGACGGCTTCGCGGTGATGCGCCGCGAGGGCAGCGACTGGCGCTGGCAATCCGTGACGCCCGAGCGCCGCGTGCTGGAGGACGGCGCGCTCCCTCGCTGCGCGGGCTGCCACGCGACGTGCGACATGGGCTTCGAGGAGACCTGCACCCTGCCGTGACGGGCACGACGACGCGGGAGGGAACGTTCGGCCTTCCCGCGTCGTAGATGCCCGCGGTACAAGCGACGCGTCTGTGCGCGCCCTGCGTGGGCGCGAGGACCAGAGCGCGGGAGGCAGAGGATGGCGAAGCCGAAGGCGTGGAGAATGGGAGCACCCGGAGAGCCTGCGTACCCGGACGACTTCGAGATCGCGCAGAAGGCCGTGCTCCAGTGGACCGACATCGCGTCGAACCACAACAAGTACTACGCGATCGAGCTCCACAAGTGCGGCGCGCCGGCGACCAAGGGCGGGCCCGTGCATCGCGTGTTCACGCACTACGGCCGCACCGACGACCTCGAGACGAACCCGAACGCGGGCGCGAAGGAGTCGCGCTACTTCGACGACGCGGCGGAGGCGGCGAGCTGCTACGCGCAGATCAAGCGCGAGAAGACCGGCAAGGGCTACCAGGAGGTGTCCCTGGCCTCGAGCAAGATCGGCTCGCACAAGGCGCGCGGGCAGAGCTCGGGGCACGTCGATCAGAAGACGCTCGAGCGTATCGAGGGCGCGCAGCAGCAGAAGGCGGAGAAGGCGAAGGAGCGTCCGGTCTCCGCGCTCTCCTCCGATGTGCAGCGCCTCGTGCGCTACCTCTACGACGAAGCCACCAACGCCCTCACCACGACGGTCGCCGCCAAGATCACCGCGAACGGCATCGAGACGCCGCTCGGCGTGCTCACGATCGCGCAGATCGAGAAGGGCGAGGCGATCCTCCAGGACCTCTACAAGCTCTTCACCTCGAACACGAAGAAGGCCTCGAAGTCGCAGGAGCTCCGCATGGCGCAGCTCTCGAGCGACTTCTACTCGACGATCCCGCACCGCATCGGTCGCACGCGCGACGCCGTCGCCGCAGCGACCATCGCGACGCTCGCGGACTTCGAGGCCAAGCAGGAGACCCTGCAGCTCATGAAGGACATGTTGCAGGTCAACGGCGACGCCGGCGACGTGCTCTTCAGCGACGAGATCGACGCGAAGTACAAGGCGCTGGCGTGCGAGATCGGGACGCTCTCGCCTGCGCAGGCCGAGCCGATCAAGAAGCTCGTCGAGGGCTCGCAGATCAAGACCAAGTCGATCCGCGTGAAGAACGTCTTCTCGCTCCGTCGGCCGGCCGAGCACGAGGTGTTCGAGTCCGCGATGTCGAACCAGCGGCTGCTGTTCCACGGCTCGCGCATCAAGAACTGGGTCGGCATCCTCTCGCGCGGCATCCTCCTGCCGAAGATCGTCGTGAGCCTCGGCGTGAACCGCACCGACGCGGGCTGGCTCGGCAACGGCCTCTACTTCGGCGACGCCTCGTGCACGAGCTCGTTCTACACGACGCCCGGCCGCGAGAAGACGCGCTTCATGGCCGTCGCGAACGTCGCGCTCGGCAAGCAGGCGCAGTTCAAGAAGATCACCTACGGCCTCAATTCCGCGCCCGACGGCTTCGACTCGGCGTGGGGCGTGCGCAGCAAGGCCGGCGCGCCGTCCGAGTTCGCCGACGACGAGTACGTCGTCTACCGCACCTCGCAGCAGCGCCTCGACTACCTCGTGGAGTTCACCTCGTAGCTGGCGCCTTCGGCACCGGCAGGGGCCGACTCGACACCAAGGAAACACCCATGCTCGTCAAGGTCGTGCTGGTCGACATCAACCCGAAGATCATCGCCGCGTGGCGCTCGAGCTTCGAAGAGAACCCCGAGGTCGAGATCCTGCACGGCTCGATGCTCGATCAGACCGTGAGCGCGTGGGTCTCGCCGACGAACTCGGCCGGGCGCATGGACGGCGGCCTCGATCTGGTGATCAAGAATTTCCTCGGCGCAGGAATCGAGAAGAAGGTGCAGGCGCAGATCAAGTCGCGGCACGCGGGCGCGATGCCCGTGGGTCACGCGGTGTGTGTGCCCACCGAGCGCGTGCAGCCGCGCTTCCTCGTCTCGACGCCCACGATGGTCAGCTCGAGCGAGGACGTGAGCGCCACGATGAACGTCGCCCTCGCGTGCGCGGCCGCGTTCCAGGCCGTGCACATGCAGAACAGCGTGGAGCCCGGCTCCATCCGCTCGGTCGCGCTGCCGGGCCTGGGCGCAGCGACCGGCCGCGTGCCCGCGGAGATCTGCGCGGATCTCATGTGGACCGCGTACGACCTCTTCCGCGAGCACGCCTTCGAGGACTTCGCGCACGTGCGCAAGGCGCTCGAGGGCATCCTCGGCGACCTCGGCCCCACCTCCACGCAGTACAAGCAGAAGGCGGCGGCGGGCCTCGGCGCGCTCGGCATCACGCCGAACAAGCCCACGCTCGGCGGCATCCACGAGGTCGACGACGAGGACTTCGACGACGAAGACTTCGACGACTGATTCACTCGCGCCCCCGCCGCGAGGCGCCCCCGAGGTCTCGAGCCATCGTTGGACATGATTCCTGCCCTTCGACTCACGCGTGTCTCCGGTCCCGATCGCCTCGCGATCGTGTCCGTCGAGCCGTCGTCCGTCGGGCCCGATCTCTGGCTCGTGCGTGTCGCGCGCGGGGCCAAGACGGGCGCGCTCTCGCTCGGCACCGCGTACGGGCCCTACCCCACGGCCACCGTGCAGGCGCGCGTCGAGGACGTCCTCGCCGCGCTCGGGGCCGAGGGCTTCGCGCGGGCCTCGCACACCGACCTCGTCGAGGCGCTCTCGAGCCCGAGCCGCGCCAAGCGCGCGCGCGCCGCCGTCGCGCTCGGCTGGCGACGCGATCGCGCCGCAGGGACCGCGCTGCTCCACGCCGCGCACGACGCCAAGCACGAGGTGCCCCTCCTGCTCGAGGCCCTCGGGCAGGTCGGAGAGACCGCGGCGATCCCGCTCCTTCGCGAGTACGCGGGCCGCAAGCTGCTCTCGCGCCGACGCTCGGCGGTCGAGGCGCTGCGGCTGCTCGGCGATCTCGAGGGCCTCTCGCAGGCGCGCCAGCTCGCGCTCACGCGCCTGCCCGAGGCCGTGCGCGCGGCGCTCGCGCCGATCGACGAGAACGATCTGCGCAAGTCGAACGTCGCGCCCGTGCTCGCCGCGATCGACGCGCTCGAGGTCGACAAGCGCGGCGCGGTGCTCGACACGCTCTACGAGCTCGACACGCCCGCGACGATCGCCGTCGCGCGGCACGTGCTCAAGGCGCTTCCCGTCGAGGCCGCGAGCACGTGGCGCTACGTGAAGAGCGTGTGGAAGCGCGCGATGCTCCGCGGCGACGAGCTCACCTTCGCGCTCACGGTCCACGCGATGGATCGTGCGCGCAGAAAGACCAAGGGCACGACCGCGTCGGTGAAGTCCGGGCTCGACGGCGAGACGCGACCGACGCGCATCTTCGGGCGAAAGACGCAGCGCTGGGTGATCCGCGCGTCGCTGCGGCACCTGCGCAAGCTCGCGAAGTGGCGGCCCGCGGCCTACGCGCGCACGGCCGCGACGCTGCTCTCTCGCTACACCGACGAGGACCTCGCCGCCTGGAGCGAGAGCGCCGTGCTGCACACGATCCTCCACTGGCGGAGCGAGCGCATCGGCTTCACCCGCGCGCTCAAGGTGAAGTGGAAGAGCGCGGTCGCCAGCAAGCTCGCGCCCGCGCCGCGCGAAGAGGCGCATCCGGAGCTCTGGGACGCGACGCCGTCGGCCTACCTCGTCGCGCTCGAGGGTCGCACGCGGCCCGTGCTCGACTTCGCGCTCGGCGGCATCGCGCGACACCCGGCCCTGCCCGCGCAGCTGGCGGTGGGCACCCTCGTCGAGCTCCTCGCCTCCAGGCACGACGGCGTCGTCTCTCTCGCGAGCGCGGAGGTGGAGCGACGCTTCTCCCCCGAGGCGCCCGAGCTCGGGCTGCTCGCGAAGATGCTCGATCACGAGAGCCCCGCCGTGCGCGCCAAGGGCCTCGAGCTCGCGCGACGCTCCGTGACCGCATGGCTCGCGAGCCCCGAGCGCGCGAGCACGCTGCTCGTGCGCCCCGGCGCCGAGACCAGGAGCGCGCTCGCGGCGCTCGCGATCGAGGCGCTCCGCAGCGGGCCCCTCGCGAGCCTGGGGAGCGAGCCGCGTCGCGCGCTCGCGGCGCGCCTGCTCGCGACCGTCGTCGCGCACGTGGCCAAGCAGCCCGACGGCCCGCTCGAGCTCCACGAGCCGGTGCTGGCCCTCGTGGAGGTCTCGTCGCGCGCCCTCTCGAAGGAGCTGCGCGAGCTCGTGAGCGAGGACGACGCGCTCGCGTGGATCGGCTCGAGCGCGATCCCGCTCCGCACGCTCGGCGCGACGCGGCTCTCCGAGAGCGAGGCACCGCTCGCGCTCGTCGGGATCCATCGCGTCCCGCAGCTCGCGAACGATCCGCTGCTCGCCATCCGCACGCTCGCGCACCTCCTGCTCCGCGATGCGATCCCGCTCCTCGCCCAGGATCCGAGCCTCCTCCTCGGCCTCGTCGAGAGCGCGTACCGCGACACGCGCGAGGCGAGCTTCGACGTGCTCCGCGCGCTGCCGCTCGCGACGCTCGGCCTCGAGGGCATCACGGTCCTCTGCGACGCCACGACGCCGGACGCGCAGGCCCTGGGGCGTGAGCTCGCCGAGCGTTCGAACGGCGAGGTCGATCTCGGCGAGCTCCTCCACCGCCTCGCCGAGAGCCCGCACCAAGCGATGCGCCGCTTCGCGCTCGAGCTCGCGGAGCAGCGCCTGCGCCCAGGCCTCGTGCCCCTCATGCGCCTCGAGCCCTTCGTGCGCGCGGTGCTCCTCGACGCGCGCCCCGATCGCGAGGCCAAGCGGCGCCTCCTCTCGCTGCTCGCCACGCGCGGCGCTGCGTCCCGCGGCGAGGGCGAGCACGTCGCCTCGATCCTCACGGGCCTCGTGCGCACGCACACGCGCAGTGACTTCGATCGCATCGTGATGGTGCTCGCCCAGCTCGAGGCCGCGCACCCGGGCCTCGGCGCGTCGTTGCCCGGCGGGCTCGTCGTCGCTCCGGGCAGCCTCTCGGTTCATGGCTCGGAGGGCGGCGCATGACGGCCATCGAGTACCGCTACGCGGGTCGGAGCGGCCTCCTCGGCGAGCGCCTCGGCCTCGCGACGAACGTGCTCCGCGAGCCCGTGTTCTTCGACGCGGATCTCGAGCGGCCGCTCGTCCTGCGCGAGGGCCTCTCGGCGCTGCGGGCGGTGCTCGCGAACGATCTCAAGTGGCACCCGCGCGATCGCGTGGCCTTCCGCGCGTGGCTCGAGTCCGAGGATCGTCGCTTCGTCGAGGGCCTCGCGATGAAGAGCGCCAAGGCGCGCGCCGAGCTGCTCGACGTCGACGCGAAGCTCGCCGAGCTCGATCGCGCCCGCGCCAAGCGCCGCGCACCCTTCGCGAGGGCGCGCGCCGCCTACGAGGCGTGGGCGCTGAACGACACCTTCGAGCTCCAGAAGGTGCTCGACCCCGTCGTCACCGTGCACCCCGACGAGCTCAGCTTCGAGGCCTTCTCGAGCGATCAGTCGAGCTATGGGCGCCTCGCCGTGCGCCATGATCTCTTCGGCACCGTGCGCGCCTTCGAGTGCGGCACGACGAACATCGACTTCTCGGGTGGTCTCTCCGCGCACGTCTCGCGCCTGCGCAGCTATCGCAACACGCGGCTCACGATCGGTCCCTCGGGCCTCGAGAGCGAGACCGCGGCCCCGGTGATCGCCGGTACCGCCCTCGCGGCCTCGATCGTGCGCGAGAAGCGCATCGCGCTGCCCGAGGGCTGGCTCGCGGGCTTTCTGCAGGTGCACGCCCTCATGTCGATGGGCCTCACGCGCCTGCGCCTCGCGACGATCGATGCCTACTCGATCGTGCGTGCGCTCTCGATGCGCAAGGCCAAGAGCTCGCCCCGCGCGCTCCGCTGGGAGCTGCGGCCGGGCGAGCGCGTGAAGCTCGTGCTCGAGCCGTGGGAGACGGTGATCGTGTGCTCCCCCGAGAGCCGCTACGAAGGGACCCAGCCGCAGACGATCCGCACCTGGGGCCGTGATCGCCTGAAGGTCCTCGCGGGCGTGCTCCCCGTGACGAGCAAGCTCGACGTCTTCCTCGCGGGCACGGGCCTGCCCTCGGTGTGGCTCGCGGATCTCGGCGACGAAGCGAGCTTCACGCTCGCGCTGTCGGGCTGGACGGACAACGACTGGGTCGAGGGGCCCCTGAAGCTCGACCTCCTCACGCGCCGCGCGAAGGTCGAGAGCGCGCAGCTCGCGGCGGTGCACGAGGCCTTGCGCGCCGCGCGCAAGAGCAGCGACACGGCGCTCGCGAGCAGCACACAGCTGCCGCTCGAGACCGTGCGCAGCGCGCTCTCGCTCCTCTGTCAGTCCGGCCGCGCGATGATCGATCTCGCGACGGGCCTGCATCGTCACCGCGATCTCCTCCTCGAGCCATTCGTCGCGCAGAAGGTCGCGGCGAGTGTCGCGAAGGCGGAGGAGGCGAGCGACCCGAGCGCGAAGGAAGCACGAGTGCTCTTCGAGGCGGGCGAGGCGCGCATCATCGCGCGGCGGCCGTTCTCGGGCGGTCACAAGCTCTCGGGCAACGTGAAGGACGGCGCGGGCCGCGCGCGCCCGCAGATCGTGGTCGATCACCAGGGACAGATCACCGAGGCGACGTGCACCTGCGCCCTCGCCCAGAAGAGCGGCCTCACGAAGGGGCCTTGCGTGCACATGCTCGCGCTCCGACTCGCCCACCAGGACCGCCTGGAGAAGGAGTCGTCGTGACTCATCGGGCACCGCTCCTCACTTCGTTCGTCGGGGCTTCGTTCGAAGCTCTCGCTCAATCGTTCACCCAAGCGAAAGGAAGCTCATCCGCGTCTCGAGTTCATGGGGAGGGAGCGTGGGCGCGCGTTGCGTGCCCCGGTCCGGGCGCGCCTCACACGCGCGATCGTGACTTCGGCCTGGCCATCCGTGAGGCGCTACGCCTCGCAGGCTCACACGCTCCCCATCCGTCACGGGTCTGGTCGGCACTCGCCGCCGACGACCCCGCCCGCCCGCAGCTGTTCGGGGACCTCCGGTCCCCGCGGGCATCGGCGGGGTCGTCGGCGGCTATAGTGGACCCGCCCCGTCCGAGGGCTCTACGCAGGCCGCATCCGCGCCCGCGCTCCCTCCCCATGGTCTCGCACAGCGCGCCTCCAGCGCGCGAGGGCGGGGGGCCGCGCCTCCCACCGTCCCCCCCGCTCGTCGATCGTCGAAGACTCCTCCTCCTCGCTGCTCCAGGGGGAGCTGCGCTCCCCCGCCGCAAGGCGCCCCGAGCCACCGGCGCTCTCCTCGTGCGCGGCCGCGCCGGAGGCGCGCGATGACAGACGACCCGATCAAGAAGCTGAAGGCGCAGCTCGCGGGCTTGCCAGACGCGACGGTGCGCGAGCGCATGATGGCGCTCGGCTTCTGGCCGCCGGGCGAGCCGCTGCCGTCGGATCCGATCGACGAGGCCCACGCGCGCGCCGCGCTCGAGAGCGATCGCGCGCGCCTGCTCGCGCAGGCGGGCACGGCCGAGAGCCCCGAGAAGGCCCTGCGCAAGGAGCGCATCCGGCGCCTCCGCGAGAGCCAGAAGCGTCGCTCGCTCCGCAAGCTCGAGCGCGAGCTCGCGCAGAAGAAGCGACGCGAGGCGTGGAACGCAGACAAGGCCGCGCTCCTCGTGCACGCGGGCGAGGGCGTGAGCGCGGGCCTCGCGACGACGGGCTCGGACACCGAGAAGCTCGAGGCCGCGACGCTGCCCGTGATCCACGACGCGCAGGGGCTCGCGTCCGCGCTCGGGATCTCCATCGCACAGCTGCGCTTCCTCACCTACCACCGACGCGGCGCGACCCTCGTCCACTACCACCGCTTCGGCATCCCGAAGAAGACGGGCGACCTCCGCGCGATCTCCGCGCCCAAGCCCACGCTCGCCGCGGCGCAGCGCTGGGTGCTCACCGCCATCCTCGACAAGCTCGAGACGCGCCCGCCCGCGCACGGCTTCGTGAAGCACCGCTCCATCGTCACGAACGCGGCGCCGCACGTGGGCAAGAAGGTCGTGGTGAACCTCGACCTCGAGAGCTTCTTCCCGACGCTCGGCTTCCGCCGCGTGAAGGGGCTCTTCGCGAAGATGGGCTACGCGGAGGCGGTCGCGACGGTGCTCGCGCTCCTCGCGACGGAGCCGCCGAGGCTCGAGGCCCGCCTCGATGGCAAGCGCCTCTGGATCGCGCTCGGAGATCGTGTGCTCCCGCAGGGCGCGTGCACGAGCCCCGCGATCACGAACCTCGTCTGCCGCAAGCTCGATGCGCGCCTCGCCGGCCTCGCGCGTCACTTCGGCTTCACGTACACGCGCTACGCCGACGACCTCACGTTCTCGGGCGACGATCGCGAGAAGGTCGGCCGCCTGCTCGGCTGTGTGCGCAAGGTCTTGAAGGACGAGGGCTTCCGCGAGCACGGCGACAAGACCCACGTGATGGGCCGCGGTCGTCGCCAGGAGGTCACCGGCGTCGTCGTGAACGAAAAGCTCTCGCTCGCGAAGGACGAGAGGCGCGCGCTCCGCGCGATGCTCCACAACGTCGCCAGGAATGGCCTCGCCGCGGAGAACCGCGAGAAGCACGACGACTTCGCGGGCTACCTCCGCGGCCGCGTCGCGTTCGCGTGCATGGTGGATCCGTCGCTGCGCCGCACCCTCGAGCCCGCCCTCGCGAAGGCCCTCGCGCGAGGCTGACCGCACCCGCGCGCTCGAGTCGCCGTCCTCAGATCGCCAGCGCGAGCGCCGCGAGATCGTCGGTGCGCTCGACGTCGCGCACCCACTCGGCGGGCAGGCCGGCCACGCCGACGCGTGCGCCGACGAGCGAGCCGGCCAGCGTCGCGATCGAGTCGCTGTCGCCCGGTGTGTTCGCGCCCTCGATGATCGCGGCGCGCGCATCGTCGGGGTGACGCGCCACCACGTACACCGCGGCGGCGATCGCCTCGTGCGCGGCCCAGCCTCGGTTGCGATCGAGCGTGACCTCGGGGCCGACGCCGTCGAGGGCCTCCTCGATCGCCTGCGCCATCATCTTCGCGGTCTTGGGGCTCTGGCGACACGCCGCCGCGACCATCTC
This sequence comes from Sandaracinaceae bacterium, assembly GCA_044376125.1. Lineage (GTDB taxonomy): Bacteria > Myxococcota_A > Polyangia > Polyangiales > Sandaracinaceae > JAFLCL01. The sequence continues at coordinate 41,830 of JBILLJ010000076.1, forward strand.
GCTGAGCACCACGTCGTCGCGGTCACCCCGCACCACACGCGCGACGCCCACGGCCATCGCGGCCGACGCGGCGAGCGCGATGGGATCGCGGTGCGTGAGCTTGCTGTGCGCGACCGACCACTCCTCGCATCGGCGGAGGTCGTCCGCGAAGACGAGACCGAACGGGTACGCGCGCATCACCGAACCGCAGCCTCCCGCCGTCTCACCGCCCGCCTTGGACCAGTGCACGCCCTGCGAGAGCGCGCGACAGCCCGACAGGCACGCATTGCCCGGCGCGCGATGTCCGCCCTGCGGCTTGGCCGCCCAGCGCACGAAGCCCGAGGCCATGCGTCGCATGCACGCGTCGAGGTCCTCGCCCGCCTCGCGCGACTCGATCAGCGTGCGGAGCACCACCTCCGCCATCTGCGTGTCGTCCGTGTACGGCGCGAAGCGCGCGCCGCCGCGATCCCAGTAGAGCTCGAAGCCAGTGACGCCCGCAGGCCCGTACCGGCGTCGGATCTCCACCATCGACAGGAACTCCGTCGGATGCCCCATCGCATCGCCGATCGCGCCGCCGAGCACACAGCCCAGGGCCATCGACTGACGCGGTGTGATCGCACGCAGCCCCGCCTCGCCACGTGGGCTCACGAT
>JBILLJ010000077.1:0-42416 GCA_044376125.1 Sandaracinaceae bacterium
GGCCTTCTTCGGACTGGCCTTCTTCGGACTGGCCTTCTTCGGACTGGCCTTCTTCGGACTGGCCTTCTTCGGACTGACCTTCTTCGGACTGGCCTTCTTCGGACTGGCCTTCTTCGGACTGGCCTTCTTCGGACTGGCCTTCTTCCGCGCCCCTTCGGCCCGGGCGAGCGCGTCGGCCAGGCGCACGGCCAGATCCGGGCTGCTCGCCTCGAGGTCGCCCTGAACGCGCGCGGCGACCTCCCGGGTCGTGCCGTGTCGGAAGACGCTGCCTGCATCCCCGGCGAAGAGCACCGCGTCGTAGCGAGCCTGGCCCTTCTCGCCGAGCGTCACGAAGAGGTTCGTCGCACCGAAGGAGGTCTCGCTGCCATCGTCGGGGCCGAAGCGCTTCTCGGCGGGGACGCGCTTGCCGTCGTGCTTGCGAGCGGCGAGCTCGAGCTGTGCACGATCCATCGGTGAGAGGTCGGTGGCGCGCGTCGGGGCGCGCACCGCGAGCACCTCGAGCGCCGGAGGGGCCTTGCCGCCGAGCGCGGGGGCGAGCTGGGGGTGCTTCTTCGCGAGCGCCTCCAGCTTCGGGCGCACGCGAGAGAGCGTGTAGGCAGTGATCTCGCAGGTCTTGCTCTCGCGGATCACGTGCCGCGCGACCTCCACGTCGGGGAAGCGGGCGAGCACACGCAGGCCGGCACCGACGGCGACGGTGCCGCGCTCGCGCTGGATGGCAGCGCGCATCGCGGGCCCGCGGCGCTCCTCGGGAAGTGCGGCGAGACACTCCTCGAAGGCCGCCTCGAGCCACGGCTCGCCGTTCGGCGCGGGCAGGAGACGATCGAAGCGCGGGTCGAGCTTCTCGCCGTCTGCGCGCGCGAGCGCGAGGAAGACCGCGAGGCACTTGCCGTTGTGGGGCGCGTTCCAGGGCTTGTCCCACCGGTTGATCAGCGCGTCCGCGAGGGCGCGGGCCTTGGACACGGGCTCACGGTCGAGGCCGACGAAGCGCTCGTCGAGGCGCAGGCGACTGACCAGCTCATCGAAGGCGAGGGGCATGCTCGGATCAGACCCGAGTCGTCAGGGCGGCGGCAAGACCTTGCCGCGGTTCAGGACGCCGGACGGATCGAAGAGGCGCTTCACGTCGCGCTGCGCGGCGAGGCGTGACGGATCGTGGGCGAGCGGGAGGAAGGGAGCCTTGGCGCGGCCCAGGCCGTGCTCACCCGAGAGCGTGCCGCCGAGCGCGATGACCTCGCGGAAGAGCGCCGCCATCGCGCGATCCACGTCGGGCCGCTGCGCGGGGTCGTCCCAGAGGAAGTTCACGTGGAGGTTGCCGTCTCCTGCGTGGCCGTAGCTCGGCATGCGCACGGTGTGGGCAGCACCGAGGCGTCGACACGCGGCGATGAGCGCGCCGACCCGACCGCGCGGCACCACGACGTCCTCGCTGAGCTTGTGCGCGGCCGAGCGCTTGAGCGCGATGCTCGTGTCGCGGCGGATCTGCCAGAGGGCCTCGCGCTCGCGCTCGTTGCGGGCGAGGCGTACGTCGAGGGCGAGCGCGCTCACGGCGTCGTCGAGCCGCGCGAGATCGGCCTCGACCCCGACCTCGCTGCCTTCGAGCTCCACGAAGAGGATCGCGACGGCGCGCGCATCGAGGCCGTGATCGCGGCGCGACGCGCGCAGCGTGGAGAGGGCCTCGTCGTCGAGGAGCTCGATCGCCCGGGGTGCGAGGCGCGCGCGATCGATCGCGACCAGGGCCGCGCCGATCGCGTCGAGCGAGGCGAGCGAGACGGTCGCGAGCGCGAGACGCTCGGGCTCGGGCTCGAGGCGGAGGAAGACCCGTGTGACGATGCCGAGCGTGCCTTCGCTGCCGACGAAGAGCGACGCGAGATCGAGCCCGACGGTGGACTTCGCGACGCGCGAGGGCATCGAGAGCCGTGTGCCGGTGGCCGTGACCACCTCGAGGCCCCGCACCCAGCGCGCGGTCGAGCCGTGCTTGAGCGTGCTCGGCCCCGACGCGTTCGTGGCGACGGTGCCGCCGATCGTCGCGCTCTCGAGGCTCCCCGGATCCGGCCCGTAGAAGAGACGCTCGCCGCGCGCGGCCTCTCTCACCCGCGAGAGCACGACGCCCGCGCTCGCGACCGCGATGCGATCGGGCACGTCGATCTCGAGCTCGCGGTCGAGCCCGGTGAGCACGAGCGCGAGGCCGTCCTCGTCGGGGATCGCGCCGCCGGCCTTGCCGCTCGCGCCTCCGCGCGGGGTGACGCTCGTGCCGGACTCGGTGGCTGCCGTGAGCACGGCCGCGACGTCGTCCGCATCGCGTGCGAGCACGACCGCCCCCGGCACGATGGGCGCGAGGCCGCTCTCGTCGCCTGCGTGCGCCTCGCGTGTGGCGAGATCAGTGTGGATCCCGAGGCCGGGGCGCGCGCGCGAGGCGAGGACGAGGGCGCGCTCGAGGGACGAGGACATGCCGCGCATTCATCCGGCTCGGGAACGGCCGGTCAAGCCGCCGACTCGGTGTGTCACGTGGTGCGACTCAGAGCGTGCGTCACTTGCATTGACTCACGCTCTGACGTTTCTTGCCGGAGGGTCTGGCCGCAGCCCCTCCCTCTCGCCGAGTGAATCGGCGAGAGCCTCCCTCCCGCCGAATCGAGCCCGTGGCACTCGCATCGATCAATCCGAGTGCCACGTGCTCTCAGCCATGGTCGAGTCGGCACGCGCGCTGCTCTGTGCGGCGTCGGAGGCACACCGATGCATGGAAATTCGAGGCTCCCGCTCGTTCCCACCCCGCCCACGACTGACACTCTGACGCTGCGCACCGAGGCCGAGGATCAACTCGTCCAGACGGACCGCGACGCCAGCGGCCCGGCGAGCGGTCCCTACCGCGACGGCGCGGACGCGAAGCTCGCGCGCATGCGGAATCTCGAGGCCTGGCTCGCGCGTCTGGGCGAGGCCGAGGCCATGCGTGGCGCGCTCGAGCGGGAGCACGCCTTGCTCGAGGAGTCGATCCGCCACGAGCGCGACACGTTGCGCGCGCGCGTCACCGAGACGACGCCGTGCTCGGCGCGCTGGGAGCAGATGCAGGGCAACGACGCGGTGAGGCGATGCGGTCGGTGTCGACGCGCCGTGCACGATCTCGCGCGCCTGTCGCGCAACGAGGCCGAGGCGTTGCTCGAGCGCGCCGAGCGCGGAGAGGTCCTCGCGCTCCACGCACGACCCGACGGACGCGTCGTGATGGGCGCGTGTCCACGATCCGAGCGCGCGCAGACGGTCCGTGCGGTCGCGGCCGGGATGATCGCAGGCGCAGCGGTCGCGACGAGCGCCTTCGTTCCCTACGCGGTCGTCGACGACATGCGCTTCGACGCACTCGCGGAGCGAGTGACGCAGGGCGAGCGCACGGCGCACCGGCTGTACCTCGAGCAGCGCGCCCAGGAGGAGCGATGGGAGGCCGGCGAGGCGCGGCACGCGGATCACGATCGCCTCCACACGCGCGCGCACCTCTCGCTGCGCGACTCGATCACGAGCCTGGCGAGGGTGGTCGCCCGCGACGAGCCCGGCGCAGAGCCGACCGGTGCGGACGGCTCGGACGTGACGCAGATCGGCCCGAACGAGTACCTCGTCACACGCGCTGTGCTGGAGGCGCCGACGCGCCTGATGAGCGCGGCGCGCGTCATCCCCCACGAGCAGGAAGGCGTCGTGCTCGGGCTGCGCATCTACGGCATCCGCAGGGCCTCGCTCCTGGGCCAGATGGGGATCCAGAACGGCGACACCCTCGTGACGCTGAACGGGATCTCGCTCGCGTCCGGCACCCCGGACGCGCTCCTCGACGCGGTGAGTGATTCCACTGCGTTCGAGCTGGTGGTTCTCCGACGCGGCGAGGTCGTTCGGCTCCGCTACGTCGTCCTGGGCTGACTCGAGGTCGGGCCAGACGCGCGGAGAGCGTTCGTGTGCGGTAAGGTCGACGCATGGTTCGGCCGACACGCCCGATGCTCCGCTCGCCCCTCGCCGCACCGGTCCTCGCGCTCGCGCTCGCGGGATGTCCAGGGCCGACGACGGAAGAGATCGACGCGTTCCGCGAGCGACGCGACGCGGGGCCCATGGAGGACGACGCGTTCGTGCTCGACATGGACACCGGCGGCTTCGACGGATCGATCGACGCGTTCCGAGCCACGATGCCCGACACCGCGCTCGAGCCCGACGTCTCGTTCGGACCGCCGTCGGACGCAGGCCCGTGTGGCGTGGTGGACGAGGACGCGGGCCTCTCGCGCTGCGACTGTCTGGTGCTGGGCCCGGACTGTTCGAGCACGAGCTGTCCCACCGGCCTCGCGTGTGTGGACGATGGCTGCGGGATGCACTGCCAGCCCTCGGGTGACGAGTGCAGCGTGGCGGCGGACTGCCCCGCGGGATCGAGCTGCACCGACACCGCGCTCGGTCGGCTCTGCGTGCGCATGGCGAGCGCGTGCGCGAGCTCGCGCGACTGCCCCGAAGGCTTCTCGTGCGACGCGGGCACGTGCGTCGACCGCCGCATCGGCTGCACGGCGTCGGACTTCGACACCACGTGCCCGTTCAACTTCGTGTGCAACACCGAGCTCGGCTCGCCCTTCTGCATGCGCGGCATGCCTCGCTGCCAGACGGACACCTCGTGTCGGGACTTCTTCACTTGCACCGACGTCGAAGGTGATGGCGCGAGCGAGTGTGTGGGGCCCGGCCTGTGCGGCGCGCTCGTGGACTGCACGCCCGAGATGGGCACGTGCGGCGTGGAGCCGTCGCGCCTGAGCTACGAGTGCCTGCCGCAGGGCCTGTGCCGCACCTCCACGGACTGCATCGGCGGTCGCACGTGTGTGGATCTCTGGGGCGACGGACAGCGTGAGTGCGTCGAGCCGGGCGGGACGTGCGATGCGCAGAGCGACTGCGACGAAGGCTCGCTCTGTGCGAGCCCATACGAGGGCGGTCCGCCGCGCTGTCTGGATGTGCCGCTCGTGGTCGATCCGCGCCGCGACCGCGACGCGGGACTCGCGCTGCCAGACGCGTCCACCGCGCCAGACGCGTTCGTCCCGCGCGATGCCTTCGTGCCACTCGATGCATTCGAAGCGCCAGACGCGTTCGAAGCGCCAGACGCGTTCGAAGCGCCAGACGCGTTCGAAGCGCCAGACGCGTTCGAAGCGCCAGACGCGTTCGAAGCGCCAGACGCGTTCGAGGCGCCAGACGCGTTCGAGGCGCCAGACGCCGCGTCTTGAGGCGCGGCCTCGACGGCGCGCGCGCGATCTGACATCGCACGCGCGTGCTGTCCCTCTCCCTGCGTGCGCGCCTGCCGGAGGCGCGGGCGAGCGCCGAGGCGCTCTCGACCCTCGAAGCCGTCGTGCGCGAGCGCGCGCCGGAGGCCGTGATCGAGCGGCCCGACGCGACGCTCGTGACCGTGTCGGCCCACCCGGCCGCGGGACCCATCGAGCTCAGCCTGCGAGGCCGTGACCTCGGGCTCGAGGCGCTCACCGGCTCGGCCGGGCCCGGCTACCACGCGTTCGTGTGCGAGCTGGCGCAGACGCTCGGGAGTGCGCTCGGCGTGAGCTGGAAGGCCACGCTCGATCCGGCGCTCTACTTCGCACACCGCGATGCGGCGGCCCTCGAGCGCGCGGCGCTCGACGATCTGCGCGCGACCGCGAAGGAGATCCTCTCGCTCGCCTCGAGCGGTGCATCGGGCTTCGCGCTCGCGCTGCCCGAGGGCCTGGAGGTGGCGCACGACGGCTTGATCGCGACGCCGCTCGGACCGCGAGATCGCGCCTGGGTCGAGCGCGTCGCGGTGGATCCCGAGCACGGACGCGACGTGCTCGCGTGGCCGACGCCCGCGCGCGACGCGCGCTACCACCGCGGCATCGCGCTCACGTTGATGTGGCTCGAGGTGCGCTGGCGCAAGCCGATGGATGATCGCGAGCGGGCGCTGCTCGATCGTGTCGTGACGGAGCTCGAGCGGGCGTACGGGCTCGACGCGAGCCTCGAGTATCCGTGGGGCGCGTGGGCCGAGTGCTTCGCGCTCCTGGGCGAGGAGTCGCTGCGCGCGACGCGTGCGCAGCTCAAGGCGGGTGAGCCACGCGAGCAGGCGCGCCCGCGACCCGGCTATCGACGCCAGGCCGTGCGCGTCGGGCTCTCGGGCGGGTGGTCGATCGCGATCCCCGGCGAGCTCGCCGAGCGCTGGGACGAGCGAGGCACCTGGGTGGGCTCGGACCCCAAGCGAAGCGTGTGGATCACGAGCGCCGAGGCGCCCGCAGGCCACGACACGGAGGCGACGCTGGCAGGCTTGCCAGCGCTCGAAGGGGAAGGCGACACGCTCGCGATGGAGCGCGGACCGATCCGCGGCGCCGTGCGCTTCGAGGTGAAGGACGAAGACGGCAGCCCCATGCACGTCGCGCATGCGCACGCGGCCGTCGGCCCACACCTCGTTGTCGCGACCTTCCTCGCGCGCGAGGAGTCGGAGCGGGAGACCTTCCTCGAGATGTGGGGCTCCCTCGATCACCCCGACGCCTCCGGGCCACGCTGACCTGCTAAGGCTCGGCCATGAAGCTCGTGAAGCTCGGTCCCCTCGACGTCCGCCTCGCGGGCGGCTCCGATCGCGAAGGTGGAGGCACCGGCCCCTTGGTCGTGCTGTTCCACGGCTACGGCGCGCCGGGCGACGATATCGCGGGGCTCTACCGAGGCCTCGACGTCGATCGGGCCATCCGCTTCGCGTTCCCTGCCGCTCCGCACCTCTTGCAAGGAGGCTTCGACTTCAGCGCCTTTGGGATGGGTGCGCCGCGCGCGTGGTGGCACATCGACATCGCCGCGCTCGAGGAGGCGCTCGCGACGGGACAGCACCGCGATCTCACGCGCTCGATCCCCGAGGGTCTGCCGGAGGCGCGCGCGATGGCGTGCGAGACGCTCGACGCGCTCGAGAAGGCGCTCGGGCCCTCGCACGTGATCCTCGGCGGCTTCTCGCAGGGCGCGATGCTCGCGACCTCGATCACCCTCGAGACGGATCGGAAGGTCGATGGCCTCGTGGCCTTCAGCGGCACCTACCTCGCGGAGGACACGTGGAAGCCGCTCATGAGCAAGCGCGCGGGTCTCCGGGCGGTCGTCACCCACGGCACGCACGATCCGCTCTTGCCCTTCCCGCTCGCGCAGAAGCTCGCGAGCGATCTCACCGAAGCTGGCGTGCGCGCCAACTTCGTCCCGTTCCGAGGGCAGCATCAGATCCCGCCGGTCGCGCTCGGCGCCTTCGAGGCCCTCGTGCGCGAGGTCTCCGCGGGCTGACGACGGCGATCAGAACGCGGGCGGGGGCACGGGCCGCACGGCCGGCGGCTCGCCTGCGCGCGTGCCCGTCGTGGTGTCGGTGACGAGCGCGACGATGCGGCCGATCTCGGCCCACTCGAGGCGCACGCCGAGGCGAACGTCCGCGGCCGTCTCGCGCAGCGAGATGCGCGTCAGGCCCGAGAGCCCCGTCGCCTGGAGCACGGAGCTCGTGCCGGGATCGTGGAGCAGTCGCTCGAGATCGGCTCGCAGCGTCGAGGTGGACACGCCGGGGCGCGGGGTGAGCTCGCCCTCGAGAAGCACGCCCGCCGCGGGCGCTGCTGGATCCGCGAGCGCGCCCGTGAGGTGGATCACGGCGAGGCCGAAGGGCATGCCCATCGCGAGGCGGATCTCGCCGAGCTTGCCGGGGTCGAAGACGAGCGCGGGATCGATCGGGCCCTCCGGACGCGCGAGCTGCTCGAGGAGCGCTGGCACCATCGACGCCTCTCGAGCCGCGGGCATCACGATGATCTCGCGCGAAGCCCCCACGAACGCCGCGTGGCCACGCCACATCGGATCGAACGGAGCCCAGGCGTAGCCCGCGCGCTCCTGCCAGCGCGAGGGCTCGCCGCCAAGCACCGTCGCCTCGACGATCTCGCGCGGCGTGCCCGCGCGTCGCACGAGCGCGACCACGGTCCACTCGTTGGAGACGATGCCACGCGGCGTCAGGCGCGCGTGCGGGGCCATCGAGGCCACCGCGTCGAGCCCCTCGACCGGATCGAAGGTCGTACCCGTGGCGTCGCGGAAGAGGCCGCCGCGGCGCTGACCATCGCGCAGCGCATCGGCGATCGGGCTCTGACGCAGGGCCGCAACGTCGAGGCGAAGGAAGAACGCGCCGTGACGCTCGAGCACGCTGCTCGAAGCGACCGCGAGCGCCGGCACGTTGTCGTTGACCTGATCGACGCTCGGAGGCGACGCGCTCGACGCGGCCTCGACGCGCGCGCCCCCACAACCCGCGAGGGCCAGCGCGAGCCCGACCAGCGCGAACGTACGGGCGGCCGAGCTCACTGCTCGCCGAACGACGCCGCGCGCGCGATGAGCGCGGGGTCCGCGATCTGCGAGGCCACACGCTCGCGCACCTGACGGCCGACCGTGCGCCACGCGGTGACGTCGGCGGGGCTCATCGGGACGACGGTGAGGCCGCGGTTGCGGAGCGCGGTGATCGCCTCCTGCTCCGCGCGCGCCGCGTTGCGACGTGCGAGGCCGTGGAACTGCGCGCCGGTCTCGGTGAGCACGGTCTGCTGCTCGGGCGTGAGCGACTGGAAGGTGCGCTCCGAGATCACGCTGCCACCGACGAGGATCGCGACGGGCGTGTCGGCCATGTGCGTCGCGTGCGAGCCCCACTGGAGCGCGAGCGCGACGGCGGGCGGCGCGAGGAAGGTGTCGATGCGGCCGGTCTGCAGGCCGCCGAGCACCTCGGGCACCGACAACGAGACGGTGTTCGTGCGCACGATCTGGAAGACGGTCGGGAGGATCACGTCGTCCGAGCGCACCCAGAAGTGGCACGGCGCGAGATCGGCCGGCGTGTGGATCTCGCGGCGCGAGAAGAGGTGCGCCTGCCCGACGTCGGCCCAGCCGAGCATGCGGAAGCCCTGCTGGATCATGCCCGCCTCGACCTCGGGCGCGAGCGCTTCGCGCGCGGCCTGCACCTGCTCGTAGCGGCGGAAGGTGCCGGGCAGCTGGAAGATCAGCGCAGGGCGGTGGATCTGCGCGAGGCCCGTGGAGGTGACGCCGCCCGCATCGAGGCGGCCCGAGCGGATCTTGCGGATCACCTCCGGCTCGTCGCCCTGCACGCCGCCGGCGTAGAAGCGGATCTGCAGGCCTCGATCGGTGCGGCGACGGATCTCGCGGTTCCACGCCTCGAGCCCGCGCATGATCGTCGAGCCCGGCGGCGCGAGCGTCGCGAACGTGATGGTGCGGGCCTGCGGCGCATCCTGCGCGACGATCGCCGAGTCGGGGACCGTGAGCAGGGCCATCGCGAGGAGAGAGACCAGGGCGAACGAGAGGCGGCGCATGGGTTGCACGATACGCGATCGACGCGCTTGCGCGAACAACGATTCAGAGCAGGAGTCACCTGGATAGTCGGCGCTCGGTCGCTGCGCGGCGCGCAGGGCGCGCGTCACGGTGCGCGTCGGAAGACGAAGCGCGACCAGAGCGTCTGGCCGGGCACGCTGTCGGTCTGGAACTCGACGGTGAGCTGATCGCCCTCGACGCCCCACACGAGGTCGAGCGCGCCGGTCGCGTCGGCCGGGCAGGCGAAGGGCGCCCGCAGCGGCGAGGCCGAGGCGTCGAAGCGCACGGCGAAGTCGTAGTGCGCCGGCCCACCGAAGCGGATGCCGGACTCGGACTTCACGACGGTGTCTTGCCAGACGTCGTAGGTGAGCACGCCGTCCTGCACGACGACCTGACCGCGCGAGAGCGAGTAGGTGGCCTCGGTGTCGATGTTGCCGATCGGCGTCATCAGGCCGGTCACCCACGCGTCCGCGGACTCGAGCAGCCAGCGGCCATCCGGGACGGGCCCCACCGACGGGAGCGCGGGCGGCGTCGCCGCTTCGATCCAGCGGCCACGCACCAGCGGCACCTCCGTGCTCGTGCCCGCGGGCAGGCACGCGCTCGGTCGGTATGCGACGTCGGTCGGGTTGTCCTCGTCGCCCTCGTCGCAGTAGCGCTGGCTCGGCGGCGGTGTGACGTACGCGAAGTCGAAGCACATCTCGTCGTTGGTGTCCTCGCCGGAGGTGACCGTCTCGGACGTCGTGTTCTGGAACGTGCAGCGCGTCGTGATCACGTCGCCGGGGTGGAGCGCCACGCGGAAGTCGTAGAAGAGCTGCGTCTCGAAGCTCCAGCCGCCGAGCTGGATGATCGGATCGACGGCCCCACCCGCGCGCGCGACCGACTGGTGGAAGTCGGTGCCGAGCAGGTGCATGTGGGGCATGCCGACGAAGAGCGTGGACTCTTCGCGCACGGTGCATCGGCTCGCGGTGGTGCGGCGCATGCGCGGCGGGATCGCGAAGTCGGTCGGGCCGATCGCGATCATGCCGTACTCGGTGCCCTCGGCCGGGCCGTGGAGCAGCCGCACGCCGGACGAGTCACGCACGTCGGGCACGGACGCGCCGTTGTTGTAGTGGATCTGCACGATGAAGCGCTCGCCGGGCGAGATGCGCAGACCTCCCTCGGGGAACTCGATCGCCGACTGCCCCGGCGCCCACGCGTAGAGGTACTGCGAGCCGGGCGGCATGCCGCTGCCGTCGTAGCAGTCGTAGTCGGTGTCGGCCGAGTGGCGCTCCGGATCGCGCAGGAGCACCAGGTGGTGGAGCACGCGCGTCTCGTCGTAGACCATCTCGAAGCGACGCACGAAGCGGTCTTCGGTCACGTCCGCGTCGAAGACGAAGCAGTGGTAGTCGTCGCGCACGTCGGGCCCGACGGCGTACTCGTTCGCGAGGAAGTCGAGCGCCTCGAGGCCCGCGGGACCCTCGTCCGGCGCGAGGAACGGCGGTGCACTCGAGACGAGGCCCGTCGCAGGGGGCACGTCGACCGCGCCGCAGCTCGCCCAGCTCGCGATCGCGTCCGCCTCGGCCTCGGCCACGCGCGGCATGCCGGTCGGCGGCATCGTGCCGTCGTGCAGGCGCGACGCGATGAGGTCCACGAGGCGCACGCCCATCGGGCCCTCGGCGAGCAGGCGATCGTGATCGAGCAGGCTGCTCGGCGCGCCGAAGTCGGGCGTCTCGCCGTGGCACTGCCCGCAGTAGCGCTCGATGCGCGGACGGATGTCGCTCGTGAACGTCGCCTCGTCCGGCACGCAGCGCGGCGCATCCGCCGACGCCGCGGCGTCGGTCCCCGCGTCCGCCACCTCCGCCGAAGAGCCACACCCCGACGCGCCGAGCGCGATCGAGAGAAAGAGTCCCGTGCTTCCGACCCGACCGAGCTCGCGCATGCGCGAGACTGTGAACAACGAAGCCCCCGGGCGCACGTGGAGAAACGTGACCGTCACCTTCAGATCGGGCTGAAGGCAGTGCCGCTCAGCGTCACGAGGCCCGCCGCGCGGAAGGGTCGACGCTCCGCGGCGAGACCGCCGCTGGCCCCGATCGTGGGCGTGCCTGCGCTCGAGGTGCTGAGCCAGCGGGCGACCTCGGCCCGCCCGGGCGCACCGGCCAGCACCGCGCGCCGGACGAGGCCGAACGCGTCGAACGCGTACGCCGCGAAGACGTCCGGCTCGCTCTGGAACTGCGCACGGTACGCCGCGACGAAGCTCGCGAGATCGGTGGGGACCGCCAGAGGCGCCGTCGGGCTCGGCGCGGGCGCGTTCGGCGCGGCAGGGCTCGAGGGCGCGAGGAAGGGTGCCGCGAAGATCGCGCCCTCCAGGTATCGACCCGCCGTGGCCGCCAGCCGCGCGTCCATGCCCACGGACGGAACGAGGACCTGCACCGCGCGCGGTCGTACCGCGGTGTGACCACGTCGCGCCGGCGCCGGCGCGGCCGCGGGCACGGAGCCCGGCGCCCAGAGGCCGACCGTCGCGAGGGCAGGCGCGATGAGCGCGATGCGAGGGCCCGCGTCCGCGATCACGATGGCGTCCGGGCGTGCCGCCGCGACACGACCGACCTCCGCGGTGAAGGTGGTCGCGGTCGGCGCATACGCCTCGTCGGCGACGATCGAGCCACCGCGCGCCTCGACCTCGCGACGCACGCTCGCGCTGACACGCTGGCCCCAGCGCGTGCTCGGGTGGAGCACCGCGACGCTCCGCGCGCCGCGTGAGAAGGACGCGGCCAGCAACGTGGCCAGCTCCTCGTCGAGCGTCGGGTAGAGCCGGAACACCAGCGGCGAGCTCACCGTCGTGTCGCTCGCGGCGAGCGAGAGGATCGGGACGCCGAGCTCCATCGCGCGCGCCGCGGCGGCCTCTGCGCACGCAGGATCGAGCGGCCCCACGATCGCGACGGCGCGGTGCACCGACACGAACTCGTCGACGGCGCGCACCGCGCGCTCCGGATCGCTCGCGTCGTCGCGGAAGACGAGCATCGGGGCATCGGGCGCCTGCGGACCGTGTCCCGGCGTGCCCGCCGCGAGCATGAGCCCGCGCAGCGCTCGCTGTCCGATCTCGCGCGCAGGCCCCGACAGCGGGAGGATCGCGCCGATCACGCGCACGTCGGCCTGCGCGATGCGCTCCGCGCGCGAGACGAGCGTGGCGAGCGCGCCATCGAGCGGGATGCCGCGATCCGTCAGATCCGCGGCGATCGCGCGCACGCGCTCGACGTCTCCGGTGTCGTGCGCGCGGCGCAGCGCACGCTCGGCGACGTGGCGCCACGCGTGGCCCGAGCTCCGCAGCGTGTCGTAGGCGAGATCGATCTGATCGTCGCGCAGCCTGCGCGAGGCGATCTCTCGGATGCGCTCGAGCACCTCGGGGCGCTCTCGCTCCTCGGTCGCGTCGATGCGCGCGTCGAGGGCGCCGAGCGCCATCACGTGCTGCTCGGTGGCGAGCGCCGCGGTCGCGAGCGTGTCGAGGAGCAGACGCGTCTCCTCGGGATCGGTCGTGTGACCGAGCAGCGGCGCGAGCACGGGCACCGCGTCGGCCGATCGCCCCGAGAGGTGGAGCGCGACGCCGCGGTAGAGCGCCGCGCGCTCGGCGACGACGGCATCGCCCTGCCCCGCGCGGTCGAGCTCGCCGATGGCCTCGTCGAAGTGACCGAGGCCGACGGCGAGGCGACCGAGGCCCAGGTGCGCCAGAGGAGCGATGCGATCGTCGCCGTGCCGCGCGACGAGCTCGCGATACCGCGCCGCCGCCTCGTCGACACGGCCTTCGTTCGCCGCACGATCCGCCTCGCGGAGCAGGCGATCGGCATCCTCGTCGGTGGTCGAGAGCGGCGGCACGACCTGGAGCTCGCCGCCCTGGTGCGGACAGCCCGCGCTCGCGATCGGCAGCACGACGAGCGACGCGACGATCGCGAGGAGCACGTGGAGCGACGGTCTCGCGCGGAGCGACGGCATCGAGCACAGGATCGCACGGAACGGAAGCGTCGAGCGGATCGAGAGGAAGTTCGTCGGCACCGTCGTCGGGGACGCGAGCATCGCGGGGAGCATTCAACGAACGGCCCGGGCCGCAAACTTCCTGCGCGCTCAGAGCATGAGTCACTTGGATTGACTCATGCTCTCAGAAGAAGATGCTCTTCCGATCCTTGAGCGCGCGGTGGAGCATCGACTGGATCGTCTGCTTCACCACCCAGACCTTCTGCTCGATCACCGCGTCGTCGTCGTCCGGATCGCCCTCGAAATAGAGCGGTTCGCCGAACTGGATGCGGTAGCGCACGGGCAAGGGGAGCATCATCCCGACGAAGGCCTGCGGGATGATCGGGAAGGCCGGCATGCCGAGGAGCTTCGCGAGGGGGCGCACGTTGGCGAGCGAGGGATACTGCTCCTCGGCGCCGACGATGGAGACCGGCACGATGGGCGTCTTGGTCTCGAGGGCCAGGCGCATGAAGCCGAGGCCGAAGTCGACGAGCTGGTAGCGCTGGTCGAAGGTCTTCGAGATCCCGCGCGAGCCTTCGGGGAACACGACGATGACCTCTTCGTTCTCGAGCAGGCGGCGCGCGTTCTCCGGCGTGCCGATCACCTGTCCGAGGCGCGGGAAGAGCACCGACACGAAGGGCAGCTCGGCGCTCCAGCGCTCGACCATCGAGCGCGCGAAGCGCGGCGGCTCGGCGTCGAGCATGAGCGAGGTCCCGAGCATCGCGCCGTCGAGCGGGATCTGCCCCGAGTGGTTCGCGATGAAGAGCGCGCGGCCGCGGGGCAGCGTCTCGATGCCACTCGTCTGCACGCGGAAGTAGTAGCGGTAGAGGAACGCCATCGACGCGAGCACGTAGCGTGCGGTCCGCGGATCGAAGCCGAACGGGTCGACGCCCGCCTCGTTCACGTGCTTGGGGATGCGCGAGAGGCGCTCGTCGATCTCGTCGCCCAGGAGCTCCTCGGCGCGGTCCATGAAGCGATTGCCCAGCTTGCCGAGCAGGCCCTCGGCCGTCTCGCCCACAGGAGGAAGCGCGCGTCGCGCCTCGTCGATCCGCGTCCCGTCGCCTTCGGTCGTCACGCCCGCATCATACGTCTGCGCCGAGATTCGGTCCGCGATCTTGTGGCCCGCCGCCGCGACCCAGCGCCCGCTTGACGAGGAGGCCGAATCGGCGTTCTTTTGCGCCCCATGACGCGGCCCCTCGCTTCTCTCGCCTCCGCGCGCCACGCGCTCCACGACCTCCCGCTCGCGCTCGGGGCAGCCTCCCTGCTCGCGCTCGGCGCGGCAGGCTGCGGCGAGGCCCCACGCACCGGCGTCGACGAGTCGGGCGACCTCGGCGCGACCTCGGGCGGCCAGACGATGGCGCCCCGCGTCGTCGAGATGCCCATCGGCCTCGACGGCACGCAGTGGCGATGGACCGGCGCCTCCTGCACGGAGGGGCCGCTCGACCTCGCGGCCCGCGGCTTCAGCGCGAACCTCCGCATCGAGCAGGACGGCGAGAACCTCCTCCTCACCTACGACCAGGTCTTCGCGAACGAGGGCTGCGTCGTCACGCTGCTCCAGACCGTCTCGCCGCCGCCCGCGCCGGGCGAGCTGCGGATGGAAGAGGTCGCGCGCGTCGCGGTGCCCTCCACCCCGGAGTGCTTCGGTCAGCCCGAGCCGCCGCGCCCCGGCGAGGTGCGCCGCAACGGTCGCATCCTCGAGGTGCTCGTGCAGCGCTCGCGCTGGTGCAACGGCTTCGAGGTCACGATGACCTACGAGCCGTCGCTGCCGACGCTCCTCACGAACGAGGACATCGCGCGCCGCTACGTCGCGCACTTCACACGCGGCGACGCCGTGCGCGTGGCCGAGCTGTTCTCGACGGCGGGCACGCTGCTCGAGTCGTTCACCACGACGCAGACCGGCGACCCGTTCCGCCACGAGGGCCGGGACGCGGTCTACACCTGGTACCACGAGTCCTTCGCGGGCTCGCCGTGGCGCGCGATGCGCGTGACCGGCTTCGAGCCCGGCACGACGGCGCAGCAGACGATCATGCGCTGGGAGTACATGGACCCGCGCCTTCAGCAGCCGGTGGCGGGCCACAACGTGTTCACGGTCGCGGCGGGCGAGATCTTCGAGGCGGAGGTCGCGCTCGACGGTCAGCCGCTCCTCGTGGGCGCCTCGGCGCCTGCAGCCGCGCGCTGAGGCGCGGGCGGGGAACACGTGTCGAGCCTCGACGACGTGAAGGGCTCCGTGCTGAAGGAGCTCGCCGGCTGGTCCAAGGACGTCCGTGATGCGCTCGCCGAGCAGGCGCCCGAGCTGGGCGCCGACGCGGTCCTCGAGCGCGCGCGAGCGCAGCTCACGGCGATGCTGCCGACGATCCCCGATCCAGGCGCGCTCGCGCCGCAGATGCGCGCCTTCACGATCGGCGGCGCGATCTACGTCGCCATCTACCTCGCGCTCCGCCCCGAGGGCTGGGACGCGCCGCGCACCTGGCACCTGCTCGAGCGGGCGACGGCGCTCCACTTCGAGCGCATGAGCGGCTTCGAGAAGCGGCTCGCCTCGGACGGAATGTTCAGCTGGCCCATGAAGGCCCTGTCTCGATGGCTCGCGGGCAGGAGCCAGCGCGCGCCGGTCGGCGGGTGGGTCTTCGAGTTCCACGAGCGCGACGCCGAGCACGACTACGGCGTGACCTACACGCGCTGCGCGATCCGCGAGCTCGCCGTGGCGCACGGCGCCGCCGAGCTCGCGCCGTACATCTGCCTCTCGGACATCACGGGCAGCCGCGTGTTCGGCTGGGGGCTCTCGCGGACCGAGACGATCGCACAGGGCGGCAGACACTGTGACTTCCGCTTCAAGCAGCACGGGCCGACGCGGGTGCAGGTGAAACTGCCCGTGGTGTCCTGACGACGCGCCACCCGCCCGGTCAGCGGAAGGCTTGACGGTCCCCCCGAGCCGGGGGAACTTCCGCGCGCTTTTCGCGCCTTTTCACGTGAAGAGGCGCGCCCTGGGAGCCCACCTCGCATGTCGTCCGCCGCCCCGCACGTGACCATCGTCATCCCCGTCTACAACGAGGAGGCGATTCTCCAGTCGGCCATCGTCGATCTCGTCGATCGACTGCGCGACATGCCCTGGACCTACGAGATCGTGATCGCGGAGAACGGCTCGCGCGATGCGACGGTGGAGATCGCGAACAAGCTCGCGGCGCGCTTCCCGCAGGTCAAGACGTTCAGCTTCGGGCAGCCGAACTACGGCGGCGCCCTCAAGCGCGGCATCCTCGAGGCGACGGGCACGTTCGTCATCTGCGACGAGATCGACCTCTGCGACGTGGACTTCCACACGCGCGCGCTCGCGCTGCTCGAGAAGGGCGAGGCCGACCTCGTCGTCGGCAGCAAGGCGATGAAGGGCGCGAGCGACGAGCGTCCACTCACGCGCCGCGTCGCGACGCGCGTGCTCAACGGCATGCTCCGCGTCTCGCTCGGCTTCACGGGCACCGACACGCACGGGCTCAAGGCCTTCCGCCGCACGGCCGTGCAGCCCGTCGCGGGCCGCTGCATCGTCGACAAGGACATCTTCGCGAGCGAGCTCGTCATCCGCGCCGAGCGCGAGGGCGTGCGCGTGAAGGAGATCCCGGTGCGCGTGCTCGAGAAGCGCGTGCCCTCGATCCACCTCTTCCGCCGCGTGCCGAACGTCTTCAAGAACATCGGCCGCCTCGTCTACGCGATCCGCATCCAGGGCTGACGTGAGGCTCGCCGCGGTCAGCGTCGATCTCGACGAGATCCCCTGTTACGCGGCGATCCACGGCCTGGACGTGCCGGCCGGCAGCGAGCGCGCGCTCTACGACCACGCCGTGCCGCGCCTGGGGCGCCTCTTCGCCGCGCACGCCGTGCCCGCGACCTTCTTCGCCATCGGCCACGACGCGCTGCGCGAGCCCGTGGCCGACGCGCTCCGAGCGCTCTCGGCCAGAGGACACGAGATCGCGAGCCACAGCCAGGCGCACGACTACGACCTCACACGCCGCGAGCGCAGCGCGATCCACGCCGACGTGGCGGCGAGCCTCGAGACGCTCGAGCGTGCCGTCGGCGTGAGGCCACGCGGCTTCCGCGCGCCGGGCTACACGATCACGAACGACGTGCTCTCGGTGCTGCGCGAGCTCGGCCTCGCGTACGACTCGAGCGTCTTTCCGTGCCCGGCGTACTACGCGCCCAAGGCGACGATCATCGGAGCGCTCCGGGCGCGCGCGGCGCTCGGCCTGGGGCGAGCGAGCCGCTCGATCGTGGACGACCCGCGTGTGCTCACCGCGC
Organism: Sandaracinaceae bacterium; assembly: GCA_044376125.1. Lineage (GTDB taxonomy): Bacteria > Myxococcota_A > Polyangia > Polyangiales > Sandaracinaceae > JAFLCL01. Next base: position 17,563 of record JBILLJ010000077.1, read on the forward strand.
CGGGGGAGCCGTATTTTCCGGGCGATCGCGAGGGCGCGTACTGGCGTCGCGGACCGAGCGAGGGACTGGTCGAGCTCCCCATCGGCGTGACGCCCGGGCTGCGCTTGCCGTTCATCGGGACGAGCGTCGTGGTCGCGGGCGAGCGCGGCGCGGCGATGCTCGCGAGGCAGATGGTCGGGCGCCCTGTGGTCACGCTGGAGCTGCACGCGATGGATCTCGCGGACGCGCACGAGGACGGCCTCGAGTGGCTCTCGCCGTACGAGCCCGCGCTGTCGAGGACGGCCGCGCAGAAGGGACGCGCGATCGGCGCGGCGATCGAGACGCTGCGCGCGCACGGGTATCGCTTCGTGACGAGCGAAGAAGCGGCGGCCGCCGTCGCCACGCTCGCATGAGGCGTTGCCGAACGCTCGAATCGGCCCGAGCATGCAGGACGTGACCTCGCGCTACGACGCCCTGCTCCTCCTCTCGTTCGGCGGCCCCGAGGGCCCCGACGACGTGATGCCCTTCCTCGAGAACGTCACGCGCGGGCGGGGCGTGCCGCGAGAGCGGTTGCTCGAGGTCGCCGAGCACTACCACCACTTCGGCGGCATCTCGCCGATCAACGCGCACAACCGGGCGTTGATCACCGCGATCGAGGCCGCGCTGGCCGCGCGCGGGACCTCGCTGCCGATCTACTTCGGCAACCGCAACTGGCACCCGTTCGTGCGCGACACGCTCGTGCAGATGAAGAGCGACGGCGTCGGGCGCGCGCTCGTCTTCGTCACGAGCGCGTTCGGCAGCTACTCGGGCTGTCGTCAGTACCAGGAGGATCTCGCGGCCGCGCGCGCCGAGCTCGAGGGCGCTCCGACGCTCGACAAGATCCGCCTCTTCTACGACCACCCTGGCTTCGTCGAGGCGCAGGCCGCACGCGTGGAAGACGCGCTCGAGAGCCTTCCGAGCGAGCACCGCGAGGGCGCGCGCCTCGTGTTCACCGCGCACTCGGTGCCGATGTCGATGGCCAAGTCGGGCCCGTACGTCCCGCAGCTCGAGGAGGCGGCGCGCCTCGTGGCGGCGCGCGTGGGCCGCGAGCAGTTCGATCTCGTGTGGCAGTCGCGCAGCGGCCCGCCCTCGGTGCCATGGCTCGAGCCCGACGTGTGCGATCACCTCGATGCGCTGGCCGACCGCGGTGAGAAGGCCGTCGTCATCGTGCCGATCGGCTTCCTCAGCGATCACATGGAGGTCGTGTGGGATCTCGATCACGAGGCGCGTGACCGGGCCCTGGCGCGCGGGCTCGCGTTCGCGCGCGCCGGCACCGTGGGTGTGCATCCGCGCTTCGTGGAGGCGATCGTCGAGCTCCTCGAGGAGCGCACCCGCGACACGCCCCGCAAGGCCCTCGGCGTGCTCGGCGTCTCGGGCGACGACTGCGCACGAGAGTGCTGCCCCAAGCCCCAGCGCCCCGCACCCCCCCCGCCGAGGCCGTGAGTCGAGCAGCGGTTGCGACCGTCGGGGAATGGTTGCGAGCGCCATCGATCGAGCCGCCGCTGGCATCCGCTGCGGACGGAACGGCGGTGCTTTCCACGCGGGCGCCGCGCTTTGTTAGCATCGAGGAATGACGATCCGCGCGCGTGGGCTCGGGCTCTCTCTTCTACTTGGCTTGGTGACGACGGTGGGATGTGGTGGCGATGGAGGTGGTGGCGACGACGCCGCCGTGCCCGACGCACACGATCCGACCGTGGATGCGGCGCCGGAGTGCCGCGAGGACGGCGACTGCGCCGATGGGCTCGCCTGCAACGGCGAGGAGACGTGCGCCGATGGCCGATGCGTCGCGGGCACGCCGATGCGATGCGACGACGGCCTCGACTGCACGAGTGACTTCTGCTCCGAGGAGCTGCGGCGTTGCGTGAACCGCCCGCCCGACGTGGACGGAGACGGCGTGTTCGACGCGGACTGCCTCGATGCGCGCGGCATGCCGTTCGGCGAGGACTGCGACGACTCGATGGCGGGCGTGAACCCCGGCGCGCCCGAGCTCTGCGACATGGGCGCGATCGACGAGGACTGCGACACGACCACGCGCGGCCCGGACTCCGATGGCGATGGCTTCCAGGATGATCGCTGCTGCAACGGCACGGCCTGCGGCGACGATTGCAACGACGGAGCGCGCAGCGCGAACCCGATGGCGACGGAGGTCTGCAACGGCCTCGACGACGACTGCGACGGCGACGTGGACGAGGGCGTGCTCGTCATGGGCTACCGCGACGCGGACGGCGACGGGCACGGCAACCCCGCGATGGCCATGTCGGCGTGCGGCACGCGCGCGGGCTTCTCGACGCTCGACGACGACTGCGACGACACGAACGCGATCCGCAGCCCCGATCTCCCCGAGATCTGCGACACGATCGACAACGACTGCGATGGCGTGGCCGACCCGATGGACTCGACCGTGACCGCGACCTGGTACGCCGACGACGACGGCGACGGCTTCGGCACCGCGATGCGCTCGACGGTCTCGTGCTCCATCCCGATGGGGCGCTGGTCTCTCTACGCGACCGACTGCGACGACTCGGCGGCGAACGTCAGCCCGTCGCAGGCAGAGCGGTGCAACGGCCGCGACGACGACTGCAACGGCCTCGCCGACTTCGTGATCGCGCCAGGCGATCTCGAGGACGACGATCGCGACGGCGTCGCGGACTCGCGCTGTGTGCCGACGCCGACGCCGGCGGACTGCGACGATCGGGACGGCTCGAGCGGCCCCGGTGGCGCCGAGCTCTGCGACGGTCGTGACAACGACTGCGACGGATCCGTCGACGAGATGGTCGCGAGCTTCGCGTACTTCCGAGACGCGGACGGCGACGGCTACGGCGGCGGCTCCGGCGGTGTGCTCGTCGGCTGCGTGCCGCCCGCGGGCTACACCTCGCGCGGCGGCGACTGCGACGACGCCGACGCGATGCGCTCGCCGAGCTCGTCCGAGGGCTGCAACGGGCGCGACGACGACTGCGACGCGGCCGTCGACGAGGCCCCCGCCTCGAGCCGCTCGTGCATGTCCTCGATGGGACAGGAGCGCGCGTGCATCGGTGGTGGCTGCCGCGTCCTGGGTTGTCTCGAGGGCTACTTCGACTGCGACGGGAACACCTCCAACGGCTGTGAGTCGACGGGAGGTTGCTGATGGACCCGCGATGGTTCCGCTCGCGTGCACCGCTGCTGGGGCGCGCGGGCCGCGCCGCCATCGGCCTCTGCCTCGTGCTCTCGGCATGGGCAGCGCCAGGCTGTGGCGGTCCCGACGAGGGCATCGACGCGAGCACCGGCACCGACGCGAGCTCGGACGCCGCACCGCTCTGCACCACGGACGAGGCGTGCGACGACGGCCTCGCCTGCAACGGCGAGGAGCGCTGTGACGAAGGCCGCTGCGCCGCGGGCACGCCGATCGAGTGCGACGACGGGATCGCGTGCACGAGCGACTTCTGCTCCGAGGAGCTGCGACGCTGCGTGAACCGTGCGACGGACGCCGACGGCGACGGCGCCATCGCGGCGAGCTGTGTAGACGAGCGCGGCATGCCGCTCGGCGACGACTGCGACGACGACGACCCCGCGATCCTTCCCGGCGCGATGGAGCTCTGCGACGCGATGGGCGTCGACGAAGACTGCGATCCGCTGACGCTCGGCGGCCGAGACGGCGATGGCGATGGCTACGTCGACGTGGCGTGCTGCAACGGCGCGACCTGCGGAGACGACTGCAACGACGCGGTGCGCGGCGCGAGCCCGACGGGCACCGAGGTGTGCAACGGCATCGACGACGACTGCGACGGGAGCTTCGACGAAGACGTCCAGGTCGTCGTGTACCGCGACGCGGACGGCGACGGACGCGGCGATCCGTCGATGGCGCAGCTCGCGTGTGCGCTCTCGCCCGGCTACTCGGTGCACGACGACGACTGCGACGACACCGACGCTTCGCGCAGCCCCGTGCTGACCGAGGCGTGCGACGGAATCGACAACGACTGTGACGGCGTCGCCGATCCCGCAGACGCGCCCACGCTCACGAGCTGGTTCGAGGACGAGGATGGCGACGGCTTCGGAAACCCTGTCGTCTCCGTGGACTCGTGCGCGCGACCGATGGGCTCCTACTCGCTCCTCGGCACGGACTGCGACGATCGCGACCGCGCGCGCAACCCGCGCCAGGCCGAGCTCTGCAACGGCATCGACGACGACTGCAACGGTGTCGCCGACTTCGCGCTCGCGCCGGGAGACCTCGAGGACGACGACCTCGACGGACGCGCCGACGCGCGCTGCGTGCCTCGCCCGGTGGATGCGGACTGCGACGATCGTGACGCGAGCAGCGGCGCGGGCGGCGAGGAGATCTGCGACGGCCGCGACAACGACTGTGACGGTTCGTTCGACGAGGGCGTCGGCGTCACCGTCTTCTATCGCGACGCGGACTCGGACGGGCACGGCAGCGAAGCGAGCGGCGTGACGCTCGGCTGCGGCGCCGTGAGCGGCTTCGTCACGAGCAACGACGACTGCGACGACACGACCGACACGCGCAACCCCGACGTCGTCGAGGGCTGCAACGGCCGCGACGACGACTGCGACGCGCGCGTGGACGAGGACCCGCTCGCGTCCATCTGCAGCCCGCTCGATGGCGCGCCCCGCGCGTGCGTCGCGGGCCGCTGTCGCACGGGCTCGGCCGAGTGTCCGCTCGGTCGCGCGGACTGCGACCGCGCGAGCGGAAACGGCTGCGAGGTCTCCGTCGTGGACGACGCGGCGAACTGCGGCGCGTGTGGTCGACGGTGCGCCGCCGAGGCCAGCGCGAGCTCGGCGTGCAGCGCCGCGCGCTGTGCGCCGCTGTCGTGCGTGGGCGCCTTCCTCGACTGCAACGGCGACCTCGGGCGCGGCGGCGACGGCTGCGAGCGCGACGGAGCCACCGACGACGCGAACTGCGGTGGCTGTGGCATCGCCTGCGTGCCGCTGCCTCACGTCACGCGGACGAGCTGTCGGAGCGGCCTCTGCGGCTTCGATCCAGCCACGGAGTGCGAGTCCGGATGGTCGGACTGCAACGGCCTCGTGGACGACGGCTGCGAGGCGCAGCTCGGCACCGACGCCTTCTGCAGCGGCTGCGGAGACGCCTGCGCCGTGACCGAGGAGTGCGACGCGACGCAGACGTGTCGTCCGCGCATCTGCCCAGGATCGACCGCGGACTGCGACGCGAACGGGAGCTGCGAGACCGACCTCGACACGACGCTCACGAGCTGTGGCGCCTGCGGCTCGCCTTGCGCGGGCCGCTCGGCGACCTGGAGCTGCACGGCCGGCACCTGCCGCGTCGCGAGCTGCACCGGCACGATGCGCAACTGCGACTCGCTCGACTCGACGGGTTGCGAGACGGACAGCGCCACCAACATCGATCACTGCGGCATGTGCAACCGCGCGTGCGCGGGCGGCAGCGCCGTCTGGGCGTGCGTCGCGAGCAGCTGCCGGGTGACGAGCTGCTTCGCGGGTTTCCGCGACTGCGACGCGAGCGCCGCGAACGGCTGTGAGATCTCGACGGACACCGACCCCGCGAACTGCGGCGCGTGCGGGCGGGCGTGCCCGAGAGAGCCCGGCACCGTCGCGCCCTCCTGCACGCTCGCCACCTGCTCGCCGCCGGTCTGTGCGGCTGGCAGGCTGGACTGCAACCGAGACCTCGGCGTCGCCGGTGGCGATGGCTGCGAGACGATGGGCGTCTGCGCGAGCTTCGTGCTGACGCCCGATCCCGTCGCCTTCCCCTCGACCGCGGCGCTCGCGACCAGCGCGCCGATCAACGTGACGGTCACCAACCCCGGCGACTCGGCGAGCGGTCCGATCGACGCCCGGATCGAAGGCACCCACGCGACGGACTTCGTGGTGAGCACGGACGGGTGCACCGATGTCGCCGTGCCGCCGGGCGGGACGTGCGTCGTCGCAGTGTCCTTCGCGCCGACGTCGACGGGACCGCGGACTGCCAACCTGCGCATCGCCGGGTTCCCGGGTGGCATCAGCCGCGCGGTGCTCTCGGGCACGGGCCTCATCTCCACCGCGCCGCTGATGCACAACTTCGGCTCACACACGGTCGGGCTCGCGAGCCCGATGCAGTCGTTCGTGGTCAGCAACCCGGGCACCGTCGCGGCCGGCACGATGACCGTGTCGCTCGTGGGTGCCAATCCGGGGGACTTCGGCCTCGTCTCGGATCCGTGCACGGGCGCCAGCCTGCCGGCCGGCGGGACCTGCACCGTGGTCGCGCGCTTCCTCCCCACGGCCAGCGGTGCGCGCGCCGCGACCCTGCGTGTGGTCGCGACGGCGGGCGGCACGGCGACGTCCGCGCTCGCCGGCACCGGCTCGGCCCCGATCACCGTCGCACCGGGCACGTTCGGATTCGGATCGATCACCCTCGGCGCGATGAGCACCACACAGACCTTCATGGTGTCGAATCCGGGATCGATCGCGACTGGCACCCTCGGGACGAGCGTGGTCGGTGCCAATCCGGGCGACTTCGCCACGGTCACCAACACCTGCACGGGCGTCTCGCTCGCGCCCGGCGGCAACTGCAGCGTGACGCTCCGGTTCGTGCCCACGGCGGCGGGCGCGCGGGCGGCCACGGTGCAGATCAACGGCGCGCCCGGCGGCACGGCCACGGCCACGGTGACCGGCACTGGCAGTCTCCCGATCAGCGCCTCTCCGACCTCTCAGGCGTACGGGACACGGACGATCGGTCAGGCCTCGACACCGACGACGTTCACCTTCTCGAACCCTGGTGTGGTGACCACCGGGACCCTGACGGTCTCCGTGATCGGCGCCAACCCGGGGGACTTCGTGCTCGGCACGAACACATGCGCGGGCGCGACGCTCGCGCCGGCCGCGAACTGCACGGTGGGCGTGTCGTTCAACCCGGCGGCCACGGGCGCGCGCAGCGCCACGCTCCGCGTGACCGGCGCTCCGGGCGGCACGGCCGACGTCGCCCTCACCGGCACCGGCTCGGCGCCGATCACGGCGGCGCCGGCGAGCAACAACTACGGCACCATCACGGTCGGTCAGTCGAGCACGAGCCAGACCTTCAACGTGTCCAATCCCGGCAGCGTGGCGACTGGCACGCTCGCCGTGTCCCTCGTGGGCGCGAATCCGGGGGACTTCTCCCTCGTCGGCGGGACCTGCAACGGCGCCTCGGTCGGACCTGCAGGCGCGTGCACCGTGCTCGTGACGTTCGTGCCCACGGCCTCCGGCGCGCGGGCGGCCACGCTTCGCATCGCCGGCTCGCCCGGTGGCACGTTCGACGTCGCGCTCTCGGGCACCGGCAGCGCGCCGATCAGCGTCTCTCCGACCAACCCGGGATTCGGCACGATCACGCTCGGGCAATCGAGCGGCAACGTGACCTTCACGGTCACGAACCCCGCCGCGATGCCGACGGGTGTTCCCGCCGTCAGTGTGGTCGGCGTGCATCCAGCGGACTTCCCCATCGTCACCAACGGCTGCACGGCACCGATCGCCGGCGGGGGCAATTGCACCATCGTCGTGCGCTTCGCGCCCGCGGGCACCGGCTCGCGCAACGCGACGCTGACGGTGAGCGCGAGCCCGGGTGGATCCACGAACGCGAACCTGAGCGGCACGGGCTCCGCGGCCATCACGCTCAGTCCCACGTCGTTCGCGTTCCAGCCGACGGCGGTGAACACGGACAGCGGTCAGCTGACGATCACCGTCAACAACCCGGGCTCCGTCGCGACGGGCGCGCTCACCCCGACGTTCAGCGGGCCGGGGGCCGCGGCGTTCACGATCGCGACTGCCACCTGCTTCCCCATTGCCGCAGGCAGCTCGTGCACGTACTTCGTTCGCGTGCGCCCCACGGCGCCCGGGCCGATCTCGGCGACGCTCACGGTGTCCTCGACGCCGGGAGGCAGCGCCTCGACGACGCTCACGGGCCACGGCATCCAGCTCGGCTTCGGCGGAGACAGCATGGGCGGACTGCACGGCTTCGGAGGCAGCCTCTCCGATCTCGCCTGCCCCGCCGGACACGCCATCGTCGGCTTCCAGGGCCGCTCGGGTCTCCTCATCGATCAGCTCGAGCCGCTCTGTGCACCGATCAGCCTGTCGACGAACTCCAGTGGCGCCACGTACACCTATCCGGTGGTCGTGGGCGCCCCGGTCTCCGCGGGCGCAGCGGGCGGCGCCGGCGGAGGCCCATTCGGGCCCTTCTTCTGCCCGGCGAACCAGATCGCGACCGGCTACGCGGGACGCATCGGAGACGACATGGACGCATTCAGCGTCTATTGCGAGTCGGTCACGTTCGTCCAGACAGGGCCCCTCATGTTCGCGCTGAGCAAGTCGGGCGGCGGATACACGGCCGAGGCCGGAGGCCCGGGCGGCAGTGGATTCGGAGGCTTCTGCGACGTGGTCGGAGGCTTCTGGGTCGACAACTCGGGTGTCGTGAGCGGCATCGCGGCTCGCTGCCGCCCGCTCACGGTCATCAGCATGTGATCTCGTCGGGGTCGCCGCGGAAGCGGCCCGGTTCGTCGGAGGGCAGATGAGCTCGAGGACCTGGTCGTTCTTCGTGTCGGCGCTCCTGGTGCTCGCAGGCTGCGGTGGCTCCGACGCGCCGGACGCGTCCGGCGGGCCCGACGTCGGGCGCGACGCAGCGCCGACGTGCGCCGAGGACGTGGACTGCGAGGACGGCCTCTTCTGCAACGGCGAGAGCCAGTGCAGCGATGGCCGGTGCGTCGCGGGTCCTCCTCCGACGTGCGACGACTCGCTCGCGTGCACACGCGACTTCTGCTCCGAGGAGCTGCGCGCGTGCGTGAATCGACCGACCGACGCGGACGGAGACGGTCATCCGGACCTGGCGTGCCTCGATGCGCGAGGCATGCCGCTGGGAGACGACTGCGACGACACGACCGCTGCGATCCATCCGGGCGCGGCCGAGCTCTGCGACACGGGCGCGGTGGACGAGGACTGCGATCCCGAGACGCTGGGCGCGCGCGACGGAGACGGCGATGGCTTCGTCGACGTGCGCTGCTGCAACGGCGCGCGATGCGGCGACGACTGCAACGACGCGGTCCGCGGCGCCAGCCCGACTGGCACCGAGGTGTGCAACGGGCTCGACGACGACTGCAGCGGTGACATCGACGAGGGAGTGCTCGTGACCGTCTATCGGGACGCCGACGGCGATGGCCACGGCGACGCGACGATGGCGCGAATGGCCTGTGCGTCGAGCGGCGGCTACTCGGTCGAGGCCGACGACTGCGACGACTCGAGCGCCCTGCGGAGCCCGGCGCTCTTCGAGGCGTGTGATGGAGTCGACAACGACTGCGACGGTACGCCGGATCCCGCGGACGTTCCGGACGTGGTCAGCTGGTACGAGGACCGTGATGGGGACGGCTTCGGAGACCGACGCCGAGAGGTGCTGTCCTGCAGCCGCCCCATGGGCGCGTATTCGTTGCTCGGCACCGACTGCGACGATGCCAATCGCGCCGTGCACCCAGCGCAGGCCGAGCAGTGCAACGGCCTCGACGACGACTGCAACGGTGCCGCGGACTTCGTGATCGCGCCCGGCGATCTGGAGGACGACGACGAGGACGGGCGCCCGGATGCCGCGTGCACGCCGCGCCCGGCCCCCGCGATCGCAGACTGCGACGATCGGGACGCCGCGAGCGGCCCGGGAGACACCGAGATCTGCGACGGTCGTGACAACGACTGTGACGGCTCCGTGGACGAGGGTGTCGAGGCGACTCCCTTCTTCCGCGACGCCGATGGCGACGGGTACGGCTCCGAGACGAGCGGCGTCGTCGTCGGCTGTGGATCGGTCGCGGGATACATCGAGCGATCCGGCGACTGCGACGACACCGACAGCGAGCGCCACCCGACACGCCAGGAGCTCTGCAACGGGGCCGACGAGGACTGCGACGGCACGATCGACGAAGAGCTCGGCGCCGAGAGCTGCACCTCGATCGAGACGCCGCGCGAGTGCATCGCCGGACGCTGCCGCGACGTGCTCGCGTGCGATCCCCCGACGGCGGACTGCGACGCGCTCGTCGCCAACGGCTGCGAGTCGGATCTCGCCAGCGACCCGGCCCGATGCGGCGCGTGTGATCGCACCTGTCGCGCGACGGAGCCGGGGACGGTGGCCATCTGCGTGTCGAGTTCGTGTGGGCTCGCGTGTGTCGAAGGTCAGGAGGACTGCGATGCAGACCTCGGACGCGGCCTCACCGGGTGCGAGACGGTGCTCGGTACGGCGGCGAACTGCGCTCGATGCGGAGACGCGTGTGCGGTGGACGAGCGCTGCAACCCGGTGACTCGCGTCTGCGAGGCGATGGGGGGCGGTTGTGTGTTCCCCGCGGCCGACTGCGACATGAACGGAAGCTGTGAAGTGGACCTCTCGGCCGACGTCCTTCATTGCGGCTCGTGCACGCGGGAGTGCTCGGGTGCGAGCGCCGGGTGGACGTGCGCTGCTGGCAACTGTCGTGTCGAGAGCTGCTCTCTCCCGATGTTGAACTGCGACATGAGCGACGCGAATGGTTGTGAGACCGATGGCGCGACGCTCACGAACTGCCGAGGCTGCGGGGTCGCGTGCGAAGGGAGGAACGCAACCTGGACGTGCGGAGCCATGGGCTGCGAGGTGCGCACCTGCCTCGTCGATTTCGACGACTGTGACGGGGTCGATGCGACGGGCTGCGAGACGAACGTCGGGTTCGATCCCCGCAACTGCGGGATGTGCGGACGCGATTGTTACGAGCCACGTGCCTTCGGCGGCTGCATCGAAGGCGCCTGCGGTCCGCTCACTTGCGAGGGTGGATACCTCGACTGCAACGGGGATCTCGGTACGGGCGGAGACGGCTGCGAGACGATGGGTGCCAGTTGTCCGACGGTGCTCTGGGGGACCACCTGGGGAACGATCGGCGACGACCGACCCGTGTTCGGACCGCTCACGCTGCTCGACGTGGACGTGGACGCGGCGAACAACACCTACGTGGTGGCGGGCTATGCGACGCTCACGCGCCTGGCGGGGACGGACTTCCTCTCTTCGCGGCGAGCGGCGCTGGTGGTGTCGTTCTCGCCCTCGGGGGCGCTGCGATGGATCGTGAACCTGAATGGCGTCACCGCGACGACGGTCGTGGACGTCCTCGTGCAGCGTCTCGTCGTGCGAGGCGGCAACGTCTACCTCGCGGGCTCCGCGAGCGGTGGTGGCTCGGTCCGCGTGAACGACACCACGACGATCGGCACCGTGGGAGCGAGCCCGCAGCCACTCGCCATCGCGCTGTCGTCTGGCACCGGCACGTTCCTCTGGGCGCGCCTCCTCGACACCAGTGGAGGAGCCGATTTCCGTGGTCTCACCGCGTCGGCGGATGGCGCCAGTGTCTGGGCCGCCGGCTTCTTCGCGAGTGAGGTCACCGTCGACGCGGGGCTGACGCTGAGTGGCTCGGACGACGGCTTCGTCGTGCGCATGAACGGGGCGAGCGGAGTCACGACCTCTTCCCGGGTGATCGGAGGCACCGGACTTCAGGCCATCGAGGCGATCGACTACCGAGACTTCGACGGCGATCTCCTCCTCGGCGGCTACTACCTGAGCTCGTCGTGGAGCTACGGGACGCGGACCTTCTCCGGCACGACGAGCACGCGCGATGGCTGGGCGCTCCGCTGCAACGGCGCGCTCACGGGCTGTGGGGCGTCCGTCAACCTCGCGGGCCCCGGTGAAGAGACCGTCAGCGACGTCCGCGCCGGCCTCGGGGGCGTGTGGGCCTTCTCGGGCGTCTACGAGGTGAGCGCCAACGTCGGCGGTACCGCGCTCTTCGACACGACGGCGGGAGGCTTCGTCGGCGCGGTCGGCTACGTGAGCGGCACGGTCCAGTGGGGCCTCGGGCACAGCGGCGCGATGACGCTGACCGACGGCGTGCGTCGCGTGCGGTGGGACGCCGCCGGGCGGCTGCGTTGCGTGTTCGGCACGACCGGTGGCGGGACGTTCGCGGGCACGACCGTCCCGACCACGGCGATCGTCCAGCCGTACATCGCGCGCATCAACGAGTCGGGTGTGCTCCACGATCTCACCGCCGTGAGCTCGACCTCGGCGCTCGACGCGCTGGCCCTCGCGGTGCGCGGCGATGGCGCGACGGTGATCTCGGGCACCGTCTACTCGAGCTCCACGATCGGCGGTGTCTTCGTGCCCGGCCCCGGCAACGCGGATGTCACCGTGTTCGCGCGGCGCCCGCTCCCCTGACGCGCACCGACGAAAGAGCGACGCGAGCTCGGACGACGGAACGCACCGAGCGCACACGGCGCGGCGCGCACGAGGCGCCGGGGCGGGCCGATCGCATCGAATCGGGTAGGCTCGCGGCGTGCGCGTCGACGATCAGATCGAGAGCTTCTCCGACGACGTCGCGCGCGCCGGATCGCCCGCGGCCCAAGCGCACCCACGAGGAGAGCAGACGATGAAGGAGTTCCAGGAGATCCTCCCGCTCGGCAAGGACGAGACGCCGTACCGGCTCGTCACGAAGGATCACGTCCGCACGTTCGAGGCGGGCGGCCGCACGTTCCTCGAGGTCGGACCGGAGGCGCTCACGCAGCTCGCGTACGAGGCGATGCGCGACATCGCGCACAAGCTCCGTCCCGGACACCTCGCCCAGCTGCGCAGGATCCTCGACGACCCGTCTGCCTCTCCCAACGATCGCTTCGTCGCGCTCGACTTGCTCAAGAACGCGAACATCGCGGCGGGTGGCATCCTGCCGATGTGCCAGGACACGGGCACCGCCATCGTGATGGGCAAGCGCGGTCAGAACGTGCTGACGCAGGGTGGCGACGAGGCGGCGCTCTCGCGCGGCATCGCGCAGGCCTACGAGACGCTCAATCTCCGCTACTCGCAGCTCGCGCCGCTCGACATGTGGACCGAGAAGAACACGGGCGACAACCTGCCCGCGCAGATCGAGCTCTACGCGACCGACGGAGACGCCTACAAGCTGCTCTTCATGGCCAAGGGCGGAGGCTCGGCGAACAAGAGCTACCTCTACCAGGAGACCAAGGCGCTCCTGAACCCGAAGTCGATGAGGACCTTCCTCGAGAAGAACCTGAAGTCGCTCGGCACGGCCGCGTGCCCGCCCTACCACCTCGCGATCGTCATCGGTGGAACCAGCGCGGAGTACGCGCTCAAGACCGCCAAGTACGCCTCGGCGCGCTACCTCGACTCGCTTCCGACGACCGGCAACGACCGCGGCCGCGGCTTCCGCGACGTGGCGCTCGAGGCCGAGGTGCTCGCGCTCACACAGGAGCTCGGCATCGGCGCGCAGTTCGGCGGCAAGTACTTCTGCCACGACGTGCGCGTCGTGCGCCTGCCGCGACACGGCGCGAGCTGCCCGGTGGCCATCGCGGTGAGCTGCTCGGCCGATCGACAGGCGCTCGCGAAGATCACCAAGGACGGCGTGTTCCTCGAGGAGCTCGAGTCCGATCCCGCGAAGTACCTGCCGGACACGACGCACGAGGACCTCGCGGACGAGGTGGTGAAGGTCGATCTGACGCGACCCATGAGCGAGATCCGCGCGCTGCTCGGCAAGCACCCGATCAAGACGCGCCTCTCGCTCACCGGCCCGATGGTCGTGGCGCGCGACATCGCGCACGCGAAGATCAAGGAGCGCCTCGATGCGGGCCAGGGCATGCCGCAGTACCTGAAGGATCACTGCGTCTACTACGCAGGTCCCGCCAAGACGCCGACGGGCATGGCCTCGGGCAGCTTCGGACCGACGACCGCGGGCCGCATGGACAGCTACGTCGACGCGTTCCAGGCGGCCGGCGGCAGCTTCGTCATGCTCGCGAAGGGCAACCGATCGGCGCAGGTCACCGCAGCGTGCAAGGCCCACGGCGGCTTCTATCTCGGCTCGATCGGCGGCCCCGCCGCGCGCCTCGCGCAGGACTGCATCAAGAAGGTCGAGGTCCTCGAGTACCCCGAGCTCGGCATGGAGGCGGTGTGGAAGATCGACGTCGTCGACTTCCCCGCGTTCATCGTCGTCGACGACAAGGGCAACGACTTCTTCGAGGGGCTCACGGGCAAGAGCGTCGAGCCCGGCAAGAAGCTCCCGGTCGCCACGTGAGCGCGCGCGCCGCCCGCTCGATCGCTCGATGATCACCGACACGCACTGCCACCTCGACGCCTCGCCGCTCGCAGAGGACGTCGAGGCGGCGCTCGCGCGTGCGCGCGCGCTGGGGGTCTGCCGTGTCCTCGTGCCCGGCGTGCGGCCCGCCGAGTGGGATGCGCTCGTCGCGCTGCGCGATCGACACGCCGAGGTCGTGTCGATCGCGATCGGCATCCACCCGCAGTGTCTGCCGGAGATGGACGAGGCCGAGCGGGACCGCGGGCTCGAGTCCCTCGAGTCACGTGCCCTCGCGTCGGGCGCGATCGCGATCGGCGAGTGCGGGCTCGACGGCGGCACCGCGCGAGATCACGGCGTCTCGCTCGAGGCGCAGGCCGCGATCGTGCGGCGTCACGTGGAGGTGGCCGATCGGCTCGCGCTGCCGCTCGTCGTGCATGCGCAGGACGCGATGGGCGCCTCGCTCGCGCTCTTCGAGGCTCTGGGACCGCGGCGACACGGCGCGATCCTGCACGCCTTCGGTGGCCCCGCGGAGCTCGTCTCCCGCTGGGCGCGGCTGGGCTTCTGGTTCGGCATCGGGCCCGCGATCACCTGGCCGCGCGCACGCCGGCCCAAGGAGGCCGCGCGCGCGGTGCCGCTCGAGCGCCTCCTCGTCGAGACCGACGCGCCCGGCACCTACGTGCACGCGAGCGCCGAGCGCAGCGGCGAGCCGGCCGAGGCCCGCGCGGTGCTCGATGCGCTCGCGGCCCTGCGCGAGCTGGAGCCCGCGGCGCTCGAGGCCGTGCTTCGCGAGAACGAGCGTCGCGCGTTCCCTGCCATGCGCTGACGCGCGCGGCGGCCCGCGCGGTCGTGCGGCTCAGCGAGGGCGGGGGCGCGCGAGCACGGACTCGTTGTCTTCGAGGCGCACGTCGCGTGCGAGAGCGAGCCAGTCGCCGGAGGCGCCGTCGCCGCAGAGCGCGACGCGGTTGTCGCGCAGGAGCGAGGAGTCGATGGCGGCGCGAGACGAAGGCCCGTCCACGAAGAGGCCGCAGCCATCGCTCTCTCCGATCTGCGAGCCGCTGAGCTCCACGCGTGCGCCGCCGGTGCTCGCGATCGCGTGTCCGCGCGGCGCGCCCGAGCAGCCCGCGATCGTCGTGGCGCACGCGGCCGCATGCGTGTGCAGGAGCTCGAGGCGCTCGCCGCGGAGCCAGGTCCCGCGGCCCGTCGCGAGGACCGCGTGCCCACGCGCGCCGTGCACGACACCGTCCTCGAGCACCACCTGTGCACCGTTCTCGGCGAGCACGGCCGCCTCACTGGTCGCTTCGCTCGCACCGCGATGCGAGCGCACGACGAGGCCGTGGATCTCGACGACCGCATCGCTCGCGAGCAGCGCCTGCTCGCGCGCGTCATGGAGCGCGACCTGGGACAGGCGCGCATGGGTGCCGGCGCGGAGATCGAGCAGCCTGCGCGAAGGCCCCACGAGCGCGGTCTGTTCGAGCTCGAGCTCCGCGTGCTCGACGGCGACGGCGTCTTCGCGTCCGGCCGCGAGCACCGACGCGCGTACGACCACACGCGCACGATCGCTCACGAGGAGGCTCCGCGCACGCGGCCCCGCACCGACCTCGAGGTGCGTGAGACGGACGAGGGTCCCGGCCCCCTCGGCACGGATCGTCTGACCACCACCCTCGACCCGCAGCACGTCGCCGTCGAGCCGAGCGCCCAGCGACGCGACGATCGCATCCGCGTCGGCGCGGAGGACGACACGCTCGAGGCTCCCGTGCGCGCGGGCTCCCTCGAGCCGCAGCGCGGGCTCGCCCTGCACGGCGAGGTCGGTGAGCGTGCCATGCCCCTCCATCGAGATCGTCCCTTCGATCTCGAGCGAGGACAGCGAGCCACCCTCCCCGATGCGCAACGAGCCCACGAGGCGAGCGCCTCCTTCACACGCGCCCCGCACGTGCACGTGCTCGATCGCGCGCTGGGGCGCTGCGTGGGCGCCCGGCGCGAGCACGATCGTCGCGCCCGCGGGCGCGGCGGCGAGCGCAGCGTCGAGGCTGCCGAAGGGATGTGCGCGTGTTCCGTTGCCGCGCCCTCCGAGCGCGACGCGGAGCTCGGCCTCGTCCTCCTCTGCGCACGTGCTCGTGCGCGTGCCCTCGAGGTGACAGACGCGGAGATCGGAAGGCGCACCGAGCTCGAGCACACCGAGCGCGCTCGAACCGATCGGACAGGCACCGAGCGTCGGATCGACGCTGGCGTGGGGCGCGATGGGAACGACGCGACGCGGAGCCGCTGCTCCGGAGCCGTCGCGCGCCGAGCCGACACCGAGGGGCCCTGCGAGCCCGAGCGCGAAGAGGCCGAGCGATCCGGAGATCGCGACCGCCGCGCGTGATCGACGCGCTCGCACCGCCGTCACCGACCCGCGAGCGCGCGTGAGGTGCGCGAGACGCAGACGTAGTGCACGTGCTCCGCGTCCTCGGGGACGTCGGGGCCATCGAGCTTCGTGCTGCGCGAGGCGCCCGCGCCCTCGTCGCCGCGCACCACCGCGACCACGCGAACGCGGCCCTGGCAGTGATCGACCATCGCGTCCTCGGCTGCGTGGTGCGACGCGACGATCGGCCCGTGCAGCGCGATCTCGCCGCCCTGATCGTGCTGACGCACGACCGTGATGTGTGGGCGAGACGCGCCCGCGCATCCCGAGACGAGGCCCAGTCCGAGCACCGCCGCCATCATCCAGTCGCCACCGATCGCCTTGTGCATCCGAGTCGTCATGTCGTCCTCCGTTCGCGCTGCCGTGCGCGCCGCTCGACGAGACGCTTGAGCAGCCCTCGTGCCAGGCGCCGAGCTCCGCCGGCGATTGCGCGAGTTGCGCAGCGGCTCGCGCGATCGGGACGCTGGCCGCACATCCCGCGCGCAGAGGACGCGTCGCTCCGCCGCGCCGCATCGGCTGGCATGCGCGAGCGCTCGCGCAACACGCGCAGGGACCGGCGGGTGCGGGCCCCGCTGCGCGCGCCGTCGCGCAAGTCGCGCGCGGCGCGGGGCGGGGCTCTCTTCGGCACGGCATTCGCGTACGCTCGCGGAGATCGGCCGTGGGTAGACTGACCTCAACGTCGAGGATCCCGTCGTGGACGGGATGGCTCGCCGCTTGCGCGCTCTGGCACGCGCTCGCGGCGTGCGACGAGCCGCGTCACGCGGTGCCCTCGGTGGACATCGAGGCCGACGAAGAGGTCGTCGCACGATCCGATGGCGAGCTCGTGCTGCCGGTGCCGCTCGATCCCGGTGTCGACGAGCGACGCGCGGCGCTCGGTGAGCGCCTCTTCCACGACCCCGTGCTCTCGAGCGATGGCACCGTGAGCTGTGCGAGCTGCCACGATCTCGCGCGTGGAGGCGCCGATGGTCAGCCTCACTCGACGCTGCCCGGCCGCGAGCCCGGACCGGTGAACGTTCCGACCGTGCTGAACGTCGGCCTCAACTTCCGCTGGTCCTGGACGGGACGCTGGGAGCTGATGGCCCAGCAGATCGACGTCGCGATGATCGCGCGGCACGCGCTCGCCACGTCGGTCGAGGGCGCGGTCGAGGCGGCACGTCCGACGTACGCACACGACTTCGAGCGCATCTACGCCGACGGCCTCAACGAGACGAACCTGCTCGACGCGCTGACGGAGTACCTGCGCTCGCTCACCACACCGAACGCGCCGTTCGATCGCTTCCTCCGCGGCGACGAGTCCGCGCTCGATCCGGAGGCGCGCCGTGGATGGGAGCTCTTCCGCTCGTACGGCTGCGTGACGTGCCACCAGGGCGTCAACGTCGGCGGCAACCTCTTCCAGCGCTTCGGCGTGATGGAGGAGTACCTCGAGGCGCGACCCGTCCAGACGCGGGCGGATCTCGGCCGCTTCGCCATCACGGAGCGCGAGGCCGATCGCCACGTGTTCCGCGTGCCCGGGCTCCGCAACGTCGCGCTGACCGCGCCCTACTTCCACGATGGCTCGGCGGCGACGCTCGAGGACGCGATCCAGGTGATGGCGCGCTACCAGCTGGGGCGGCAGCTCACGCCCGACCAGGTGCACGCGCTCGCGGCGTTCCTCCGCTCGCTCACGGGAGAGCAGCCGCAGCGACACACGGAGCAAGCACCTCATGACTGAGGCACGCGAGAGGGAGCCGCAGGACGCGCGCGCGCCGAGCGGAGAGCGGCCTCGGACACCGAGCCCGGTGCTCGTGCTCCTGCTCGCGACGCTGCTGGTGGGCGCGGCGTTCGCGTGGGCGGTGGGTCGCCGCGTCGATGCGCCGAGCCACGACGCCTACCAGGATCGCCTCGGTCGACTGCTCACCCTCCAGCATCGATTGAACGAGCAGGTGCTGCGCGCGCACGCCGGGTTGGTCGGCAGCTACGACCCGCTCGTGCGCACGACGCGCGAGCTGCGCGATCTGCACCGCGAGCTGGCCGTCGTCCCCGCGTTCGCCTCGGACGAGGGTCGCGCGGAGCTGCTCGATCGCGTCACGCGCTCGCGCGAGGCGCTCTCGGCGATGGAGGAGGTCGTCGAGCGGTTCAAGAGCCGCAACGCGGTGCTGCTCAACTCGCTGCGCTACTTCCCGGTGGCAGCGTCCGAGCTCGCGCGCGCGATGGCGAGCGAGCCCGAGTCGAGCGACGAGGCGGCGCAGCTTCGCGAGGCGCTTCGCGACGTGCTCCGCGTGGCCGTCTTCCCGACGGAGGAGGCGATCACCGACACGACCGCGCACCTGCGATCCATCTCGCCGAGCGGCCCGCACGCCGACGACGTGCGGCTCTTGCTACGGCACGCGGAGATCATCACGTCCGAGCGCCCCAACGTCGACGCGCTGCTCGCCGAGATCCTCGATCAACCCGGCATCGGGCTCGCGACCGAGCTCGCCGAGGTGTATGCGTCCTCGCATCAGGCGGCGCTGCGCACGGAGGAGCGCGCGTCGTTCCTGCTCCTGGGCTCGATCGTCCTCGGCATCGTGGCCGTGGCGGCGAGCCTGCTCCTTCGTCTGCGCGAGGACGCGCGTCGCATCGCGCAGACCTCCGAACAGCTCGCGGTCTCGATCGATCGGCAGAACCGCTTCGTGTCGATGACCTCGCACGAGTTCCGGACGCCGCTGAGCGTCATCGTGTCCTCGGCCGATCTCCTCACGGCCTACGGCGATCGCTGGGGCCCCGAGCAACACAAGAAGCACCTCGCGAAGATCGAGCGCGCCGGCCGCGCGATGACCGACCTGCTCGACGGCATGTTGCTGATCGGCCGCACCGACGCTGGCCACCGCGACTTCCGCCCGCAGCGCGTCGAGCTGGGTGTGCTCGTGGCCGAGACCGTCGAGAACCACCGCGCGCGGGTGAAGAACGGCGTCACGATCGAGGTGAGCACGAGCGGCGTCGAGACACCCGTCGTCGCCGACCCGCGCTTGCTCAAGCACGCGCTCGACAACCTGGTCGGCAACGGCGTGAAGTACAGCCGCGAGGGTGGCCGCGTCCGCGTGTCGATCGCGTGCGACGGTCGACGCCTCGAGATCGGCGTCGAAGATCAGGGCATCGGCATCCCGCTCGCGGATCAGGAGCGCCTCTTCGACACGTTCCACCGCGCGAGCAACGTCGGGCGTGTGCCGGGCACCGGCCTCGGTCTGGCGATCGTGAAGCGCGCGGTCGATCTGCACGGCGGCACGATCCAGGTCGAGAGCGACGAGGGCGTCGGCACGCGCTTCGAGCTGCGGATCCCCGTCGAGCCGGCGGCCGAACGAGAGACCGGCACGCGCGAGCCCGAGGGCTCGCCCACCCCGGCGCACGAGCCCACGGCAGAGCTGGCGCTCCCCACGACGTCGCAAGAAGGCGAGCCCTTCGCCGAGGAAGACCGAGCATGACGACCCGAGTGCTGTTCATCGAGGACGACGAAGAGATCCGGGAGAACGTCGCGGAGCTCCTGCTCGCGGAGGGCTTCGAGCCCGTGACCGCCAAGACGGGCGAGGAGGGCCTCGCCATGGCGCTGCGCGAGCCGCCCGATCTCATCCTCTGCGACATCGCGCTGCCGGGCATGGACGGCTACGCCGTGATCCGGGCGGTGAGCGAGTACCCGCAGACCGAGGCGATCCCGTTCGTCTTCGTGAGCGCGCGGGCCGACCGTGCCGACGTCCGGCACGGCATGAGCCTCGGCGCGGACGACTACGTCACCAAGCCGTTCTCGCGCGCCGATCTGCTCGATGCGGTGCGTTCGCGCCTGCACCGCACGCGCGCGCTCACGTCACGTTCCAAGGGCTCGGTCCCGCCTCCGCCGCCAGGCGCGAGCGTGCCCACGTTCGCAGCGCCCGGCGTGGTGGTCGCTGCCCCCGCGATGGAGGCGCTCCACGCGGAGCTGCAGCGCATCGCACAGGGCGACATCTCGGTGCTGATCCTCGGAGAGACGGGCGTGGGCAAGGAGGTCCTCGCGCGTGCCGTGCACGACGCGAGTCGACGGCGCGGGCGGCCGTTCGTCGCGATCCACTGCGCGGCCCTGCCCGAGAACCTCCTCGAGAGCGAGCTGTTCGGTCACGAGAAGGGTGCCTTCACCGGGGCGACGCAGGCGCAGAAGGGCCTGCTCGAGAGCGCCGAGGGAGGCACCGTCTTCCTCGACGAGCTCGGGGAGATCCCGCTCTCGGTGCAGGTGAAGCTCCTGCGCGCGATCGAGACCAAGCGCGTGCTCCGCGTGGGCAGCCGCGCCGAGAAGGCCATCGACGTGCGCTTCGTGTCCGCCACGAGCGCGGATCTCGAGGCCGACATCGGCAAGAGCGCGTTCCGCGCCGACCTCTACTACCGCCTCGCAGGTCACACGCTCTCGGTGCCGCCGCTCCGCGCGCGGGTGCCCGAGATCGTCCCGATCGCGCGCACGTTCCTCGCGGAGGTCTCCTCACAGCTCGGCCGGCCGGTGCCTCGGCTCGAGGCGGGCGCGATCTCGGCGCTCGAGAGCTATGCGTGGCCCGGCAACGTGCGCGAGCTGCGCAACGTCATCGAGCGTGCCGCGCTGCTCTCGGGCGGCGAGGTGCTCGAGCGCGCGCACTTGCCGGCGCGCGTGATCGAGCAGGACCGCACGAGCGTGCCGAGCCCCGTGCCCGGTGCGCGCGACAGCTCACCGCGGGATCTCCGCATCGCCGACGGCGCGCTGCGCACCGAGATCGAGGCGGTCGAGCGCGAGAAGATCATCGAGGCGCTCGCGCGCTGCGCGGGCAACCAGACGCAGGCGGCGCAGCGCCTCGGCATCTCGCGACGCACGCTCGTCGCACGCCTCTCCGAGTACGACATCCCACGCCCTCGCAAGCGGGGCTGACGCGCGACCGCGTCGATCGCGCCGCGCGGCGCTGCTATCACTGCGCGATGCCGCTCCCCATCGTCGACGCCCCCCAGGCCAAGGCCACGCTCTCCGAGGAGCCTCTGCCCAAGACGCATCGCCGCTTCGATCGCGCGGCGCGCCTCGTCACGGAGCCGGGTCTGCACCGCCTGATGTCGGCGCGCGTGGTGATCTTCGGCATGGGCGGCGTGGGCTCGTTCGCGGCCGAGGCGCTCGCGCGAAGCGCGGCCGGCACGCTGGTGCTCGTGGACTTCGACGACGTCTGCGTGACCAACTCGAACCGACAGCTGCACGCGATGAAGGGCAACATCGGCAAGCCGAAGGCCGAGATCATGGCCGAGCGCCTGCGGCTGATCTCGCCCACGGCGCGCATCGAGCCGGTGCTCGAGTTCTACGAGGCGAGCAAGAGCGACACGCTGCTCTCGGGCTCGCGCTTCGGTGGGCCCATCGACTTCGTGGTGGACGCGATCGACTCGATCGGTGCCAAGGCGCACCTGCTCTCGCAGTGCCTCGCGCGCGGCATCCCCGTCGTGAGCTCGATGGGTGCGGCCGGCCGCCTCGATCCCACGCGCGTGCGCGTCTCGGATCTCGCCGACACCGAGGGGTGCGGCCTCGCGCGCGACGTGCGCGGGATCCTGCGCAAGCAGTACGGCCTCGCGGTCGAGCGGGGCACGCCCACGGGCATCCAGGCGGTGTTCTCCGACGAGCCGCAGGCCGTGCCCGCGCCGCTCTCGTACGACAGCGCCGAGGGCTTCGTCTGCGTGTGTCCCAACAAGGACAACGGCGTCTACACCTGCGACAAGCGCGCTCGCATCGACGGCTCGGCGTCCTTCGTCACGGGGACCTTCGGCCTCACGGCCGCGAGCGTCGTCGTGCGCGCGCTCACCGCCAGCGATCGCGCCGCCCACGCGCGCACGGTGGAAGAGGCCGTGGCGGCGAAGGCCGCGCTCAAGAGCGCAGGCTGATCAGAGAGCTGCGCGCTCACTCGCTGCGCTGGACGTCGTAGCCGGGATCGATGCGGTAGCCGGCCTCTTCGGTGCGGAGCACGTCGCGCAGGCCCATCTTGCGGAGCGTCGAGATCGCCACGCGCACGCGGTGCGCGCCTGCGTCCGCGCGCATCTTCTCGCCGGGCCAGCCTGCCTCGAGGAGGTCGTCCCACGCGAGGTGTGTCTTGTCGGGCGCATCGGGCTGGCCGCGAGAGGCCTCCGCGAGCCGATCGAGGATCAAGCGCAGCGGCTTTCGGCGAGAGAGATCCACACGCGGCTCGTTGGCGACGCGGAACCAGCTCGCGTCCGGGCCGAGCGCGAGCGCGGGGCGTGTGTCTGCGGGCGGCGGCACGCTGCCGAGCGGCGTCGCGCTCGCGCGCACGTAGAGGAGCAACGAGACGAGCGGCGAGCGATTCGCCGAGTCGAGCGCGAGCGGATCGTCGGCGAGGAAGGCCACGAGCGATCCGTCGATCGCCGCGTCCGCGCGAGCCTGCGCGCGCACCACGAGCTTCTTCGCGGCCTCGCGGCGGTTGGCGTGAGACTCCATGCGCGCCAGCGCGAGGAGGAAGGCGATGTCGAGATCGGAAGACCGCGTGCCACCCTCGGCCGCCGTCACCTCGCCCAGGAGCAGGCGCGCCTCGCCTCGCTCACCACGTGCCGCGTGCAGGACACCGAGCAGGCCTCGCGCCACCGGCTCGAAGGCCGAGAGGCCGCTCTCGCTCGCGCGCCGCGTGGCCTCTTCGAGCAGCGCGACCGACGCGACGAACCGCTCGCTCGGGCCGGACTCGAGCGCGATCGCGACGGCGAGCGGGACGCTCCCGAGGATCTGCGCGCGCGGCTCGTGCTCGCGCTCGGCGAGGGCGATCGCATGCGCCAGGCGCTCACGCGCCGTGGCCACCCGACCGTCGGCGAGCTCGAGGTAGGCCAGGCGCCGCGAGAACGCGATCTCCCCCGACGGATCGGCCGCGCGCCGCGCACGCGCGAGGCCTTCTTCGAAGTGCAGCTCCGCGCCCGCGAGGTCGCGCGCGTGAAGGAGCAAGCTGCCTCGCGCGCCCAGGCACGCGATCGCGAGCGCCTCGTCACGCCGGTCGCGCGCGATCGCCTCGGCACGATCGAGCGCGGCGGTGGCCTTGGCGGGATCGCGTCGCGAGGTCGAGAGGCGCGCGGCGAGCACGAGCGCGCGGCCCTCCACCTCGAGCTGATCGGTGTGGTGCGCGAGCACCATCGCCTCGGCGAGATCGCGCTCGGCGCCCTCGAGATCGGCGACGCGCGTCTTGACCTCGGCGCGCAAGAGGAGCGCACGGGCCTGCAGGCGCGGATCGGCGCCCGAGCCCTGCGCCACGGAGAGGCCGCGCTCGAGGTGACTGCGCGTGATCTCGAGGGAGCCCTCGCGCAGGAGCACGGGCCCGAGCGCCACGAGCGCGCGGAGCGCGCGGTCGGCCGAGCGCGAGCTGACGTTCGGTCGACCGAGGATGCGCTCGACGACGGCGAGCAGGTTGTCGCGCTCGGCCGCGATGCGGGTGCGCGCACGCCAACCACCGACGTGCGCGGCTTCCTTGGCCCACTCCTCCGCGCGCTCCACGTAGTGGCGCGCGTGCCGGTCCTCGGCCGCGTCGCGCTGCGTCTCGCTCAGCGACGGCTCGACGAACGCACGCACGCTCTGTCCGAGATGGAGGCGCAGCTCGCCGATGCTCGAGGGCTCGGTGACCCCGAGGAGCGAGCGCTCGCGAAGGCTCTGGAGCAGGTCGAGCACGTCGGTCGAGGGCGTGCCCGGTGCCGCGTCGATCTTCACGACGGCCTCCGCGGCCTCGATCGTGAAGCCGCCGCGGAACACGGTACACTGGGCCAGGGCCTCGCGCGCGGCGGGGCCGAGCAGCTCCATGCTCCACGCGATGGAGTTCTCGAGCGCCTGGTGCCGTGCGCCCTCGCCACCCGCGCGGCGCAGGACCTCGAAGCGATTCCTCAGGCGATGGAGCAACGCGGGCGGGCTCATCACCGCCATGCGCGCCGCGGCGAGCTCGATCGCGAGCGGCAGCCCATCGAGCTCCTTCACGATCGCCGCTGCGGCCGCGCGATCGGCGTCGCCGAGCGTGAAGCCGGGGCGATGTCGCTCCGCGATCGCCTCGAAGAGCGCGATCGCCTTCTGCTCGTCGGTGATCGCGCCCACCTCGAGCACGACCTCCTCGGGCACACGCAGCACTTGTCGGCTCACCGCCACGAGCGCGAGGGCAGGCACCGCGCGCAGCCACTCCGAGAGCACGCCCGCATGCGCGACGAGCCGATCGAACGGATCGAGCACGAGGATCACGGGCGCGCGCTGCGCGAAGAGCCGCGTGAGATCCTTGCGCCGCGCGCCCGAGCCGCCGAGCGCGTCCACCACGCGATCGACCAGCCCCTCCACCGTCGAGGTCTCGCCGAGCGCGCAGTCCACGGCCGGCACCATGTCCGCGTGCGTCTCGCGCAGGCTGCCGAGCCCCTCGCGGACCAGGCGCGACTTGCCCACGCCGCCAGGGCCCGTGACGGTGAGC
>JBILLJ010000193.1:0-13896 GCA_044376125.1 Sandaracinaceae bacterium
ATCGGCGAGAGCCTCCCTCCCGCCGAATCGAGCCCGTGGCACTCGCATCGATCAATCCGAGTGCCACGTGCTCTCACATGCCCTCACTCCGCTCGTTCTCGCTCGCGCTCCTTCTCGGCACCATTCCCGCTGCCAGCGCGAGCGCTTCACAAGCGTGGTGGACGTGGTGGCGCCACTCCGCGACGCCCGAGGGCTGTGTCAGCGACGCCCAGGCAGCGTTCGCTGTCGCGGGCCTCACGGGCGTGAGCACGAGCACCAGCTCGAGCGCGGTCTCGGGACATGCGGGCGAGTACGTCGCGATCGCGATGTGTGTCGACCAGGTCGCGACGTTGACGGTCGCGGGCCCGGAGGAGGCCACCGCGCGTGCCCTCCACGATCGCGTTCGTGGCGCGTGGCACTGAGAGAGGGAGAGAGAATCTCCGTCGGGCCGCGTCGATTGTTTCTCGGTCCCAACGTCAGAGCATGAGTCAATCCAAGTGACTCATGCTCTGAGTGCGCCGCGATCAGCGGGGGCAGGAACCGCCGTAGGTCACGGAGATCGGGTAGTCGTCGATGCCGCACTCGGGGCAGCCCGCATCGAAGCGGTGCACGACCACGCGCGCGCGCACGGGCATGCCCACGTCGACGAAGCCGCCGAGCGGATCCGTGTACGCGCCCGCCGTGATGCCCACGCGGACGGGACCGGTGCCCACCGGGATCGCGTCGCTCGGCACCACCTGGTTCGTCGTGACGGCGCCCGCGGTCGCGGTGATCGTCATGCTCTCTTCGTCTGCGGCCGTCGTCGGATCATCGGGCTGGTAGCGCAGGCGCATGCGCTGCGTGAGCGTCTGCGCCGGAGCATCGAAAGTGCTCGAGCCCGGGCTCAGCGGGTAACCGACGCGGCAGCTGATCTCCGGCAAGATCATCCCGGGGATCGCGTCCTCCGGCGTGACGAGCCCGACGAGCGTGCCGTCTGCGACGATCTGCGTCGCGCGGATCGCATCGCCCCCGATGGGCGTCGCGGGGAACGTGCAGGTGTCGAACTGCGTCCAGAACCATCGCGCGGCGACCCCCGTGACGGTCGTCGGGATGCCCATGTTCTCCGGGGTTCCCGCGCCCGTCGTGCCGCGACCGAGCACGAGCGCCCAGCCGCCGAGGGGGACCTCGTCCGCGCCGCCGAGGCTGCGGCCGCTGACCTCCATGGTCACCTCGAGCTCGACCGGGCCCCAGCCCATCAGCGTGCCCGCGTCGAGCCAGATGGCCCCTGACTGATCGTTCGCGGTGCCGTCGAGCAGCTCGGCCACGGTCCCGGTCAAGAACACGTCGATGCAGCGCGCACCGCCTGCGGGCGTGCACGTGCGCCAGCTGTCGGTGGCGGTGAACGTCGCGAGCGCGCGCTCCTCCGAGAAGTTCCCGTCGCCGTCGTCGTCGCAGTAGTTGCAGCGCTCGGTGCCCGCGCACGCCGTGTAGCTGCACGTGTCGCCGCAGAGCTGCGTGCCGGAGGTGCCGCAGCTCGTCATGCACGCGCGCGAGGTGCCGAGCGCACACTCGAAGTCCTCGTCCTGTGCCGCGTCGTTGTCGTCGTCACAGCCGTTGCAGACCTCGTCCGCCACGCACGTGTCCCAGCCGAGGCAGGCCGCGTTGCACGTCTCGGTGCCCGCGAGGCCACAGCTGGTCGTGCACGGTCGCGCGTCCTCGTGCGCGCAGATCACCGAGCCGTGGATGATGTCGTCGTCGAGCTCGTCGCAGTCGTCGTCGAGGCCGTTGCAGATCTCGCCCGCGAGCGGGTGCGTGCTCCCCACGGCGTCGTCGCAGTCGGTGCCGCAGCGCAGGCGGTCCATCGCATCGCGCTGGCAGCACGCGGAGGACTCGTACTCGTCGCCATCGGCGTCCACACCGCCGAACGTGGTGAGGTCGCAGTCCTCGTCGTGCCCCATCGCGTCGCACACCTCGAGGTTCGAGGGGAAGCGCATCGCGTCGTCGTCGTCGCAGTCGTCCCCGAGCGGCACGCCGCGATAGTCGTAGCAATCGGCATCTCGCGAGCCGTCGCCGTCCACATCGGGCCCGACGTTCTCGCAGCGCCGCCGCTCCTCGGAGCACGTGTCGGTCGTGCAGTCGATCCCGTCGTCGCAGAGCGTCGGCTGGAACGTGCAGCGCCCCTCGACGCATCGCTCGCGATCGGTGCAGTAGAGGTCGTCCACGCAGTCCGCGTTCGTGACGCACGTCCCCGCGTCGCGGTCGCTCATGCCGCCGTCCCCCCGCATGCCTGCGTCCCCCGCGCCCGCATCCTCACCGCCGCCCGGCGCTGGGCATCCGGCGAGCGCGCTGGCGAGGCAGAGGAGAAGACCGATCGAAGCGAGGCGGGGCGTGGTGAAACTGCGCATCACCCGTCCAGGGTACCCGAAGCCCCCCACAACCCGCAGCGCCCTCGCGAGCCGCGCCCGCGAGCCGCGCGAGGTCGTCGAAGACGTTCGTCAGGCTCCCCTCCCTCGCGAACCTCTGCTAGACAGCGCTCCGAACGACACGGCCGAGTGGCGGAATGGCAGACGCGGCGGATTCAAAATCCGCTGTCCGCAAGGGCTTGAGGGTTCGAGTCCCTCCTCGGCTACTGCCCGGAACTGACAAGGAAATTCCGGGCGATGCGAACGCGGAATGAAGCGGATCCGCGGCGCTCCGGCCCACATCGCGGCCCACATCGAGATCTCGAACTGGCCCAGACGGCTTGGTGGTGGGCGAAGGGCGCAGCTCGGGGATCGCTTCATCGAGAGGCATCAGCATGCCGAGGTTCAGCTCAGCGACCTGGCGCGCGGCGCGGCGATAGTGGTTGATCATCACGCTGGACCGGTGGCCCGTGCGGTCCGCCACCCATGTCTCGGTCTGACCGTTCGCGAGCGAGAGCGTCACGAACGTCGCGCGGAGGTCGTGCACCCGGATCCGCTGTCGTGTCTGGGACCTCTCGAAGAGCTCCGCGCGGGCGACGCCCGCCTCCTGGAGATGGCGTCGGAAGCGGTCGACGATCTTGGAGTCGTCTTCGTCGAGGAGGCCCTCGCCGTCGGCATCGACGAACACCAGCTCGTTCTCCGAAGCGGGCTTGCGCAACCGCTTGTACTCGGCCATCGCTCGCACGACACCCGGGTTGAGAGCCCACGCGCGCGGATCGCCCGTCTTGTTCTCGTCCAGCTTCAGCATACCCCGAACGAGATCGAGGTCCGACCACGTCAGCCGGCCGGCCTCGCTCTGGCTGCGCATCCCCTCCCGAGCCAAGAAGCCGTACAGCACGCGCGACGAGAGTTCCACCGATGTAGTGCGCATGAGACGCGCATCCTCGTCCGGGTAGAGGAATGCCTTCGCCTTCCCCGGACCGATCTGGGGCAGGTAGCCCTTCGGCAAAGGATTCTGCGCGATGATGCGTCCAGGAAACGCAGCGAGGGTCAGCACCCGCGACATCACCTGCGCGACGTGGCGTCGGGTAGGCCGCGACAGCGTGGGGGGCAGAGCGCTCATGACGGCATCCGCCTGGTCGATGCCGAACTCGCGAAGCGGCACAGACCCGACCAGTGGCAACACGTACTTGGCGAGACGCTCACGATTGTCGTCCTGGTCGATGTCCTTCACATGGTCGGGGTACCGCGCATGAAGCGCGCCGCTCGTCCAGCGCTCGGCGAAATCCGCGAACGTGACGGCAGCGGACACCGGAGCCGCCTCGCCGGCGCAAAGGCGCTTGGCCGCCTCGAGGACGTCCGACAGCGCCTTGCCGTCTCGCCCCGCTGCGCGGTCGAGGAGAGGCATCGCAACATCCCCGCGCCCCGCGGCCGTGAGCTGACCGGCGAGGCGGGCCAGGAGCTCGGTCCGAGTCTTCGCCTTGTCCTCGTCGTCCCGCGTGACGCAGGTCGCCAGGTGCACCACGACGCGCTTCTTGGCCAACGTGATGCGCGCGATCCACCGACCGTCCTTCCACCTCGTCGATCCCGTCGCGCGAGCCGGCACGTCACCCTCCTCGCCGCGTCGTCACGCAGCCGATCTCCGCGAGGACTGCGGCCGCCCCGTCCGCCTCCACCACCGGTTCCGTCACGCGTCGCAGACGATCCAGGAACGCGAGGAGATGGTCCCGTCGGACCATCCGCACCTTCCCGACCGCGATGACCGGCGGCGCGTCGTCCCGACGCAGCAGCTCCAGGAAACGTCGCGCCGTCAGCCCGACCACCTGCATGCAGTTCTTCTGCGTCACGTACTCGGTCATCGGGACCTCGGTCGCCTGGCTCGGGACGAGGTGCCCGACGAGCCGCTCGAGCGCGTCGGCGATGCGGGAGAGGTCTCCTCGCCGAGCACCCTGCGCGCGAGCGCGTTCAGATGCCGTCGGATCTCCTCGGCCACCGTCGTGCCGCGTGCAGCGACGGTTCGCTCCCACCGCGCCCGCTCGCCGACCGTCGCCCGCACCTGGACGATCTCGCTTCGCCGAACGTCGAGAGGCAGAGGCCTGCGACCCATGATTGCCGTCATACACGAAATCACCGCTCTGCTCAACCGCGCCGGTGAGCCCTCCGGCGGGCAGAGGTGCGAAACGTGTCCGCGCCCGCGCCGTCACGGGCGCCCTCGCGCCTCGAGTTCGCGCACCTGCCGGTCGAGATCCTCTCGCGTCGCGTACCCAGTCTGCTCGGCCCACTCCGCGAGGAGGTCCATGTTGACGACGCGGAACTTCGCGGTCGGGTTATCGACAGTGCGAACGCAGATCTCGCACGACAGCCCGCGCAGTGCGCGCGAGAGTTCCTTTGGTGATGGCGGCTGGAAGTCGTGGTGGACGTACTCGGCCCAGGCCTCGGCGATCGCCTTCGGTTGGATGCGGAGCTGCCCGTCCTTCACTCGGATGAGCGACAGCAGCGTCGCCTTCTGCTGCATGCGCTCCGGCGACATGAGGTACCCGACCAGCCACTGACACACGCTGGAGCGAAGGCCCGTCATCGCGGTCAAGGTGTTGGTCAGGTCGCTCGCCTCGCCGGAGACGAGAAAGCGCCCAGTGCGAGGCACCTGCACCGTCTGCGCGAGCCAGAGCGCATGCTCGGCCAACGCGTCGCCGTAGACCCAGTCCTGCGCCGTGCCCTGCGGCAACGACGCGAGGTATTCGCGCGCATCCTGATGGACAGGGACGTACAGGATGCGCTCGACGATCGCCGCGATGTCGTTCTCAGTGAGGTGGTCGGAAGTCTCGAGCAGGTTGCGGTTGTTCGCGGCGAAGATCACTCGGGCACACCCGCGGATCGTCGCCGTGTCCTTGAACTTTCGCTTGAACGGCCGGTCTCGTGCCTGGATGAACTCGCGGAGCGCGTCCGTCTGCACGCGGCCCCGCGCATCCACCGGAGCCTTCTCATCACCGAACACGAGCGGACACTTGGCGAGTCGCTCGTTCCAGTTGCCCATGACCTCGCCCATCATCGTGGGGCCCTCAGTAGTCCAGATCCGAGCGACGCCGTAGCCGAGCAGGCTCTTGCCGACGCCGGGTGGGCCCTCGAGGTAGAGTGCCGCGCACGGCTCGTCGAGCGCGAGGAGCGCGGCGAGCCAGTGGATGAGCTTCTCGTAGCGGCCCTTGGCGAGGTAGCGGAGCCAGGTGTCGATCTCCGGGTGCTCGTACGGCTTCACGCGCACGGGGTACGGGGCCTCGACGATCATCTGCGTGGCCTCGTCGTAGTGCGTCTGCTGCGCGGTGAGGTCGATGATCGTGCCGGCCGCGATGGTGCCGTAGTCGTGCACGAGCTCCTTGACGGTCTTGTTCTTCGCGCCGTACTTGGACATCTTCTGCGTGTCGACGCCGGCGCGGATCGCCGGCGCGAGATGGAACGCGGCCGCGTTCTCGATCTCGCTGTCCGAGAAGGCGCGGTAGCCCTCGGGCCGGAGCACGTAGTACGTGCGATCGCGCTGCACGATCCACCGCTGCCGCAGCGTGGAGAGGGAGATCTCCGCCCGCTGCGCGAACGCCTGCAACTCCTCGTCCGTGTAAGGCTCGTAGCGACCGAGCACCTCGAAGATCTTGTGCGCGTGCGCCTGCTTCGCCTCCCCCGCCAAGCGCTCGACCATCGAGACGATCTCGTGCACCTCGGGCCCGCCCATCAGCGCCACCGACGGCGCGAACAGGTCGGCGATCGCCTGCGGCTCCGCATGCGGGAAGTGCTCGCAGATCTTGGCCACGACCTTGTACGTCGTGTCGTTCCGACCTTCCGGCAGCACCACGCCACCGGTCTCGAAGATCGATCCGATCGTCCCCGGCTCCCGCGCGTACATCTCGCCTCGCAGCACACGCAACAGCGTCTGCCCGATGAACACCTTGTAATCGTTCTCCGACTTCGAGTACGTCGTGGCGACCTCCTTGAGCTGCCAGCGGTCGATCCCGCCGCCCGCCGCTGGCGCAGGAGCCCCAGGCACCGCAGGCGGCCGCACCCCCGCGTCCGCACCGCGCCCGCGCAGAAGCGTGTCGATGTCGACAGGCTCGCCCTCGAGCGCGGCGTCGTGGAACGGAGGCGCGCTCGAGCCCTCCTGGAAGCTCGGCAGATAATAGCTGCGCGAAACGTCCTTGCACTTCGGGTCGGCCATCCCACGGGCAAGTCTGTCGTTCAGGACGCCCCAGAGGCTCGACCACTCCGACGGGAGCACGGGGCGCGAGAACGGGACGAGGAGCCTGCCGCAGGTGTCCTCAGGGCCTCGGCTCCCGTTCGACCACGTCGAGACGAGGTAGTAGGCGAGGCCCTTGCGGCGGAGGTCCTCGACGAGGCCGACGATGTCGCCAGCGCGCCAGTGGTCGAGGTCGAGGACGCCGAAGTGGATCGCGACCACCCCGTCCTTCCCTCGCGTCTTGCCCGGCAGCCACTCCGCCGGCGAGTAGAGCGGCGCCGCGTCCTTCGCGACGTAGCTGCGCGGCGGGCCGAGCCGCGCGACGAGCTCGGGCCACGTCAGACCGAACGCGAGCTCAGGCACCGTCGAGGTCATCGACGCGAAGAACGAGACGTTGAGCCTCCGCGAGGTGGTCACGACCGACTCGTTTCGCGGCGCTCCACGACGAGCCGCGGCGACTCGGCCAGCGCGAAGAAGGTTCGACCCCCCACGCGGACGGCACGCACACGCCCACGCCTCGCCCACCGCCAGAGGGTCGCTGGACTGACGCCGGTCGCTGCGGCAGCTTCGCCGACGGTGAGGAGCCTGGTACCGTCGCGCGCGGAATGCCGCGCGACGACCTCCGATCGCATGTTCGTGAGTCTCATTCCGGACCTCCACCCGTCGCGGAAGGGGGTGGGACAAAACCCTCGGGGGGTAGCCGGTCGGAACCTCACCGGCTCCTTGTGACAACCATCGCCAGCGTGGGTCCGAGGCTTGCGTTGCCCTCCCGCGACTCAGACTCACGGGAGTGGACGGAGCCGAAGTGCCGTCGCTGAGGCGTGCCGGCCGGCCTCCAAGGAGGCGCTTGGCCGCGTTCGTCCGCGAAGCCGCAATCGCAATCGACGCGCAGCGTCACGGGACCGACGCAACGCGCGCGCAGACGGAGACTCGCGAACCGATCCTCGTCCTCGCAGCAATTGGGCCCTCAATCGACACCCTCCTGGCTAGCGTTCTGCAATCTGCCGAACACATCGCACTCCGCGCCGACGAGGCCCAGCCAGCCCGCGCGCGGGTGCTCAGACGCGAGGCTCGGACGCTGCGGTCTCCAACCACGTTTGGTCAACTGCTACTCGGTGCGCTCGCCTGGGATCGCAAGGCTCCGAGGGCGCTGCGGGGCGGTGGTCGCCCGATTTCGCGCCATGACCTCGCCCGCCCCCCACCGAACCGCGGTGGCGTGAACCTCGACGTCCTCGCTCAACTCTACGTAAGTACAGCACGATTGCGGACCACGGCCCCCAGGGACCTCCTGAAGGCGATCGCGATCCTCGAACTCCGACCGCACATGTTGAAGCTCAGGCGAGCCAACGAGAATCGAAGGACGGGTGTCGACGACCTACGAAGCCGCTCATCCGCCGGCGGAATGCTCGTTGACAGCGTTCGCCTCCCGAAGCCAGCCACAACGATCCATCGCCACTGCGGGGTCGTTGGCCCACAAGGATGGGCTTGCGGCTGCATCCCTCCGAGGCCCGGACGTTCCAGTGCTCCTGACGAGAGTTGCTTCGGCGGAGTGCCACACGGCTCTCTGGGGCCGCCGTGCCGTTGCCCGCACCGTCGCTGTCAGTTCTGCGACGTCGGGATGAACGATGGTCACCCATTCGTGGCGCCTGTCATTTCACACGATGTGATCGCGGCCCGTGCCACGTATCTTGGCGACGCGTGCGAACACCACAGAGGATTTCGATCCCGGTGATTACCGGCAAAACCAACTACGTTTTCTTCGCGCCGCGATCGAGATTCCGTTGCGCCTCCGCGAGGCGGTGCTGTCCTATGCATTGGCGCCTCGCGCGGCGCCGCGGAGGCAACATGAGGAATCACAGACTCGTCCGCCGTGTGACAACCACCACCGAGGAGTTCGTGGTCGGCGACCCGTTCTGCCTCGGCGACGACGCGGGCAGTGACAACGCGGTCGTCGGACCGGGCGCGACCTGCCCGCGCCCGCTGCATGACGCGAAGGATGCCCCGGCGAGCGCGGTGACGCCGTGCCCGCCGTGCCCCTGCGCCGAGGACGGCAACGACGGCTGATTCGTGACACGGCAACACATCGGGCGCCCGGCGGGGCGCCCGGACACGCGCCCGGTCGGGTGCCCACACGAGGAGCAGGTTCGTGGACGGCTCGATCGAGATCCCCCCGAACGATGTCACGGCGAAGCTGTCGCGAGAGGACGCTGCGCGCGCCCTCGGCGTCTCCGTTCGCTCGGTGGGTCGGCTGGTCGAGTCCGGCGACCTGCAGGTCACGCATGACGACCGCGGAAGACCGTGGTTCGACCACGACGAAGTCGAACGACTCGCGCTCGCCCGTTCCCGGCAGGTGCGCCGCGAGCCTGGCGAGCTCGCCGCCCGCGCCTTCGAGTTGTTCGCTTCCGGGCTCGGTCCGCGCGACGTGGTCACGGCCGAGAGAGTCACGCCCGACGTGGCCGCAGAGCTCCACGTCCGGTGGGTGCAGCTCGGACGCAACGTCGTGATCGACGGTGCCCGGGCAGAGCGCCTCGCGGCCGCCCTCGGGCTGCGCGAGCTCGACGTCGAGCAGCTCGAGCGTGTCGTCAGCGCCCTGCCCCGCGTGGCCCGCGCGCTCTACGCGCCCTGCTCCTCGTGCGGCACCGAGCAGTTCGTCGGCCAGGCACGGTACTACAGCCCCGACTGGGTGTGCCGCACCTGCCACACCGCAGCGCAGTCGGTCGCCGACGAGTGACAACGCGCGGATCGACGGTGCCCGCTCGGCGGTGGTGACGAGCGCGCCCTCCGCCTCGCGCCACGCCGCCAAAGGTCGCCGCCGTGAGGCGCGGCCCGAGCGACACAGCCTCCTTACCGCGCGTCGTGCCGCCCGTCGCCGCACGCAACGCTCGCCTGGGGCGGCCGACAACCCGGGCATCATGGCCCGCCGTCGTCACTTCGCGCCCGATCAGGACCTCGTCCACGTCTCGTTCAAGTGCGTCGGGGACGCGTTCCTCATGCGGCCCGACGCGTACACGAGCTTCGTGATCGCGAGCGCCCTCGAGCAGGCCGCGGAGAAGTACGGCGTGCGCATCCACGCGTTCTGCTTCCTCTCGAACCACGCGCACCTGCTCCTCGGGATCCAGGGCTGTCGCCTCGACTCGTTCATGCAGTACCTCAAGAGCCTCATCGCGCTGGCGCTCAACCTGCATCGCGAGCGGGACGGGGCGTTCTTCAAGAGACGGTATCGATGTGAGGTCATCCTCTCGAACGAGGCGGCCGTGGGGATCGAACAGTACGTGCACCAGCAAGCGGTGAAACACGAGCTCGTCGAGCGCGCGATCGAGTGGCCGGGGCTGTGCTCGTACGCGTCGGTGATCGAGGGCCGCTCGGCCGTGGAGGCGAGCTGGTTCGACGAAGAGAGCTGGCGCGAGCTGAGCGGCCGCCGCGACGAGCGCGGCAACTTCGTGCGCACCGCGTCGGTGCCGCTCACGGCGCTGCCACACCGCGTCGGGCTCTCCGATCTCGAGCTCGGGGCGCAGCGTCGCGCGCTCGTGCTCAACATGCAGGACCTCGAGGCCCAGGTCGCCCGCAAGCGCCGCGACGACGGGAGCCGGCGTCTGCCCAGGCCCGACAAGTACACGACGCAGGACCCGAACGGCGTGCCGCCCGGCCGGCGCAGGAAGAGCAAGACTCCGCAGCCTCTGGCGCACGGGACCGACGAGCAGGTGAAGGCGTACGAGGAGTCCTACGCCGAGGTGATGGCGGCCTACGACCTCGCGTCCAAGCGATACCGCGAGACTGGTAAGCTCTGCCCGTTTCCGGCGGGCACATTCCCGCCGCGGATTCCGACGCCCCGCGAGGTGCTGTAGCCCGGCACCCGGATCACGAGAGTCCAGCCTTCGCGACGCGCGAAGGCTGGAGTGTCCCCGCCGACCAGAAGGTCGTGCGGGGCAGCCGTGTTCCGTCCGCGGCTCCGCTTGCGGGCGCCGAGGTCGTCTTCGATTGTCAGCATCCGAGCTCAGTGGGGCGGCGAGACGTTCTCGGATCAGGGCACTCCGCGAGGTGAGCCGGAGTCGCCCGACGCAGGTTCTCGCAATGCTCTGATCTCGGTACTTCGCGGATTGCCAGCGTCGGAGCTCAGCGGGACGGCAAGACGTCCTCGGATCCAGGGTACTCCGCGAGGTGAGCCGGAGTCGCCCGACCCAGGTTCTGGCGATGCTCTGACCTCCGTACTTCGGAGAGAGGTGCTGTAGCCCGACACCCCGATCACGAGAGTCCAGCCTTCGCGACGCGCGAAGGCTGGAGTGTCCCCGCCGACCAGAAGGTCGTGCGGGCAGCCGTGCTCCGTCCCCGGTGACGCCGGCGGGCGCCGATGTCGTCTTCGATTGTCATCGTCGGTGCTCAGCGGGGCGGCGAGACGTCCTCGAACCAGGGCGCTCTGCGACGTGAGCCCGAGTCGCCCGACCCAGGTTCTGGCGATGCTCTGACCTTCGTACTTCGGGGCAGTCGTGCTCCGCCCGCGGCTACGCCGACGGGCGCCGATGTCGTCTTCGATTGTCAGCATCCGACCTCAGTGGGGCGCGAGATGTCCTCGGATCAGGGTAATCCGCGAGGCGAGCCGGAGTCGCCCGAGCCAGGTTCTGGCGATGCTCTGACCTCCGTACTTCGGGGGAGGGAGTTCAGAGGAGCGCGCTCGTCACCGCCCTGTCTAGCTCCACGAGTTCGGGCCTCAACAACGGAGCGCTCCAGTGTCGAGGCCTCCACGCGTGCCACAGCTTGGGTAGGAGAAGCGAGTTGCCCTCCACCTCCTCGTGGCGCTGCACCGCGGCACCTCGCAGTCGCGCGGCCGCGATTAACGCCTCGATCGGAATCCAACTCATTGGCTCAACGCGCCGCCATCGGTCGCGCGTCAGGTATGCTCTATATGATCGACCGAGTGCGGCGCGAACTGACGCGGCGGAACCGTCGCGCAGGGCACGTTCAAGTCGGACGCCGAACGGTGTGCCCTTGGCACGCACGAACGGAACCCTCGGGTCGACAAGCCTCGTGACGTTGACCAGATCTACGACACGGGGAGTCAGTGTCTGCGCCGCCGAAGCACCCCGCCACGCCCGAAGTGCTCCCGTCCGCTCCTTGCGCGGACGAGTCAGACAAACAATGGCCAGGCCGAAGGAGAGGGCCTCCAACGAAACGAAGTCTCCCATTAGACGCTCCTTCTGGACGAGAGCCTCTCCTACCAACGCCAGGGCGCGGCCGGGTTCGTCCCCTTCGTGAAGGGCAACCGCAAGCGTCCGCCTTGCAAGGTCTTTCAGCAACTGGCACGCGCGCAACGCGGCATCTCGTCGTCCCGCCGGCTTCTGTGCCGTAGTCGCTCGTCGTACGGCGACCTCAAAGGCCTTCTCGTCGCGCCTTCCCCGCAGCTGAAAAGCCACGCGCGCTTCTTCTAATCCATCCACGAACATCATCTCCTCCTCGCCCGTCTTGCTCGTTGCAAGTGCCGACGCAGTTCAACCGTTGCGGCCGCGCGCGTGCCGCGGATCACTGGTGCTGCGCGACCCTGGCGCGTCCAACGTTCGATTGAGACCTGAATAGCGTTGCCGGAGCGCACGTTCGCCACGCCAATATAGATACCCGCTACGCGCCCGCCGCGTGCCGCAATCTGTCGTTCGAGCCTCGCTGCTGCAGCCCTCTGCGCCGCGGGATACCGATCGGTCTGTGCCTGCTCAAGGATGCGTCGGAGCGCGGACCGGAAGTCAACCTGCAACTCGGACAACCCTCGAAAGACATCCCGTCTGCTGGACTTGACCTCAGCTACGATGATGCGCCTACCATACCGCGCGACGATATCAAACCCATTTCCGCTATCGTTCTGAATGGCGACGATGTCGCGAAATCCGACATCCTCAAGTATACCTCGTGCGATTGCCTCTCCTCGCGCTCCAGTGGTCGCGGTGTCGGGCGGCTGCGCCTCCGCACTAGAAACAAGGAGTGATCCGAGTCGCGCGGTCAGCGTCTCCAGCGCCGAGACCTGCTGTGGGTGCGTGGCTTCCCAGACATCTTGCGGAACGGAATCCATGACGTTGTCGTAGGCAGTACTGAAGGCACGATCGAACTCCTCGCCTCCCGTCCCCTGCCACGGCCTCGGAGCCCAGTAACCGGTCACGGCGGCACCGGAGTAGTGGTACTCGCCTCTCGGCGTTTCGACCCACCCCAGAGCTCCGAGCGCTTGTGCCGCGCGAAACAGCGCAAGGTGCTGTGGAGTCATGTGCGCCGCAGACATGGTTGGTTCAATGCCATACATATTTGCCACGGCGGCGCCGGCCTCCCCGACGGCGGCTCGTTCGCCTGCCACTGCTCCCGCGCGCTCGGACGCGGTGGGAGGGGGGGCAAAGTTCGGTTCCGTGCACATCTCCGGACGCTGTTGGAGCCCTGTCGGATCCGTGGCCTGGAGCAAATTTCCACTCACATAGTGGAAACTGTTCAGCACCTCTTCGCCACCAGCCGCATGTACGTGCAGCGGATCCGGTGTCGCCCACCTGCCGAGTCTCGGGATCAACCACCTCTCTCCGAAGTAGGTGACCCCGATCTCCTCGTCGGCCTCCTTGCCTGTGAACCCCATCGGCTCGAGCGGGACATCGGCCTCGTTCGCCCAGAGGTTCTCTCTTGCCCCGTTGGGGTAGTACGTGCTCACCTCCACCAACGTGCCGCTCTCGATATCGATGGACGCTGTGATCGTGTCAAGAAGGTCGCTCGCATTCACCGTCACGCGGCGGTTGCGGTCGATGTCGGTGCCAGCGATCGAGGGCTCGCCGTCCCACACGATGCGGGCGTCAGCAATCAGGTATTGTGTCTCGGTCGCGTCGCCGGTGCTCGCTGTCGCGAGGTAGGTGGGACCGTTGCTGTTCATGACTCCGATGACAAGGCCCCGCCGCTCAAACTCTGCGTACACGTAGAGCGCGTGGCGCTCGGGCGTGTTGACGTCGGTCGCGGCGAAGCTCTGCTTGACCGTGCGCTGGTTCGCGCCGTCGTAGCGGTAGCGCATGCGCGCGCCGTAGGTCCACGAACCGCCTGTCGCGCGGTCGTAGCGGAGGCCCTCGACGAGGCGGTTCAGCTCGTCCCAGCGATAGCGGTAGTGCTGCTCCTCGGCGCAGGCGCAGTTGGCGCGGAAGTGCCCGATGCGCGAAGTGAGCGTGCCAGTCGAGTCCGAGCACTCCAGCGCGCCGTTGTCGTGGCACTGGCCGTGGACGGTGAAGCTCGCGACGTTGCCGGAGATGCCGTACTCCACCTCGACCCAGCCGGCGCCGTTCCAGCTCGGGTCCACGCCACCCGTCGTGTCGATGT
>JBILLJ010000313.1:0-3852 GCA_044376125.1 Sandaracinaceae bacterium
CGCGTTCGCATCGACGCTCTCGTTGCGTTCCGGCGACGCCGCAGTGCCCTCCGAAGCGCTCGCCGTGCCCTCCGAAGCGCTCGCCGTGCCCTCCGAAGCGCTCGCCGTGCCCTCCGAAGCGCTCGCAGTGCCCTCCGAAGCGCTCGCAGTGCCCTCCGAAGCGCTCGCAGTGCCCTCCGAAGCGCTCGCAGTGCTCTCGGGCGGCGTCGGCGCGTCCTGCGCGAGGCCCGCGACGGACCACGTGACGACCACCTGGCCGAGCACGGCGACGACGAAGAGGCGCGAGGCCCGCGAGCGCATCGGCCCTACTTAGCACCGCGATCCGGCCTCGCGCCTCCCCACTCGTCCGGGGCCTCGGTACGCTCGTTCCATGCAACCCCCCTCTCGCTTCGCGCTCACGCTCGTCGCGCTCGCGCTCTCTGGCGTCGCGTCGAGCGCCTCGGCCGATCTTCCCGCACGCGAGGAGATTCTCGAGATCGAGCGAGCGCTCGCGCTCCACCCGCACGACGTGCGCCTCGTGATCGCGCACGCGGAGCGATCGATCGAAGCAGGAGATGCGGAGCGCGCGCTCGAGGACCTCTCGCTGGCCGCGGCGCTCGCGCCGCACGAGCCCACGGTCGCGGCCGTGCGTGCGGAGGCCCTCGTCTCGATCGAGCGCTTCGACGACGCGCTCGCCGAGCTCGAACGTGCGCGCGCCGGAGGCTTCGCAGGGCCGCGGGCGCTGGCGCTGCGCGCTCGCATTCTCTCGCGGCAGGGCCGCCTCACGGAGGCGGTCGAGGCCTGGGACGAGGTGGTGTCGCTGTCGCCGGATCCCGACGCGTACCTCGAGCGCGGCGCCTTGCTGGCGCGCCTGGGCCGAGAACGCGAGGCGCTCGCGAACGACCGAGAGGGGCTCGAGATCACGGGCTCGACGGCGCTGCGCCTGGCGCTCGTGGATCGCGCGGAGGCGCTCGGTGAGCACGAGGTGGCCCTCGAGGCGATCGCGCCGCTGATCGAGCCACGCGCGGGGGCCACACGGGGTCGCTGGCTCCTCCGCGCCGCGGAGATCCTCCGTGAGGCGGGGCGCGAGGCCGAAGCCACGGCGCGCTTCGAGGAGGCCGAGCGCGAGCTGGCGCTCCGCACGCGCCGCCGCCCCAGCGCCGCTGCGCTGGTCGATCATGCACGCGCGCTCGAGGGCCTGGGCCGACTCGACGAGGCCGAGCGGCAAGCCCGCCGCGCGCTCGCGCTCCACACGCCGAGCGCCAATGCGCAGGCGCTCCTTCGTCGCCTCGAGCGCGCGCGAGGTGCACGATGAGCCCGCGCCACTCCCTCGCGCTCCTCGCGCTCGTCGCCGCCACCTTCTGGCCCGTGCTCGCCCACGCGCAGCGTCGTCCGTACGTCCAGCGCACGACGAGCACGGAGGTCACGATCGTGTGGCGCGACACGAGCGCGACGGCCGGGCACGTCTGCGTGGGCGACGCTCCCGATCGGCTCGACCGACACGTCGGCGACGGCGCATCGAGCACGCAGCACGAGATCGTGGTCGACGGGCTCGCGCCGCTGACGACGCAGTACTACGCGGTCGGCTCCGCGAGCTGTCCGCCCGCGACGCCCGGCAACCCCGCCGATCGCTTCACCACGGCGCCGGCGCCCGGCGACCGCGTGCCGTTCCGCGTGTGGATCGTGGGCGACTCGGGCACGGGCGACTCCACCCAGGCGCGCGTGCGCGACGCGGCGCTCACCGAGGCGAGCACGCGGCCCTTCGATCTCTTCGTGCACGTCGGCGACATGGCCTACAACGTCGGGAGCACCACGGAGTTCACGGACCGCTTCTTCGCGCCGTACGCCGAGGTCCTGCGCAACACGCCGGTGTACCCGGCGATCGGCAACCACGAGGGCAGCTCGAGCGACTCGGCCTCCGAGACCGGGCCGTACTACGAGGCGTACGTCACGCCGCGCGATGGTCGTGCGGGCGGTCTCGCGAGCGGGACGGAGGCCTACTACGCGTACGACTGGGGCGACGTTCACTTCGTCGTGCTCGACTCGCACGAGAGCCCGCGCACGCCCGACGGTGCGATGTTGCGCTGGCTCGACGCGGACCTCGCTTCCACGTCCGCGACGTGGATCGTCGTCTACTTCCATCACCCGCCCTACACCGACGGCTCGCACGACTCGGACACCGAGAGCCAGCTCGTGCAGATGCGCGAGAACGCGCTCCCGATCCTCGAGGCGCACGGCGTCGACCTCGTGCTCGCGGGGCACAGTCACATCTACGAGCGGAGCCACCTCCTGCAGGGAGCGTACGAGACGCCCACGACCGCGGCGGGCATCGTCGATCCGGGAGACGGTCGTACGGACGGCGACGGGCCGTACCGCAGCGGCGTCGCGGGCACGTTGTACGTCGTCGCAGGGCACGGCGGCGCGGGCGTGAGCGGCGAGGGCATGCAC
Source organism: Sandaracinaceae bacterium (assembly GCA_044376125.1). Classification (GTDB taxonomy): domain Bacteria; phylum Myxococcota_A; class Polyangia; order Polyangiales; family Sandaracinaceae; genus JAFLCL01. The sequence continues at coordinate 2,428 of JBILLJ010000313.1, forward strand.
CCGGTGATGTTCTTCTCCGAGATCCGCAACGGCTCGACGATCATGGACGTCGACGGCGACACGCTCACGCTGCGCAACGTCCGCGTCGACGGCGTCGAATCGGATCACGTGACGCTCACGAAGTCGGACGGGCTCTTCGTCACGGAGCCCGTCGCGGGCAGCGTGCACCGACCTGGCGCGCCGCTCGAGATCGCGTGGTTCCACACCGGGGTGCCGATCGAGCGCGTCGATCTCGACGTGACCTACGACGACGGCGCCCACTGGGAGCCCATCGCGCGCGGCCTCGTCGACACGGGCCGCCACACGTGGATGGCGCCTCCGTTCGCGATCCCCGCCGTGCGCATCCGTGTGCGCGACGCAGACCGCCCCGCGGCCGACGCGTTCTCTGGCACCTTCTCGCTCGGCGGAGGCGGCGAGCAGGTGGTCATCCCGCTCGGTGCCGTGTGGGAGTACCACGATGGCCCGATGGCGCCGCCCGCAGGCTGGGCGACGGGCGAGGGCGCGGGCTGGAGCGAGGGCCCCGCAGAGCTCGGCTACGGCGACGGCGACGAGGCGACGGTGCTCGCCGATCTCGATCCGAACGTGGCCAGCGCGTACTTCCGGCAGTCGGTCGATCTCACGGGCGCCACCGTGACCGCCGCGTGGGTGCGAGGCGTCTACGACGACGCGATCGCGGTGCTCGTGAACGGCCGCGTCGTCCACAGCCGCAACGTCGCGGAGGTGACCGATCACGAGGCGTACTCGACGGGCTCCGACGGCGACGACGCGGTCCTCGACCGCACCGCGGTGCCGCTCGATGCGCTCCTGCCCGGAGAGAACTGGATCGCCGCGACGGTGAAGCAGGACAGCGCGGGATCGAGCGACCTCTCGTTCGATCTCGAGCTCGTGCTGGAGCTCTCGTACCCGCCGCTGCCCACCCCGGACGCGGGTCTGCCGGACGCTGCCGTGATCGCCTCGGATGCGAGCGGCGGTCCGGACGCGCCGGGCCTGGACGCAGGCCCGATGAGCGGCTCGGACGCAGGCCCGCCCGCGCCCGAAGGCGGCTGCGGCTGCCGCGCAGCACGCCGCGAGACACTCGCCATGTCTTGGCTCGCGCTGGTGCTCGTCGTGCTCGCGACCGCCCGCTGCCGCCGCCGCGCGCTCACGCCGAAGGCGTGACCGAGCCGCACCACGCCGTCGCGACGGCAGCGCCCGGCGTGGCGCGGCGGTGTCGGACCTGCGCGGCGCGTGGCGCGGCGGTGTCGGACCTGCGCGGCGGGACGGGTGTCGGACCCGGGTGGTGAGCGCACCGTGATCGAGCCCCCCTGGCGGAATTGCGCCGCCAGGCGCCCGCCAATCCGCCAGCGGAGGCTCGAATCTCCTGCATTTCGTGCGCTCGGGACCCGGATGATTCCTGCAGGTGGGGCTTCCACGCGCCGTTCCTTC
>JBILLJ010000194.1:0-13841 GCA_044376125.1 Sandaracinaceae bacterium
CGTTTCTTGCCGGAGGGTCTGGCCGCAGCCCCTCCCTCTCGCCGAGTGAATCGGCGAGAGCCTCCCTCCCGCCGAATCGAGCCCGTGGCACTCGCATCGATCAATCCGAGTGCCACGTGCTCTCAGCCGATGCGTGCACGCCGACGGCGACGCGCGAGCACGAGGCCGAGCGCCACGAGGCCAGCCGTCGCGAAGCCGCTCGGGAACGAGCGGCCTCCGGGCGCACGACAGCCGCAGCCCGACGTGCTGCCACCGCGACGGCGACCGCTGTCGGGCTCACCGCCCGCGCCGGCGTCGAGACCGAGGGCCGCATCGGGGAAGGCGAGGCCGCCGCCGTCGATGTGCTCGAAGCTCGCATCGAGACCGACGAAGGCCGCGTCGGGCGGATCGGCGGTCACGCACATGCCCATGCGGCAGGTCTCACCGAGCGGGCACGTGGCACCTTCGCAGGCATCGACGCAGGAGCCGCCGCGGCAGAACGTTCCCGCGGAGCAGGTCACGCCCGCGCATGCGGTCTCGACGCAGTGCCCATCGGGCTGACACGTCTCGCCGGCGCCACAGCTCGTCGCGGTGCACTCGGGCACACACGAGCCCTCCTCGCACACGCCGCATTCGTCGCAGGTCACGCCCGCACACGCATCGAAGCAGTGGCCGCCGCGGCACATCTGGCCCGCGGGGCACACGACTCTGTCGCAGGCGCCCACGCACGTGCCGCGCACGCAGCGCTGGCCCTCGCCGCACGTGACGCCGACACACTCGTCGTCGATGCAGCCCGCGTCGGTGCAGGTCTGTCCTTCACCGCAGCCGCCCTCGAAGCACATCGGCGTGCACACGCCCTCGATGCACGCGTCGGGTGCGACGCAGAGCGGGCTCGAGTCGATCTCGTCCGTCATGCCGTCGCAGTCGTTGTCGACGTTGTCGCAGCGCTCCGGCGCGGGCATGACCTGCTGCACGCACTCGGTGCCCATGCCGACACAGTTCGTGCGGCCCTCGGCGCAGGCGCCCATGAGGCCCGGAAGCGCGCACGGCATGCCGGCGTCGGGACACGTGACGACACCGGCGCGCACGGTGAAGCGCCACGTGCCGTTGATGCCGACGTTCGAGCTGTCGCAGAGGCGGCGCGCGATGCCCGCCGCGCGCGAGCCATCGATCATGATGAAGTCACGATCGTTGCCGGCATCGAAGCCTGCCTGCGCGGGCGTGCCGCCGAAGCCGCCCGAGCCGCTGCTCGCGTCGCCCGTCTCCCACTCGCACTGCGTGTAGCGGAACTCCACGTCGAAGTCGCCGGGCCCCACACATCCTTCGGCGCGCGTGAGGACGAGCTGGAACGACATGCGGTGATCTTCGTGGCACTGGTAGTAGCCCACCCGGTCCCACGTGAAGACGGCCCGCCCCGGCGTGAAGTGCCACCAGACGCCGTTCTGCGAGGGGTTGTCACAAGGGGGGCCCATGACGGCCTCGCCGTCGCCCGGCCCCGAGCAGCCACCGAGGCCGAACGGGTCGCTCTCTTCGTGGCGCGTGTCCACGTCCGCCCAGAAGGGCGCGATCATCGGCCGCGCAGCGACCGGGAAGGGATCGGGGGTGAAGGTCGGGACGCCACCAGCGAACGTGATGTTGCCGTTCGTGTTGACGTAGAGCGTGCGCTGCACCGTCCCGAAGAAGTTCAGGCCGTCGGGGAAGTAGGCGGAGATGTCGATGACGTTGCTCGAGCCGTCGTCGTTCTGCCCCAGGCACTGCGTGCCGTAGCCCGCCGTGCCGCCCAGACCCCCGATGAGCGTGGTCTGCGCCTCTGCCGGGCCAGCGGCAGCGACACTCCACACGAGCAGCGCCGTGGCGCCGACCCGAGACCAGAAAGAAGAACAGCCCATGTGCACACCTCGTCCGCGACGACGGACCAGGATAGCGGGGAAGTCTCTCGCTCCGAAACGCCGAACGCACGACGGCATGTTTCGGCCGTGAGCTTGCGCGTCCGCGCGCGGAGCGACGAAACGACGGAACGACGAAGCCCCGCAGGCTCCCGAGCGGGAGCCGCGAGGCAGTCGAGCCGAGCGCGCCACTCACGCGGCGCGTGTGATCACTCCGCGGCTGCGGCGGCGACCGCGAGGCGCGCATCGCCCTTCGGGTACACCGCGGCGCGCTTGCGATCCTTGCCCCAGCGCTCGTACTTCACGACGCCGTCGATCTTCGCCCAGAGGGTGAAGTCGCTGCCGACGCCCACGTTCTCACCAGCGTGGATGCTCGATCCGACCTGGCGGACGATGATGTTGCCCGCGCGAACTTCCTGACCGCCGTAGACCTTCGTCCCACGGTACTGGCAGTTCGAGTCGCGGCCGTTGCGCGAAGAGCCCTGTCCCTTTTTGTGTGCCATGTGAACCTCGAGAGATGCGGCTCAGGCCGAGACGCCAGTGATCTTGAGCTCGGTGAAGGGCTGCCGGTGACCGCGCTTGCGGCGGTAGTTCTTCCGGCGCCGGAACTTGAAGATGATGACCTTCTTGGCGCGGTCCTGAGCGACGATCTCCGCCGTCACCTTGGCGCCCTTCACGCGGGGCGTGCCGACGACGACCTTCTCGCCGCCGATCATCAGCACCTCGTCGAGGGTCACCGTGGAGCCGACGTCACCCGCGAGCTTCTCCACCCGAAGGCGGTCGCCCTGCGCGACGCGGTACTGCTTGCCGCCCGTCTTGATCACTGCGTACATGGCCGTTTCCTCGTTCGAACTGCCTCGCCTGCTGCGCAGCGCGGGGCCGCCATCGCGAACGTCTCGGGCACCACTGGGGGCCTCTGCCGTTCGCCTCGCCGGTGGACACGTGTCGCGCCCGATCCGGAGGGGGCGGAACACTGACCGAGGGTCCGGGGACGCGCAAGCATTTTGATCGAGCCCACCGCCCTTTCCCCGCCTCGAGCTGAACGCTCTCCCCGCCCTCGGTTTCTGCAAGGCGCAGGCGCCGCGCGTTGGGGGCGTTGCCCCCAAACCCCGTACTGCGATTCGATCCCGAGAAAGAAGGATTCTTTCTCGGTCTCTCAGAAGAGCACGCCGAGCGCGGCCCGCACGCGGACCTCGGGGAGGATGGCGCCGTCCCCGCGGAACGCCGCGTGCGCGCCGGCACCGAGGCTGATGGCCAGCGATTCCCAGAGGAATTGCCATCCCGCCTGGCCTCCGAGGCGCGGCGTGATCCCGGGCTCCTGGGTCCAGGGACCCGCCCACGCGAGCCCCAGCACCGCGGAGACGAAGGCTCCTTCGAGGCCCTGACCGAGACACCACAGCGTGGCGTCGAGCTCGAGCAGCGCGTCGTCGGTGGCAGCGCGGTGGCTCGCGCCAGCCGAGACGCCCAGCGACAGCGCGGGCGCCAGGAGCACGTCGAGCCTGACCGCGTAGTCGCCGAAGATCACGGCCCCGGCGTCTGCGGTGAGCGCGATCGTGGGCCTGGGCGGTTCCGGATCGCTCCGCAGGGCCTGCGACGGCGCAGGGGCGTCCGCGCGCGCGGGCCACGGAACGAGCAGGAGGAAAGAAACGAGGGCCAGGAGGCGTAGCATCGCGTTCATGGCCGCCCCTATCGCGCGGAGGCCGAGTCGGTTGCGTGGGCCCGCGAACAAAACGCGGCAGGGCTCGTCGAAGCCTCACGCTCGAACCCGCGTCGAGTTGCGAGCCGCCATGGGCCCATGCTTCGATGCGCCCGAGGCGAGCTGGCGATCCCGCTGCGCCACCATCGACGGCCTCGCTCCGAGGCCTACCCAGAGGGTGTGATGAGAACCTTGCGCTTGGCTGTGATCCTTTGCGTCGTCTCGCTCCTCGCCCTCTCCGGCTGCCGGCCACGGCGCTACGTGGTGCGGGGCGGAGGAGAGGTGAGTGGCGGCGGGCAGACGGACCAGCGCACCGCCGGTGTCGAGGTCGGTCAGGGCGTCGTCGCGCACGGCACCCCGCGCGAGCAGCTCGATCAGTACGACCAGGTCCTTCGTCAGGCGGGCTACGAGCCCGTGGGCCCCGCGACGCGCGGCGTGCTCAGCCCGACGCAGGGCATCGCGGCGTTCCCGATCGACGTGCGACGTGGCTATTGCTACGCGCTCACGGTCTTCGGCACGCCGGGCACGGACGTGAACATGTTCGTGCTCGATCCGCTCGGCCGCGACGCGAGCCACAACGTCCTGCCGGACGAGCACCCGTGGTCGTCGTTCTGCGCGGCACGCGGCGGGCGTTTCGTCGTGCGCGTGCAGCTCGCGCGTGGTGAAGGCGAGTTCTTCTTCGCGCCCTACCACGCGCGGGGCCGTCGCCCGGTGAACCTCGCGTCCTTCTTCGGCACCGTGAGCACGGCCGCGCAGGTCGCGTCGCTCGACGGCGACACGCGCAACCGCCTCGGCGTCCTCGACCAGACCCTCGGCGGCGAGCGCTTCGTGCGCATCGGCGACCCGAGCGGTGTGGTCCTCGCCGAGCGCCAGGAGCGTGCCTTCCAGCTCTCGCTCCAGCGCGCGCAGTGCTACGCGTTCGCGTCGCTGGGCGGACCGGGCACGACCGACACGGACCTCCAGCTCGTCGATGGCACGGGCCGCACGCTGCAGGTCGACGAGAGCGACGGCCGTGATGCGCTCGTGCGCTTCTGCGCGAGCGACACCGCGCAGTACCAGCTCCAGGTCCGCCTGCCGGCGGGCGCAGGCCCCGTGTTCACCGTCGCGTACGCGCAGACACCCGCTGCCGGTCAGCCGCAGGCGCAGCAGACCGAGCAGACGGCCGAGCCCGTGCTGAGCGAGTCGGTCGGCGGCGGCCTCTCCGAGAACTTCGCGCTCCTCGACGCCGACATGCGCGCGCGCGGCTACGAGACACTCGGTCAGTCGCAGACGGGACAGCTCGGTGCGGGCACGCAGCAGGACTATCCGATCGAGCTCGAGGACGATCGCTGCTATGCGCTTCTCGCTGTGGGCGACGGCGGTGTCCGCGGGCTCACGCTCTCGCTCGTCGATCCGAACGGCCAGGTCGTCGACAGCGACGACGCGGGCGGAAGCCGCCCGACGGTGCGCGCCTGCACGAGCCGCGCGGGCCGCTACCTCCTGCGCGTCGCGATGCAGAACGGCCAGGGCAACTTCATGGCCGGCGCCTACCGCTGGCCGCGCGGAACGCGTGGTCCGTTCGGCCTCGAGGGCCTGACCTACGTCCGCTTCTCCGAGATGACGGCGCTGCTCGAGACCGAGGGCTTCCAGTTCGATGCGAACTACGAGCCGCAGCAGGGCCGCATCCGCCGCGAGGGCCAGGAGGGCACGCACACCTTCGAACTCGCGGGCGGGCAGTGCTACTCGATCCTCGTCGCAGGCGGCGCGGGCGTGCGCGACCTCGACGCGACGCTCTCGCGCGACGGTCGCGAGGTCGAGTCCGACACGACGACGCGCGGCGCGTTCCTCGCGCTCCGTCACTGCGTGGGCACGACGCAGAGCTTCACGCTCACGGTGCGCTCGACGCAGGGCGCAGGCCCGTACGTCTCGCAGATCTTCACGCGCGCTGGCGCGGCGGAGTGACCGCGAGCTTCGAACCGAGCCAGTACACGCCGAACGCGAGCAGAAAGCCCGTGAACCAGGCGTACACGTAGAGATCGTCGAAGAAGCCGGGCTCCGCCTCCACCACGTGGGTGCTGTGGAGGAAGCCCGGCACGTTCGGAAGCACGCCCAGGACGAGCGCGACGATCGCGACCGGGTTCCACTTCGGGTAGCGCCCCTCGGTCCGGTAGAGATCCGGCACGTCGAGGGTCTTGTCGCGCAGGACGAAGTAATCGCAGATCATGATGCCCGCGACGGGGCCCAGGAGCGCGGAGTAGCCGACGAGCCAGTTGAAGATGTAGGCGTCGGCGCTCGCCATGAGCTTCCACGGCATCATCAGGATGCCGAGCACGCCCGTGATCACGCCACCGGCCTTGAACGAGATGTGACGCGGAGCGAGGTTGGCGAAGTCGTTCGCGGGGCTCACGACGTTGGCCGCGATGTTCACGGAGATCGTCGCGACGGCGACCCCGACGAGCGCGATCACCGCGACGATCATGCGGGTCGCGCCGTCGGCGATGATGGGCGTCTCGAGGCCGGGCGGCGCCACCGGTGAGGTGATGTGCGAGAGCACGAGCACCGGGTCCCACAGCTGATCGATCGCGACCGCGCCGTGCAGGACCTCGTGCATCGCGGAGGTGATCACGACACCCATCGCGGAGAACGCGATCATCGTGGTCGGCAGGCCCAGCGTCTGACCGAGCATCTGATCGCGCTGGCTCTTTCCGTAGCGCGTGAAGTCGGGGATGTTGAGCGAGAGCGTCGCCCAGAAGCCGATCATGCCGGTCAGGGACGGCACGAAGACGGCCCAGAACTCGCCCGCGGTGTCGAACTGCGAGGGCTGCGTGAGCAGCGGGCCCACCCCGCCTGCGCGCGAGACGGCCCAGCCGAGCAGGAGCGCGGCCATGACGAGCACGATCGGCGCGGCCCAGTTCTCGAACACCCGCACCGCGTTCATCCCGTAGAGGATGATCGCGATGTTGAGCACCCAGAAGATGCCGAACGTGATGGCCGAGGGGATCGAGAGGCCGAGGAGCGAGACGTCACCGCCGAGCGTTCCGAACGCGGGCCACACCGCGACGAGGAAGGTCTTGACCGCCTCGCCGCCGATGAAGGTCTGGATGCCGAACCACCCACACGCGACGAGGGCGCGCAGCACCGCCGGGACGTTCGCGCCGGTGGTGCCGAACGAGGCGCGCGCGAGCACCGGGAAGGGGATGCCGTACTTGGTGCCCGGGTGCGCGTTGAGGAGGATCGGCACGAGCACGATCGCGTTGCCCAGACCGATCGTGAGGAGGGCCTGCCACCAGTTCATCCCGACCGCGACGAGCCCGCCCGCCATCATGTAGGTCGGGATGCAGTGGGCCATCGAGATCCACAGCGCCGCGAAGCTGTAGGTGGTCCAGTTGCGGTGCTTGTCCGGGACCGGTGCCAGATCCGCGCTGAAGAGCGGGCTCTCCGCGAGGTCCTTCGGGAGCCCCGCCAGTGCCTCTTCCTTCGTGATCTCGTGAGCCATCGCCGATCGCCTCCGCCGAAACGGGCGACTCTACACAGGTTCGGCGGTGGTGAGGTCGCTCGTCGAGCGTCGAGCGACGCCTCGCGACCTGACGCGGCTGCACGAGCACTGCCGTGCCGTGCGCCGCATCGTCGCGATCTGACTCCGACTCAGCCCTCGAAGACCTCGTCCACGAGGCTCAGGCCTCGGTCGATGATCTCGAAGCCCTCGGCCATCTGCGCCTCCGTGATGCAGAGCGGCGGATTGCACATGACGAGGCTCTGCGAGATCACGGTGAAGAGGCCGTTGTCGCGGAAGAACTTGTTGAGCTTGCCGATCACGGGGTGAGCGCCGGCGTAGGGGACGAGGCGCTCGTTCTTGGCGTTCTTGCGCAGCTCGATGGTGCCGAAGAGGCCGATGTTGCGGTGCGTGAGCACGCTCTTGTGCTCGGCCTTCATGCGCTCCATGTGGCCGCGCATCACCTCGCCCATGCGCGCGCTGTTCTCGATGAGCTTCTCGTTCTCGAGCACGTCGATGACCGCGTCGGCAGCCGCGAGGCACATGGGGTGTGCGTTGTAGGTGAGGCCACCGGAGAAGACGTTCTCGCGGAAGTGGTTGGCGATGCGGTCGCTGACGCCCATCACGCCGAGTGGCATGTACGAGGACGTGAGACCCTTGGCCATCGTGACGATGTCCGGGACGATGTCGCCGTGCTCGAAGGCGAAGGTCTTTCCGGTGCGGCCCCAGCCCGCCATGACCTCGTCGCAGACGAGGAGGATGCCGTACTTGTCGAGGAGCGCTTTGAGGCCCGAGAGGTAGCCCTTGGGCGGCGGGAGGATGCCGTTGGTCCCCGTCACGGTCTCGATGAACATCGCGGCGATGTTCTTCGGGTTCTCGTACTGGATGACCTCCTCCAGATAGGTGAGGTTGTTCCGGACGATCTCCTCGTCCGTCGTGCCGAACGAGTACTCGTAGGGCGACGGATCCATCACCCGCACGACACCGTTCATGCCCGGCTCGTTGGGCCAGCGGCGCGGATCACCGGTCAGCGAGATCGCGCCGTGCGTGGCACCGTGGTAGCTGCGGTAGCGCACGAGGATCTTGTGGCGGCCCGAGAACTGGCGCGCCGCCTTGATCGCGTTCTCGTTCGCCTCGGCGCCGCCGAGTGTGTAGAAGAACGTGTTGATGTCGCCGGGGCAGAGCGCGGCGAGGCGCTTGCTGAGCTTCGCGCGGATCTCGGTGGCCATGCCCGGGTACGCGAACGTCAGTGTGTGCGCCTGCTTGGCGATCGCCTCGATCACGTGCGGGTGGCCGTGACCGATGTTCACGCTCATCAGCTGGCTGTTCCAGTCGATCCAGCGCTGCCCCTCGGGCGAGTAGAGGTAGATGCCCTCCGCCCGCGCGACGGGGATCGGGTCCACCTTGCCGGTGGCCGACCACGAGAAGAGGCTGTGCTGGAGGCACAGATCGACCATTTCCTTCGACGACATGCTCACGTGTGGGCTCCGTTGTCTCCGCGCGGCGCTCGGCGCACGCGCGGGTGCCGACGGAGCGTCGTCCGAGCAACGCAAAGGTTCAAGCTCCACCTGCGCTGCGCCCGGCCGGAGTTCGTGACGATCTGCTCAATCGCAGTCGCGCGGCCCCTCGGGCAGTGGCTCGCAGTGCAGCGCAGACTCGTGCACCCAGCCCGCGGGGGTGCTGGTCACGTGGTGGAAGCACTCGAGACCGTCCGACCAGGGCTCGAGCCCAGGAGATGGGGTGACGGCACGCACGCCCTGTGTGCATCCTCGGGAGGTCCCATGCGCGCGCACACGGGCAGCTACGACCACCACGACGACGACTGCCTCTGCGGCAGGATGGGATGCAACCGCGGTGGTCATGCGTGGAGCTGCTGCGGCGCGTGCGCAGAGGACGGCAAGTGCACTGCGCCGCACCTGCACCCCACGAGTTGGCGTCACCCGCGCCACGCCGAGACCACGCTCCCCGGTCTCGGTCCACGGCCTCGCTACCGCAGCCCCGAAGCGCTCCGAGCGCTCATGCCGGAGGAGTTCGCCACGAGAGACGAGACGCGGATCGTCTGACCCTCCGCATCGCGGTGCGAGCCGGCAGGCGCGCTGCGGTGGAGCTCGATCCGCGATGTTCGGGCCTTCAGCCGCGCAGCCAGTCGGGGGGCGGGGGGATCTGATCGGCGCCGTCGAACGGCACGAGGACGAGCTGGCCCGCGGTGAAGAGCTCGCGTGTCGGTCGGAGCACCAGCTCTTCGAGGCGCGGCAATTCCGCGGCGCGGTCGGCCGCGAGCACGTGGATGCGCAGCGGAGGCGAGAGCTCGAGGCCCACGGCGTGTGGCGGCGAGCCGCGTCGCTCGAGCTCGAGCGACGTGGCGAGGTCGATCGAGAAGCCACGCTCCGAGTACGCGAGGAGGCGCGCGAGCCGCCACCAGACTCCCTTGGAGGTGAACAGCTGGCGTTGTTCCCAGGCGCGAACGGCGACCCGTTGTCGATGGCGCCGCGCCCGCTCGACATGTGCTGCGAGCGGCATCAGACGGCCTCCACGAGCTCGAGGAGCCTGCGAAGGCGAGCGCGGTGCGGGGTCGGGTCGGGGACTCCCGGAGACGGCCCGAGCACCGACAAGAGCCCTGCGTTCGCGGCCATGTTGCGGCGGACCCCATGCGGGAGCGTCGAGAGACGCCGCGCCAGCTCGGCTTCGTCTTCCGCAGACATCCCCATCAGGATGCCGAGCGCCACGAGGAGGTCACGATCCCCTTTGAGACCCGAGCGATCCGTCGCGAGCTTCTCGAGGAGGAGCCCTGCCAGCGAGGGCAGAGGCGCTCGCACTCCGTCGACATCGACGGTGCGCGCTCGGGGAGCCCAGCTGAGCGCGCCGAAGACCATGAGCGGGAGGCTGGAGTGCTCGAACGGATACGACTCGGTCGGATCATCCAGGCTCGAGTCCACACCGAGGAAGTTCACCTCGATGAGCTCGTTCGACCCAGGCAACCAGACCGACGGCTCCTCGATCGAAGGCGAGAGCCCCTCGACGTCGGCGAGCGCCGCCACGACGTCGGCATGAACGCCGAGGGGTACGGCGATGTCGACGTCCTCGGAGACGACCAGCGTCGAGGCCGCGCCCGGCTCGATGAGGTTCGGAACCTCCGAGCCCACGATCACGACGCCGGGAACGTCGAGCACCGGCTGAATCGCGCGCAGTGTGCGAATCAGCCGTTCGCGAAAGGCGAGCACCGATCAGCTCATCCAGGTCGCGTCCTTCTGGAGCGCCCACTTGCTCGTGATCTTCCGCTGACGGGTCCAGAACCGATATCCGTCCCAGCCCGTGATGTTGCCGTGGCCGAAGGCCGAGTCGTTCCAGCCGCCGAAGCCGAAGGGCTCGCGCGGGACGGGCACGCCGACGTTCACGCCGCACATGCCCGCCTCCACACTGTCCATCACGCGGCGCGCGATGTCGCCGCTCGTCGTGTACACGCTCGAGGCGTTGCCGTACGGGTTGGCGTTCTCGATCTCGAGCGCCTTCTCGATGTTCGGCACGCGGATGACCGAGAGCACCGGCCCGAAGATCTCCTCGCGACCCGCGGGGATCTCGGCGGTCATGTCGTCGAGGATCGTCGCGCCGACCCAGTAGCCGCCCTCGGTGCCGCGCTTGCCGCGACCGTCGACGACGACCTTCGCGCCGCGGTGCTGCGCCTCGTCGATGTAGCCGCGGATGCGCTGCTCGCTCGCGCCGTTGATGATGGGACCGAGGTCCTTGCCGAGCTCGAGCTTGGCCGCGCGCTCCTTGATCGCCTCGAGGATGTGGTCGCAGTCGCCCACGGCGAGCAGCACGCTCGCCGCCATGCAGCGCTGTCCCGCGCAGCCCGTGAACGACGCGACGACGTTGTCGGCCGTCACCGCGACGTCGGCATCCGGCACCACGATGAGGTGGTTCTTCGCGCCGCCGAGGCAGAGCGCGCGCTTGCCGTGCTGTGCGGCGCGGCCGTAGACGGCCTTGGCCACGCGCGTCGAGCCGACGAAGCCGACGGCCTTGATCTTCGGGTGATCGCAGAAGGCCTCGACGACCGCCTGGCCGCCCTGCACGACGTTGAACACGCCCTTGGGGAGGCCCGCCTGCTCGAGCATCTGCGCGAGGCGCATGGAGCTCAGCGGCACCTGCTCGCTCGGCTTGAGGAGGAACGCGTTGCCGCCGACGAGCGCCTGCGGGAGCATCCACATCGGCACCATGAGGGGGAAGTTGAAGGGCGTGACGCCCGCGACGATGCCGAGCGGCTCGTACACGACCTCGCACGCGACGCCGCGGCTCACCTCGAGCTGGTTGCCCGACGCGAGGTTCGGAAGCGAGCAGCCGTACTCGGCGCACTCGATGGCCTTCTCCACCTCGGCCTTGGCCTCGGAGAAGATCTTCCCGTTCTCGTGGCTGATGAGCCAGCTCAGCTCCTCGATGTTGTCGAGCATGAGCTGACGCAGCTTGTAGATGACCTGCGCGCGGTCGCGGATCGGCCACTCGCGCCACTCCGCATAGCCCTTCTCCGCCACGGCGACGGCCGCGTCCACGTCCTCGCGGGCGCTCATCACCACGTAGGACATCGCCTTGCCCCAGCGCGGGTTGAGGATGGACTGCGTCTCCTTCGAGGAGCGCGGCGACTGGAACTCACCACCGATGTAGTTGATGGCGTTGGCGTACTCGGTGAAATCGTAGGAGCGGGCGGGGAAGGTGGGGAACATGGACGTCTCCGAAGGGTCGTTGTCTCAATCGAGGTCGCGCTCGTGCTGCGACGCTCTGGGCTCGTGTGGGCTCGCGCCGATGCGCTCGGTGCGGCTCACTGGGTGGGCGGGACGCGCTCGACCCTGGTGGGCGTGTGGAGCGCGTTGCGACGCTCCTGGGACTCCCAGTAAGGCGAGAAGCAGGGGCGATCGACGTGCTTGCCGGTGCCGGGCTCCGTCTTCAGCTGGTCGTTCTCCCAGAGCACGCGACCGCGGCTGAGCGTGACGGCGGCGTTGCCGATCGTCGTCATGCCCTCGTAGATGTTGAAGTCGATCCTCTGGTGGTGGGTCTTGGCCGAGATGTGGCGCGACTTCTCGGGATCCCAGACCACGATGTCCGCATCGGCGCCCGCGACGAGCGCGCCCTTCTTCGGGTGGATGTTGAAGATCTTCGCGGTGTTCGTGGACGTCACCGCGACGAACTCCGAGGGCGTGAGGCGGCCCGTGCGCACGCCGTGGTGCCAGAGAACACCCATGCGATCCTCGACGCCGTTGGTGCCGTTGGGGATCTTGCGGAAGTCGTTCAGGCCCGCCTGCTTCTGCGGCGTGCAGAAGCAGCAGTGATCGGTCGCCGTCGTCTGCAGCATGCCGGCCTGGAGGCCCCGCCAGAGCGCGGCCTGGTGCTCCTTGGCGCGGAACGGCGGGCTCATCACGTAGTGCGCGGCCGTGTTCCAGTCCGGGTTTCGGTAGACGCTGTCGTCGATGACGAGGTGCTGCGAGAGCACCTCGCCGAACACGCGCTGCCCGCGCACGCGCGCCGCCGTGATCGCCTCGAGGGAGTCGATGCACGAGTTGTGGACGAGGTAGAGCGGGACGCCGAGCACCTCGGCGATGCGGATCGCGCGGTGCGCGGCCTCGCCCTCGACGGCGGGCGGACGCGAGAGCGGGTGACCCTCGGGGCCCGTGATGCCTTTGTCGAAGATCTCCTGCTGGAGCTTCACGACGAGCTCGCCGTTCTCCGCGTGGCAGGTGCAGAGCGCGCCGAGCTCGCGGGCGCGGGCGAACGACTTCACGAGGATCTCGTCGTCCGCCATGATGGCGCCCTTGTACGCCATGAAGTGCTTGTAGCTGTTGACGCCGTGCTGCTCGGAGAGCGTGCCCATGTCGGCGTGGACCGTGTCGTCCCACCACGTGATCGCGACGTGGAACGAGTAGTCGCTCGCGGACTTCTCTGCCCACTCGCGCCACTGCCGGTACGCATCGAGGATGCGCTGCTTGGGGTTGGGGATGACGAAGTCGATGATCGACGTCGTGCCACCGGCGGCCGCCGCGCTCGTGCCGGTGAAGAAGTCCTCCGACGCGACGGTGCCCATGAAGGGCAGCTGCATGTGCGTGTGCGGGTCGATGCCGCCTGGCATGACGTACGCGCCGCTCGCATCGATCACGCGCGCGCCGGCAGGGACCTCGAGGTCCGGGCCGACGGCGGCGATCGTCTCGCCCACGACCAGCACGTCCGCCTTGGATTGGCCGTCGGCGGTCACCACGGTGCCGCCCTTGATCACGATCGATGTCATGCACGCTCCGGTCGCGCGACGATGCGCGGGGCGACCAGTATCGACGTTCGCCCCGCGCGCGTCGAGCCGTCCGATCCGCGCGCGATCCTGGCGCGGAGCGTCCGCGCATCGGGGGCGCGACGCTCCGGATCGACGGCGAGACAGAGCTCGATCCACGCGAGGTCGGCGGGTGGCTCGACGGCGCGCTCCCCCGCGAGGATCCGCGCGCGCAGCACGAACGGGTTGGGAGCGTCGAACACACGCTGGCCCGTCCGCGCCTCGAGCAGGAGCGCCCCGAGCGAGAAGAGATCGGAGCGCGCCGTGGCGGCATGCCCGCGCCACCGCTCGGGCGCGAGGTAGGCGGGCGATCCCGCCACGCCCTCGTGGTCGCGCGTGATGGTGTCGAGCGCGCTCGCGCGCGACATCACCTCACGCATGACGCGACACGCCTCGCGCGTCGACGCCACGCCGCGAGCAGCGGGATCGCGGCGAGGGACCACGCGTGGCCAGCGCTCGTGCGCAGCGGGCGTGCATGACAGGCCAAGACGACGCGATCGACGA
>JBILLJ010000078.1:0-42229 GCA_044376125.1 Sandaracinaceae bacterium
GACGCCCGCCTGCGTCGCGAACAACTGCGTGCAGTGCGAGAACCGCAGCGACTGCAGCGGCGGCACCCCCGCCTGCGTCGGCAACGCCTGCGTCCAGTGCGAGAACCGCAGCGACTGCAGCGGTGGCACGCCCGCTTGCGTAGGCAACAGCTGCCGCCAGTGCGACCGGAACACGGACTGCTCCAGTGCCAGCGCGAGCCGCTGCGACACGGCCGCGAGCACGTGCGCCGCGTGCATGGCGGACTCGGACTGCGGACACATCGCCGGCAACCCCCGCTGCGTGGGCGGAACGTGCAGGCCCTGCACGGTGGCAACCGAAGCGACCGACTGCGGAGCCAACAGCTGCAATCCCGCGACGAACAGCTGCACGACCACGCGGCGCGGATCCGTGGACACATGCCTCGCCTGCAACGCCGACAGCGAGTGCATGGCTGGATTCACCTGTGCGGCCGTCAATCCGGCTCGCGGGGTCACCGGTAACTACTGCCTTCCGATTCGTTTCGGGGCCTTCTGCACGCGGCCCTTTGGTGAGGTGAACACAGGCACAAGCGTGAGCGGTGCCGCCGTGACCTACTGCCGACACCGGACGACGACCTGCGAAGGATTCCTGGACTTCGGCCGCACCGGCGACGGCACCTGCACGGGCGCCGGAGGTACGGATGATGCGTGTGGCCGAGCAGGTGCAGCTGACGGGCTCTGTCGCCTGAGTGGGTTGGGCAATCGCTGCACGCATCGCTGCAGCGGACTCGGCACGAACGATGACTGTGGTGACGATCTCTCCACGTGCATTGCCGATCCCGCTGATGGGGCTCGACGCATCTGCTCCTTGCCGTGACTGCGGCCCAGGCCTCGTTTGCGCCGGAGTACCAGCCCACTGTCGACCGTGAGGGCCGGGACTGCCATTGCCGGCTGCGACGCTGAGCTCGTCCAAGGGCGCTGACAGAAGACCTGACGCGTGTTCGGTGCCTACTGCGTGAACTGACGCTCGCCGTCGACTCCCCGACTGAACACGGGAGCAAACGGCGTCATCGCCCGCGGGCACGCGAGGCGGGGGACGAGCCCCCGCCCTACCCCGAGAGCGGCTCGCGGTGCGATCCCTCGCTGGGCCCGTGTGAAGCGACTCGATCGGTGGCTGAGTGGGCGGTGCCCTTGCGTGGGCCGGCGGACGGGGCACACCTCGGCTCTCGACGGAGGCGCCTGTGCGGAGAGTGCTGCAGAGACTCTGGTGGATCGGTGTGGGGGCTGCCGTCGCGGGCTGCCCGGACACGTCGTGTCCGCCTGGGTCGATCTCGGGAGCGGCGGGGCGCTGCCTGCCCGGGCGTGACGGTGGGGTGGATGCGTTCGGGACGCCGGATGCGTGCACGCTGAATGCGCACTACGTCGATCGCGATGGTGACGGGCACGGCGCGGGCGAGCCGATGCTCGCGTGCCCGGCGCCTGGGCTGAGCCTTCTGGGCGACGACTGCGACGACGAGGTCCACGCGCGACGGCCCGGAGGCATCGAGGTGTGCGACGGCGTGGACGACGACTGCGATGGGGCCGTCGACGAGGGCGTTCAGCGCGTGCTGGGGATGCCACTCGCGATCGAAGAAGACGGGTTGCCCGCGTGGCTCGATGCAACGCGGGTGGGTGACGCCTACGTCGTCGTCTGGAACGGGGAAAGTGGCGTGTACGCGCGGCGCTACGACCGACTCGGCAGCTCGCTCGGCGCGTCCGTGCTCGTGTCGAGCCAGGCGTCGGACTCCTTCGTGCGCGTGCTCGAGCGCGATGCGACGACTGCGGTCGTGGCGTTCCGGACCTCCGATCCTCCGGGCCTGCATGCCGCGATCCTCGACACCAGCGTCGAGCCGATGACCGTGGGGGCGAGCGTGCCCCTCGGCGAAGGCGAGACGTCGACCACCGTCGGGCTCGCGTGGGACGACGGGCTCAGCGTCGTCTCCGTCACGGCAGAGAGGGACATCCCCCTCGCGCGTGCGTTCGACACGAACCTCGCGCCGCTCGGGACAGACAGGATGCTCGAGAGCGTGTACGGCTCCCAGCTCGGGCTCCTCGTGGGGCCCGACAGCCTGTACCTCGTGAGCACCGGCGGCCTCAGCCTCTTCGTCCACGCTCTCCGCCGCGACACCTTCGCGACGATCGCCGCGGGCAACACCTCGGGTGAGGGCGCGCTGCCCTTCGCCGCGGCGCTCGATCCCGCGGGGCTCGTGCGCGTGCTGCGCAGCTCGCCCGCGGGCCTCGTGCTCGCCACCTTCGCGAGAGAGCGAGGCGGCATGGAAGAGACGTTCTTCACACGCGAGCTCGCGCTGTCGCTCGACGCGAGATGGATCGCGACGGCGATACCGAGCGTGCTCGGACACGAAGCGGGGCTCGACGTCGCGCTCGTCAACAACGATGTCTCCACCCAGATGGGCGTCGCCTTCGTGACGACCGACGATCAGATCGCGTGGGGCTACCCGACCGTGAGCTCGGAAGCCATCGGGATCGTGCGAGGAGCGCGCCTCTCGAGCCGCGATGGCGCGCTCTTCTTCGTCACGATCCGCGGTGGCGACGCGCGCCTCGAGATGCAGCGCATCGGCTGCGAGTGAGGAGCGGGCGAGAATCGGGCACGGGCATGGGCACGGGCATGAGCACGGGCAGGCGCGCTCAGCGTGGGAGGACGGTCTTCTCTGCCATGCGGAGGCGCGGGTCGCCGAGGAGCTCGATGGTGAGCACGCCGCCGACGCGGATGCGGGAGCCGGGGCGGACGGCGGCCTCTTCGCCTTTTGCGAGCGTGCGGCCGTCGAGCTCCGTCGGGGCATCGGTGACCGTGCGGAGCACGAAGCCCTCGCCGCGGCGGTGGAGCTCGAAGTGCCACCGACTGATGCGGTTGGTCTCCTGAGAGTCGCTCGTCGCGAGGACCACGTCGTTGGCGATCATCCCGTCCTGGTCGCGGAGGCGACCGAAGCGGATGACCTCGCGGTGCGGCAGGAGCTGATCGGGGCCGTCGCCGAGCCGGAACGCGACGGGGAAGCGATCGCGATCGAGCCAGTCCACGGCGAGCAGCTCGGTGGGGCGCTCGAGGCCCTTGAGCGCGACGGCGCCGAGGCGACGACACTTGAGGCGGAGCTGCGCGTCGGTGAGCGCGCCGAACGCCTCGCGGGTGATGCGGATCTCCGACTGCTCCGCCGACGCCGCGACCCGCGCGCAGTAGTTCACTGCGTCGCCGGAGACGCGATCGCCGTCGGTGAGCACCGAGCCGTAGTGCACGCCGATGCGCACACCCCAGCGCTCGTCGGCGCTGCGATGATCGTTGTCGCGCGCGATCGTGTCCTCGAGCTGCATCGTCGCCAAGAGCGCGCGATCCGCGCTCGCGAAGCAGAGGAATGCACCGTCACCGGCCATGTCGACGACACGGCCCTCGCCCGCGTGGGCCGCGGCGTGCACGAAGTCCGCGTGGCGCTGCTGGAGCTTCTGGCCCTCGGCGTCGCCGAAGCGCGCGAAGTACGGCGTCGAGCCGACGATGTCGGAGAAGACGAGCGCGAGCCGCTTCTCGAAGCGACGCACGAGCGCCTTCGAGAGAGCGTCCTGCAGGCGCAAGATCTCCGTCATCGTCAGGCGATCGGGGAGCTCGTCGAGGGGCGAGGCCATCGCGGTCTCGATGCTACTTCGATCCGATGGGGCGGTGGAGCGCGTCGAGCCTGAACCCGGGCTCGCGCTCGCAGAGCCGAGCTCAACTTCTGTTCCTCGACACCGGGCTCGCGCTCGCAGAGCCGAGCTCAACTTCTGTTCCTCGACCCCGGGCTCGCGATCGATGCAGAGCCGAGCTCAACTTCTCTTCCTCAACCCCCGGCTCGCCCTCGCAGAGCCGAACTCAACTTCTGTTCCTCAACCCCGCAGAGCCGAGCTCAACTTCTGTTCCTCAACCCCGGGCTCCAAGCCCGGGGCAGTGAGAGCGGCCTGGCTTCGTGGCAAGCCCGCGAAGCGGGCTTGGTCGCGCGCTCTCACGGCGCGGGCCACGCGCGTACGCGAGGGACGTTACAGTCGCCACGGCCTCTGCCGTGCCCACGACGGAGCCCCATGCGTACGAGAGGGACGCGACAGTCGCCACGGCCCTCTGCAACCACGCGGCGCGAGCCACACGCGTACGTCGCCAGCATCTCCCCGCAGACCTGCCGGACGCTCCGCGACATCCTCGCGAAGGACCACGAGCACGCGATGCTGGAGGCCATGCGCGCAGTGCGCGTCACGCGTTCGAGCAAGGTCCCCAAGCGGCCTCAGCACGTGATCGTGTCTGTGGATGCCATGCGCGAAGCAGACACCGCGCCTTCGAGCACGTTCCCGAGCGGCCCGAGCACGTGATCGTGGATGCCATGCACGGAGCGAGCGTCACGCGATCGAGCACGGTCACGGAGCACCTCGGCCTCGCAGACATTCGACGACGGGTTCGCGAATGCGCCCGGCAGGATCGAGGGGAGACACGAGCACGCGGGCCCGACGATCACGAGCAGACGCGACAGTCGCCACGGCCCTCTGCAACCACGCGGCGCGAGCCACACGCGCACGTCGCGGGCATCTCCCCGCGGACCTGCCGGACGCTCCGCGACATCCTCGCGAAGGACCACGAGCACGCGATGCTGGAGGCCATGCGCGCAACGCGCGTCACGCGTTCGAGCAAGGTCCCCAAGCGGCCTCAGCACGTGATGGTGTCTGTGGATGCCATGCACGAAGCAGACACCGCGCCTTCGAGCACGTTCCCGAGCGGCCCGAGCACGTGATCGTGGATGCCATGCACGGAGCGAGCGTCACGCGATCGAGCACGGTCACGGAGCACCTCGGCCTCGCAGACACTCGACGACGGGTCCGCGAATGCGCCCGGCAGGATCGAGGGGAGACACGAGCACGCGGGCCCGACGATCACGAGCAGACGCGACAGTCGCCACGGCGTCTGCGCTTGTGGCGCGAGCCACACGCGTAGACGCGCTCCACGTGGCCGATCCACTCGCGCATCCCTCGCGCCTCGCTTCGGAGCGCATGCACGTGATCGTGCAGCGGCACGACGCGCTCACGCCCCTCGCGCGGGTCGAGCGCATCCGGCAGCGGCGACCGCGCGTGCGCTGGCACGAGCTCGAGGGCACACAACACTACCCCGCCGATCTGTCGCGCCTGCACCGCCTCGTACGAGATGCGCGCGCGGCGTGAGGGACGCGGGCGATCAGTACGGAGCGCCCGCGAGGATCCACGCGTCGATGCGCGCCGCCTCCTCGCTCGTGACGATCCCCATCGGATTCACCCCCGCGTAGGTGTGCCTGCCGCCACAAGGCTCGCCACGCGCGGTCGGCACGATCGCGAAGGTGCTCGCGGAGGGATCGCATGGCGTCACGCGTGGCGTCGTGTCGTCGCAGCCGATCGGGCCGAGCAGACTCGCGTAGGCGACCTCGGGGCTCGAGAGGTCGAGCGTCGTCGGCCAGAGCGCTGCGGCCGCGTGACACTCGCTGCACCGATACGGCGCGAGGATCTCCGCGTAGAGCTCGCGGAAGGTGGGCGCCGAGACGCCCGCATCGCTCGCGCAGATCGCCGGCGCGGCGTCGCGCGCGGGCGCGGCGTCGGAGGCGACGTGCGCATCGGCCAGGGTCCACGCGTCGCGTTCGCCGTCTCGTGCGTCGGGCGCATCGCGCTCGGAGCTCGCGTCGGTCGCGAGAGCTCCCGCGTCGGTCGCGAGGGACGCATCGACGCTCACCGGTGCAGGCTGGCAGCCGACGAGCCCGAGGGAGACGAGCGCGAGGACGAGGCCTCGGAGAGCCGTGGACATGGCCGTGAGTGCAGCAGCCCGCGCGGTCCGTCACGGCACCGAACGAGAGCCCGAGTCCATCGACTCCGGTCGCTCAGCGTGAGGCGAGGGCTTCGGTGATCGACCAGACGTCGGCGCCGAGCTTCGCGTCGTCGGCGCTCGGGTGGTGCGGCGCGACGCGGCTCGCGACGAAGTAGGCGCCGCTCGTCGTGGCGACCGAGGCGTCGGTGGCGAGGAAGACGCTCGTCGTCGCGCCCTCTTCGACGGGGGCACCGCCGCGGCCGAAGCCAGTCTTGAGGAGCTTCGTCGCGAGCACACCGGGGTGCAGGCTGTTCGAGGTGACGCCGGTGTTCGCGGCGCGCTCTCGACGCGCGAGCTCGGCCGCGAAGACGACGTTGAGCAGCTTGCTCTCGGCGTAGGCCTCGTAGTCGGTGTGGCGACCGCCGGCGCGCAGGCCCTCGAGGTCGATCGCGCCGCTACGGTGGGCGACGGAGCTCACCGTGACCACGCGGCCGTGACCGTCGCGCGAGGCGGCGACGCGAACGCGATCGATCAGCGCGCTCGTGAGCGCGAAGTGCGCGAGGTGGTTCACCGCGATCGTGAGCTCGAAGCCGTCGCCGCTCTTGTCGTGGCCCTTCGCGAAGACGCCTGCGTTGAGCACGAGCGCGTGGATCGCGTCGTGTCGGTCCGCGAGCGCGCGGCCCATCGCGCGCACCTCGGCGAGCGAGGACAGATCGGCGCGCGCGTGCTCGATCGACGCCTCGGGCACGGCCGCGCGCACGAGGCTCTCGGCCTTCGCGAGCCGCTCGTCGCGGCGCCCGTGCAAGATCACGTGGAAGCCGCGTCGCGCGAGCTCGATGGCGGTGGGGATGCCGATTCCGTCCGTCGCGCCCGTGACGAGCGCCGTCTTCTTCGTCGTGGTCATGAGCCTCGCCTGTGCGCGAGGTGGTGATCGCGACGCCTCGATGCGTCAACCTGCCTCGAGGGGTGGCTCCGCGTGCGCTCACCCGAGCACGCCTCGCGCGCGATGACGCAGGAGCGCTCAGACGTGGACGGGGCGCTGGAGCGCGACCACCGCGACGAGGCAGACGATCGCACCGACGAGGCTCCCGATGAAGCCCGCAGGATGCGCGGCGCCGAGGGTCTGGCCCGTGATCGCGGCGGCGAGCAGGCCACCGACGACGGAGCCGGCCACGCCGAGCAGCATCGTCGCGGCGAGGCCCATCGACTGACGTCCGGGCACGAGCAAGCGTGCGACGAGACCGACGACGAGACCGAACACGATCCAGGCGATGAGGGTGACGATGATCATGACGAGGTCCTCTCGGTGTGGGGTTGGCGCGCTGGTCGTCCGCGCGAGTGACACGCGCCGTCAGACCGGCGCGGATGGCTTGCGACCCGCGATCAGCGAGACGACCGCCAGCACGACGAAGCCGACGAAGAGGACCTTTCCGATCCAGGCCGCGCTCGAGGCGATGCCGCCGAAGCCGAAGACGGCCGACGCGATGGCGAGGACGAAGAAGAGGATGGCGTAGTGCAGCATGGGAGGTTCCTTTCACCGTTGGAGGGCGCGGACGCGGCGACGCCACGCGGCGTCGCGCGACGTCACGGGATGAGGCCGAAGCACTGGTTGCCGCACGCGAAGCTCTCGGAGCACGCACGATCGTCGAGGCAGGTGTCGCAGTCGTTCGCGGCACGCGGGTCGTTGTCGACCGTCTGGTTGCAGCGGTCACGACACGCGCCTCGGTCGTAGCTGGAGTCGAAGCAATCCGCGTAGCGGTTGCAGAGGTCGTTGCAGTCGACGGCCTGATCGATCTCCTGGATGGTGTTGGCGCAGCCGGGGCCGAGCAGTGCGAAGGTGAAGAGCATCACCGTGGCGCGAGTCATGGGTGTCTCCTCGACGAACGCGTGACGTGCGAGGCGTCGTCGTTCGTGCGGGGTGACGACAGCAGCGGACGTGCCAGCCGATCGCGGGCCTCTCGGTGCGAGAAGCGAGGCTCGGACGCGCACGTGCGCCGCAGGAGCGCGTACACGTGAGAGGCCTCGCCACGATCTCGACTCGGCACCGATCGAGATCCACGCGGGCAGCGCGAGCCGCGTCACGTTCGTGCGGCGAAGAGGAGGTGGCGCTCGTCACCCCGTGCGCTCGGCTCACTCCGCACCGCAGCGCGCTGGTGCACGAGACCTCTCGCGCGCAGGAGCTCGGCACTCGTCGCGCGTGCGAGCGCGTCGCCGTGGTCCTCGAGGACGACCTGCTCGATGCGGGCCCACTGCTCGGGCGCGATGCCCTCGAGGGCCTCGAGCGCGGTCCCGCCGACGTCGAGCCGCAGGAGATCGATGCCGCCGGGCTGCTCGTTCAGGATCGACGCGAGCGACACGACGCGGCACGTGACGCGTTCGAGCCCGGAGGCGTGATCGAAGACGTCCCTCGCAGGGCCTCGAGGCGCGTCGAGCATCGAGCGCTCGAGACGTTCGGCCAGGCTCGAGGCGAACGAGCGAGGCAGCGTTCGCTCGAGCCAGCCGCGGGCGTCGTGTGCGCACGCGCGACACACACGAGCGAGCTCCGCGTCGCGCTCGTCGACCCGGTGCGCCTCACCGGACGCACCGAAGAGGAGGTCGACCGGCTGGAGCGAGCCCTCGCGTGCGACGCCCACGCGATGGAGCCTCGTGCGCGGCGAGGCGTTCGTGGTGAGGAAGGGCTCTCGCAGGTTGCGCACGATGGCCTCCTGGCAGACGGGGACCGGCTCGACGAGCACGAGCTCGACGCCGCGCGAGAGCGCCGCCATCTCGAGCGCGAAGAGGCCGCAGCCCGCGCCCACGTCGAGCACGCGGGCCTCCGCGGCGATCCGCACGCCGAGCGCGAGGAGCTCGTGCACCTCGTCGATCCGCCGCTCGAGCGCCGAGAGGCTCGGCGTGCTCGACCACACGACGCCGCGGTGCGCGAGCTCGTGACGACGAAGGCTCGGGTGTGGCTCCGCCAGCGCGCGTGGATCGGGCGCGTGCACGAACGCCGCGGCGAGGCCGGAGAGGAGCACGCTGGGTCGCATGGGCCGGGTCTTCGCAAGGCGCGGGCCGCGGCTCACTCTCGCGCGAGGTCGGAGATCCACTCGCCGGCCTCTCGTGCGCGTCTTCGCGCGCCTCGCGGCGTCGTCGCGTGATGGACGGAGAGGGCGCGCCGCCGGAGCGATCCTCGGAGGACGGCGCGGGGTCCACGATCGGGCGCGGTGCGGGTCCTCGGCCCGTGCGGGACGGTGCGCCTCACATGGGCGGCCGCGACACGCGAGCGCGCGCTCCGAAGGCGTCGCGCGCGTGGCACGCGGGTCGCACAGCTCGCTCGACGAGGGCGCCCGGTCGATCTCCGGCTCAGGCGAGCAGCTCGTCGAGCGTGCGCGTGAGCCGGTCGACGGACACGGGCTTGGTGAGCCACGCGTCGAAGCCGAGCTCGTTCTCGTTGCCCGACGGCTTGCCCGTCATGGCGACGACGGGCGCGCTGCCGAAGCGACCGACGAGGCGATCGCCGGTTCCGTCGAGGAGGTGCAGATCCGTGAGCACGAGGTCGACGTCACGCGCGCGCATCGCCTCCGCGACGCCGGTCGCGGTGCGCACGTTGTAGCCCTTGGCCTCGAGCACGACCTGCATGAGCGTGAGCGAGTCGGGGTCGTCGTCGACGACGAGGATCGACGCGCGCGCCGGCGGTGGTGGCGCTGCGCTCGGAGGCGGGCTCGAGGCGCGCGGTGCGCTCGACGGTGGGGGCTTGGAGTTCGGCGGCGCCGACTCCGCGCTCGTGTCTCGGCTCGGCGCGGCCGCGCTCGCCTCGAGGCGACGATAGAGCGTGCGTCGATCGAAGCCGAGCACGCGCGCAGCCTTGGACTTGTTTCCCTTCACCAGCTTGAGCACGTGGTCGACGTAGCGGCGCTCGAGCTCCTCGAGCGAGACGAGCTCGGCCTCGCTCGCAGGCAGGAGCGAGCTGCCGATCTGTGCGCGGTGAGAGCGCACGCGCTCGGGCAGATCGTCGGGCACGAGCTGATCGTGCTGCGCCATCGCGACCGCGCGCTCGATGCCGTTCTCGAGCTCGCGCACGTTGCCGGGCCAGTCGTACTCGACGAGCTTCGCGAGGGCCGGGACGGCGATGCCCTTGACCGCCTTCTGGTGCTTGCCTGCGAAGCGCTCGACGAACGCACGCGCCAGGAGCGGCACGTCTCCCTCGCGCTCGCGCAGCGGCGGCACCGCCACGCTGCACACGTTGACGCGGTAGTAGAGATCCTCCCGGAAGCGCTTCTCGCCGATCTCCTTCTCGAGGTCGCGGTTCGTCGCTGCGACGACGCGCGCGTCGAACGGCGTCTCGCCCGTCCCGCCGACCGCGCGCACGGTGCGCTCCTGGAGCGCGCGCAGGAGCTTCACCTGCATCTCGAGCGGCATCTCGCCGATCTCGTCGAGGAAGAGCGTGCCGCCCTGCGCCTCGAGGAAGAGACCGCGGCGCGCAGCCTTCGCGTCGGTGAACGCGCCCTTGGCGTGGCCGAAGAGCTCGCTCTCGAGCAGCGTCGCGGGCACCGCGGCGCAGTTGATCGCGATGAACGGTCCGTCCGAGCGCGCGCTGTGCTCGTGGATCGCGCGCGCCACGAGCTCCTTGCCCGTGCCGCTCTCACCCGTGACCAGCACCGTCGCTTCCGTCGGCGCGATGCGGCGGATGACGTCGTAGACGCGCTTCATCGCGGGGCTCTCGCCGAGCAGGCGTCCCGCGCGCTCGTTGCTCGCGACGACGGTGCGGAGCCGGTGCACCTCGCTCGCAAGGCGATGGTGTTGCACGGCCCGCGCGACGGTGAGCGCGAGCAGCTCGCCATCGACCGGCTTCACGATGAAGTCGAACGCGCCAGCGCGCAGCGCGCCGACAGCGGCGTCGATGCTCGCGTGGCCCGTCATCACGACGACGGGCAGATCGGGGCGTGCCTTGGCGATGCGCTGACAGAGCTCGAGGCCATCGAGGGATCGGATCTGAAGATCGGTCACGACGACATCGAGGTCGTCCTTCATCGCGTCCGACAGCGCCTCGTGCGGGTTCGCCTCGGCGATGGCGCGCAGACCGCGCGCGCGCAGAGACTCCGCGACGGCCTCGGCTGCGTCGACGTCGTCGTCGACGACCAGCACGGTGCCGGCGTGGGACGGGGCCGTGGGGGAGGGCTCGGGGGTGGCGTTCATGCGCCGGGGCCCGTGCACCGATCGAACCGCGCCCGAGCCGTCCTCGAGCGCGCGCGAGATCCGAAAACTCGAAGAAGATCGTCGTGGAGTCCCGCGCTGGCTGCGCGCTCACGCCACACCGACCGAGTCACATGAGGCAGGATGCCACACCCGAGACGGTCGCGTCGGTGCGCCAACGCTCACGTGAGGCGTGAGGGCAGGTCCAGGTAGAAGAGCGCGCCTCGCTCTCCACACAGCGCGTCGAAGTCCGTGCGCTGCGGCGTGACGCGGAGCTCGTGGTCGCGCCAGCACTGTGCGCGTGCGCCACGCTCGACGCGCCGCGCCACGCCCGAGACGGACGCGGATCACGGATTTCCGGGAGAGATCGGGCGAGGCGTCGGGTGGCGCGGAGGTTGCGGAAGCGGGGACGTTGCCGACGTCGGCACCAAGGAGCCGAACCCATGCAGATGCTCTCCACGCCGCGCCCCGACCAGACGCTGCCGACGCTGCGTCCGTTGCCGGACGCGACGCCGCGCCCCGCGCAGTTCGAGTGTGCGGGCCGCACCGACGTCGGCTGTGTCCGCGCGCGCAACGAAGACCAGTTCCTCGTCTCGCGGCTCGGACGCTGGATGTCGATCGATGCCTCGAGCATCGACTCGGCCCCGCGCGAGCTGTGGACCCCGCAGGGGCAGCTGATGGTCGTCGCCGACGGCATGGGCGGCCAGGGCGCAGGCGACGTGGCGAGCGCGGTCGTGCTCGACACCTTCGTCTCGCACTCGCTCCTCGAGATGCCGTGGCTGACGACGGGCACCGTCGAGGGGGACGCGCTCTTGGCGCGCGACCTCACGGCGACGCTCGCGCACTGTCAGGATCGACTCGTCGAGGTCGCCGCGCGCAAGGATCTGCCGCCGCGTCTGGGCACGACGTTCACGGCGCTCTACCTCGAGTCGGGGCGCGCGGTCGTCGCGCACGTGGGCGACACGCGCGCCTACCGTCTGCGCGAGGGGCACCTCGAGCGCCTCACGCGCGACCACACGCTGGCGGCGGACCTCGAGGCGCTCGGTCACCCGCCCGCACACCACAACGTCCTCACGAACGCGGTCGGTGGCACTTCCGAGAAGCCCATCGTCGACCTCCGCTCGGTGGACGTGGCCCCCGGCGATCGGTTCCTCCTCTCGAGCGACGGGCTGCACGGCGTCGTCGACGAGGCGACGATCGAGCGCCTCGTGCGCGGCGCCGCGAGCGCGCGCGAGGGGGTGGACGTCCTGATCCACGCCGCGCGCGAGGCAGGCGCGCCCGACAACGTCACCGCGGTCGTCGCGTTCGTGCGTCCAGCGCGCACCTGAGCCACGCAGCGCGCGTCCGCGCGCATCACCGCGAGGAAGAACGAGGCGCAACTTCGCCTCGGCGCGCAGCTCGAGGCCGCGGGCGAGAAGCCCGACGACGCCGCAGAGCGCTCGCCCGCTCGATCGCACCCTTCGGTGCGATCCCCCACGACCGGCGGCGGGGCCGGCGGCCCCCCCCCCCCGGGGCGCGCCGCCGGGCGGCGCGGGGCCCCCCCCCGCGCCCGGGCGCGCCGCCGCGGGGCAGCTCTGGGTTCGTCTACCGAGGAAACACGACATGACGCAGTCTCTCGATCTGGAGCGGGACGATGACGAGCGGCCCACGCGCCCCGAGCGCAGCGCCGAGCCCGCAGCGTGGATCCCACGAGAGGGAGAGTGGATCGGCGGCTCCTACCGCGTGATCCGCGAGGTCGGCCACGGCGGGGTCGCGCGCGTGCTCGAGGCCTGGGATCCGACGCTCGCGCGTCGCGTCGCGATCAAGGTGCTCCGCCCCGAGCTGCAAGACCGCGACGATCTGCGCTCGGCGCTCGGCGCCGAGGCCCGCGAGCTCGCGGCGGTGGAGAGCCCGCGCGTGGTCACCGTGTTCGGCCGCAGCCAGCATCGCGGACACCCCTTCGTGGTCATGGAGCTCGTCGAAGGACACGACGCGCGGGCCACCCTCGCGGCCCACGCCGGTGCGATCCCCACGGCCCTGCTCGCCACGCTGCTCTCGGACATCGGCGAGGGGCTCGCGGCGATCCACGGCTCGGGCCTCGTGCACGGTGACCTCAAGCCGACGAACGTGCTCGTCGACGGCGCGGGCAGAGCCAAGCTCGTCGACGTCGCAGGCGCGAGCAACGGCAAGATCGTCGCGGTCACGCCCGCCTACCTCGCACCCGAGCTGGGCGCGGGCACGACGGCGACGATCGCCTCGGACCTCTACGCATTCGGCGTCACCGCCTACGAGCTCGTCACCGGCCGGCTGCCGGCGCACGAGGCGCCTCGCCCCGCGAGCACGATCCGCGGGGTCAGCCCCCGCGTGGACCGCTGCCTCGCCAGCGCGATGTCACCGAGCCCGCACGAGCGACCCCGCTCCGCCGCGGCGATGGGTCGCGAGCTCGCACACGCCCTCGGTCACCCGAGGCGCGATTCGGGGCGATGGGCGAGCACACCGCGCGTGCTCGTCGCGGACGACGACGTCGATCTCTGCGAGCTCCTGGCCGCGTGCCTGCGCGCCGAGCTGCCCGGCTGCATCGTGGAGACCACGACCGACGGTGACTCGCTCCTCGGTCAGGCGACGCGCGCGCTGCCCGACGCGATCGTGCTCGACTTCGTCATGCCGGGCACACCCACCGAAGAGACCATCCGCCGCGTGCGCGCGCTCCGGGGCGGCGCGTCGGTCGCGATCCTCGTGATGACGGGCATGGGCTCGGCCTCGGACTGGCGTGCGCTCCGTGCCGCTGGCGCGGACGTGTGCCTGCTCAAGCCCTTCGACGTCTCCGAGCTCCTCGCGCAGCTCCGCCGCCGTGTCGGCGAGCGCGCGAGCGGCGCGATCAACGGCCGTTGAGCAGCGCCGCGTCGCGCGCCACGCACGAGGCCACGTGATCGAGCACCACGCGCACGCGCGGCGTGTCCCTCATGTCGCGGTGCACCGTGATCCAGATCGGCTCGCTGGGCGGCTCGGGCATCGGCAGGTGCACGAGCGTCGCCTCCGCGTCGCCGACGTAGCGCGGCAAGACGGCGATGCCCGCGCCCTCGCGGCAGGCCGCGAGCAGGGCCATCGAGAGATCACACACGAGCGCGGGGCGCGCGCCGCCGCTGAGCTGATCGAGCCAGCGCGCATCGAGCGCGCCCGGCTTCTTGCCCCGCGAGGGCGCCTCGCTCGAGAGCAGCGGGTGATCGCGCAGCTCGCTCGGCTTGCGCACGGGACGCTTCGCGACGTAGTCGCGGCTCGCGTAGAGCCCGTACCGGAGCGCACCGACGCGACGAACGACGAGGCTCTCGTGCGCGCTCTTGAACATGCGCACCGCGAGATCGGCCTCGCGCCGGGCCAGGTCGAGCACGGTCCCGGTCGAGGAGAGCTCGATCGCGAGGCTCGGGTGCTCGTGACGGAGCATGGCGAGGCGCGGCGCGAGGTAGACGCAGCCGAAGGTCTCGGGCGAGGTGACGCGCACGACTCCGTCGATCGCGCTCTTGCGCGCGTGCACGCCACGCTCGAGCGCGATGACCGCGTCCTCCACCGAGCGCATCTCCGGCAAGAGGCGCTCCGCGTCGGCGGTCGGCACGTAGCCCGCGCTCGTGCGCGTGAAGAGCCGCACGCCGAGCGCCTCCTCGAGGGCCTCGACGCGACGGCCGACCGTCGTGTGGTCCACGCCGAGCGCCTTGGCCGTCTTGGCCAGCGAGCCCGCCTTCGCGAGCGCGAGCACGTAGCGCACGTCGTCCCAGTTCATGCGTGGTCTCCGAGGCTGTGGATTCTCGCACAGCCTCCGTGCGGAGTCGTGCGTTCACGCGCAGCCCGACGCGGGGCATGACTCCGTCCTGGCCACGACGAACGTCGAGGAGCCGCGCGAGGACGAACGGTGTCCATCGTGGACACGGATGGCTCGGATTCGTCGCATCGATTTTACGGATGACGTGCTCGGGCCCAGGATGAGGCCGAGAAGGAGGCTCCATGCGACATCGTCTCTTCTGCTCGCTCGTGCTCTCGAGCTCGTTCCTCGTCGACGGCTGCGCGACGGCACACTCGGGCGCGACGGCCGACGCCGGCACACCGGACGACGCTTCGCTCGGCGCCGGTGGTGACGCGCACGTCGCGGTAGGTGACGCGACGCTCCCGCGCGAGACCGACGCCGCCACCGCCGCGGTGGACGCTGCGCCTCCGCCGGCTGACGACGCGTTCGTCCTCGCGGAGCCCGACGCGGCGTCCCCCGGCGACGACGCGGGCGTGCTCACGGATCCGCGCGCGTGCGAGCCGGGCTGGCCCACGACCAAGGGCATCTTCCACGTCACGCGCGACGGCCTCGTCTACGGCTGCCACTTCCTCGAGGGCTCGACGCCCGACATGCCGGACCTCGACCGCTGCTGCATCCTGGGGCCCGCGTCGTGAGCGCGCCTTCGACCTCGGTCGGCGCGATCTCGCCCGACGGACGCTGGGGAGGCCGCGTGACGAGCCGCGCGCTACCGGACGCGCACGACGAGCTGGCGTCGCTCGATCCCGGGCTCGCGCGTGCGCTCACGCGGATCTGGTGGATGCAGGCCGCGACCGAGCTCCGCGTCGCCACGTCCTTCGCGGTCGTCCACCGCGCCCTCACGGACCTGGGCGCCGAGGCGAGCCTCGTCGCGCTCGCCGCGCGCGCGGTGGACGACGAGCACCGCCACCGCGCGCTCTGCCTCGAGCTCGCACATCGCTACGCGAGGTGTGCCGTGGAGCCGCCACCCCCGCTGCCCGCGCAGCAGCCCGCGCACGCGCTCGCGGCGAGCGAGGAGGAGCGCCGCGTGCTCTTCGTGCTCGGCCAGTGCGCGCTCAACGAGACCTTCGCGAGCGCCTACCTCACGACCGCGCACCGGGGCGCCACGAGCCCGCTCGCGCGCGCAGCGCTCAACGAGCTCCTGCGCGACGAGATCGACCACGCGCGCCTGGGCTGGGCCTACGTCTCGACGCTGCATCCTGAGAGGCGCGCGGCGATCTCGGACTGGCTCGTGCCGCTCACCGTCGCGAACCTCCGCGAGTGGCGCACGAGCGCGGCCTCGCACACCGAGGCCCACGAAGCGCACGGCGTGCCCCGCGCGGAGGCCGTTCGCGCCGCGCTCGACGAGGTGGTGCGCGAGGTGCTCGTGCCGGGCTTCGCCCACGCGGGCCTCGACGTGCGCGGCCTCGAGCGATGGATCCGCACGGGCCTCACGACTTGAGACTTCGAGAAAGACTGGTCCGACGCACGGCGCTGTCGGGGCCGATGCAGGTCATCGCCTCGCCCGAGACGGCGGCCACGTGGCTCGAGAGGCCCACGTCTCCATCGGCCTCGCGCATGACGTGGAGCGTGTCGAGCGCGACCTCGCGGAAGCGGCGGAGCTTGTCCTCGTCGGCGAGGTACACGGTGACCTTCGTCAGGCGCGAGCCACCGAGCTGGAGGTGGAAGCGCAGCGTGCTCATCATCGCGCTCGCGCACGTCTCGAGGGTCACGCGCGCCGCGCCCGTGCCGAGCGCGCACATCGCGAGCGTGCGCGCCCCGAGCTCCTCGGCGGCCAGGAGCGCTCGGTGCGTGGTGCGGCCGATCACCGACGTCTCGTTCCATGCGCTCACCGCGTGGAGGATGTGGCTGGCGCGGAGGCGTCCCGCGCGCGTGACCACGCACGCACCGAGCTCGCGCTCGCCCTCGGCCATGGCGAGGGCCTCGAGCTCGTCGCCGCCGGCGCGCCGGAGCGCGTCGCCGACGCCGGTCCGCATCTTCATCTCGTAGTTGGCGCTGCTCACGATCGCGTCGGCCTCGGCGCTCGCGATGTCGCCGACGACGAGCGAGACCTCGCAGGCGCCGTAGCGGAAGGTCGAGGGGCTCGTGGCGACGAAGGTGCGCGAGGCGACCTCGCCCCCGAGGATGCGGCGCAGCGTGCGCACGTGCTTCTGCGCGGGCTTGGGATCGGGCAAGCGCGCGTCCGGGTTCTTCTCGAGCGCACGCTGGACCAGGTGCTGGAAGAAGGACTCCGTCGCGGTGTGCGGCGCGGGGAACGGAGGCCTCGCCTTCGGATCGCGCACCGCCTCGTACGAGAGGAACGGCGCCGAGCCGTAGCGGAGATCGAACGCCGTCGCACCCACCGAGTACACGTCGGCCGCGCGCGAGGGAGGCAGGCCCTGGAGCAGCTCGGGCGCCATGAATTTCAGCGTGCCCGAGACCTCGGCCGAGCGCGCGCTCGTGTGCTGCACCGCGATGCCGAAGTCACCGAGGCGCACGCCGTCGGGCGTCGCGAAGAGGTTCGAGGGCTTGACGTCGCGGTGGATCACGCCGACGCGGTGCGCGGCCTGCAGGGCATCGCAGGTCTGGTCGATCACCTCGCACACGAACCAGAGCGGCAGGCCCACCCCGAGCGCGGTGCGGCGGCGGCGATCGAGCTCGGCGAGGTCGATCCCGTCCACGTACTCCTGCGCCACGTACGGCACGCCTTCGTGCTCGCCCGTGTCGATCGCCCGCACGACGTGAGGGCTCGTGACGCGCGCCATGAGGCGCGCCTCCTCGAGCATGCGCTCGCGCGGATCGCGCGTGGCGCCGCCCGAGCCCGAGCCGAGATCGGCCTTGAGGGTCTTGAGGACCACGGGCATCCCGAGCCCGACGTGCTTGGCGAGCCACACCTCGCTCATGCCACCGGCGCCGATGCGGCCCCAGACTTCGTAGCGGTCGACCTTGGCGTTCTTCTTCGGCATCGATCAGCTCCGCTGCGGGACCCGTGGGGCCGACGCCCTCGCCCGGCAGCGGCACCTTCATCGTACGGTCCCGAGCACCGTTGCGTCACCGACCCACGAATTCGTCACGTCCGACGACCGCTCCGTGCCCGTGCCCGACTCACCGCTCGTGGGGCCCGGGCGCTCGAAAGGCGCGATCGACGGCGTCCGCGAGGCGCGTGAAGGGTGTGCGCGCGCGGAGCTCCGCCGGCGTGAGCCACGCGTGATCGTCGTGCTCGTCGCTCTGGACGACCTCACCGCCCGTGCGCACGCCGCGGTAGACGAGCACGCACATCGGCGTCGTGTTGCGGCGCACGACGTAGGCGTCGATGGGCCGCGGATCGAGCGCGACCTCGAGGCCCGTCTCCTCGGCGAGCTCGCGGCGCATCGCGAGCAGCGGATCCTCGTCGGGCTCGACGCGTCCCGACACGGTCTCCCAGAGGCCCGCGCCTGCGTCCTTGTGCGCGGCGCGCCGCATCGCGAGCACACGGTCGCCGTCGCGGACCACCGCGCACACCGCGAGCACGAACATGCTCATGCCTCGAGGTCTTCCTTGCCGACGATCTCGACGTCGAGCCGATCGTCGGGACCGCCGAGGCGGATCGACGCGCGCGAGGTCACTCGCACCGCACGCGCCTTGATCACACCGTCGACGGTGCGCGTCGCGATGCCGTTCATCGAGGCCAGATCGATCACGCGGAGCGCGTCGCCCTCGCGGGCGATCGCGGCGTGCACGCGGGAGACGCGTCCCGAGAACGGCGAGAGCTCGCCGTGCCGGCAGCGTGGATAGCGACCGACCAGGAGCAGCGCGTCGAGGTCGGCGCACGAGGGCGCGATCACGACGCGGCCTCCGGGGCCGCGCAGCGCGAGGCGCGCGAACGGGCGCTCCGAAGAGGCCAGGATCTCCACGGGCAGCGGCGCCGCGAAGGGACGGATCAGCGTGCGCGAGACGAGATCGATCTGCGTGCGCACCGCGAGCGCCGCGCGGTCGTGCGCGATCGGCCGCGCGAGCGCCGGATCGGCGTCGACGACGCGAGGGCGGAGCGCGCTCTCGTCGGCGGTGCCGGTCGCGATCGTCGGCAGCACGACGAGGAGGTGCGTCGAGACGCCGAGCACGGTGGGCCCGTCGCAGATCGCACCGCGCGAGCTCGCCTGGAGCGGGCCGACGCGGAAGCCCGCGTCCGTCGCGAGATCGGACACGAGCAAGGCCACCCGACCTTCCGCGACGCGCGCGCGCACGAGCACGTGACGCAGCGCGACCGAGGGATGCGAGAGGCGCACGTCGCACGCGCTGTGTCGGCCGACGACGAGGTGATCCTCGACGTGGAGGTCGGCGAACGCCAGCGGCGCGTTCACGTCCGGCGCGGCCGCGTCCTCCCAGAACACGCGGAAGACGACGCCCTCGCGCGCCGGTGGCAGGGCGTCGGCCGCGAGCGTGGCGCGCGCGACGAGCGACTCGCACGCCAGACGCGGCGGGACCTGGAAGTCCGTAGCCTGCAACGTCAGCGTGCGATCGTTGCCCATCGGCCAAGCATGAGGGCCGCTCGACCGGTGCGCCACGTGCTGGGGGCCGCGGTCACTCCGGCAGGCGCTCACCGTAGCGAGCCAGGAGCTCGCCGCGAAGGTGCAGCCAGCGCACGCGCGCCTCCTGTGCGTCGACCTCGGCGCGCGCACGATCGAGCTCGGCCTGCCGCAGCGTCTGCGCAGCACCGAGCACGTCGAGGAGCACGCCCGCGCCGAGCGAGCGGCGCTCCTCCTGCGCGGCCAGGGCCCGCGTCGCCAGGTCCACGGCGTGCGCCGCGAGCTCGACGCGGCGCGTGGCCGCACGATCGGTCTCGAGCGCCGCGCGCGCCTCGGCCGTCGCGCTCGCGCGGGCGGCTTCGTAGCTCGCCTCCGCGGCCTCGACGGCGAGCGCCGCGCGCGCCTGATCCATGCGGAGCTGCACGTCGTCGAGGGGCGTCTGGTAGGTGAGCGTGCCGAGGAACTGCACCGCGGTGAACGAGCCGAAGTTCGAGAGCGTCTGGCCCACGTCGTCGTAGCCGAGGCCGAGCACCTGCACCTCGGCGCCCACGTCGAGCACGGGCATCACCGACTGGCCCGCGATCTGCGTCGCGACGCGCGCGGACTCGATGCGCGCACGCGCCTCGAGCACCTCGGGCGCCTCCTCGATCGGCTCGTCTCCGCCTGCCGCGAGCACGACCGGGCCGAGCGCCTCGGGCGCTCCGCTCGCGGAGGGCAACGCGCTCGTGGTGCGCCCGAGGAGGCGCGCGAGTGCGATCGACGCGGTGCGCACGCCGAGCTCGGCCGAGGCGATCGCGCTCTCGGCCGACGCGACCTGCGCCTCGATCGTCAGCGTGTCCGCGCCGGCGAGCGCGCCCAGGCCCGTGCGCGTGCGCGCGTCCTCGAGCTGACGCTGGAGCACGTCGCGCGCGGCGCGCTGGATCTCGACGGCGCGCTCGGCATACCAGAGCTCCCAGTACGCGACGAGCACGTCGCGGAGGAGCGCGCTCGCGGTGCGGTCTCGGCTCGCGTCGGTCGCGCCGCGGTCCGCGCGCGCCTGCCGAAGCGTGGCGTAGCCCACGTCTTCGCCGAAGCCGCGAAGGAGCGACTGCGTCACACCCAGGCGCAGGTTGAAGCCGTATCCGGGGCCGATCTGCGCGAGCTCGCGGCTCGTCGCGGTCGGCAGCACCGCGCGGTAGGTGCGGATCGCGTCGAGGCGCGCCGAGACCGTCATGCCCCACGGCAGGGCGCGCTCGAGCTCGGCGCCGAGATCGATCGACTGCGAGTACGGAAAGGTCACGAGGCCCGTGCCCGTCGGGACGGTCACCGTCGTTCCGTCCGGCCGCGTCATCGTCGTGAAGGTCGGCGAGAGCTGCGGCGTGTTGCCGACCGAGCCGGTCGCGTCGAGCGTGAGCCGGAACGGATACGCACCCTCCTCGCGCACGACGAGGCGCTCGGCGCTGCGCGACGCGAGCACGGCCGCGCGCAGCGTCGGGCTCTGGCCCATGGCTTCCTCGACCGCAGCGTCCATCGACAGCGCCTCCTGCGCCGACGCGCGGCGCGGGGTCGCGAGCGCCAGACCGGTGAGCGCGAGCGAGAGCAGCGCGGCGCGGCCCGGACCGCGGACGAGATCGACCATCACGGTGTCACCTCCGGTGTGGGCGCAGCGTGCGCGGCGCCTTCTGGGTGCGCGGGACGACGCGTGGTCTTCGCGAACCGATCGAGCGTCACGTAGACGACCGGCGTCGTGAACAGCGTGAGGAGCTGCGAAGCGGCGAGGCCGGACGCGATGGTCACGCCGAGCGGCACGCGGAGCTCGGCGCCCACGTCGGTGCCGAGCGCGAGCGGCAGCGCGCCGCCGATCGCGGCGAGGGTGGTCATGAGGATCGGCCGGAAGCGCTGCGTCGCGGCCTCGCGGATCGCCTCGACGGCGGAGAGCCCTCGTTCGCGCTGCGTCTCGATCGCGAAGTCGATCATCATGATCGCGTTCTTCGCGACGATGCCGACGAGGAGCACGATGCCGATCAGCGCCACGACGTCGAGCGTGAGGCCCGTGGCCCAGAGCACGACGAGCGCGCCGACGGCCGCGGGCGGCAGCGTCGAGAGGATCGTGAGCGGGTGCACGAGGCTCTCGTAGAGCATGCCGAGCACGAGGTAGACCGCGAGGATCGCGGCGAGGATCAAGAGGGGCTGCCGCTCGGTCGAGCTCTGGAACGTCTGCGCCGTGCCCGCGAAACCCGCCTGGATCGAGGCGGGCAGGTGGATGCGCTCTCGCGCTGCCTCGACGATGCGCACCGCGTCGGCGAGGGCCGCGCCCGGTGCCATGTCGAACGTGATGGTGACCGAGGGGATCTGACCCTGGTGGTTCACCGCGAGCGGCGTGCGCTCGCGCGTGATCGTCGTGATCGCGCGCAGCGGCACGAGCTCGCCGCTCACCGAGCGGACGTGGACGCGATCGAGATCGTCGGGCGCGTCGCGGCGCGCGGCCTCGACCTCGAGCACCACGCGGATCTGGGTCTCGTCGCGGAAGGTCGTCGCGATCTGCCGCTGACCGAACGCGCTCGCGAGCGCGACGTCGATCGCGCGCGGCGTGATCCCGAGACGAGAGGCCATCGCGCGATCGATGTCGAGGCGCAGCGCCAGGCCTGCGTCGGTCTGATCGCTCGTCACCTGCCGCAGCGAGCGCTCGTTGCGGAGCTCGTTCACGAGCCGCGCCGCCCACTCGCGCAGCGCCTCGACGTCTTCTCCCTGGAGCGTGTACTGGTAGGCGGAGCGCGACATGCGGCCACCGACGCGGAGGTCCTGCGCGGGCGTGAAGAAGACCTGCACCTCGGGGTCGCCCGCGAAGCCCCGCGCGACGCGGCCTGCGACGGCGCTCGCAGCGACGCGTCGCTCGGACATGGGTCGCAGCGACGCGAAGAGCGTCGAGGTGTTGCTCGAGCCGCCGCCTGGGCCCGAGCCGATGAACGCGACCACGTGCGCCACCGCAGGATCCGCACGGATCGTGCTCGTGACGCGCAGCTGACGCTCGACGAGCGCGGGAAACGACACGTCGTCGGGCGCGGCCGTCGAGCCGAACATGATCCCGGTGTCCTGCGTCGGGAAGAGGCCCTTGGGGATCTCGTAGGCGAGGCCGACCGTCGCGATCACCGCGAGCACGAGCGTCGCGAGCGTCGTCTTGCGGAAGTGGAGCGCACGCGCGAGGCCTGCTGCATACGCGCGAGAGAGCGCGTCGAAGCCTCGCTCGAGCGCCCGCGAGAGGCGCCCCGGCGCCGCGTGACCGCGCCCCACACCCAGGAGCTGCGCGCACAGCATGGGCGTCACCGTGAGCGAGACGAGGGCCGAGATCGTGATCGCGGCGCCCAGGGTCAGCGCCATCTCGCGGAAGAGGCGGCCCACGACGCCTCCCATGAAGAGGATCGGCACGAAGACGGCGAGCAGCGACACCGTGATCGACACGATCGTGAAGCCGATCTGCCGCGCGCCCTCGAGCGCCGCGCGCATGGGCGACCAGCCCTCGCGGCGCCCCTGGCCCTCCATCACGCGCACCACGTTCTCGGTGACGACGATCGCGTCGTCGACGACGAAGCCCGTCGAGACGGTGAGCGCCATGAGCGAGAGCACGTTCAGACTGAAGTCGAGGAGGTACATCGCCGCGAACGTGCCCGCGAGCGAGAGCGGCACGGCCACGCTCGGCACGAGCGTCGCGCGCGCGCTCCGGAGGAAGAGGAAGACCACGAGCACCACGAGCACGACCGAGAGCACGAGCGAGCGCTGCACCTCCTCCACGGCCGCACGGATCGTCGCGGAGCGATCGATGACCGGCTCGAGCGAGACCGCCGGCGGCACGAGCGCGCGCAGCTCGGGCAAGAGCGCGCGCACACGATCGACCGTCTCGATCACGTTCGCACCGGGCTCGCGTCGAATGACGAGGAGCACCGCGCGGCGGCCGTCGGCCCACGCGGCCGCACGCTCGTTCACCACGCCCTCGCTCACCTGCGCGACGTCGCCCACGCGCACGAGGGCGCCACCGGCGCTGCGGATGGCCACGTCCCGGTAGGCCTCGGCCCCGAAGAGCTGCGTCGTGGGCTGGAGCTCGAGCCTGCGACCGTTTCCGGTGATGCGACCCGCGGGCCCCAGGCGCGTCGCGCCCGTGACGGCCGCGCGCACGTCGTCCATGCCGAGCCCGCGCGCCTCGAGCGCCGCGGGGTCGACCTCGATGCGCACCGCAGGCTGCGCCGAGCCGCCGACGAAGACCTGCCCCACGCCCTCGACCGCGGCGACGCGCGGCGCGAGCACCGTGTCGGCGAAGCCGAAGAGCGCCGGGATCGGCAGCGTGTCGCTCGTGAGCGCGACGATGAGGATGGGCGTGTCGGCCGGATCGATGCGTCGCTGCGTCGGTCGCTGCGGGAGATCCGAAGGCAGGTCCGCGCTCGCCGCCGCGATCGCGGCCTGCACGTCGCGCGCGGCCGCCTCGACGCTGCGGTCGAGATCGAACTGCATCGTGATCGTCGAGGAGCCGAGGCTGCTCGAGGAGGTCATCTCCGTGAGCCCCGCGATGCGCCCGAAGCGGCGCTCGAGCGGCGCCGCCATGGACGCGGCCATCGTCTCCGGGCTCGCGCCCGGCAGCTGCGCCTGCACCATGATCGTGGGCGAATCGACGCGCGGCAGCGCCGCGACCGGCAGCTGGAAGTAGGCGATCGCGCCCGCCACGAGCACGCCGAGCGCCAGGAGCGTGGTGGCCACGGGCCGCCTCACGAACGGGCTCGAGAGGCTCATCGCGCCGCCTCCGCGGCCTCGTCGTCCGCACGCGCCGGGCCGGCGTCCGGTGCACCACCGAAGAAGACGCGGACGCGCTCCATCGCGAGGTAGACGACGGGCGTCGTGAGCAGCGTGAGCACCTGCGAGACCGCGAGGCCTCCGACGATCGCGATGCCGAGCGGCTGCCGCAGCTCGCCGCCGATGCCCGTGCCGAACGCGAGCGGCAGCGCGCCGAGCAGGGCCGCGACCGTCGTCATCGTGATCGGCCGGAAGCGAAGGAGACACGCCTTGCGGATCGCGTCGTGGGCAGAGAGGCCGTGCTCGCGCTGCGCCTCGAGCGCGAAGTCGATCATCATGATCGCGTTCTTCTTCACGATGCCGATGAGCAAGACGAGGCCGATCACGCCGAGCACGTCGAGCGGCATGCCGGCGAGGCGAAGGGCGAGCAGCGCGCCCACGCCGGCCGAGGGCAGCGTGGAGAGGATCGTGATCGGGTGGATGAAGCTCTCGTAGAGCATCCCGAGCACGATGAAGACCGCGAGCAGCGCGGCGACGATCAGTGGCAGCTCGCTCGCGAGCGAGCTCTCGAACTCGGCGAGCGTGCCCTCGCGCGCCGCGTGGATGCTCGAGGGCAGGCCGATCTCCGCTTCCGCCGCGTCGATCGCGTCGATCGCCTCGCCCAGGGAGACGCCCGGTGCCGTGTCGAACGAGATCGTCGTCGCGGGCATCTCGGCCTGATGGCGAACCGCGAGCGGTGCCGCGCGCGTGTCGAAGCGGGCGAAGGCCGCCAGGGGCACGACGCCGCCGCTCGCGGTGCGCACGTGCAGGGTCTCGAGCGCGTGCTCGTCGGCGCGCGCCTCGGGCGGCAGCTCGAGGATCACGCGGTACTGCGTGAGCTGGGCGAAGATCGTGGAGATCGGCCGCTGACCGAACGCGTCGTAGAGCGTCTCGTTCACCTCGGACACGCTGACGCCCAGACGCGCGGCCGTGTCGCGATCGATCTCGACGGTGCGCGCGAGCGCCAGGCGCGACGTGTCGGCGCGTACGTTGCGGAGCTCGGGCCGGCCCGCGAGCGCCGCCAGCACGCGCGGCGTCCAGCGCGCGAGCTCGTCGGCGTCGGTGTCCTCGAGCGTGTGCTGGTAGGTGCCGGGGCTCGTGACGACGTCGAGCGCGAGGTCCTGCACGGGCAGGAGCGCGACGTCGATGCCGCCGATCTCGGCGAGCGCGGGCGCGAGACGGTCGATGATCTCGCGCGCGCTCGCGTCGCGTTCGGCGTGCGGCACGAGCGAGATCGAGAGCGTGCCGCGGCCGGCGACGGGGCTCGAGGCGTCGGCCCCGACCGACGACACGACGTGCGCGACGGCCGGATCGGCGGCGATGCGATCGGCGACCGCGCGCTGCCGCTCGACGAGCACCTCGAAGGAGGCGTCTCCGCCCACCTCCGTGAAGCCCTGGACGAGGCCGGTGTCCTCCTCCGGGAAGAAGCCCTTGGGCGCGTCGATCGCGAGCACGACGGTGAGCACGACCGTGGCGAGCGCCACGAGCAACGTGGTGCGTGGGTGGGCGAGCGCGACGTCGAGCGCACGCGCGTAGCTCGCGGTGAGCGCGTCCATCGCGCGCTCGGCCCACGCGAGCAGCACGCCACGTGGACGCGCGGCGCCGTCCTTCGTGTGCGGCGCGAGCATGTGCGCGCACATCATCGCGGTGAGCGTCAGCGAGACGAACGCCGAGACGACGATCGAGGTCGCGAGCGTCACGGCGAACTCGCGGAAGAGCCGGCCCACGATGCCCTGCATGAAGAGCAGCGGGATGAGCACCGCGACGAGCGAGGCCGTGAGCGAGACGATCGTGAAGCCGATCTGCTGCGCGCCCTCGAGCGCGGCGACGAAGGGCTTCTTCCCCTCCTCGACGAGCCGCGCGACGTTCTCGACCATCACGATCGCGTCGTCGACGACGAAGCCCGTCGCGATGGTGAGCGCCATGAGCGACAGGTTGTCGAGCGAGTAGTCACACAGGTACATCACGCCGAACGTGACGACGAGCGAGAGAGGCACCGCGACGCCGGGGATGATCGTCGCGCGCGCCGAGCGCAGGAACACGTACATCACCACGACGACCAGGACGATCGTGAGCACGAGCGTGAAGCGCACGTCCTCGAAGCTCGCCTCGATCGTCTCGGTGCGGTCGACGACGATGGTCACGTCGAGGTCGCTCGGGCTGCTCGCCGCGAGCCGCTCGAGCTGGGCCTTGGTGCGCGCCGCGACCTCGAGGATGTTCGCGCCGGGCTGCCGCAGCACGTCGAGCACGACGGCCGCTCGACCGTCGACCCACGCGCCGCGCTCGTCGTTCTCGACACCGTCGAGCACGCGCGCGACCTCGGCGAGGCGGACCGGCGCACCGTCCTGGTAGGCGATCACGAGCGGCCGGAACTCCGCGGCGCTCTCGAGCTGATCGTCGGTGACGAGCGCGTAGTCGAGGCGCGGACCGTCGAGGTTGCCCGTGGGCAGGTGGACGTTGGCCGACGCGATGACGCTCCTCAGGTCCTCGAGCGTGAGCCCGCGCTGCGCGAGCGCGCGCGCGTCGGCCTGCACGCGCACGGCCGGGCGCTGCCCACCACGGATCGCGACGAGACCGACGCCCGGCACCTGCGAGAGGCGCTGCGCGATCACGGCGTCGGCGCGGTCGTCGACGTCGCGCAGCGAGAGCGTGGAGGACGAGACCGCGATCGTGAGGATGGGCGCGTCGGCCGGGTTGGCCTTGCTGTACGTGGGTGGCGCGGGGAGCGAAGGCGGAAGGAGCGCCGAGGCCGCGTTGATCGCGGCCTGCACGTCCTGCTCGGCCGCGTCGATGTCGCGCGCGAGATCGAACTGGAGCGTGATCTGCGAGATGCCGTCACCGCTCACCGAGCTCATGCGCGTGAGCGACGGGATCTGGCCGAGCTGCCCCTCGAGCGGTGTCGTGACCGACGCGCCCATCGTCTCCGCGTTCGCACCCGGCAGCTCCGTCGTGACGACGATCGTGGGGTAGTCGACCTCCGGCAGCGGCGCGACCGGCAGCTCGCCGTACGCGACGAGGCAGGAGAGCGCGATGCCGATCACGAGCAACGACGTCGCGATCGGCCGACGGATGAAGGGCTCCGAGAGGTTCATGGGCCCCCGCGCCCACCGCGGTCGCCGCGTGGCGCACCGCTGGCAGCGGGAGCACCGGCACCTCGCTCGGCGCCCGGCGGCACGACGGGCTCGCCCTC
Organism: Sandaracinaceae bacterium; assembly: GCA_044376125.1. Classification (GTDB taxonomy): domain Bacteria; phylum Myxococcota_A; class Polyangia; order Polyangiales; family Sandaracinaceae; genus JAFLCL01. The sequence goes on from JBILLJ010000078.1 coordinate 27,204, forward strand.
GAGACGCACCTCGGCGTCGGGCCGGAGGCGGCTCTGCCCTTCGCTCACGACCTCGTCGGTGAGTGCGAGCCCCTCGGCCACGATCGCGAGCTCACCCACGATGCGCTCGATGCGCACCGGCCGCACGACGGCGTGGTGATCGACGACGACGTACACGAACGCACCGTCGGGGCCTTCCTGCACGGCGGCGTCGGGCACGACGAGCGCGCCGCGGCGCGTCTCGAGCAGCATGCGGATCTCGACGAGCTGGTTGGGCCACAAGCTCTGCGCGGCGTTGGGCACCTCGGCCTTCATGCGCACCGTGCCGGTCGCCGTGTCGACGCGGTTGTCGATCACCGACAGCGTCCCGCTCGCGAGCGCGGTCGCGCCGTCGCGCGCGAGCACGTCGACGGAGAGCGGTCCTGCCTGCATGTGTGCGCGCACGGCGCCGAGCTCGTCCTGCGGCACCGAGAAGACGACCGTGATGGGATCGATGCGCGTGACCACCACGAGGCCGTTCGCGTCGCTCGCGCCGACGAGGTTTCCCGGGTCGACCTGCCGCAGGCCCGTCTGCCCGTCGATCGGCGACACGACGCGCGTGTACGCGAGATCGAGGCGCGCGCGATCGACGGCCGCGCGATCGGCGCGCGTGCTGGCCTCGAGCGTCGCGACCGTGGCGGCCTGGGCCTCGAGATCCTGCGTGGAGAGGAGCTCGTGCGCGTGGAGCTGCTGACCGCGCGCGTGCGTCGCGCGCGCCTGGGCGAGCGCAGCCTGGTCGCGCGCCAGCACCGCCTGCGCCTCGGCGAGCGCGACGCGGAACGGACGCGGATCGAGCTCCGCGAGCGCGTCCCCCGTGCGCACGGGCTGTCCCTCGGCGAAGAGCACGCGCTCGAGCTGGCCGCTCACGCGGGCCCGCACGGTCGCGGTCTCGATCGGCGTCACGGTGCCGAGCGCCTCGAGGTGGATCGGGACGTCGCGCTGCTCGGGATGGACCGTGCGAACCGGCGCCGGGCCCTGCATGCCAGGGCCGCGAGGCCCTCCCGCGCTCGCCTCGTTGCGGAGGCGGAGGGCGATCACGCCACCGACGATCGCGAGCAGGACGAGCGCGAGCCCGAGGCGAACGCCCCACGAGGCGCGCGGTGGTCTCGGGGCCTCGGGCGCGGAGGCCCCCTCGTCGCGGGGCGTCGTCGTGACCGGATCGTCCATCGGTCCGCGACGTTAGCGGCCGCCACGTAGGCGGAGCGCAGGCTTTGGTAAAGCTGTGTAAGGCACCCATGAACGCACCACCGCGCTCCCGCTTCCGTTGCATGATCGCGGCGTGAGCAGCGGTGGTCGCATCCTCCTCGTGGACGACGACGTCGAGCTCGCGGGCCTCGTGTCGGACTACCTCTCCTCGGAGGGCTTCGAGATCGAGCTCGCGCACGACGGCGAGATCGGCCTCGCGCGCGCCCGCTCCGGCGAGCACGCGATGGTCGTGCTCGACGTGATGTTGCCCCGCAAGAACGGCTTCGACGTGCTGCGTGCGCTCCGCGAGTCCTCGCGGATCCCCGTGCTCATGCTCACCGCGCGCGGCGACGACGTCGATCGCATCGTCGGCCTCGAGATGGGCGCCGACGACTACCTCGGCAAGCCCTTCAACCCGCGTGAGCTCGCGGCGCGGCTGCGCGCGATCCAGCGGCGCGTCACGGGCCTGCGCGGCGGCCGCGAGGTGCTCGAGGTGGGAGACGTCGTGCTCGACGTCGGCGCGCGCACCGTGCGCCGCGCGGGACGCGAGGTGCCGCTCACGTCCGCGGAGTTCGCGCTGCTCGAGCTGCTCTTGCGCGCCGCAGGCCGCGTGATCTCGCGAGACACGATCGCCGAGAGCGTGCTCGGTCGACGCCTCTCGGCCTTCGATCGCAGCGTGGACGTGCACGTCTCGAACCTGCGCAAGAAGCTCGAGTCGACCGGCGCCGAGCGCATCAAGACCGTGCGCGGCGCGGGCTACGTCTTCACGATGCCCGAAGGAGATCGCGGCGCATGAGCGCAGACCGCGAGCAGGGCAGTGCCGACGCAGGCAGCCGCGCGGAGCCCGAGGTCGATCGCGCGCCGCCGGCCCGCGCACACGGGAGCCTGTTTCTCCGCATGTTCGGGGCCTTCGCGCTCGTGACGGTCGCGACCACAGCCGGCGTCTCGGCGTACTGGGACAGCTCCCTCGAGCGCCGACAGGCCCAGCGCGCGGCGCTCGTCGCCGACGCGCTCCGCCTCCACGGCCCCGAGATCGCCGACTCGCTCGCGCGCGGCGACGCGGGCGAAGCGCACGCGCGGCTCGCGGCGCTCTCGGACGAGACCGACCTGCGGCTCGTGGTGCTCGACGCGGCGGGGCGCGTCCTCGATCGCGGCGGCGAGGTGCCCGAGGGTGCGCTCGCGCTGCGAGGCGCACCCGGCGAGCTCGTGCGACGCGCCGCGGGCGAGGAGACGTGGATGTCGTTCACGCCGGCCTCGCACGCAGAGCTCCGCCTCGTGGGCGCCGTGGCACCGCAGAACCGCGCGCTGCGCGAGGTGCGCCTCGTGCTCCTCGTGATCGCGACCGCGCTCGTGTCGTTCCTGCTGGCGCGCCTCCTCACGCGACCGATCCGGACGCTCCGCGCGGCGACCCGACGCATCGCGGCCGGCGACACGAGCGTGCGCATCGGCGACGTGGCGGGGGCCGGCGAGGAGATCGCCGCGCTCGCCGCCGACTTCGATCGCATGACCGAGCGCATCGAGGATCTCCTGGCCTCGCGCGAGCGCCTCCTGCGCGACGTCTCGCACGAGCTCCGCTCTCCGCTCGCGCGCCTCCAGGTCGCGCTCGGCATCGCGCGGCAGCGCGCGTCGGACGATCTCGTACCGCTGCTCGATCGCATGGAGCGCGAGACCGAGCGCCTCGGCGAGCTGATCGGCCTCGTGCTCTCCATGGCGCGCCTCGAGCAAGCGCGCGATCTCGCCGCTCCGACGGACGTGCGCCTGGACGAGCTCGTCGAGGCGCTCGCGAGCGACGCGTCCTTCGAGGCCGAGGCGCACGCGCGTGCGGTCGCGATCCGGAGGAAGGACACCGTCTCCGTGCGCGGGGACGCGGAGCTCCTCCGCCAGGCCGCGGAGAACGTGGTGCGCAACGCCGTGCGCTTCGCGCCCGAGGGCACCGACGTCGAGATCGAGCTCGAGCAGGTCGCGCCGCGCTCCGTGGAGCTGCGCGTGCGCGATCACGGGCCGGGGGTGCCCGAGAGCGCGCTCGCCGAGATCTTCCGCCCCTTCACGCGCGTCGAGTCCGCACGCGATCGCGCCTCGGGCGGTGCGGGCCTGGGCCTCGCGATCGCCGAGCGCGCCGTGCGCCTCCACGGTGGAACGGTGTCGGCCGCGAACGCCGTGGGCGGCGGCCTGCTCGTCACGATCCGCCTACCGGCCTGATCAGTCGCGCGCGAGGCCCTCGAGGAACGGCGCGATCGCGGCGAGGCCCTCGGGCGTGCCGACGATCGCGCTCACCTCTTCGTGATCGAGCCCGGGCGCGACGACGATCGCCGCGTCCTCGAGCAGCCGCGTGATGGCGCGGGCGTCCTCGAGCGGCGCGCGCGCGTCACGCTCACCGACGATCACGAGCACGGGCACCTCGCGCGGCATGCGCGCGGCCGCGTCGCGCGGCGCGATGCGATCGAGCTCGGGGAGCACGATGCGCCCACCCACCCAGAGCGCGCCGAACGCGAGCTCGCTCAGGATCGGCGGCAGGTAGCGCTCGGTGCGCCGCACCGTCGCGTCCTCGAGGCTCGCGTACGGGCCGACGAGCACGTAGCCCGCGACGCGGCCCTCGAGCGTCGGAGCCGCGAAGAGCGCCGCCGCGGAGCCGAGCGAGATGCCGAGCACCACGATGGGCGTGTCGGCCTGGCCCGCGCGCGCCAGGCGCGCCTCGAGGTGCGCGACGGCCGCCTCGACGTCGTGCCGTGCGCTCCAGCCGAAGTCGTTGCGCGTGCCGCCCGAGTCCCCGTGCGCGCGCACGGTGATCGAGAGGACCGTGTGCCCGAGCGCGCGGAGCGCGCGGGCCTCGTCGGTGAGCGCCGAGCGCGACGAGCCGTTGCCGTGCACGAGCACGATCGCGGTGCGCGGCGCCTCGACCTCGCCGAGGAAGGCGCCGATCTCGATGCCATCGCGGCTCGAGAGGCGCAGGGCCTCGACGTCGTCGGGCGCGGGCTCGGCGACGGGATCGCGCCAGCGACGCGTGAGCCCGAGCGCCGCGATCGTGCCCGAGCCGATCCAACCGAGCGCGAGCGCGGCGGCCCACACGCCGACGCGACGCAGGCGCGCGGGATCGAGCGCCCACGCAGCGGAGGGGAGGTCCATGTGCGCCCACGACGCGCGATGGACGCGTGTGCATGCCCACGCGGGCCGGTTTTCCCGTGGATCGTCGGGATCGCGGGGCGAGCCGTTTCTTTTCTCGCGTCGGCCGTGAAGAAACGGTCGGCTCGCGACAAGAGGGAGATGTGGCGCCGCCCGATCCGCAGGCCGAGCTCGCTCGGCTCTACGACGCGCACGCCGAGCTCGTGTGGAAGCACCTCCACCGCCTCGGGGTGCGGAGCGCCGACGTGCCCGATCTCCTGCAGGAGGTCTTCCTCGTGCTCCACCGTCGCTGGTCCGAGGTCCGCCGCGACGAGCCGATCGAGCCGCTGCTCTGGGGCATCGCCGCGGGTCTCGCCGCGAACTACCGCCGACGCGCGTTCCGCCGCCTCGAGGTGCTCGGTGCCTCGACCGAGAGCGAGCCGCACGCGCCACGCTCCGAGGACGATCCGGAGCGCGCGCTCGATCGACGCCGCACCCGTGCGCGCATCGAGGCCGCGCTCGCGGCGCTCGCCCCCGAGCACCGCGCCGTCTTCGTGATGTTCGAGCTCGAGGCGCTGAGCGGTCAGGAGATCGCGCGCTTGCTCGGCGTGCCCGTGGGCACCGTGCACTCGCGGCTCTTCCAGGCGCGCAAGGAGCTCCAGCGCGCGCTCGCGAGCCTCGCGGCGACGCGCGACGCAGACGGGAGGGCGCCATGACCGAGCACGACGAGCTCCGGGATCCGCCGCGTCTCCTCGAGGACGCAACCAGCGACGAGGACCTGCGTGTCCTCCTCGAGGAAGCGCGCGAGCTCTCGCCCCCGGCGCTGCCCATCGAGATCAGGGCACGCGTGGGCGAGGCCCTGCGCATGCGCGCACCGTCACGGCCGCTGGCGACGCGTGGCCCGTGGCTCGCGCTCGCCGCAGGGCTCGCGCTCGCAGCGATCGCGCTCCTCGTGTGGCTCGGTCGCGAGCCCGAAACGCACACGCCGGCGCTGCCGCCGATCGTGGGCGACACCGACGCGGCCGTGCCCGCGGATGCGGGCCTCGACGCGTCGATCGACGCGGGACCGATCGAGCCGCGCGAGCACGTGCCGTGGCTCGAGGTGAACGGCAACGGCTGCGGTCTCGACGTGCGCGTGTCGCTCGTCGAGCTCGACGACGACGTCGTGTCCGTCGCCATCGTGCTCGAGGAGGTCGAGCCGGACGACCTCGCCACGGGCCTCGACGCGAGCTGCTCGGGCAGCCTGGTGCGAGAGCTCGATGCGCGCCTCTTCCGCGAAGCGGCTGCGATCCCGAGCTCGCTCACGCTGCCGCTCTCGTTCGGCGCGCCGGAGCTCACGTGCGGTCGCACCTACGCGATCAGCGCATGCGTGCGCGATGGCCTGGGCCGACTGGCACCCCGCCGAGACGCGATGGCGGATGTGCGCTCGACCCGCAACATCGACGAGAACCGCTTCGTCGGGGAGATCGAGACGCCGTCGGGCCCCGCACGCGCGAGCGATCTCGCACCGGGCCACGTCGTGACGGGCTTCTTCTTCCAGACCACCCCCGCGTGGACGACGCCCGGACCAGTCACGCCGACCTTCGTCGATGCGCCGGTCCGACGCATCACCGAGCGGTCTCGCGAAGGCGAGAACCGCGAGACCACGATCGAGCTCGAGGCCGGTCGCTCGATCTCGCTCCACGCCGACACGCGCGTGTGGGTCGCGGGCGCCGCGAATGACTGGGTCGTGGCCTCCCGCCTCGCGCCCGGTGACACCGTGCTCGTGCGCGCGCCGGACGAGGCCGACCTCGTCGGTGGGCTCCCGCCCTCGCCTCGAGGCGTGGTCGAGGCGCGCGTGCGCGCAGTGCACACGGTCGATCACGCGGCCGCCGCCGAAGTGCCGCATCGGTGGCCCGCGCTCTGGACCCTCGACGTGGGCTTCCCCCACACGTACTTCGTCGATGGCCTCCTCGTGCACGACGATGGCGCGACGGAGGAGGGCTCGAGCGCCCACACCGTCGCGGCGCCGAGGCCTCACGAGCCGATCCGTGCGATGCCGGAGCCGAGCTGGGACTGCTCGCTCTCGAGCGAGCTCGTCGTGGAGACGCTCACGCCGGACGTCGCGTCCGTCGCGATCGTCTACGCACCCCACCGCGGCCGCGACGGTGCGCGGCGCACGATCGACTGCGAGGACGGGCCCGTCGGGACCGAGCTGCCGCGCTCGCTGCTCGAGTCGATCCCACCCTCGCCCGATGGCGCACGACGACTGTCGGTGCAGGTCCCCGGCTGGGACGAAGCGGGCCAGGACTGGCACGCGGTCTCGGACGACGTCGACGCCTCGCGACCCACCCCGCGCTCGGTCGAGTGCTCGAGCGCGTACGACGTGCTCGCCTGCGTGCGAGGGAGCGACGGCACCCTCGCGAGGCTGCCCGGTGGCGAGGGACGCTGGGCGCTCACGGGCCCGGCATGCTTCGCGCGCGGCACCGAGGTCACGACGCGCGAGGGCGCGCGCACGATCGAATCGCTCCGCGTCGGCGAGCACGTGACGAGCCGCGATCCAGAGACCGGCGAGGTGCGCGAGGTCGAGGTGCGCACGCTGGTCCCCCGCGGGACACGACCGATCCGCGCGCTCGAGCTCGAGGGCGGCCGCGTCCTGCGCACGACCGACGAGCACCCGCTCTTCGACCCGCGCGTCCGCGCGTTCCGGCAAGCGCGCACGATCGTCGCGGGCGATCACCTCCTCGACGCCGAGGGCCACGAGGTCGAGGTCCTCCGCGTCGGCCCCGCCGTTGGCGCCCCCGTCTACGATCTCTCCGTCGAGGCCCCACACACCTTCTTCGCCGAAGGCGTGCTCGCCCACAACTACTGACCGAGCCGCGCACGCCGTGCGAGCATGGTCCAGTGAGGGCGCCCGCGAACGTGAGGGTCGAGCACCGGGCTGCAGTTGACAGCGGTCGGACGTACCGTGAGGCCGCTGGAGGCGATCAGGTGCTCCTCGTGCGGGGCACGAGCCCAGCGCGTGCGTGGAGGATCACCGGCGGCTCCAGTGTGCTCGCCGTCGCGACCCTCGCCGCGCTCGGCCTCGGCCTGCTCGAGGCCGAGGTGATCACCGTGTCGGTGGCCTTCGTCGCGAGCGTCGTCGCGGTCGTGCACGGCCTCGTGCTCGGCGCGCGCGCCCTCGAGTGGTCGGAGCTGAGGCTCGGGCGCGACGCGGTCGAGGTCCGCTCGGGGCCCATCCCCCGCACGGTACGCGTCGAGGGCTGGGCCGCCCGCGAGGTCGTCGTGGAGTCGAGCGTCGCCTCCGTCACCCATCTCGCCCATCACCGTCTGTACGCCGAGGGCGAAGGATCACGCAGGGTGCTCCTGGCGACGCTCCTCGACCTCGAGAGCACGCGCTTCGTCCTCGATGCACTCACAGCGCGCTACGCACACGCTCGCTCGAACGAAGGGCGCGATCCGTTCGCCCGCGTCTTCGGGCCTCTCCCGGACGGCGTGGTGTGTCGAGGTGACCCTCACGATCCCAGCGCCGCCTGGACGATCGAGATCACCGCGCGGCGCACGTCCGCCGTGCTCGACCTGGTCGCGCTCTTCGTGACGAGCCTCTTCCTCGTCGGCGCGACGTTGGGCGCCGGGAGCCTCCTCGTGATCACCCTCGCCGACGCCTCCTCCCCCGCCGTGCTCGTGTGCGGTCCACTGGTGGCGCTCGGCATCTGGCTGGTGATCGCCGTGGGCTGTGCAGGCGTCGCCCGCGACTGCGTGGTCAGGCTCTTCGGACGCCTCACCGTCACCCTCGATCGCGACGGGGTCGCCGCACACCTCGCACCGACGGGTAGTCAATGGCGACACGCGTACGCCGACGTCCCAGGTGCACGAGTCCTCGTCCTGCTCGCGGTCGGCGCGCGCGCCGACGTCACCGCCACCCTCGCGCAGGGCGCGCGTCGGTCCGAGCTCACGGTTCCGCTCACGCAGGAGGCGGCGCTCTACCTCCAGCAGGTGATGGCGGCATTCGAGGACATGCACCGACCGCCGGCGACCGGGCCGGCGCGTTGACATACGGCTTCGTATGTTCCAGAACCGCGCGACATACGATTTCGTATGTAGGCTGACATGGACGCGAGCGTTCGGTCGTACGAGGCGGGCATGGACACCACGGTCGAGACGGCGGCAGGCTCGCTTCCTCCGCGCGAGATGACGCAACACGAAGCGCCAGAGTCGGTGTCAGGGTCTCTGCCAGGGCAGAGCGCCGTGGCGAAGGAGAGCGCCGACGCGGTGCTCGCCGAGACGGGCACCATCCCGCGGGCGAGCCTCGGCGCGACGCTCAAGCGCGCCGTCGTGGTGCTCTCGATCCTCGGCTGGTTCGCGCTGCGCCGCGTGTGGGGCGCGCTCACGGGCGGCCTCAGCGGGCCCGTCGCGCTGCGCCTCGCGTTCGAGAAGCTGGGGCCCATCTACATCAAGCTCGGTCAGCTGATCGCCTCGGGCGAGGCGCTCTTTCCGGCGGCCTACTCGGAGGAGTTCCGGCGCCTCCTCGATCGCGTGCCCGCGTTCTCGCGCGACGACGTCGAGCGCATCGTGCGCGAGGATCTGGGCAAGCCCGTGGACGCGCTCTTCGCGAGCTTCGACGCGGTGCCCATGGCGGCGGCCTCGATCGCGCAGGTGCACGGCGCCACGCTCCCCGACGGCCGCGAGGTCGTCGTGAAGGTGCAGCGCCCGGGCCTCGCGGTGCTCGCGTCGGCCGACCTCCGCATCCTGCGCTTCTTCGCGTGGCTCGTGATGAAGCTGTCGCCGCTCGCGCGCGGCTCGAACGTCGGTGCGTTCGTCGACGACTTCGAGACCAACCTCCGCCAGGAGCTCGACTTCCGCCACGAGGCCGAGGCGATGCGCGAGTTCAACGAGGTGATGCACGTCTTCGGCAACGACCGGACGCGCGCGCCGAAGGTCGAGGACGCGCTCACGCACGCGCGCGTGCTCACGATGGAGCGCTTCCGCGGCTGGCGCATCGACGACGTGGAGGGTGTGCGCAAGAGCGGCTACGAGCCGGTCGACACGCTGCTCCACGGCATCCGCTCGTGGTTCCAGACCCTCATCCTCCGCGGCTTCTTCCACGGCGACGTGCACGCGGGCAACTTCATGCTGCTCTCGGACGGCCGCATCGGTTACCTCGACTTCGGCATCGTCGGTCGCTTCGGGGAGGACCACCAGAAGGGCGTGCTCGAGTACGTCCTGGGCTTCCAGCAGCGGGACTTCGGCCGCGTCGCGGACGCGATGATCCTCATGAAGACCGCGGGGGACTCCGAGAGCGTCGATCGCGACGCGCTGGCGCGCGACCTCGAGGACATCTTCGCGCCCCTCCTGGGCTCGGCCGAGCCCGCCGGCAGCGAGCGCGGCGCGAGCCGAGAGGAGACCGAGGCCTTCCAGCTCAAGGATCTCGTGCCCGGCATGATCCGCACGGGCCGCACGCACGGCCTGCGCATGCCGCGCGAGCTCGTGCTCGTCACCAAGCAGCTCGTCTACCTCGACCGCTACTCGCGCGCGTACGGAGGCGACGAGATGAACGTGCTCACCGACACGCGCCTCACGAACACCATCGTGCAGGACTCGTTCGTCGCGATGATGTCGGCGTGAGCCGGGCCGCGGCCGCGAGAGCGCGCGCCGCGGCGTCGATCAGGCGAGGATCGACTCGAAGAGCTTCTTGCCGTCGTCGTTGCCGAGGATGGCCTCGCTCGCGCGCTCGGGGTGCGGCATGAGGCCCATCACGTTGCGGCCCGCGTTGTAGATGCCGGCGATCTCGTTGCGCGAGCCGTTGACCGTCGCGCCGCGCAGCGGCTGCCCGTCGGCGCCCACGTAGCGCACCGCGACGAGGCCTTCGCCCTCGAGGCGCGCGAGCGTCTCGTCGTCGCAGTGGTAGCGGCCCTCGGCGTGTGCGATCGGGAGGCGCAGCGCGGTGCCCTTGGTCACGCTCTTGGTGAAGCGTCCTTCGCCCTCGACCTTCACCCACACGTCGCGGCACTCGAAGCGCAGGTGCGCGTTGCGCGTGAGCACGCCGGGCACGAGGCCCATCTCCGCGAGGATCTGGAAGCCGTTGCAGATGCCGAGCACCGGCGCGCCACGCTCGGCGTGCTTCACGATCGCGTCCGAGATCGGGGAGAAGCGCGCGATCGCGCCCGTGCGGAGGTAGTCGCCGTGGGCGAAGCCGCCGGGGAGGATCACGAGGTCGGCGCCGCCGAGGTCGGTCTCCTTGTGGAAGACGTACTTCGCGTCCCAGCCCATCACGTCGCGTGCGACGTGGAGCGCGTCCCAGTCTGCGTTCGAGCCGGGGAAGACGACGACGGCGACCTTCATGCGACCTCCGAAAAGGGCGCGGAGGATAGTACGTCGCTCCAGAAGTTCGATCGGATTCACGGTCCCATCCGGCCCGAGCCGTGGATCCGTGCTCGTGGGCTCGCACACGCTCGTGGATCGGGTTTCGTGGCACCATCGTGCGGGCTGCGCGTGAATCTTCGCGCCGCGTCCGCGTCTGCGCCCCTGGAGGTCTCCGTGATCCGCATGAACCGCACTGCCCGCTCCGCGCTCGTCGCCCTCACCCTCGCGCTCGGCGCGCCCGCGCTGCTGGCCCCCGCGGACGCGGAGGCACAGGTCGTCGTGCGGCCGGGAGGCAGTCGCCGCGGCGGCGCCGTCGTCGTCGATCCCACGCCCGCGCGCCCCGGTGGTGCCGTCGTCGTGCGCCCCGAGCCCGGACGCGGTCGCCCCGGCGCCGTCGTCGTCGATCCCACGCCCGCACGCCCCGGTGGTGCCGTCGTCGTGCGCCCCGAGCCCGAACGCGGTCGCCCCGGCGCCGTCGTCGTCGATCCCACGCCCGCGCGCCCCGGTGGTGCCGTCGTCGTGGCGCCCGCGCCCGGTCGTGGTCCGGGCCCCGTCGTGGTGGATCCGACGCCGGGTCGGCCGGGTGTCGTCGTCGTGGGCCCGCGCGGCGTCGTTCGCTCGGCGCCCTCGCGCGTCGTCGTGGTGGGCCCGCCGCCTGCGCCGCGCGTGGTCACGCGCCGACCGCCGCCGAGCCGTCACGGTGAGGTGTGGGTCGAGCCGTACTGGGGCTGGACCGGCGCGAGCTGGGAGTGGATCGATGGCCACTGGGAGCTGCCCCCGCAGAGCGGCGCGGTGTGGGTGCCGCCGCAGTGGGATGGAAGCGGCTGGATCCCCGGCTACTGGACGATGGCCAGCGTCTATCAGCAGGCCCCGCAGGTCGTCGGCATGGCCTACCAGGTGGGCGCGTACACCTCGGGCGCCCTCACCTACAACGATCCGCAGGACAGCTCGGGCAGCCCCTACCACGACTACGCGGTGTGGATGAACGCGCGCGACGTGGCGACCTTCGTCGCGTCGGGCGGGCCGAGCGATCGCTTCGCGGGACGTCGCGTGGACATCGCGATGACGCTGCTCCTCGATGGTCGCCCGATCGCGAGCGGCAGCCTCACGGGCCCCAACGACGCGCAGCTCACGTTCAGCGCGCCGCGCGCGGCGATCTACACGCTCCGCATCTCGACGCGCGGCGGCGCGGCGGGCACGGGCAGCTACATCCTCGAGAGCGCGCCCGGTCAGTGGGCGCCGCAGGTGAACCCGTACGATCAGTACTGGGGTCAGGTGCAGGTGCAGCCGCAGCCGGTCTATCCGCAGCCGCAGCCGGCCTACCCGCAGATGCCCGACTGTCGCTCGACGCTGATCCAGATGGGCCACTCCTCCACGGCGCTCATGTTCTGCGACAACGCCGAGCCGTACTGTGCGGACACGCTCCTGCGCATGGGCCACGCGCCCACGAACCTCATGTTCTGTCAGGGCGTGCAGCCCCAGTGCGCGGTGCAGCTGCTCCAGAGCGGCCGCAGCCCGACCGAGCTCCAGTTCTGCAGGTGAGCTCGCGTCACTCGCGCCCCCAGGCGTGAGCCGACGCGAGTGATTCATGCGCCGAGTCGCTGGTCGCCACCCACGGGTTTGCGACCTCACGGGTTTTTGACCTCGCCCGCTCCGGGACGTTACACGAGGGCTCCATGCGTGCGCTCTTGCTGTTCGCCTCGCTGCTGGCCCTGACGGGCTGCGACCTCACGACGCGCTTCGGTGCGACGGCGACGTCGTCGGTGCTCCGTCAGGCCTCGCAGGCCGTGGAGCAGCACTGGGACGTCGATCTCGTCGGTGACGGTCTGCCGAGCAGCATCCTCCAGCTCGAGGGCATCTACGCCGTCATCCCCGACGACGAAGAGCTCGGCATCGAGGTCATGCGCGCGAGCGGGAGCTACGCGTGGGGCTGGCTCTCCGACGAGGCCGAGGACGCGCTCGCGCGCGGCGATCTCGAGCGACAAGAGGCGCTCTCGCTCCGCGGACGTCTGCTCTTCCTGCGCGCACGCAACATCGGCGTGCACCACATGCGCCGGCGCGATGCGGGGATCGACGCCGCGATCGCGGGCGGGCCGGACGCGCTCCGCAGCTACCTCGCCCAGCGCTACGGCGCGCGCGAGCACGCGCCCATCCTCTTCTGGACCGGCTACGCGTGGGCGGGCGCGATCCAGATGTCGAACGCGGACCCCGAGCTCATCGCCGACGTTCCCCTCGTGCGCGTGATCCTCGAGCGCTCGGCCGAGCTCGACCCGGGCTTCTTCCACGCCTCGGCGATCATGGCCCTGGCCGCGATGGACGCGGCGCTGCCGCCGGAGCTCGGCGGCGATCCCGAGCGCGGGCGCGCCCGCTTCGAGCAAGCGCTCGAGAGGACGAGCCGCCACTTCTTCGCGGTGCAGCTCCAGTACGCGGCGACGTACGCGGTCACGATGGGCGATCGCAACCTCTTCATCACGCTGCTCCGGGAGATCGTCGACGGAGGAGATCCCGATCCGACCGTGCGCCTCGCGAACCGCCTCGCGCGCCGCAAGGCCATCCGCCTCCTGCGACGCGTCGACGAGCTCTTCCAGTAGCCGCACGCAGCGCGACCCGTCTCACCGGGCAGCTCCCGATCGGGCGAGCGCGCAGGCATGCTCGCGCCCATGACGACGTCCCGCGCGATCCGCCTCCACGCCCACGGCGGCCCCGATCAGCTCCGCCTCGAGCCCCTCGAGCTCGCAGCGCCCGGCGCCGGCGAGGTGCGCGTGAAGCACACGGCGATCGGCGTGAACTTCATCGACACCTACCACCGCACCGGCCTCTATCCGCTGCCGCTGCCGACCACGATCGGCATGGAGGCCGCGGGCGTGATCGAGGCGATCGGCGCGGGCGTCGAGGGCCTCTCGGTGGGCGATCGCGTGGGCTACGCGAGCGCGGGCGTCGGTGCGTATGCGACGCACCGCAACGTGCCCGCGGCGCGTCTCGTCACGCTGCCTGCGCACGTGAGCGACGAGCTCGCCGCGGCCTCGATGCTCAAGGGCATGACCGTCGAGTTCCTCACCCACCGCTGCTTCCACGTCGAGCCGGGCATGACGGTGCTCTGGCACGCGGCGGCCGGCGGCGTGGGCCTGCTCGCCTGCCAGTGGCTCTCGGCGCGCGGGGTCACCGTGATCGGCACCGTGAGCACGGAAGACAAGGCAGCGCTCGCCCGCGCGAACGGCTGCGCCCACACGATCGTCACCTCGAAGGAGGACTTCGTGGCGCGCGTGAAGGAGCTCGTGCCCGGCAAGCTGCCCGTCGTCTACGACTCGGTCGGCAAGGACACCGTGCCGCGCTCGCTCGACTGCCTCGCGCCGCGCGGCCTGCTCGTCTCGTTCGGCAACGCGTCGGGAAAGCCCGATCCGATCGATCTCCTCACGCTCGGCCAGAAGGGCTCGCTCTACGCGACGCGCCCGTCGCTGCCGAGCTACGTCGCCAGCCGCGAGGATCTCGACACGAGCGCACGCACGCTCTTCGACGCCATCGCGCGAGGCTGGGTGCGCCCCGAGGTGCGTCACCGCTACCCGCTCGAGGACGCACGCGAGGCGCACCGCGCGCTCGAGGCCCGCGAGACCACGGGCTCGATCGTGCTCGTGCCCTGACGGCAGAGGGCCGCGCGGCCCCGGCGCGGGGGCACGTGCTCGCACACGTCGCTCGAAACCGGGACGGTCCTGCAGAATTGCATTCCCGTGTCGAGCGCCGTGTGAAACCGGGACGGTCCTGCATTGTTGCACAAACCGGGACGGTCCTGCATTGTTGCACAAACCGGGACGGTCCTGCATTGTTGCCCCTCGTGCCGGAGCCCGCGCCGGTCGCGTCTCGCAAGAGGCCGTGGCGTTCGTCGCGTCGACGCGTGATCGCGAGGAGAGAAGCCAACGACGTACGCGTCTGGTTCGCGCCGCAACGGAGCAGAGGCCGTGGCGTTCGTCGCGTCTCGCGTGATCGCGAGGTTCGTGTGCTCGCGACTCCCCTCGGGCCTGCCGGGCGCTCTCGCGTCGGCGTCGTCGCGATTCGCGAGGCGCTCGTGCTCGGCGACGGTGCTCGCCCGCCCTTCGGCCTCTTCGTGCAGGCCAGCGAGCGTCACGTGCTCGCAGGCTTCTTCGAGCGTCGCTCGAAACCGGGACGGTCCTGCAGAATTGCATTCCCGTGTCTGGCCTCGCCAGGCTCGTGCCCCTGCAATTCCCAAGAGGACTGCGCTCGAAAACCGGGACGGTCCTGCAGAATTGCATTCCCGTGTCGACCAGCGAGCAACGCGTGCTCGCAGGCTTCCCCGACGGCGACGCGGAGCGTCCGGCAGGTCCGCGGGGAGATGCTCGCGACGTACGCGTCAGGTTCGCGCCGCGACG
>JBILLJ010000079.1:0-42220 GCA_044376125.1 Sandaracinaceae bacterium
GGCCGCAGCCCCTCCCTCTCGCCGAGTGAATCGGCGAGAGCCTCCCTCCCGCCGATTCGAGCCCGTGGCACTCGCATCGATCAATCCGAGTGCCGCGTGCTCTCAGTCGAGGATGCCGTACTCCTTGAGCCGTCGATAGAACGTCCGGCGCGGCATGCCGAGCACCTTGGCTGCGCGCACACGGTTCCAGCTCGCGCCCTCGAGGGCCTCGAGGATCTTCCGCTTCTCCTGCGCCTTCCACTCCTCTTCGTTGGAGGGCGGAGCACCGCTCGCGCCGCTGCGCGCGTCCGCAGCCCAGGCCGCCGTGCTCTCCTCACGCTCGTCTTCCGCGGTGGCGTCCTCGCCGCTCGCCGCGTCGTCGTCGTCGTGCTCCCACGGGCCGAGCAGCGTGAGGTCGCGCGCCTCGATGAGGTCGGCGTCGGTCATCACGCACGCGTTCACGAGCACGTGCTCGAGCTGGCGCACGTTGCCCGGCAGGCCGTGGGCCGCGAGGCGCCTCAGCGCATCGCGCGAGATCCGCTTGGGTGAGCCGCCCTCGCGCTTGGCGATCTGCACGAGGAAGTGATCGCAGAGCAGCGGAATGTCCTCGGGGCGGTCGCGCAGCGGCGGAAGGCGCAGCTCCACCACGTTCAGGCGGTAGAAGAGGTCTTCGCGAAAGAGGCCCTTCGCGACGAGATCCTGGAGCAGCTTGTTCGAGGCCGAGACGATGCGGACGTCCACCGCGACCTCTTCGTCGCTGCCGATGGCCCGCACCTTCTGATCCTGGAGCACCCGCAGGAGCTCCACCTGCATCTTGGCGGGCATGTCCCCGATCTCGTCGAGGAAGAGCGTGCCGCCGCTGGCCTGCACGAAGACGCCCGGTCGATCGCGATCGGCGCCGGTGAACGAGCCCTTCCTGTGGCCGAAGAGCTCGCTCTCGAGGAGGTTCTCGGGCACGGCGGCGCAATTGAGCGCGACGAACGGCTTCTTGCTCCGGCCACCTCCGAAGTGGATGGCCCGTGCGACGAGCTCCTTGCCCGTCCCGCTCTCGCCGTGGATCACGACCGGCACCGTCGTGTCCTTGACGCGGTCGACGATCGCCAGGATGCGGCGGATGGCGTCGCTGCGGCCGACGATGCCCTGCTTCTCGAACGACGCTCGCAGCGTGTCGCGCGCGCGGACCAGCTCGCGCTTGGTGTCGTCGAGCTCGGCCGTGCGTGCATCGAGCAGACGCTCGATCTCTTCCTTGGCCTTCTCGAGCGCCTCGTTGGCCTCCGCGAGGCGTCGTCGCTGGGCCTCGAGCTCGGCCAGATCCCGCGCGTTCGCGAGCGCGATCGCGGCCTGATCCGCGAGCGCGAGCAAGAGCTCGACGTCGCCCGGCCCGAAGCGGCCCTTGCGCACGCGGTGCTCCACGTAGAGCACTCCCTGGATCCCTCGGACGTCGCGGATCGGGAGGCACGCGACCGACTGGAGCATCAGCTTGTGGACCGAGAGGTACTCGCTCAGTCGGCCGTCCGCGCGCGCATCGACCGTGATGATCGGCTCGCCGTCGATGAGGACCGCCTCGGCGATCGAGCGGCTGAAGGCGACGTGGGGATCGTCGGGGTGGGCGGCGTCGCGCACCGTGCGCGGGGAGAGCGAGCCGTCGGCTTCGACGAGCAGCACGAAGCCGCGCTCGGCGCCGCTCAGATCCACGGCGCTGTCGGTGATGCGCTCGAGCAGCTTGTCGACGTCGCGCTCCGACGCGAGTCGCTTGGTGATCTCGAGCATGCGCGCCCAGCGCGCGTCGCGTCCGGGCTCCGACGTCGTCTCCCGCACCGCGCGCGGACCGCCGCGCACGCCCTTGCGGATCCGCGCGCGCTCGGGGTCGGCCCAGAAGCCGTCGCGCAGCTCTCTCGGGAGCGCGGTCGCCTGATCCTCGAGGATCTCGATCGCGCGCTCGTTGGCGCGCGCGGCCTGCACCTCCGCGCCGCGGTGCGCGTGCAGGCGTCCGAGCGCGGCGTGCGCGCGCCAGGCGAGCTCGCTGCTCGCACGGCCCGCGAGCTGCGGGACGAGCGCCTCGATGGCCTGGACCGCGCCTTCGAGATCCGACGTCGCGCCTCGCGCACGATCGAGCAAGAGACGCAGCCGCAGGAGCAGCGGACGATCCTCGCCGCTCTTGGGCTCCGTGAGCACGATCGATCCGGTGGCCGCCGTCGAACCGCTGCCGACGAGGCCGCTGCCGGCCAGGAGCGCGCGGCCCGTCGCGAGGCGCGCAGCCGCCGCGGAGATGTCGGCGGGACCGTCCCGATCGAGCAGCGCCTCGGCCGCATCACACAGCGCGCGCACCGCCCAGCGCGCGCTCGCCGCGTCCCTGGCGCCGTCGCGCAGGCGCTGGACGGACGCGTCCCATCGCTGGATCGCGCGATCGAGCAGGCCCTCGCGCGCATCGACGACCGCCAGGAGCGCCAGCGCTCGTCCACCCGCGATCGTGCCTGCGGGATCCTGGATCTCACCGGCGAGCTCGACCTCCGCGAGCGCGTCCTCGAGTCGGGCGCGCGCCTCGTCGAAGCGGCCGAGCCAGATCAGGACCTGGGCGCGGAGGAGCGGCGCATCGGACCCGATCGCACCGGCGTCGCGCGCGATCTGGGCCGAGAGGGCGAGGCTTCCGGTGAGGGTGTTTTCCCCCGCGTGCATCTCACTCGTCGTCCTCGGCGAGGCGTCGCTCGAGCGACTGCATGAAGTCCTTGGCGGGGCCCTGCGGTCCGGGCGTCGCCGCCGGTGCCTGCGGGCGTGGTGCGCGCTTGGGCGCGCTGAGCAGCACGACAGGGCGAGCGGCCGGCTCGGCGTCGCCGCCATCGAGATCGAAGCCGTCGAGCACCAGCGGCACGTCCCCCGGCTCGTCCATGGGCTGATCGTCGACGCTGATCACGTCGGCCGCCGCGGGCCGCTCGGCCGAGAGCAGCTCGTCGAACGCCGTGTCGACGGAGATCGAGGCGAGCGGCTGTCGCTCGTGCGGATCGTAGGCGCCCGGCAGATCGAGCGGATCGGGCAATCCCTCGTGGCCGTGCTCGCCGTGGTCCGGCGGGCTGAGGAGATCGAGGTCGTCCTGGAATCCATCGTCGACCACGGCGGCCGGTCGCGGCGCGCTCATCTCGGAGGAGGCGAACGTCACGACCTCGGTCGAGGGCGGCTGCACGATGCCGAGCGCCTCTTCGCGCACCGGCTCGGCGGGCACGACCTGGTTCACGTAGCGCGCGACCGTGCGCGGCCCCACGAGCAGCTGGTTGCGGAGGGCGAGCTCTTCGAGGCGCCACGCGAGGTGCGCGCTGCTCGGGAGGCGTCGGCTCCGATCGCGCTGGAGCGTCGCGAGCACGATCTCCTCGAGGTCGCGCGGGTACTCCACGACACGCGTCGAGGGCGCGGGTGCGTCGTTCTCCACGACCTGCGTCATGATCTGCACGTCGGTGCCGCGGTAGAGGCGCGTCTGCGTCGTGAGCTCGTAGAGGATCACGCCGAGCGCGAACACGTCGGCGCGCTTGTCGAGGGGCCGCGCGCGGATCTGCTCGGGCGCCATGTACGAGAAGGTGCCGCGCACCGCGCCCGCGTCCGTGTCCTTGCGCGCCGTGGTCGCCGCGACGCCGAAGTCCATCAGCTTCGCGACGCCGTCGCGCGTCAGCATGATGTTCTGCGGCGTCACGTCGCGGTGCACGATGCGCAGCGGCCGCCGCGCACGGTCGGTGCGCTCGTGCGCGTGGTGGAGCGCTTCGCAGGTCTGGAGGACGATGCCGATCGCGACCGGGATCGGCATCGGCATGCCGTTCTTGGCGCCCTGGATCCAGATGTCCGAGACGGTCGGACCGTCCACGTGCTCCATCGCGATGTACCAGTGACCGTCCGCGAACCCGACGTCGTACACCTGCGGGATGTTGGGGTGCGACAGCTCCGCGAGCAGACGGCCCTCGTCCTGGAACATGCGCGCCTGCTTCTCGTTCTCGCCGAGGTGGCGGAAGAGGCGCTTGACGACGACGTCGCGGAAGAAGCCCGCTGCGCCCCACTGTCGCGCGAGAAAGATCTCGGCCATCCCGCCCGCCGCGATCTTGCGGACGAGCTCGTAGCGGCCGAGGCGCGGAGGGTTGGACATCGTGGTGCGTGAGCGCGATCGCGAGACGCCGCGCGCACACGGCACGTATACTCCGAGACGTGCTCGCCATGAAAGGGCCCGTTGTTCCTCGTCGCGCTCGCAGCCCTCGTGGTGGCGGTGCGTCGCGGCTCCCTCGCGCGGCCACGCTCGCGCTCCTCGTGGTCTCTGCCGCGCTCGTGCCCGAGGTGCTCTCGGGCTGCGGGGATCCACCGCCGACTCCGGAGACGGACGCGGGCGCGGCGATCATCGGCGCGGCCTGCGACCCGACGACGCCGTGTGGTCCGGGCCTCACGTGCCTCGCGGACTTTCCCGGCGGCTACTGCACCTCGCTCTGCGACGGTGCGGCATGCGCGGCGGGGTCGGTCTGCGACCGCGGCATCTCTCCGCCGCTCTGCACCGACGCGTGCAGCACGCGGGCCGAGTGCCGCGACGGCTACCAGTGCTGGCGGGGTGGCTGCGTTCCTTCCTGCCTCGATGCGTCGTCCTGCGGGATGACCGGCGCCACGTGCGAGGGCGGGCAGTGCATCGGCGCCGAGTGCTCCGATCCTTCGATGTGCCCGCCGGGCTGGGATTGTCTCGCTGGGGTCTGCACCGAGGTGCCCGACGGCGGCCCGATGCTCCTGCCCGTCGGCGCGCCCTGCACGATGGACGCCGAGTGCAGCTCCGCGATCTGCCTTCCGCCCGAGCGCGGCGGCATCTGCACGCGGGCGTGCGTCGATGCGATCCAGTGCGCCGGCGAGGTCACGTTCTCGGCCGCGTGTGGCCCAGCGACGCACGGCGGCGCCGTCGGCACGTTCTGCGTTCCATACAACGGCTCGGGCGCGCTCAACGGCGACCCGTGCACCACGAACGCCGAATGCCAGTCTTCCACGTGCATCGACGGCACGTGCACCGAGGCCTGCAACGAGCCGCGTGACTGCACGCTGGGCCTCGAGTGCGGCCCCACGCCGTACGAGGCCGGCTCCTTCTCCGGCTGTCACTTCCCCGCGGGCAACCCTTACGAGGTGCTCCTGCCGGAGATCACGCTCATGGCGGGCTTCGGCAACTCGCTCCAGCGCGTGGCGCTTCCGCGCGACGTCGCGAGCGTCACGCTCCAGAGCCGGCGCCTCTCGGGCGACTCGCTGCCGATGGGCTTCAACGAGGTCACGCAGCAGGCCGCGGGCACGACGGTCGTCCACTTCGATCTCGAGGGCCTCTACACGTGGGTCGATCAGCCCAACCGATGGATCCCGTCGGACGGCTACGAGATCATCACGATGGGCCTGCCGGGCTCCACCGCCGACCGCGTGCAGCTGCGCCAGAGCTCGTTGCGCTTCAACGTGCTCGCGTTCCAGCGCATGGACGGAGACACGGGCAGCATGACCCTCCAGCCCAGCGTGCTCGTGCGGCGCGGGACCGATCCGCGCACCGGCGCCCTCGACGTGGCCGTGCACCTGGTCGGCGTGGGCGTCACCGCCGCCGACGCGCCGGGCAACGCACGCGTGCAGGCGATGCTCTCGCGCATGGACGAGATCCTCACCGCGGTCGGCATCCGTCGCGGCGCGACGAGCTACCACGACGTCAGCTCGAGCACCCTCGCGGTGATCGACTCGGCCGACGGTCCCGACAGCGAGCTCGCGCAGCTCTTCCGCCTGGGCGCGGGCCGCACCGGCCGCGTGCTCTCGCTCTTCCTCGTGCGCTCCATCGACGCGGGTGGCGACGGCTTCAACACCCTGGGGATCGCCGGTGGCATCCCCGGGCCCGTCGGGGTGCACGGCACCATGCACTCGGGTGTCGCGATCGCCTTCGATCGCACGGTCGTCGGCGACAGCGGCCGGCTCGCGGGGCACATCGCCGCGCACGAGGGCGGCCACTACCTCGGCCTCTTCCACGTCACCGAGCGCATCCGTGCGTGCAGCGGCAGCGAGACGCCCGAGACGACGATGTGCATGCCGTTCGGAGGCGGCGACACCCTCGCGGACACGACGTATGGCGACACCACGAACCTCATGAACTGGTCGCTCATCGGCATGGGCTCCAACACGGGGCTCAGCAGCGGACAAGGCCACGTGCTCCGCCACAGCGGCCTCGTGAGCTGGCCGTGACGGAGCCCGTCGAGGCGCAGCTCTCGGGCAAGCCCGAGCCGCTGCTCGCAGGCAAGGTGGTGCTCGTCACCGGTGCGGCCCGAGGCATCGGCCACGCGATCGCGAGGCTCGCCGCCGCCGAGGGAGCCAGGCTGTCGATCGTCGACGCGGGGGTGGACGCCGAAGGCGCCGCGCCCGAGCCGGGCGTCGTGCACGCCGTGGCCTCGACGCTGCGCGCCGAGGGTGCGGAGGTGGAGGCCTTCGACGACGACGTGGCGGCGCCGGGAGCGATCGAGCGCATCGTCGCGCGCACGCTCGAGCGCTACGGACAGCTCGATGGCGTCGTGCACGCCGCGGGGATCTGGGTCGACCGCTCCGTCCTGCGGACGCCCCCCGAGCTGGTCGAGCGTGCCCTCGCCGTCCAGCTCGGCGCTGCGTTCTCCCTCGTGCGCACGGCAGGCCAGGCGATGGTCGAGCGCAAGGAAGGGGGCTCGATCGTCCTCTTCTCCGGGCCCTCTGCGTTCTTCGGTGCGCGCGGTCACGCTGCCATGGGCGCTGCGCAGGCCGGGGTCGTCGCGCTCGTTCGCTCCGCCGCCCTCGAGCTCCGCCGACACCGCGTGCGCGTCAACGCGGTCTGTCCGACGGCGCGCACGAGACAGACCGAGTCCCTCCCGACCTTCGCGGCGATCGACGAGGCCTCGATGTCGCCCGCCCACGTGGCCGCCGTGGCCGTGTTCCTCTTGAGCCCGCTCGCCGAGGAGGTCCACGGGGAGGCGATCGGTGTCGCAGGGGCCCGGACCTACGCGATTCGCCCGCGGGAGACGACGGGATCGTTCGGGGCCGCCAAGCCGCTGACGCCGCGCGAGGTCCTCTCTGCCTGGGCCGAGGTGCTCAAGCCCTGAGCGTCCGACGGCTCCCCGTCCGAGGGCTTCTCCTGCGAGGACGGGCAGACGGAACTTTACACTGGTATTCGCGTTGCTATATGCCTCCCTGAGCACGTCGCGGGACGTCGAAAGGAGCGGTGGTTCCGATGCTGCCCCCCTTCATCATCGAGCAAATCCGGAAGCGCGAAGAGGACGAGAAGCGCCCCGAGATCCGTCCCGCGATCGAGCTGCCCCTCGCACCGCCGCCGCGCCGCCGCGTGAGCGAAGACGCCGAGGACGCCGACCGCGGCGTCATCGTGATCGATCTCTGAGGGGTGCCTCGCGACCGGGCGTGACCGATCCGGTGTGACGACTCGGGGCGACATCCATGTCGTGGTCGGCTGCGATGCGTGCGGCGCGCTTCGTCTATCATCACCGCCGATGGCCCTCGGCCGGTGGCTCGCGCTCGTGCTCTGCCTCGCTCTCTGCCTCGCTGTCTGGGCGCTGCCCGCGCAGTCCCGGGCGCAGGTGAGCGGCGCCGAGGGTGACTTCGCGACGACGAGCACCCAGTGGAACGGCCTCTCGGAGCTGATCGAGGTCGCTCGCGAGGAGGATGCGCCGCTCGAGGTGCTGTCCCGCATCGATCTGGGCACGCTCACACCGGCCGACGGTCTGCTCATCATCCATCCCACCGACGAGCTGCCTGCCGACGACCTCAGCGACTACATGCGGGCCGGCGGGCGCGTGGCCGTGGCCGACGACTTCGGCACGGCCGACACGCTCTTCCGGGTGTTCCGCATCGGTCGTGGCGAGCCGAGCCCCGATGCGCCTTCGGTGCTCAGACTGCGGGGCAACCGCGAGCTGCTGGTCGCCCGTCCGCTCTCGCAGCACCCGCTCACCGAGGGCGTCGGGGCCATCGTCACGAACCACCCGCGCGTCCTCTTCCACGCCGAGCTCGAGCCCATCCTCGCGATCGGCGATCGCGACGCGGTGGTGCTCGCGGGCGCCGTGGGCGAAGGGCGCCTCGTCGCGATCGGCGATCCGAGCCTGTTCATCAACAACATGCTCGAGCTCGACGGCAACCGTCGCTTCGCCTCGAACCTCTTCCTCTATCTCCGTGGCGACGCGGGTGGGCGCGTGTTCCTCCTCGAGCCGGGCGGCGAGCTCGTCGGCCGCTACGGAGAGCCCGGCGCCGATCGTCCGCTCCACGATCTGCGCGCGCTCATCGAGCGCTATGCCGGCTACGAGCTGCCGCCGCTCGCGCTCCGGATCCTCGCGCTCTTCCTCGTCGCGATCACGCTCATCATCGTGGCCGGGGTGCTGCCGAGGACCTCTCCCTACCGAGCGTCGGCGATGTTCCGCGAGGAGGCCGTGGCGGGCGGTCTCACCGGCCGCGTGGAGTGGTACCGTGCGCGCGCCACCGACCTGCTCGAGCCCACGCTGGTCTACAAGCTCGAGCTCGAGGCGGCGCTCGCGGCGGCCCTCGGCCTCCAACTCCAGGGCGCCGCTTCCGGACGCCCGGGCCCCCTCGTTCCCCAGGAGATGTTGAGCGTGATGCGAGCCCGAGGTCTCTCCGCCCAGACGATCGACGACGCGCGTCGTCTCCTCGACGAGCTCGCGGGCCTCGCGAGCGGCGCGACCAACGGGACCGCACCGCCCGTGACCGAGGCGCGCTTTCGCAACGTCGTCACGCGAGGTGACGCCGTGCTCGCGGCGCTGAAGGGACCGCGATGAGCGCCACGCCGATCGATCCGCGCACGCTCGCGCAGATCTCCGAGCGCTGCGAGGCCGTGATCTCCGAGGTGCAGGCGGTCTACGTCGGTCCGCGTGCGATCCCCGAGATCCTCCTCGTGACGCTGCTCGCGCGCGGCCACGTGCTGCTCGAGGGCGTGCCCGGCGTCGCCAAGACGACCCTGTGCAAGGCCTTCGCGGCGACGCTCGGTTGCCACTTCCGCCGCATCCAGTTCACGCCCGATCTCCTGCCCGCCGACATCACTGGCACCTACGTCTTCACGCCGAGCAACGGGCAGTTCCAGCTGCGCGAAGGCCCCGTGTTCACCAACGTCCTGCTCGGCGACGAGATCAACCGCGCACCCGCCAAGACGCAGTCGGCCCTCCTCGAGGCGATGCAGGAGCACCAGACGACGATCGAGGGCGACTCGCGGCCGCTGCCGAGCCCGTTCATCGTGCTCGCGACGCAGAACCCCGTGGAGCAGGCGGGCACCTACCCGCTGCCCGAGGCGCAGATCGATCGCTTCCTCGCGCGCATCGTCATCGGCTACCCGAGCCCGCGCGACGAGAAGGGCGTGCTCAAGCGCTTCCTCGAGGGCGCGCCCGAGGCCAAGAAGATCCTCGATCCCGGCCAGATCCTCACGATGCAGCAGCTCGTGTCGCAGGTGCACGTGGAGGAGGAGGTCCTCGACTACGTCGTGCGCCTCGCGGTCTACACGCGGCAGCAAGCGCGCGTGCTCCTGGGGGTCTCGCCCCGCGCCTCGCTCGCGCTCGTCTCGGCCGCGCGCGCGCGCGCGCTCATCGCAGGGCGCGCGTACGTGTTGCCCGACGACGTGAAGGCGCTCGCCGTGCACGTGCTCGCGCACCGTCTCGTGCTCACGCCCGAGGCCGAGATGGAAGGCGCGAGCCGCGAGCAGCTCATCCAGAAGGCGCTCGAGCAGGTGCCTCACCGTCACTGATCGCGCCCGATGCTCCCCATCCCCACGCCCACCGCGATCGTCGCCTTCCTCGCTGCCGGCGTGTGCCTCGCGGTCGCGATCGCGAGCGGCTCGTATGCGGGCACCGTGATCGGCGCGGGCATGCTGATCGCGCTCGCGCTCGTCTTCGTGCTCTCGGTACCCGTCGGTCGGCGCGTGCGCCGGCAGAAGCTCGAATTCGCGTGGTGGCTCGCGCACGGGGATCCGGGCGCGGACGCGGGCGCGGCGGTCCCGAACAAGCCCTTCGAGGTCCGCTGCTTCCTGCGCCACCGCGGCGAGGACGTGCTGCGCCTCTCCTCGATCACGCCGCTGGTGCCCGGCGGCGCGCGGCTGCTCGACGACGCCTCCGCCGGCGCCGACGCCGGCCTGCTCGAGGTCGCGGGCGGCACGCGCACGGAGTTCTCGTTCCGTCTCGTCGCGCCGGCCACGGGCCGCGTCGTGCTCCACGGCCTGGCCGTGAAGCTCGGTGGCCCCCTCGGGCTCTTCGAGGTGCCGCTCTACTTCCCCAATCCGCTCGTGATCAAGGTGCTCCCGCAGGCTGCGCTCTCGCTGCGGAGCACGGTCCGCTCGCTCACCGGCCTGCCGATCGAGCGCGCCGGCGCGAGCCTGCTCGCCGCAGGCGGCGGCACCGAGCTCAAGGAGCTGCGCGACATGCAGCCGGGCGACTCGTTCCGATCGATCGCGTGGAAGCCGAGCGCGCGACGCGGAAAGCTCCTCGTGCGCGAGGTCGAGCAAGAGGTGCAGGAGACGCGCTACCTCGTGCTCGACGTCAGCGGCACCATGCGCGGCGGCGAGCCGGGCAAGCGCAAGCTCGACTTCGCGATCGAGGCCGTGGCGGCCGAGGCGCGTCGAACGCTCGCGCGCGGTGATCAGCTCGGCCTCGTCACGGTCGACGGTCGCGTCCTCGCGCACGTCCCCGCGCGCGACGGGAGCCCGCAGCTCTTCCGCGTGCTCGATGCCCTCGTCGCGGCGACCGAGGTCGTCGACTCGGATCTCACCGACGTGGACGACGACGAGGTGGTCGGCATCGTCGGCCGCTACGTGCGGCAGCAGGACGGCATCGACTTCCGCGCGCGGGAGGGCGCGTGGAACCTGACGCTCCTCGCCAAGCACGTCACCAAGGCGCTGTCGCAGTCGTCCGCGGGCGAGGCCGACCGCAAGGGCGAGCGCGAGGCGAGCGGGGCGGCACAGCCCGTCCAGGCGCAGACACCGGCCGGCGCGCTCCTGCGCCGCTTCTGTCTCGTGCGCGGCATCCCTCTTCCGCACCGCCCCGATCCGCGCGACGGAGCCAAGGCCCCGAGCTTCTCGGCGGTGCTCCACGCCATCGCGGGGTCGAGCCGCGCGCCCATGTCGATCGCGCTCGTCACCGATCTCGACGGCATCGGCGATCCGACCCCCCTCGTGTCCGCGCTCAAGCTCGTTCGCGCCAAGGGCCACGCCGTCGTCCTGCTCGCGCTCGATGCGACCTCGTTCCACGCGCGGCCGAGCGACGCGCTCGGCGGCTCGCTCTGGGACGTGTACGCCCGTGGCGAGGTCCGACGCGCCGACGACATGACCACGCTGCTCGCGCCGCTCGGCGTCCGCGTCGTGCCCGTCCGCGCGAGCGACGCGCCCGCGGCGATGCTCTCGCGCGCGATCGAGCGTGCTCGGAGGCGCGCCGCGTGACGCCGAGCGACCTCGACGCCGCGCCTGCGTGGGAGGATCCGCGCCGCGCCCTCGCGCGTCACGGCGCCCGCCCGAAGAAGTCCTTCTCGCAGAACTTCCTCGTGGCGCGCCCGATCGTGGAGGGCATCGCGGACGCCGCCGGCGTGCGCGCGGGCGAGGCCATGATCGAGCTCGGCCCCGGCCTCGGCACGCTGAGCGCCGCGCTCCTGCGCCGGGGCGCGCGTGTGCTCGCGATCGAGAAGGATCGCGAGATGATCGAGGTGCTGCGTGCGGATCTCGCCGACGCGACCTCACACCTCTACGAAGGTCGCGCGCCGGCCGAGGGCGCCTCGTTCTCCGTGGAGGAGGGCGACGCGACGACCGTGGATCTCGGCGCGCTCCGCGCGCGCGTCGCGGGCCGTGACGCGCACGGCGAGCTCGAGCGCCTCGCCGTGGTGGGCAACCTCCCGTACGCCGTGACCGGCGGGATCTTCCGCAACCTGATCGCGCAGCGAGAGCACGTCTCGCGCGCGATCGTGATGATCCAGAAAGAGGTGCGCGATCGGCTCCTCGCGGATCCGGGCAGCAAGGACTACGGCACGCTCACCGTCTTCGTGCGCGCGGCTTTCCGTGTGCAGGCCGTGCTCAAGGCGCCCGCAGGCGCGTTCCATCCGCCGCCGAAGGTCGAGAGCGCGGTCGTGCGGCTCGTGCCGCGCCCGGACGCGATCGAAGAGACCGACGCGTTCCGGCGCGCGGTGCGCGCGTGCTTCGAGCAGCGACGCAAGACGCTGCGCAACGGCCTGGTCGCGATCGCGGGCGCCGAGCGCGCAGACGCCGTCCTCGCGGCCGCGTCGATCGACGGGCGACGCCGCGGCGAGACGCTCTCGCTCGAGGAGATCGCCGCGCTCGCTCGCGCCCTCGCGTGACCGCGCGTTCGGGTCTCTCGAACTCTCAATCGAGCGCGGGCGGCGGGCACGGGCTGCCGTCGGCCTCGGTGTCCGACCAGTCGATCACCTCGACGTGCTCTTCCCAGCCGACGCTCTCGATGCCCGCGTAGCGCGTGCCTTCGGGCAGCTCGTACACGACCGTCTCGAACCACGCGCGCCCACCGACGAAGCCGCGGCAGCCGCCGGGCACGTGTCGATCGACGACGGTCGTGGGGCGGGCGTGCACGAGCACCACCTCGCCGTTCGCGCGGCGCGCGAAGATCGGCCTGTCCGAGTTCCATCCGGCGCTGATGTTCAACGTGACGCGGCGACCCTCGACCCGCGGGCCGTTGCCGTCGAGGAAGCTCATCTCGTGGCGGAGGACCGTGGGCTCGATGCGTGTGAGCCCTGCGCCGGTGAGCGCCTCGTCGAGGCTCTGCGGTGCACGCGCGGTCGCGGGCGGCGTCGCAGGCGTCGGCGTCGTGCGCGGTGGGGCGCTCGAGGCGCCACAGGCGCTCGCGAGCGTGACGAGGAGGAGCGGGACGAGGAGTCGGTGCATGTCGCGAGAGACGCGCGAAGATCGCTCGCGATCTGCCCGTTTCGAGGGCGATCCGTCGATCCAAGGCGGGTGCGCCCACCCGTGTCGAAGCGCCTCCGTCGCGCCGCTTCCGTGCGTGCCGTGGCGGTGCGAGACCCGCACGAGCAGAGGCGCCGCGCCGGGCACGCGAGCGCGTGATCGGTCATCTTCTTCGAGCGCGTCGATGTCCTCCTCCCAGCGACCATCGCAGCCTCCGCGCTCGGTGCCGAAGCCCCCGTTCGATCGGTGGCCCGTGCAGGCGTTCGATCCGTCGTTCGGTTTCTGCTGGTACACGCAGCCCGCGACGTTCGTGACGCAGCTCGCGATCGGCCACGGCACGCTGGCGTCGGCGCGCTTCGTCCAGGACCACATCGACCTCGTGCTCGCGCACCGCACCGAAGAGGTCACCTCCGCAGGCGGGCTGCTCGTCATCCACGACTGGCGCGCGGCGAGCGGCTACGACGCCGAGGCGCGTCGAGAGTTCATGGAGCGCCTGCGCCTGCGCCCGCGGAGCTATCTCCGCCACGCCGTCACGTGCATGTCGGTCACGCCGATGCTCCGCATGGTGGTCGAGGCCGGCAACCTCGTGCTCACGCTCGTGACCGGCGCCAAGGGCGAGATCGCCCACGACCCGGCCGTCGTGCTCGCGAAGCATCGCGTGGAGGTCCCGCGCAGCCCACGCTTCCCCGGGCGCTCCTGAGCGCGCTCACGACGCGTGACCGCGACCTCGCTCGGCGATCGGTTCCCCCGCGTGCGCCTCGCCCTCGCCCGCGTGCGCCTCGCCCGTGTGCGGCGCCGGCTCGCCTTCCGAGGTCTCGCGCGTCTGGGTGCCCGCTTCGTGCGCGTCCGCGGCGTGGGCGTCTGCCGCACCGGGCTCGGCGCCTCCAGCCACCGGCTCTGCCTCGGCGTCCTCGCTGCGTCGTCGGCGTCGCGAGGGCGGAGGCGGCGGCGGGCGCTCCACGCGCACGATGGGCACGTCGTCGGCGAATACACCGTGGCCTCCGACGCGCAGCGTCACGACGTCACCGACCTCGACGAGCTCCGCGATGTCGTCGATGCGATCGCGGAAGGTCGCCATCATCGTCTGCTCGCCGCTGCGCAGCGACAGCACGAGGCGGTCTTCTTCGCGTCGCTCCTCGATGACGCTCGCCTCGACCTCGCCGCGGCCGGTGAGCCACTGCTCGATGGGCGGTCGAAGGAAGTACCCGCCCGCGAGGCCGAGGGCGAGAACCAGCACGACGCCGAGGGTCTTGAGCACCATCGCTCGTGCCTTCGACCGCTCGGCCCCGGGACTTGAGGCGGAGCGCCGGGCCGTGCTCGCGCGGGGACGTCAGCCGAACACGAAGAACACGAGGAGGTCGTAGATCGTGTGCGTGTACACGGCCACGGCGAAGCCGCGGAAGCGGTAGAGCGCCACGAACGCCAGGCCCATGAAGAAGCGGAACGTGAAGCTCGCGAGCGTGAAGGTGTCGCCGAGCCCGCCCACGTAGTGCGCCGCGCTGAAGAGGAACGAGCTCACGATCGCCGAGATCGCCGCCGCGCGTGCGCTCGGCAGCTTCGCCCAGCGCTCGAGCGCCGCCGCGCCGCCGGCGAAGAGGCCCACGCGGAAGAGCACCTCCTCGTGGAAGCCCGCGCCTGCGGCCATGACCACACGCTCGATCGGGCCGAGTGTGCGCGGACCGAGCTGGAGCAGCGTGCCCTCCGAGAGCCACGCGCCTCCGACGAGCTGCGCCGTGAGCCAGCCGACCGACACGAGCAGGACGAACGACCAGATCGTGCTCTCGCCGATCACCGGCACGAGGCTCCGGAGCTCGAGGTGATGGCTCGTGCGCAGGCGACGGCCCGCGAGGATCACGCCGGCGGCGATGGCGAGCGTGAGCGCGACGTAGCCGAGCAGCGAGCGGTCGAGCACCTCGACCATGAGCCCGGTCACGAGATCGGCCCCGTTGCGCAGGTCGGTGAGGAGCAGACCGAGGTGGTACACGAGAAAGACCGGCATCGTGAGCACGAGGCTCGTGAGCGGGTCGTAGGGCGTCGCGAGCCGACGCCAGCCCGTCGGCGCTTTGGCCTTCGTCGGCGCTGCGGGCTTGGGCGGACGCTCGGAGCTCTTGGTCATGATCGGGAACGTACTGCCGGCAACGCTCCGCGCCCGCGCGCGCTTCCATCGCGTGCTCAGCGGATCGAGTAGTCCTTGATCTTGTAGAGCAGCGCGCGGTGGCTGATCTCGAGCAGGCGTGCGGCCTGCGTGCGGTTGCCCTTCGTCTGCTCGAGCGCGCGGCGGATGAGCGTCTCCTCGATGATGCGGTTGGCGCGCTTGATCGAGAGATCGCCCGACTCGAGCACCAGCGACTCGACGCCCGCCGGCTTGCGCAGGTGCTCGGGCAGGTCCTCCTCGGCGAGCACGTCGCCGTCCGCGAGCACCATCGCGCGCTCCATCAGGTTCTCGAGCTCACGCACGTTGCCGGGCCACGGGTAGGCGAGGATCACCTTGAGCGCGCCGGGGGAGACCGCGCGCACGTGCGTGTGGAGCCGCGCGTTGTGCTTGGCGAGGAAGTGCTCGACGAGGATCGGGATGTCGCTCTTGCGCTCGCGCAGCGGCGGCACCGACACCGGAAGCACGTTGAGGCGGTAGAAGAGATCCTCGCGGAAGCGCTGCTCCTCGACCTCGGTCTCGAGGTCCCGCGCGGTGGCGGTGATCACGCGTACGTCGACCTTGCGGTCCTTCGTCTCGCCGACGCGCCGGATGGTGCTCTCCTGGAGCACGCGCAGCAGCTTCACCTGGAGCTTCTGCGGGAGCTCGCCGATCTCGTCGAGGAAGAGGGTGCCGCCGTCGGCTTCCTCGAAGAGGCCGGCCTTGTCGCTCGAGGCGTCCGTGAACGCGCCGCGCTTGTGCCCGAACAGCTCGCTCTCGAGGAGCGCCTCCGGGATCGCGCCGCAGTTCACCGCGACGAACGGCTTGTCCTTGCGAGGTCCGCGCTGGTGGAGCGCGCGCGCCACCAGCTCCTTGCCCGTGCCGCTCTCGCCCGTGATGAGCACCGTGGTCGCGTAGCCCGCCGCCTTCTCGACGGTGCGGAAGACGCGTCGCATCTCCTCGCTCTGCCCGAGCATCTCCTCGAAGCGCGCGTGCTCCCGCGCGGCCTCTCGCAGCGCCTTGTTCTCGCGACGCAGCTCCTCGCGCTCCTCGGCCTTCTTGAGCGTGAGGAGCACCTCGTCCTGACGAAACGGCTTGGCGACGTAGTCGTACGCGCCGGCCTGCATCGCCTCGATCGCGAGATCGATCGAGCCGTAGGCGCTCATCACGATGACGACCGTCTCGAGGCCCGCCTTGCGGATCTCCTTCACGAGCGCGATCCCGTCCATGCCGCCCATGCGGATGTCGGTGATGACGAAGTCCGGTGGGCTCGCGAGGATCTTCGCGAGGCCCTCCTCGCCGCTGACCGCGACCTCCACCTCGTACCCGTGCTTCCTGAGGAGCGTGCGCAGGACGAGGCGCAGGCTCTCTTCGTCGTCGACCACGAGCACACGCGCCATGACGGCCTCAGTCTGACAGAAAGGGAGGCGCGCAGGGCGCGGGCGTGAGGTCGGCGAGACGTGCGCGACCGCGCGGCCCCGCACGCGCGCCGGACAAAGCTGACATCCAGCTGACATCGCGTGGGCGCAGGCGGCTCGCATGCACTCTTCCGCTGGGCCGCATGGAGCCACGAGCGATCACTGCGGCCGAAAGCGAGCGGCACGCACGAACGTGCGGGGGCGCGATGCCCTCTCGATCAGCGCGTCCCGCCGACGAGCGCGTCCGCGCGATTCGTCGGGCTCAGAGCGGGCTGGTGGGCGCTCGCGATCAGCTCGGCCTGCTCGGCGGGCTCGAGGCGATAGGGGTGTCCGCTGCGACGCACGAGCACGGGCTCACCGCTCGGGGTGAGCGCGACGAGCACGCGACTGCAGGCGGCGTCGAGGAACACGGGGCCGTCACCGGCCGGCGTGGCCGCGCTGACGGAGAGGCCGCGCGAGGGCTCGAGGTGTGCGGCCTTGCGGGCGCGCTCGCGGTAGGTGTCGTGCTCCCGGGCCGCTGCGGCCGCTGCGCGCATCGGCGCGAGCGTGAGGTGCAGCTCGCCCGTGAGCTCGCCGCGCGAGTCGAACGAGCGCTCGAGCGAGATCACCTCGGCCACGCCGGGGCGACCCGAGAGGCCCGCGGCACGTGCTCGTCGGAGCCCGCGCGTGAAGAGCACGAGCGCCAGGCCCGCGAGCGCGAGGAACAGCGCGCCGGTGCCGCCCAGGAGCGCGATCGCCGCGTGCTGTGCACCCACGTTCTGTCGCGCGAAGCCGATCGCGATGCGAGAGGGATCCGAGGGATCGTAGTGGACCTCCGGCGGCCCCTCGACGACGAGCGGCGCGACCGACACGTCGTGCTCGCGCACGCGCTGGGCGTGGGTGGTGCCGTGCGCGTCCTCGAAGCTCACGTCGTAGCGCCGCGCGCGGAAGACGAAGAACGACACGTCACGCTCGATGTCCACGCGCGGATGCTCCGCGCGCACGCCGTGCGCCGCGATGCCGTCTTGCTGCGCCAGCCGCGCCGCGTCGTGGAGGGTGAGTGAGAGCGCCGCGATCCCCAGCGCCGCGAGCCCCGCAGCGGGGAGCGCCGCCGCGAGCACGCGCGAGGCGACGAAGCGACGGTCGAGCGAGAGCGGGCGCTCGGGGAGCGACGGCATGGATCGAGGATCGAGCCTGCGGCGCGCCGATGCAAGCGCTCCGCACGTGCGGAGTGGGCGACCGCGAGCGAGCGTCGCCGACACGGAGGGAGGGAGGAAGAAGGGGCGTGCTCGCTCGCGGTCCTCCTCGTCGTACGCACGCCTCGGTCGGCGCATCCCTCCTCCACCCACAGCGAACGTCCGAATCTTCGCGCCGCGCGAAGACTCTCGGAACGACTCGATCAGTGCGCGTTCAGGCCCTGGAGGCGCTCGGCGACGCGGTCGGTGCCCTGCGCGTCGCGCCCGCTCACGAGGCCCTGGTACACGCGGTAGACGCGCACCGCGTCGTCGCGTCGGTTCGTCTGCTCGTAGCAGAAGCCCAGATCGAAGAGCGGGCCCGGATCGCTCGGCGTCGGCACGAGCCGATACCAGGCTTCGTACTCGCGCGCGGCCTCGGGGTAGCGCTGGATCGATCGGTACGCGATCGCGAGGTTGAGGTGCACGTCGGGCGAGTCGGGGTGACGCGCCATCGCGCCCTCGAGGGCGGCGATGGCCTCTTCCGGGCGCCCCGCCTGCCGCAGCGCGACCGCGTAGTTGTTCAGGATGTCGGGCTCGTCGGGCAGCTGCACCAGCGCGAGCTCGTAAGCGCGAATGGCCTCGTCGACGCGGCGCAGGCGGCGCAGGCACGCGCCCAGGTTGCCCCAGCTCGCCGCGTCGTGGCCGTTCAGCTCCGTCGCACGGCGCAGCGGCACGAGCGCCTCCTCGCATCGATTCAAGCGGCCGAGGACCGCACCGATCATCGCGTGCGCCTCCTGGCTCTGTGGCTCGAGCTCGGCGACGCGACGGAACGCGACGAGCGCGTCCTCGAGGCGGTCCTGCTGGCGTCGTACGGCGCCGAGCGTGAAGTGCGCGGCCGCGTGCGTCGGGCGGAGGCGAACCGCCTCCTCGGCGGCGGCCGCGGCCTCCTCGAGCTGGCCCGCGCGACGGTGCGCGACGGCGCGTCGATACGCGGCCTCGGCCTGCTCCGCGGAACGATCCTGCGCGGCGAGCGGTGCGGCCTCGACGAGGGCGCCGCCAGCGGGCGCCGCGAGGGCGAGCATCAAGGCGGCCAGACGAGCGCGCGAAGCCATGGATCCTCCTCGGGGCGCGCCTCGGACGCGCGTGGCGCGCTCGCGATTCAGGATCGTCAATCGACGCCGTTCGAGAGCGTGATCGTGTACGAGCCGCACGTGCGCGGCGCGCCGTCCCTGCGGCGCACACGCACCTGGATGACGGTCGTGTTGTCTTCGCAGGGGCTCACGTTGTCGACCGGCGTGCCGGCCCAGCACGGGCACTGGCCGGTCAGCATGCCGCCGCGGTCCTCGCGGAAGTCCATCGCGAAGTTGTAGTCCGTGTACACGCCGTCGGTGCAGGTCGTGCCGGTGTCGCAGGCGCCGCGCACCACCCAGATCTCGTGCTCCGAGATGCCCTCGGTGAGGTGCACGCCGACGTTGAACTGGTCACACGACGCGTCGGCCGTGTCGACCGCGCGGAAGCGGTACCAGACGTCGCGATCGATCGCGTTCCCGGTCACCGTCATCGAGCCCATCGTGTCGGGGATGTCTCCGAGGTCGATCGGGCTCGTGCACGCGGTGCCCTGCGTGACGCCGGGCGCGGCCATGCACTCGCAGCCCGCGGCCGCGCGATCGATGTCGTAGCTGCCGACGGGGCACGCACACACGCCGCCCGCCATGCAGAGGCCGCCGGTCGGCGAGGTGGCGCACATCGCCGAGGGGTCGCCGTCGTCCGCGGCGCCGTTGCAGTTGTTGTCGAGGGTGTCGCAGACCTCGGGCAGCCTCGAGCTGCGCGCGGGGTTGGTCTCGTCGCAGTCGGTCGAGGCCGGATCACCGTCGCCATCGATGTCGACGGTGCCGGGCACGCAGCGACGGCTCCGACAGACGTCGCCCGGCGTCGGGCAGGTGCCATCGCCACGGCAGTTCGGGTAATCGACGCATGCCCCGCCCATGCAGTACTGGAAGTCGGTGCACGTCACGCCGCCACACACGTCCGGCGTCGCGAACGCATCGCGGCCCGCATCGGGCAAGCCCGGCACGTCCGGCAGCGGGCCCACATCCGTCGCCGCGTCCATCGGCGAGCGCGCGTCGGCCGCGCCCGAGTCGCGCGGTGCGCCTGCATCGTGTCCGTTGCCGTCGCCGCCCGAGGCGCACGCGGCAAGGCCGAGGAGGATGGCCGGTGCGAGCCTCGCGATCCCGCACCTCGAAGAAACCAAGCGTGCGATCGACGACATCGTCTCAGAAGCGTAAGGGACGGTCGTGAGCGATCGCAAGCACCCTGCCGGCGCACGGGCGCCGCGCTCGGCCTTCTTGCGTGGGCACGGCCCCGCGACGGTGACGTTCCGGGTGGACCCCGCGGGCCCCGAACGGGCCATGATCCAGGGGCCGCACGCGTCCCTGACACACCTCGAGCGCGAGCTGCCCGAGCTCGCGCGCGCCGCGATCTCGCCACTGCGCGAGGCCGTGTCGGGGGCGGCCTCGCACGCCGACGCCGCGCTCCGTGTGGAGGCCGTGCTCCTGCGGGCGGGCTTGTCGGTGGATCGGCGCGACGAGCCTCGCGTGCCCGTGCGCCGCCACCCGGGCGCGCGTCTCGAGCGCGACGATCTCCTCCTCGTCGACCACGAGCTGCTCGGTCTGAGGCACGGTCTGCGCACCGTCGCCAAGCGCATGTGCCCGCCAGGCGCCGGCGCCGAGCGCGTCTCGCGCCTCACCGCGCTCGGCTTCGTCGCGACGCGCTTCGGCGTGACGACGCACGGCGCCGCGCAGTCGGAGCGCGACGTGGTCCTCGTCGCGCGCGACGCGAGCGCGATCGAGCACGCACGCGAGGTCGAGCAGGCGCTCGTGCGCTCGGCCGCCGCGCGCGAGGACGACGCCGGCGCCGTGCGCGAGATGGGTGCCCTGCTCGGCTATCCGCGCTGCTGCGTCGAGCGCTTCGTGCTCCTGCGCGCGCGCGACGACGCCTCGCTCGCCGGTGCGCTGCTCGGTCCGCACGGCGCGCGCACACCCTTCGAGACGGCCTTCACCGTGCCGCCGTTCACCCTCGTGTCGCACGCGCCGTGCAGCCCGACGTGCGCCGCGACGCTCGCGCTCGTCTCCGCGCTCGCGGCCCAGATGCCCGCCGCGACGCGCGCGAGCTACGCGCGGCTGGCCGACGCCCGCTGGGGCATCGACGACGAGGGGCTGCTCGTGCGCACCGACGCCGAAGGCACGAGGGCAATCGACGTGTCCGATCCGGGCCTCGCCTCGCGGGTCATCGCGGCGCCGCCCGCAGGCGCGCTGCACTGGGTGATCGAGACGCGCTGGGTCAGCGATCTCGGCGCGGGCTGATCGCGACCATCCTCGCGCGCCACGTGCTGCCCGCCGAGAGCGGGCTCGTCTCGAACGCGAGCTCGGCCTCGTGGCTCGCCCGCGCGAGCAGCTCGACCGCGCGAGCCGCGTGCTCGAGCGACGCGAGGCCGATCGCATCGAGCGGGGCCACGACGCGCAGGACCTCGGGGCGGAGCGAGGCCGAGATCGCGCGCACGAGCGCCGCGAGCGCGCTCGGCTCGCTCACGAGCCCGTCCCAGAGGAGCACGCGCACCTCGCGCGCCGCATGTGTCGAGGCCGCGGCGAGCGAGGCCGCGTGCGCCTCGACGTCGTCTCGATCGTGCACGTCCAGCGTGAGCGCGTCCGAGGCGAGGGGCACGGCGCGAGGCGAGGGCAGGGCGAGGCCGAGCGGGATCGCCGCCTCCCCGACGCGCGCGACGAGTCGCTCGATCTCGGGGTGCGCGAGGGCGTCGCCGCCTGCGAGCACGATCGCCTCGGGGCCGAGCGCGATCGCGTGCGCCAGTCGCTCGTCGGCACGTCGTGGCTCGGCGAAGAGATCGCGCTCGGCGCACCACGGGCGCGCGCAGCGGCAAGGGGCGCCCACGTCGACCACCTCCGCGCGGAGGAAGCGCCCGCGTCGCGGATCCGTCGCACCACGTGGTCCCGAGAGCCAGCGCCCGAGCGTGGCCTCGAGCGTCGCGAGCGCCGCCAGGCGCGCCTCGACGTGGGCTGCCGGCTCGTCCGTGCCACGCCCTCGTGCGAAGTGGCTCGCAGCGCGCAGCTGCGCGAGCTCCGTCTCGCGCCCGAGCCGCTCTCGCAGGCCCTCCGCGAGCCCGTGCGCGAGCGCGGTCTCGCGGTCGAGGAAGCGCCACGGCCGCTCCGTCGCGTAGCCCTTGGCGCGCGCGGCGCCGTCGCGCCCTCGCGGCCACGCATCGAGGAGCGCTCCGTCTCGCGCCGCGGCGAGGGTGATCGGCAGCTCGTGCGTGAGCCGCAGCTGGTTGCGGCCGAGGTCCGAGAAGAGCTGACGCAGCCCGTGCCGCCGGATCGTGTCGAGGCTCGCGTCGAGGTCGGCGAGGCTCGTCCACGGGCTCCAGAGGATCAGGCTGTGACCGCGATCTTCGGCGTGGCCGAAGCTCTGCGCGTGGGCGTGCGCGAGCTCGCGCATGCGCTCGACCGAAGCGACGAGCTCGGCGGCCGTCGTGCCCTTCACGTAGCGCTCGAGCTCGCGATCGGAGAAGGACTCGAAGCCCGTGAGGTAGAGCGAGATCCGATGACCGTGCGCTTGCGCGGCCGCGATGGCGCGCTCGAGCCGAGCGCCTTCGCGCAGGAGCGCATCGGCGCGCATCGCCACGAGCCAGCGCACCGGCGCGAGATCACGCGTCTCGTCGATCAGCGCCGCGAGGTAGGGGAGCGGCGCCTGATCCGAGAGCACGAAGCCCTCGGTGCCGGGCGCGGCCGCGCGGATCGCGCGCGCCTGCGCCGCGACCCACGCGACGAGCGCGTCGGGCGCCGCGCGCTCGTAGTCGCCGCCCATCGGGCAGAACGCGCAGCCGAGTAGCGAGAGCGCGTCGCGGGATCCCTCCGCTGCGAGCGCGAGCCCTTCGTAGAAAGGCGCCTTGCGCGGATCGGCCGCGTACGGACAGCCCGTGTTGCCGAACAAGGTCCGCAGGCGCGGCGTGCGCAGCGCCTCGAGATCTCCGAGGCCCACGAGCGTGTGATCGAGGTCGAGCTCCACCTCGGGCAGGCTCGCCGCGTCGCTCGCGCCGAGGGCATCGTCGGCGCGTCCCTCGAGCCACGCGTCGAGCTCGCGCGTGATCGACCCGAGCGTCGGTGTGCGTCGCGTGCGGCCGCGCGAGAGGCCGGGCGCCCGGCCGATCCAGCCATCGAGGCGCGGATCGGGGTCGAAGCCGTCGCCGCGGCAGACCATCACGAGCCGGCTGCCGTGCGTGCGTCGGATCTCCACGAGCGGCGCGAGGTCGAACACGCGCTCGACCATCACGTCCGTCGGCGCGAATGCGTCGAGGGCCTCGAGGAGGCGGCGCCGGACCACCTCGTCTCCGGCCTCGTCGCGGCCATCGTAGTAGACGCGAAAGACGTGGCTCGTGTGGCCGAGGCGACGCGCTCGCGCCGAGAGCCACGAGAGCAGCGTGTCGGGGAAGAAGCTCTCGCTCGCCTGCCCGTACGGTACGACGAACGCGACGCGGCGCGGCTCTCGCCCGCTCACGGCAGATCGAGCGTGGGCGCGAGCGTCGTCCCGTCGTCGGTCGTCGGCCGATCGGAGGCGGGCTCTTCGTGCTCGGCCGGCCGCGGCGGCGCGCTCTCCTCGGTGCGCTCCGGAGGCGCCGCCCGCCGGGACGCGCGCACGCGCTCGCGGAGGTTCGACACGCGCTCGCGCAGCCGTGTGATGCGCGCCTCGAGCTGCTCGCGGTCGTGATCCTCGGTCGTCATGCGCGACTCGAGCTCACGCACGCGCTCGTCCGCGCGGTCACGCTCCTCGCGCGCCGCGACCAGGTCCGCCGAGGCGTGATCGGCGCGCTGTCGCGCAGCCTCGAGCTCCGCCTCGAGCTCGGTGCGTGCACGCGAGTGCTCTTCGCGCACGCGTCGCAGGCGTGCCTCGAGCTCCTCGGCCCGCGCCGTCTCGTGCGCGACCGTGAGGCCGAGCTGCCGCGCCGTGGACTCCGCGCCCTCGGCGCGCTGTCGCAGCCCGTCGCGCTCGGCCGCGAGCTCGTCGCGCGCGGAGAGTGACGTCGCGAGCTGCCGACCGAGGATGTCGATCTGACCCTGCGCGGTCGCGAGCTGGTTCGCGAGCTCTTCGCGCGAGAGGCTCTCGGCCTCGTAGCGACGCCGCAGCTCTTCGCGATCTTCGTGCAGGGCCTGGCGTCGCGATGCCTCGACGAGGAGGTCGGCACGCGCGGCGGCGATCTCCTGGTGCGCGGCGCGGATCTCGCGGCGCTGGAGCTCGGTGTTGCGCTGGTAGACCCACACGACCGCACCGAAGACCGCGGCGAAGGCCAGAAGGAGCGGCACGAGCCAGGA
The DNA here is from genome assembly GCA_044376125.1 of Sandaracinaceae bacterium. Taxonomy (GTDB): domain Bacteria; phylum Myxococcota_A; class Polyangia; order Polyangiales; family Sandaracinaceae; genus JAFLCL01. The sequence continues at coordinate 23,964 of JBILLJ010000079.1, forward strand.
CGCCGTGCGCCGCCGCTGCTCGGCGTTCTTCTCCGGCTCGGTGAGGATCGCGAGCTCCTTGGCGAGCTCTTCCGCGCTGGGCCGCTTGCCCGGATCCTCGTGGAGCCAGCGCTCGAACGAGCTGCGCAGGTAGCGCAGGTCCTTGCGCGTGGGAGGTCCGGGCGGTCCGTCGGCGCGGCGCTCGATGAAGGCCTCGATCGCGCCCGCGGGCACGTCCTCTTCCGTCTCGGGCTCGAGCGCGTTGCGCAGCGAGAGCGCGAGCGCGAACACGTCGGCGGCGGGGCCCACCTCGCGCGAGTCCTCGCGCTGCGCATAGTGCGCGGCGACCTCGGGCGCGAAGTACACGGGCGTTCCGCCGATCAACGCCTCGTGCTCCTTGGCCGCGACGCCGAGGTCGATGAGGATCGGCAGCACCTCGGAGGGCGCCTCGGCGGTGCTGCGGCCGAAGCCGCGGATGCGCGCGAGCAGGACGTTGTCGGGCTTGATGTCCTGGTGGCGGATGCCGTTCGCGTGGAGCGTCGCGAGCGCGCGCGCGAGCGGCTCGAAGATCGCGCGGGCCTCCGCACGCGAGATGCCGCCGGTCTCGCGCACGCGCTTGTCGAGCGTCACGCCTTCGTACCAGGGCATGACGAACCAGAGCCGATCCTCGAACCAGCCGTGGTCCTTGAAGAGCACGACCGACGGATGGAACACGGCGGCGATCAGCTTGAGCTCGCGCAGCGCTTCGTCGCGCGCGCTCTGCGAGAGGGCCGGCTCGCGCAGCAGCTTCAGCGCGACGCGGTGACCGGGCACGTCCTGGTCGTCGGCCTTGTAGACGTCGCCGAACGCACCGACGCCCACGCGGCTCAAGAGGCGGTAGCGCCCGCCGATGAGCGTGCCCGGCTCGAGCCCACGGCCGTCGCTGTCCCGGATCGTGCCTTCGTCGCGCTGCGCCTGGAGCGCGAACGTCGCGACGAAGAGCTCTGCCTCGCCGCCCCGCTCGAGCGCACCGCGGAGCGACTCCGTCGCCGACGGCGCGACGAGCGTGCGCGCCGCCGCGAGCGCATCGGCGAGGGCCTTCTCGATCGGCGTGACGTCGACGGCGCGCGGATCCTCGAAGCTGCCTTCGTGCGTGCCGAGCACGCACGCGATCTCGAGCGGCAGGAGCTCACGCGCGTAGCGCAGCTCGAGGATCTCGGCGTGCGCGGGCTCGAGCTGCCCGCGGAGGATCTCCACCGCGCCCACGTACGCATCCGGCGCCCGATACGGCACGTCGCGCCGCGGCGAGGGCGGACCGGCGCGGAGCTTGTCGAGCGCGATGCGCCGCGCGAGGCGGTACACGTGCGCCTTGGCGCCGGGCTCGCGGATGAGCTCCGAGGTGGGCGTCGAGAGCACGAGCCGCTTGAGCTCGGTGAACGCCGCTGCGCCGCGCCGCTCGTCGCGCAGCTGGAGCGTGAGGTACTGGCGCAGGCCCTCCGCCCACGGACCGATCAGTCGGCGACGCAGCGCCTCGGGCGAGGTCGCGTGCAGGCCCGAGAGCGCCAGCCCCGAGAACGCGACCGACGTTCGCCCGCGGTGCCCCACGGTCAGTCGCGCAGGAGAGACGAGCGGGATCGCCGCGGTCTCGTTCGCCGCCTGCGCGGAGAGCACGCTGCGCAAGCCCGGCCGTACGCCGCTCTCCGCGAGCGGCTCCTCGTCCACCGTCGACACCTCGCCCTCGCGCTGGCCCGAAGGCGAGCGGGTCGGGTCGAGCTCGTCGGACTGGGGGCCGGGCACGGCCACGTGGGACCTCTTCTCTGCGTGCGTCGTCGGGGCGGGCCGCCGCATTCACGGCGTGGGGAAAGCGTTGCCCGTCGCCCCCCGCAACGCAAGAAACGCGTGGAGGAGCCGACGTTCGTGGGCATTTCGGGGCCCGGGCCTCACCGGATCGCCCGGATCGGTGGGCGATCGTGCTGTGCGGCCGCGTCGGGAGTTCGTCCGCGAGCCGAATGTTGCAATTCCTTCCTGGGGGACCCGGTCGTTCGGGTACCATCGCCCACAGCGATGCTCGTCTCCGCGATCCTGATCGCGATCCTCCTCGCCGGCGGCTACGCGCTCTACCTCTGGTTGAGGCAGCAGCGTGCCGCGTCGGGGCCACGTCCCGAGTCGCGCTCGCTCACTCCGGATCGGGAGAAGAACATCCAGCCGATCGAGCTGGGCACGGCCAAGCGCAACCGGCCGGTCGATCCGCTCGCCACGCTGCCCGGCGGCAGCGCCGAGGGCTCGACCACGCGCACGAGCAGCTCGAGCACGCCGCGGGTCTCGAGCCCGTCCGCCGTCACGGCACCACGCCCCGTCGTCGACGAGCGGGCCAAGACCGTCCCCGAGATGACCGCCGAGATCGGCGAGGCCGCGCTCCGCGCCCGTCACGCCGCGAGCTCGCCTGGTCTCACCAGCTCGCCGGGCCTCGCGAGCTCGCCGGGCGCCGTGAAGGTGCAGCCCGAGATCGTCGTCGGCATGGGCGCGCAGCCGCAGCGTCGCGTCCGGCGCCGCGATCCGACGGTGCAGATCAGCGCCGACGAGCTCGCCTCGATCACGATCGACGACGAGGGCACGACGCTCGGCGTCGAGCTCCGCACGGGCGATCCGCGTCGCCGCGTGTCGATGCAGTCGGAGTACGACCTCTCGATCGAGGTCGCGCTGCCCGCCTCGGACGACGAGCCCTCCGGGCCCTTCGTCCCCGTCGCGGTGGTCGGCGCGGGCGCGACGGACGTCGGCAAGAAGCGCAAGCACAACGAGGACGCGATCGCGCTCGATCACGAGCGCTCGCTCTACGTGCTCGCCGACGGCATGGGCGGCTACGCGGCTGGTGAGGTCGCGAGCCAGATGTGCGTCGACACGATCCTCCGCGCGTTCCAGACGAACCACTTCGGCGGTGAACCCATCCAGGGCCTGCCACCCCGCGGCGACGAGCTCGTGCGCGCCATCCAGACGGCCAACTCGGAGATCCTCGCCGAGTCGCGCGCCAACGAGGCGCGTGCGGGCATGGGCACCACCGTCGTGGCGCTGCGGATGGTCCCCGGCAACCAGCGCGCCTACATCGCGCACGTCGGCGACAGCCGCCTCTACCGCCTCCGCAAGGACGAGCTCGTGCAGATGACCGCCGACCACACGCTCGGCGCGCAGGGCGTCACGGGTCCGGCGGCGCAGAAGCTCTCGCGCGCGGTCGGCGTGTTCGACGAGGTCGAGGTCGATCTCAACATCGACGTGCCCGAGCCCGGCGACGTGTACCTGGTCTGCTCGGACGGTCTGTTCAAGATGGTCCACGAGCAGCGCATCGTGGAGCTCCTCTCGGATCAGCGGGACGTGCAGTCGGTCGCGAACGCCCTCATCACCGAGGCCAACGGCCGGGGCGGCAAGGACAACATCAGCGTCATCGTCCTGCGCGTGAGCGACCCGGGCCTGCGCCCCGCCCGTCGCAACTGACGTCCCCTCGAGCGAGCCCCTCGAGTGAACGAGTCCCGCAAGCGCGAGCCCCGCAAGCGCGAGCCTGCGAAGGCGACGAGCCCGCGCACACACGCCGCCTTCCTTCGCGGTGTGATGCCGACGAACTGCAAGATGAGCGAGCTCGCGCGGGCCATCGAGCGCGGAGGCTTCACGAGCGTCGCGACGGTGCGTGGCAGCGGCAACGTGTTGTTCGGAACTGACGAGACCGATCTCGGCACGATCCGGTCGCGGCTCGAGGCCGCGATGGAGCGTCACCTCGGTCGCGTGTTCGCCGCGCACGTGCGCTCGCTCGACACGCTCGCGGCGCTCGCGGCTCGCGACCCGTTCGCGTCGCTCGACGTCGCCCCCGGCGACAAGCGCGACGTCACCTTCCTCCGCGCGCCCCACGCGCGTGCCCTGCCCGCACCTCGCGGCGGCGCCGCGATCCTCCGCGTCGAGGGCGACGTCGCGCTCTCCACGCACACGCCCGCTCACCCCGACGGTCCCGTCTTCATGAAGCTCCTCTCCGAGGCCTTCGGCGACGACATCACCACGCGCACGTGGGAGACCGTGCTCGAGGTGCTCGCCAAGCGTTGAGGCACGAGGACGCAGCCACTCGACCACGCAGTCGTGCGCTGACGCGACACGCAGCGAACTGCGGCGCACGTGATGCTCGACCGTCGCGATGTAGGCCGCCTTCGTGCGTCGACCGCGGCGATGTAGGGCGGGGGCTCCTCCCGCGCCTTCGCGCGTGATCGATACCGCCCGATCGCGACTGGCCGTCACGCGACCGAGCACGGTCGCCGAGCACTTCGACCTCGTGATTCGAGGTCACGTGCTCGCGAATGCGCCCGGCAGGTACGAGGGGAGTCGCGAGCATCGCGACCACGCAGTCGTGCGCTGACGCGACACGCGCCTCGGCGCCTGCTCCGTCGCGCACCGGCAGACGCGACACGCGCCACGCCCCCTGTTGCGTCGCAGGCGCGAATCGTCCGCGTCGCGCGTCGCGCTTTTGCCGTCGGTCCTGCCGGGCCCTTCGCGTGACCCTCGCCGCAAACTGCCGCGCAAGTGACGCTCGACCGCCGCGATGTAGGGCGGGGGCTCGTCCCCCGCCTTCGTCGTCGACCGTCGCGATGTAGTGCGGGGGCTCGTCCCCCGCCGTCGTGCGTCGACCGCCGCGATGTAGGGCGAGGGCTCATCCCCCGCCTTCGCGCGTGATCGCCGCGATGTAGGGCGGGGGCTTGTCCCCCGCCTTCGCGCGTGATCGATCCCGAATCGTCCGCGTCGCGCGTCGTGCGGGCGGTGGTCACGCGACCCAGCGCGGTCGCCGAGCGCCTCGACCTCGTGATTCGAGGTCACGTGCTCGCGAATGCGCCCGGCAGGTCGGAGGGAGCGAGCGAGCGGACGATCAGCGCCGCTCGAGCGCGCGTCGGAGCTCGTCCTCGATCGTGCCGAACGCGATCTCGCACTGCGCCCGCCGCTGGGCGCTCGAGACCGCGAGCTGGAGGCCGTACACGACGAACAGGACGAGGGGAAAGCCGACCACGAGCAGGCTCGGCCCCGACATCACCCAGCCCATGAGCGGCCCCGCGATCATGACCGACATCGGCGTGAACACCTGCCGCGCACGCAGCGTGATCGTCTCGCCGTCCCTCACGATGTCGATGCGCACGAGCCAGGTCTCTCGCCGCCCGATCGCGAACGCGCGCCGGAGCGCGATGCGCTCGCCATCGATGAAGAGCACCGAAGTCGGTGCGCGCCGGCAGCGTCGGCAGCGGCGCGAGATCCCCTGCGCCGTCGCGGTAGCCGCTCGCCCGCTCCACGCGCCTCGGATCGCGCAGCTGGAAGCGCCGTTCCGCGACGGTCCACAGCGGCGCGAACACGAGCCACGTGGGCCGGAACACGAGCACGAGGAGCTCGGGCACCAGCGTGAGCACGCAGAGGAGGATCAGCACCCGCTCGTCCACGCCCCGAGCGTCGCACGCGCCGAGGCGCATTTGAACGATGGAGGGCCGTCTGTGCGACCTCACTCGCGCGATCCGGTCCGACGCGCGCGACCTCACTTCGATCGCCCACTGGATCTGGTAGAGGCGCTCGCGCGATGTCGTTCGTCTCGATCCTCCTCCTCGCCGTCGGCCTCGCGATGGACGCGACCGCCGTCGCCGCCGCGCGTGGCCTCGCGGTCTCCCGGCTCGAGCCGCGCCACTCGCTCCTCGTCGCGCTCTTCTTCGGTGGCTCGCAGGCCCTCATGCCGCTCCTGGGCTGGGCCCTCGGCGCGCAGCTCGGCGGCTACGTCGCTGCATGGGATCACTGGATCGCGTTCGTTCTCCTCGTGGGCCTCGGCGCCAAGATGCTCTGGGAGGCGCGCCCTGGTGCAGACGACGACGACGCGCCCGCCTCCGACGCGGATCCGTTCGCGCTCCGCGTGATGGCCGTGCTCGCGCTCGCGACGAGCATCGACGCGCTCGCCGTCGGCGTGACGCTCCCGCTGCTCGGCGCGCCGCTCGCGCTGTCCATCGGCACGATCGGCCTCGTCACGGCGCTGCTCAGCGTGCTCGGCCTCCACGCCGGCCGCCGCTTCGGCGCCCTCCTCGGCAAGCGCCTCGACGCGATCGGCGGCCTCGTGCTCGTGCTCCTCGGCACGAAGATCCTCTTCGAGCACCTCGCCGCGGGCTGACGCACGATCACGAGAAGCGATGGCCGCTGAGGTGCTGGTAGAGCCGCGCGCCCGTCCAGATCGTCCCCGCGAAGCCCGCGAAGCCCGAGCTGGCGTTGCAGAAGTGCAGGCCCGGGATCGAGCTCCGGTGATCGAGGCGGCCGGGCCAGATCCGCGCGGGGGTCATGATCGAGCCGTAGGAGTTCCCCGCCGGCGCGTGCACGAAGCGCTCGTTCGTCGTGGGGCTCCCGAGCACCGTCACTGTCACGTGCTCGCGCAGGCCTGGCAGGTAGTCGCGCTCGACGACGCGCATCATCGCGTCGAACACACGCTGCTTCTCCGCGCGATACGCGTCGGCCGAGCGCAGCTTGAGCTCGTGGAAGCGTCGATGGCTCGCCACCGTGAGGAGCTCGAGGATGTGATGCCCCGGCGGCGCGATGCCCGGCGCCTCGGACACCAGCGTGGGCGTGCTCATCGCGAAGCTGACGCGGCGGTAGTCCCCGCGCTCGTGGCAGGCCTCGAAGATCCCATCGAGGTCCGCGTCGTCGGCGTGGAAGACGTTCCAAGGGCCGAAGCCGTACGCGCGGAGGTCGAGCCCCGCGATGCCGAGGTACGCGACGAAGCTCGAGGGCGAGTACGGGTACGAGAGGCGCGCGCGGAGCCGGCTCGAGAATCGCTCGAGCCCGATCAGCTCTGCCGCGTGGCGAGGGTCCATGTTGCAGATCACCTCGCGCCCGCGGATCTCGTCGATCGTGCCGGTGGGGTCTCCGCGCGCGTCGAGGTGCTCGGCGCGGACACCGACCACGCGATCGGCCTCGAGCACGAAGCCGACCACCTCGTGGTGGAAGCGCACCTCGCCGCCCGCGCCGCGGATCACCTCGAGCAGCGCGTCGATCACGGAGTGGAAGTGGTCGCGCGGGTAGTACGCGCCGCGCGCGTAGCCAGCGAAGAGCTTCACGAACGCAAAGAAGGAGAGCTGCTTCGGGGGCAGCAGGAAGTCCGGCCACTGGAGCGCGAGGAGCGCGCGCGCCTCCGCCGGCAGCTCGAAGCGCGAGAAGACGTCGTCGAGGGTGGCGCTGCGGTGTCGGAGGAGGCGTCGATAGCCGTGGCTCCTGAGCACACGACCGGCCTCCGCGAGCGACGAGGGCAGCGCCTCGAGCTCACGATCGGTCTCGGCCACCTCCCGCACGAACGCAGCGAGCTGCGTCCGGTGTGATGGGAACAGGTCTCCCAGGCGGCGCGCGAGCTCGTCGAAGTCGCAAGGCACGTCGAGCGCCCAGCCCGGCAGGCGCATGTGGTCGTAGCCCTTCGGATCGAGCTGGACGAAGGGCACGCGCTCGGTCAGCCCGAGCACGTCGAGGAAGCGCCCGACGGTGCGGTCCGCGCCCACGTTCCACACGTAGTGGAGCTGCGCGTTGAAGCGATAGCGGCCCTTGTCGAAGGTGTGCCCGTATCCACCGGCCTTGTCGTGCGCCTCGAGCACGACGACGCGTCGCCCCGCGCGCGCCATGAGCGCCGAGAAGGAGAGCGCCGCCAGCCCGCTGCCGACGACCACGTAGTCCGCATCCATCGGGCACCTCCGGCGGCACCGTCTGCCGCGTGAGCGAGATCGCAACGCGGCGCTCGCGCGTCGTCGCGCTCGCGGCCGACCCGTACGTCCTACGCGCCGCGCGCGCACTTCCACGCTTTCCTCGCGTGGCGTTGCGCCCCATGCTGCCGGCCATGCGCGTCGCGATCGTCGGAGGTGGCGCAGCGGGCCTGGCGACTGCGTGGCTCCTCGATGCCGCCCACGAGGTGACGCTCTTCGAGAAGGAGCCGATCCTCGGCGGACACGTGCGGACCCTCGGCGGCAACGTGCCCTCTCGAGCCTTGCCCGCGGGTGTGCGTCTGGACGCTGGCGTGATCGAGCTCGATCGCCACAACTTCCCAGCGGTGCACGCGTGGCTGGCCGCGCTCGGCGTCGCGACGCCCGAGCTCGACGGCGGTGGCTCGACCACGCTCTTCCTCGCGGATGGTCGCCACCTTCGCACGCCCGCCGAGCTCGCCGCCGAGCACCTGCCGCTCGGCGAGCACGCCGTCGAGCTCTCGCGCCTCGTGCCGCTGGCCTTGCGCTGGCGTCGCTTTCTCTGGCGCACGCGGCGCGCCGGGGAGCCAGCCCTGCGCGGCCTGCCCATCGAGCGCTTCCTCGCCGACGACGAGCTCTCCACGTGGCTGCGCTGTCTGCTCATGTACGCGTACTCGGTCCACTACGACGCCGTGCCACACGTCGCGGCCTCGATGGCAGTCCCGATGCTGCGCGCGTTCTTGCGGCCCAACGTCTGGACACACGTGCCGGCGGGGATGTCGAGCTACGTCGATCGGGCGGCCGCCGCGCTGCGCGGCCGCGTGGCCTTGAGCGCGTCGCTCCGCGGGGTGAGGCGTGCGAGCACTCGGATGGGATCCGCGGTGTCGGTGATCCACGCCGACGGGCACGAGGAGCCCTTCGACGCGGTGGTGCTCGCCGTGCCGCCGCACCGCGTGCTCTCGCTGCTCGCGGATCCGAGCCCGGACGAGCGGCGCTGGTTCGGAGCCTTCGAGGGCGGCCTCGTCGAGACGGTCGTGCACACGGACACGTCGCTCTATGCGCGACGCGGGGCCACGGCGTATTCGGAGTTCGATCTCTTCGAGCTGCCTTCTGGCGGGCACGGCTACAACGCCTTCCTCGATCGCCTCGCGGGGCTGCCCGAGGCTGGCCCGACGCACTACTTCCTCGCGTTCGATCTCGACGCCGAGCTCGACCCTTCGCGCATCCTCCACCGGCAGCTGCACGACGTCGCCCGCTACGACGAGCGCGCGCTCGTCGAGCGCGAGGATCTGCGTCGCCACAACGGCGCTCGCGCGACGTTCTTCGCTGGCGCCTACCTGCACGACGGTCTGCACGAGGGCGCCGTCCGCTCGGCCCTCGCCATCGCGGCCCGTCTCGGCGGCCGAGCGCTCCGCTGGTAGCCCTGGCCCGCCTGCGTCAGAACCCCGGCGCGAGCGCATCCCTCGCTCCGAGCCGCTTGACGTCTGCGCCAGGTTCGCTAGAACGCGGGCCTCATTTTCCGGGATAGCTCAGTTGGTAGAGCGATCGGCTGTTAACCGATTGGTCCCTGGTTCGAGTCCAGGTCCCGGAGCCATTTCATCCTACGACGCATCGCGTGCGTGGGCGGTCAACAGAGAGCCTCGGTGGTCATCCCACCGGGGCTCTCGCCGTTTTGGCCCGTGAGAACGCGGGGTTGCGCGAGGTCGCGTTCCGAGCGCGCGCCGCGCCCTGCTCTGCGCCAGAGCCGCGGCGTCTGGCGCGAGAGCCCCGGCGGGTGGCTCTGGAGGTCTGCGGGGCTCTGGGACGGCCCAGAGACGCTCAGAGACGCTTCGGAGGCGGTTTACACCAAAGAACCCAGAGACGCTCAGAGACGCTTCGGAGGCGGTTTACACCAAAGAGCCGATGGTTGACGTCGGCGCGTGGGACATCCGCGGGGCGGGATTCTTGAGTGCGGCGGAGCAGGGTTCTGCCCGCCAATCGCTCGTCAGCAGGTTGACCCGAGCAGTGCGGCAACGTGCGCAAGGCCGATGAACAGCTCGAAGGCCACCGCTTGCCCGTTGCGAGCGGTACGCCGCCCGTCCACGGCGAGAGAGAGCAGGCGGCCCGCCGCGGCACCCGTCCAGGCGATCCCCGCCACCGCGAGCCCGTCGGTCGAACTCCGCGCGAGCCAGAGCACGGCCGCGCCGAGCTCGAGCGCCAGGAACAGCCCGCCGTACGTCGCGCGCGCCTCGGCCAGACCTTCTGGGGCAGCGGCTGCGAGCCCCACGAAGGAGAGCATCCGCTTCGGCGCGGCGAGCGCGGCGAGTCCAAGCCCCGCGCCGATGAGCAGGCCGAGCCACGGCAGAAGACCACTGACGACGAAGTCCAAGCTCATGAATCGTCCCTTGTGACGAGGTCGCCGCCAACGTACGTGCGCTCGGCTTGACTCGCAAGCAGGTACAGTCGCGCGGCGACAGCTCATGTCGGGGGCGATGCCCTCCGGGCAGAGGTACCGCGGTAGAGGGTGCGCCACAGTGCTTCGAGGGGGCCGTACCGGAAGCGCGCAGTCCACGCCGCCGCGAGCGCCACCTGCAGCAGCCAGAACACGATCGGTGCCACGAGGAGCTCCGCGCGGCCCAAAGTTCCGTATAGACCGAGTCCCTGCCCCCCAAAGACGACGAGCCCTGCGACGGACTGCAGGATGTAGGCGGTGAAGGCGACGCTCCCAAGGCGAGCCACGGGCCCGGTGATGCGTGAGGCCGAGGGGGCGCGTGTGAGCGCGACGATGGCGACGACCCAACCGAACGTGACGCCGAGACAGCCCGCGAGGTGGATCGACTGCGAGAGGAGCCAGACGCGCGGCGCGAAGGAGCCGCCGAGCCCCACCGCGATGCCGAGGCCGGTGGTCGCGATCCCGAGCACGAAGGCGAGCAGTCCATGGCGGTGCAGGTCCGTAGCTCCTTCGAAGAACCCCACGCGAACGGCCGCCATCCCAAGCAGCATGCAGCCCGCGGACTGCACACCCGACTCGAGGAGCGTCCCGACGACCTGATTCTCGAAGCTGAGCGCAGCACGCAGCGGCAACTGCGCGAGCCAGCCCCCGCGGAACACCTCAAGGTGTCGGGCGGTCTCATCCCCGGAGAGCGCCCGAGCGAGCTCGTCCTGGGCCCAAGCCGGCAGAAGCGGGTAGGCGGCGCCGAGGGCGGCGTGGAGGACCGCGCCGCTCGCGACAAGCGCGAGGCCGATCGCCGCCTGCCGCGCGACGGGCCAAGAGCGCGCACGGATCACGAACAAGCCGACCACGCCGTAGGTGAAGAGGACGTCGCCGAAGAAGAGCAGAGGGCCGTGAAGCAGGCCGAACACAATGAGCCATCGCAGCCTCCGGAGCGCCTGCGGTCCCTCGCCCGCGAGCATGAGAGACGCGCCGAAGATCGTCGAGAAGATGCTGAGGAACTTCACGTCGAAGAGGAGCCGCGTCACGAGCCAGGCCGTGCCATCGAGGCCCTCGAAGCCGCCGTACACGAGGGGGTTGAAGTAAGCCGCCACCGGCATCGCGAACGCCTGGATGTTCATGATCAAGATGCCGAGGAGCGCGAAGCCTCGGAGGACGTCGATGGTGACGATCCGCGAGCGCGTGCGTGCCACGGCGTCGGTCACGGCGCGCCTCCGTCCGTGGCAAGGCGGCGCTTCAACGCGAACCGCACCGGCCGCGTCGGTCGGCAGGTGATCGCGGGCTGCAGGGGCGGCAGCGTGTCGTCGACACTCGACCAGTCGAAGGTTCGCACGATCCCCGCGAGGAGGAGCACGGCCTCGATCATCGCGAAGCGCGTGCCGATGCACTTGCGCGGGCCGAGGCCGAAGGGCAGGTACGCACCGACCGGCAGCGCGGCCTCGTAGGCCGGGGTCCACCGATCGGGCTGGAACGCGAGGGGCTTGGGATGCCAGCGGGCGTCGCGGTGCAGCGTCCACGGCGCGGCGATCACCACCGTGCCCTTCGCGATCGGCACGCCGCCGAGGACGACGTCGTGCACGTTCTCTCGGGAGAGGGCGAACGCAGGCGGATAGAGGCGCAGGCTCTCCTGGAAAACCTTGGCCGCGAACGGGTAGGCCTCAGCCCCCGCGTCGCGCGGCGCGGCGTCGACCTCGTCGAGGAGGCGCGCACGAAGCTGAGCGCTGCGGCCGAGCTCGAACATCGCGAACGTGAGCCCGAGCGCCGTGGTCTCGTGGCCGGCGAGCAGGAAAGTGACGGCTTGATCGCGCACTTCACGGTCGGACAGGCCGCCCTCCTCATCGCGCGCAGCAAGCAGCATCGAGAGCAGGTCCTCTCCGGCCCGCGCGTCCGCCCGACGAGCGCGGACGATCTCGTGCACGACGGCGTCGAGCTCCGCGACCGCGCGGACGTGGCGCCGCAGGCGGGGCACCGGGAGCCATCTCGGAATCTCGAAGGGCAGCATGGCGAGCGGGGACGCGAAGTAGTCGCTTACCGCCGAGAAGGCGTCCGACACGCGCCGTGCGTCCGCGTCCGACACGTCGGCGCCGAACAGCGTGCGGACGGCAACGTCGAGCGTGAGGCGCGCCATCTCTTCCGCGGCGTCGATCACGCCGTGGGACGGCCAGCGCGCGACCGCGGCGGCGGTGCGCTCGCGCATCGTGCGGGCATACCCGTCGAAGCGCGCCGCGGCGAAGCCCGGATTGAGCAATCGGCGCTGCCGCTTCCACGCCTCGCCTTCACTCAACAAGAGACCATGTCCGAACACGTCCGCGGCGCGGCGTGACAGGCGGTCCTTGACCCAGGTTCCCTTCGTGTCTCGCATCATCTCGGACACGAGTACCGGATGCGCGAGCACGACCGTCGGCACTCCGAGGACCCGCGTTTGCACCAGGTCGGCTGTGATGGGGATGGATTCCAACAGACCGAATGGATCGCGAACGAAACCGACGCTCGCGCGCAGGCCGGTCTGTCGCGCGATGCGCAGCGACGGAGACGGCACGTCGGTGGAGGCGTCATGGTGGGCGATGGGGCAGCGATCGGTCATGGCTCCTCCGGGATTGCACACAGGGTACGGAGCTGGCGTTCGAGTGGCGCGAAGGGCGTGGCGCCACCGTCGGTAAAGCGCTGCAAGAGCAGGCCCGTGACCGCGTGGAGGATGAGCGCCGCGCGCGCCCGCGAGACGTCGAGCAAGCGCGCGAGCGCGGCGACGTAGCGCGCATGCGCCTTTCGCGAGGCGTCGAGCGAAATCCCCTCTTCAGCGCGGGCGAGCCGCGCGTATTCCACGAGCACGGCGGACTGGAGTTGCAGTTCTTCCTCGCCGCTGCGCACCAACTCGAGGAACGCGTCGAGCCGCACAGGTGTGCTCGCGGGCACGGCGGCGAGCACTGCTTCGAGGTCGGCGAGATCGCCGTCGACGGTTCGCTCGACGAGCTGCTCGAAGAGCGCGCGTTTGTCGGGGAAGTAGTGATAGAGGCTGCCCGTCGATACGCCCGCGGCGGCGGCAAGATCGCGCATCCCCGAGGCTGCGTAGCCGCGCGACGCGAACAGTGCGCCAGCGGCGTCGAGCAGCTTGTTACGCATGTCTTCGTGGTCGACCTGCTTCGGCATGAAGCAATCTATAACGAACGTTCGAAATAAGATCAAGCGAATCGGTCCGGCGGGGTCGAATCTTTCGGGTCGTCTCCGGATGGTCTGGCACGTGAACGCATGACAACAGCGTCTGCGGTCCTTCCCACGGCGGGCGGGCGCGGGTCGTCACGAGGACGCTGTTGTCACGGAGTTCGGGCTGACTTCGAGGGCGGGGCGAACATCGCCGCGCTGATCCGTGCGTTGGGCGCCCCGGGGCGGGAAGCAGCTCGTCGGCGCGCGGAGCCAGTTCACCAGCCCCACGACGTCGCGTCCGTGGCCCTGGTGAGGTCGGCGGGGTCGCATCGTTGGCGCGCTTCGGCTACACAAAGGAGGCGGTCGACGCCACAGCCCAGCCATGAAGCGAGGCGCCATGAAGCCCCAGGCCATCATCGACGATCTCTGCGCGGCCCTCGACGGCGTGGTTCCGAAGTCGACGTGGGGTGAGACAGCGCTCTTCTACAACCCGGGGAGAGCGCTGCCGAATGGTGTGTATTTCTGCACGTTCAAGGAGCGCGACGGCGAGAATGATCGAGCCTCTGCGCTGACACGTGAGGGGGTCTTCCGACTGTCCATCGGCATCTCGCCCGAGACCTACGTGCAGCGGTTCGGCCCCCGCCCGGCCCGGCCCGCGAAGGGAGGCGTCGTGAACACGGGGCATGACTTCGCGGCCCTCGACGTGCTGACGCCGCATCCGGTCTACGCGTGGATGGGCTGGGTGCAGATTCTCTCGCCGACGGCCTCGAGCTACGCGGAGGTTCGCCCTCTCATCGAGGAAGCCCATCGGCTCGCGGTCGCGAAGTTCGATGGGCGCCAACGCCGCAGCGCCCCAAGCGCCGCGACCTGAGGACGTTCGAACCATGCTTTCCACGGCTTTGCTGCTCCTCGTCGCGGCGTTGAACCTCGTGCCGGGTGTCGTCGCGCTGCGACCCCAACGCACCGTGGAACTCTACGGGTTCCCGGTCGACGAGCCGGCGCTCGCGCTCGCCATGCGGCACCGCGCCGTGCTCCTCGCGCTCGTGGGCGTGCTGCTCGCCATCGCTGCATTCGACGATGCGTGGCTGCGACCGGCGCTGCTCGTGGCGGTCGTCAGCAAGGTCTCCTTCCTCGTGCTCTTCGCGACGACGAGGCCGCACCGCATGCCGATGCGGCGCGTGGCCATCGCGGATATCGCGGCTCTTGTGGTGCTGGCCTTGGTGGTCGCGCTGCGCACAGGGTGATCATGGCGACGCCCCGCGTGCGTCGGCGTCAGGCGCGCTCCCCCTCCGGAGAGCGGTCGAAACGCACGGTGGTGTCGACGCAGCCGCCCTGCCATTGCCACACCATCACGCACGAAATCGGTGGAACGAGCGACGATGCGTGCATCCGCGAGCGACTCGACGGCTGACCTGACGACGTCCACCGAAAGGTCCGCGGCGAGCGCAAGGCCGATCATGCGCGTCCCGGTTCAAGGCCCAAGGAGCGCCATCCCGGTGCGGGTGACCAGCGCGAGCAGCACCAGGGACGAGACGAAGAACAGGACGAAGCGGACCTCGATCCGGTTGATCGTGGCCTGGAACACGCTGTGAACGACACGCAGCGCGACGTACGTCCACGCGAGTGCGAGGTCCGTGCTTCCGCTGCCTGGCAAGAGCGCCGCGATGATGCCCACGGGGTAGAAGATCGTCGGCTGTTCGAACAGGTGGTTGTAGTTGTCCGCCTTCCAGCGCACCTCGGCAGGCAGCGTCGCCATCTGCTCGCCCCGCGGGACGGTGGGGTCGAGCTTCATCCCCGCGCGACGGATGGCCGGGATGCGCGTCACGTACATCCACGCCCACATGACGAAGGTCCAAGCGGCGAGGGCGATGGCGGGCAGAAGCAGGGGGCGATTGAGTTCCATGGTCAGGCTCTCCAGCGGTCAGGACGGCTGTGGTTCACGATGCGGCCAAGACGGACGAAGCATCGGGCGACGTTGCGCGCGGGGCGAACATCGCCGCGCTCACCTGCGCGGTGAGGGCTCGCGGCGAGATGCGGCTCGTCTGCGCGAGGAGCCAGTTGATGAAGCCCACGATGCGCGTCGGCCTGGTGGGTGGCGAGCAACGCGAGGTTGGCGACGTAGAGCCAGACGTCGGTGCGGACCTTCGGGCGCGTGCTCATGGCTGCCTCGTCATCACGCCGACCGACACCCGTGACGACGATCGCAACTGGCACGCTCGGAGGCTCATGCGGGTTCGCTCGCCTTGATCCACGCCGCGGTCGCGCGGATCCGCTCCGCAAGCGGCGTCGGCTGCATGTCGAGAAGCGCGCGCGCCCTGGCATCGGCCATCACGAACGGAGCCTCGAACTGATACTGCATCTCGGGCAGCTCGCGCATGAGCGGGCTGAACCAACCGGCGACGCGCAACATCCACGTCGGCATCGGTCGCGTGCGGAGCGGCACCCCGAGCTCGGCCGCGAGCGCCGAGAGCAACGACCGACCGGATTGCGCAGGCAGCACGGGCAGGTGCAGCGTCTGGCCCGCGAGGTCTGGCCGCAGGCCGAGGCGGAGCAGACCCTCTGCGACGTCGGGCGCGTAGCTCCACGAGTGCGGCTGATCGATGTCCCCGATCAGATCGATGGTTCGTCCCGAGAGGAGCTGCCCGATCGCCCGCGTGTGCAGGAGAGCGCCGTTTTCCACGCCCGGCCCGAAGAAGTCGCTCGCGCGACCGATCGTCACCGCGACGTCGCCGCGCGCGTGGAGCGCTCTGAGTTCGTCGGCGAGCTGCTTTCGGAGCGCGCCCTTGCGGCTGCATGGGCGCTCGGGCGTGTCCTCGTCGAAGGTGCCCGTGGCGCCCACGGCGTAGACGTTGTCGAGCACCACGAGCCGTGCGCGTGCAGCCTGCGCCGCCGCCGCGATGTGACGGTAGAGCGGCGGGAGTTTCGTCGGCCACTCGTGGTAGGGCGCGTTGGTGCAGTGGTAGACGACCACAGCACCCACGGCCGCGCGCACGGCCGCGTCGCGATCGAGGATGTCGGCCTGCATGGCCTCGTGCATCGGGTGGCGGCTCGCCTCGGCCGAGCGGCGCACGGTGCGTACCCGATACCCGCGCGCGAGCAGCCGATCGACGAGTTGGCTGCCGACCTGGCCGGTGCCGAAGACGACGTGCAAATCCGAAGTGGTCATCGGTGGTCTCCTTGGGAGGACACAGCGTTTGCGACGCTCCCCGCGGGCGGGGCGAACATCGCCGCGCTGACGCGCGCGGTAAGGGCTCGCGGAGAGAAGCGGCTCGTCTGCGCGAGGAGCCAGTTGATGAAGCCCACGATGCGCGTCGGCCGCTTGCCGTCGAGCGCACGCAGGCAGGCGCGCACCACATCGTCCACGGGCAGCGCCATCTTGAAGACCGTCGTCGAACGAACGCCCGCGCCCATCGCGTCGATGAACGGCGTCTCGACCGGCCCGGGACACACCGCGGCGACGTGCAACCCGCGCCCGCGGTACTCGGCCCAGAGCGCCTCCGAGAGCGACAGCACGAAGGCCTTGGTTGCCCCGTAGGCCGACATGTACGGCGACGGCTGGAAGGCCACGGTCGAGGCGACGTTGAGGACCGCGCCGCGGCGCTCGAGGAGCGACGGCACGAACAGGCGCGTCAGCTCGGTCAGCGCGACGATGTTGACCTGCAGCATCTCGCCAAGGTGCGCCGGCGCCTCGGTCTCGAACGGCCCGTAGAAGCCGAAGCCAGCGTTGTTCACCAGCGTGTCCACCGCCAGGTCACGCTGCTGCACCTCTTCGAACAGTCGCTGAGCCGCTCCGGGGGCCGCGAGGTCCGCTGGCAGCACCGTCGCCTTGCCGCCTGCGCCCTCGATGCGTGCAGCGAGCGCCGCCAGCCGGTCGACCGAGCGCGCGACGAGCACCACGTGCGTCCCCTGCGCCGCCATCGCCACTGCCAGGGCCTCGCCGATGCCCGAAGAGGCGCCGGTCACGATCGCTACCTTCCGCATGCTGTGCTCCTTCACGACGCGCCTCCCACGAGGCTTTCGAGCGCTGCGGCCACCGCCTCGGGCGCCTCCAGCGGCGCCAAATGTCCGCAGGACGGAACGATTTCGAGCTTGGCCTGGGGTGCGAGCGCCGCGAACGGCCGCATCCGCTCGACCGGATAGAGCCGGTCCTCGGCACCCATCAGGATCGTGGTCGGCACCGCGAGGCGTGGCAGCACGTCGTCGAGTCCCGGGAAGCGCGTCAACACCGTCCGCGCGGTGACCGCAGCCGCGGCCTTGTCGAAGCTCGTAAACGCGGACGCGAAGGCGCGGACCCGCTCCGGATGCGCCTTCTGCGACGCGGGAGAGAACATCGAGCGCGCGACGCCGTTTCCCCAGAACGCGGTCCCGCCGAACCATCGCGTGCCCAACACCTCGAACGCGTGGCCGCCAAGGCTCGGGCCGAGCGGCGCGTTCATGATCAACACGCCGCGCACACGCGCCGGCGCCTTCACGCCGAGATGCGCGGCGATCTGGCCGCCCCAGGAACAGCCGGCGACGAACGCCTGCTCGAGCCCGAGCGCGTCGAGGATCTCGAGCACGACGTCGGCGTAGACGTCGGCCTGCACCTCGCCGCGAGGCGCATCGCTCTGACCGAAGCCGGGGCCGTCGATGCGGATCGTGCGCCAACGGTCGCCGAGCAGGGGCACGAGGGGCGTGTACAACCGGTGATCGCTGAACAGCGATGGCCACAGCACGACCGGCGTGCCCGTGCCTTCATCGGCGATGGCGATGGCGCCGACGCGGGTCGGGACTCGGCGGAGCGTGGAGAGCGTCGTCATGGACCGACCTCAGTTGCTGATGCTGGGCGTCGCGCCCAGAAAGTCCGTCCCGGTCGCTCGCGCGAGCAGGAAGCGGCCGGTCGAGGCCGCCGTGATCGACAGCCCGATCCCGCGGCCGTCGCTGCTCACGCGGATGGGCTTCTCGGGCCCCTCGACGATGTTCGGCAGTCGCACCGAGACCCACTCGACGGAGCTCGCGCGGAGCGCCGCTTCCATGCGGTC
>JBILLJ010000195.1:0-13799 GCA_044376125.1 Sandaracinaceae bacterium
TGGAGCGCGACGGCGATGAGGCCCAGGGCCATCGGATCGGGCCGAAACAGCATCTCGTCGCCGCAGCACTTGGCGACGACCTCGTAGTAGTAGACCCCCGGTTCGTAGTGCCGGATGCGGTGTCCCATGACCTTCGTTCCTCCACGCGCCGTGGATGAAGGAACGGCGCGTGGAAGCCCCACCTGCAGGAATCATCCGGGTCCCGAGCGCACGAAACGCAGGAGATTCGCCCCTCCGCTGGCGGATTGGCGGGCGCCTGGCGGCGCAATTCCGCCAGGCGGCCGCTGACGGCGCGCTCACCGCGCCGGTCCACGGCGCGCTCACCGCAAAGGTCCGACACCGCCGCGCTGGGCCGGGGGGGGGCTCGATCACGGCGCGCGCAGCGCACAGGTCCACGGCGCGCTCACCGCGCAGGTCCGACACCGCGCACGTCCAAAGCCGCGCAGGTCCGACACCGCCTGTCGAGCGCGCCTGTCGAGCGGGTCCGACCACTCGCCACGCGCGTCCGAGCGGAGTGGTCACTCCTCGTCCGCGCGGAGGTCCTCGGGAACGTACGCGGCCGCGATCATCCGGTGTGCAGGGACCAGCGCCTTGGCGGGCTTGAGGAGATCCTCGGGGCGGACGAGCCAAGGAGGCTCGGCCGTGCTCTCGAGATCGTAGAAGCCGCCGCAGAGGCTCGCGCGCGGACAAGGCTTGCACACGTCTCGCCGCGTCCGGCGCTCGGCGAGGTAATCGGCGAGGTTCACGGTCTCGTTGTTCACGAAGACCATGTGCCTTCCACGCTTGCCGAGGTCGCCTGCGAGGAAGTCCTCGTATCCCGGCATGAAGCAGTGAGGCAGGTTGATCACCTGCAGCTTCATCCGGTCTCGCCAGGTGTCGATCACACCCATGGCGATGCGCGCAGCCTCGGCCGTGTCGGGGGCGATCCACTTCGTCGCTCGACCGAAGGGCGTGAGGAACTGGAGGTTGATCCAGCGCAGGCCCAGATCCCACGCGAGCTGCGCGAGCGCCGGTAGCTCGCGGTGATTGCCCTTGGTGATCGTGACGTTCATCCCGAGCTCGAGCGCGCCCGGCCCGCCGAGCTCGGGAGGGCGGCGGTCGGCCGCGATGCGCACGGCGTTGCGGATGCCGGCGACGGTCTCGTCGAAGGCCTCGGCCACGCCGACCTGCCGGGCGTGGGAGCGTGCGTCCGCGCCGTGCACCGAGACGAGCAGCGACGTGAGGCCCGAGGAGAGCAGACGACGCGCGTAGTCCTCGTACGCCAAGAGGCGCCCGTTGGTCGTGACGTTGATGCGCTCGTACCCGAGCGCGCGAGCGTGCTGGATGAGCGGCACGAGCTCGGGGTGCAGCGTCGGCTCGCCACCGTCGAGATCGAGGAGGCGCACGCCCTGCGCGCGATACTGGGTGAGAAACTCCCGCTGTCGCTCCAAGCTGCCGTGCAGCTGCGTTCGGGTGCCGACGGCACAGAACGTACAGTGGTTGTTGCAGCTGTAGGTGACGTTGACGATCACCTTCTGTGGCTCTCGCGAGAGTGCGATCCGCTCTTCGAAGGCCGCCTGGAACGCGAGGAGCTGCTCGGGCGTCACGCCCATGTCGGGCTGACTCGGGATCTTCTGGAAGCGTGGGCCCCAGTCGTCGACGAGCGGCAGCGCCCGCGGTGTGCCGTCCGCATGGCGCGACAGGCGCGTTCCCGGCAGGGGCGTCGCGAGCTGCACGGCGGGCTCGGCGCCGTAGCGATCGAACAGCTCGAGCGCGAACGCCAGTGTCTCGTTGATCTCCCGAGCGGTCTCGCCCGGGAGGCCGATGATGAAGTGCACGAGCGCACGAACGCCCGTCTCGTGCGCGAGCCGGGCGACGCGCACGATGTCGTCGAGGTCGAGCTCCTTGCCGACGATCTCGTCGATCACGCGGCGACTGCCACTCTCCGCTGACACGCTCAGGGTGGTCACGCGGCCTCGGAGGCGCGCGATCTGTGCCTCTCTCAGGTAGTCCGCGCGAAAGCCATTGGGCACCTCGAAGCGGAGGTCGGCGGACTCGATCGCCTCGAGCAGGGCGTCGAAGTGCGAGGCGTTCACGTTGACCAGCTCGTCGAGCACCGCGACACGCGTGGCACCGTGGATATCGCGGTAGGTGTGCACGAGCTCGGCGAGCCGCGCGCTCGAGAGGCGCCGCTGGGTCTTGGGCTCACCCGGCGCGAGGCCCGGGTTCGAGCTGCAGTGCGCGCAGCGGAAGGGGCATCCACGGCTCGTGACGAGCGGCAGCGTCCGCCCATCGATCGGGAACTGCCAGGCGCCGCGGCCGCTCTTGTCGACCACGTCGCGAAGGAAACGATCGTGTGCGTCGAGATCGACGAGGTCCCACGCCGGGAGTGAGATCGCGTCGAGTCGCGGGGGAGGGACACCGCGGTGCACGCCGGTCGGGCGCGTCGGCAGAGCCTCGAGCAGCGCGGGGACCGTGACGTCGGCCTCGTACTTCACCCAGGCGTTGGCACTGTCGTAGAGCGACAGCAGCGCGTCGCTCTCGACGTAGTGCTGGCCGGACACGTACGCGTCGGCGATCACGAGCGGAGCGTCGGGACGCATCGCACGAAGGCCTCGCAACGCTGCAGCGAAGAGGTCGTCACGGAGAGAAGGGTCGACGCGCGCAGGCGGCCGATGGAACGGGGTCGTGACGAGCACGATCGCGTCGAGCGAAGGCGCGAGCGGCTCGATCGCTGCGAGCCACGCGCCGAGCGGGGCGCCGAGGTGAAGCCGGCCGTCGCGGCGCGCATGGAGCGTGGCGCCGCGCATGGCGAGGGCGTCGATCAAGTGAACGTCGTGGCCGCGCGCGCGCAGCGTGGCCGCGAGCTGTACGGCTCCGAGATCCGCGAAGTACGGATAGTCGACGAAGTCGCGCGCGACCGAGAGCGCCGGAAAGGCCACGAGCACGGAGAGGCGTCGCGCGGGGCTCTGCGTGGTGCTGCTCACCCGACGAGCGTACGCGATCGTGCGCGAGCGAGATGTTCCTGGATGCTCAGCGCGCCTCCCGCCCGAGACGCGGAGGGTCGTGCTCGCGGCGAGCGAGGCGAACAGCATGCCCTGGCTCACGCAGACCAGCGGGACGTAGAGGACCAGCACGAACCAGCTGGCCCCGAGTGCGTGCTCGTGCACGCCCTGTCCGAGCGCGACGACGAGTGCAGCGACGATGTCGAGGGCGCTCACGACACTGAACACCGAGGTTGCCGCGAGCCCGGCACGCATCGAGTGGCGCAGGGCAATCAGGGCGGCGAGCGCGAACAGCGACGACGCGAAGTCGCCCCAGGCGACGGTGGCGACGGCGAGCGGGGGCACGTCGGACTCGATCTGCCCCGGTGCGTACAGGGCGAGCGGGACGAACCGGAAGGCATGCACCCAGAGGAGGGCCGCGATGGCGCGAGGCCGCGGCCTCGGCCGACGAATGGAAGACCACGACCTCTCGCACGCCAACGGCCCCGAGCTCCGCGTGCCGCTGGACGAACACGCGGAGGTGGAGGCTGCAGATGGGGCAGCCGGCGTAGCGACGCATCTGGAGGTGAACCGAGAGGCGGGGATCCGGCACGGACACCAGTTCCCCGCGCAGGTCGCGGAGCGTGCGCGCCGCGACTCGGTCTCCGGCGCGGAGCCGGAGGGTTGGCTGGGCATCGATCGATGACGGGAGGGAGACGTCGGGGCTGTTCATCCCTCGACTCTGCTCCTTCGATTCCAGGACCCCATACCCGCGGCGGGTATCCGTGTCATGTCGCGTGTGCGCGGAACCAACGTTCGGCGTCTTCGTCGCGCGGATAGAGCACGTCCACCTGCATCTCCTCGAGCGTGACGTCGCGGCTCGGACCGAATCGAAGGGTCATGCCGATCGTGCGGATGCTCTGCCCGTCGATGCGAAGTGTCGGGCAGATCACCGGCTCGCCGGAGGCGTCGGTTGTCGGACGCGGGACGCCGGTCAGGTAGCGCGTCATTCGCCTCTCCAGCGCGGAGAGGTCGGGGTTGCTCGCGGTCGCCATCGCCGCACGCGAGAGCCGGCTGCGAAAAGACCACGCGACCTCGGCAAAGTTGGCCGGCAGCTCGCGCGCAGGGCCGGGAGCAAAGAACGCGTCGACGAAGGTCGGTCGAGACTCATCGCGGGGCGGCAAGAAGCGTCTTCCCATCGCGTTCGCGTCGAGGATGCGGAACGACGGATCGAGGACGAACGCTGGGTACGGGTCGAGCGCGGCGACGATGCCCTCGATCGCCCGCCGGTAGGGCATCAGCACTGCGCTCGAGAAGGCGTGGGCGGGGAACTCGGGCGGCAGGCCTGCAGCCGTGAGAGCTCGTTGCGCGACCGCAGGGGCAGCTCGAGCGCGTCGGCGAGGCGGAGCACGATCTCGCGTCCGGGTCGCGAGCGGCCGTTCTCGACGTACGAGAGGTGACGCGTCGTCGTCTCGACGCGCGACGCGAGTGCGAGCTGGCTGAGCCCGCGCTGCCGCCGATGGTGTCGAAGCAGACCGCCGAACGCCGTCACCGTCATCCGCTCGAGTCTTCGAGACTCGGGCCTCCGCGCGCAATGCCCGCCGAGGGTATGGCTGCGAGGCAGGCTCGATCGGGCGCACGCCGACTCGTGTCTGTCGGGCTGCTGTTCAGGGCGCTGGCCTCACGGTATCTCTGCGACGTGACAGAGCCCGATCCCGACCTCGCCTCCGACCTGCGGCGCTGTGCGGACCTCGTGAGAGCCGCGTTGCCCAAGCGCCCGAAGTCCGTGGGAGCGCCCCTGGCGAGGGCGCTCGAGGTCGTTGCGGCGATCGAGGTGGGCGAGGACCGGCGCGCCCACGCGGATCTGGCGGGGCTGGACGAGGAACTGGCGGACCTCGCTCAGGTCGGAGGCAGGCGCAGGAGCGTGGTGGCAGCGGTAGAGGCGCTCGTCCTCTGCGTGCGGTCCTACGCAGAGGGCGAGCCGCTCGACCGCCATCGAGTCGGCGCATGCATCGCGATGGCGCTCGCGCCGCCTCCGCCTCCGCCGACGATCGAGTCCGTGCGCGCGCGCCTCGAGGCGCTCGCGCCGGGGGACGACGCCGAGCTCACGGCGCTGTTCGAGCTCGCCTGCGAGCACCGGATGCGCGCGCTCGCCCCTGCGCTCTTGGACCGCCTCGAGCTCGATGACTCGACCCTCGTGCCGAGCCACGCGGTGCGCCTCCTCCAGCGCCTGTTCGCGCCGGACCTGGAGGCCTTCGTGGCCCTCTGTGCCGAGCGGCTCGACGCCGAGCGCGCCGCGACGCGACGCTGGGCCGCGCGAGGTCTCTCGACGAGCGTGCGACCGGAGCACGTGCCTCTGCTCATCCCGTTGCTCGACGATCGAGAGCCGCTCGTGCGACGCGAGGCGGCGACGGCGCTGCGCGCTGCGCACGCGTGGCATGCAGAGAGCCGCGACGCGATCCGTGCGGCGGCCGTCGCCGCGAGCGGTGCGTCTCCGGGGGATCGTGCGCTCGCCGAGCTGCTCGCGGCCTCACGTGATCCGTGAGCGCGCGTGCTCCGGTTCCGGAGGTCAGAGCAGAGGGTTCATGCGTACGTAGACCTCGCGCTCGGGCCCCGCGGGCCAGCGCGTCGCGCGGAGCGCGCGATCGAGGCACGCGCGCTCGGACTCCGTGCCCGTCCAGATCGTGTCGTGCTGCGCCCGGGTGCTGCCGTCACTGCCGATCGTGACGCGGATGGAGGCGAGGGTGCGGTTGGCGTAGTGCTGCGAAGGCACGATGCACGCGAGCAGGCGCGGCTCGAGCTCGGCCGACACCGCGGCGCCATCGGAGCGGCCCGTCGTGCCGAGGTACTGGATGCGGATGCGCGTCGCTGGGCGAGAGCCGGGGCTCGAGGGAAGGGGCGGCGGCCCGACGTTCTCGATCGGCGCCGCGGCCTCGCGTCGTGCGGGCTCGGGTTCTCCGCCGACGGCGGCTGGCTCCGAGATCGTGGGCGCTTCGAGGGCCGAGGGCGCGGCTCCTGCGCGCGCTGGTGCGGTCCTGTCCGCGTGCGTGCCACGACGCTGCGGTGTCGGCGTCGCGCGCGGCTCGGGCGCGATCGGGACGGTCGCTGGATCGAGGCCGCGTGGAAGCGGCTCGGCGGTGCTCGTGTGTGGCGGAGCTGTCGTCGCGATGGGCGCAGGTGTCGTCGATGGCGCACCGCCGATCGCGCCGATCGCGAGCCACCCAGATGCTCCGAGCACGATCGCTCCGAGCGCGGGCAGCGCGACGCGCGCGAGCACGCGGCCCGTGGACGGGACGAGCGCTGCGTCCGTGGCAGGATCGGGGGCGCGAGTGGCGAGTGGCTCGCTCGGGAGCGAGGTGCGGAACGCGGGCTTGGTCTCGGCCACGCTCGGTGCGCCCGCGAGGGCTCCCGGCTCGGACGCGCCAGGCGTCGAGCGATCGATCGCGGCGGCGGGTCGCTGCGTCGCGATCGGCGCGTTCGCGGCGGTGCGCGCGAGGAGCTCGCGGATCTCTCGTGCCACGTGGGCGGCGCTCGCAGGTCGCCGCGCGGGCGAGCGCGCGATCATCGTCTCGACGAGCGCGCTCACGGCGGGTGGCACGTCGCGCGCGAGCGCGTGCACGGGCTCGATCGCGCTGCCGCGGGCGTGCGCTGCGCCGTCGGCCGTGACCGCGCTGCTCGAGTATGGGTGTGCGCCCGTGAGCGCCTTGTAGAGGACGAGACCCATCGCGTAGACGTCCACCGTCGGACCGACGCGCTCTCCCGCGAATTGTTCGGGGGCCATGTACGCGGGCGTGCCGACGGCGACCCCGCTCGCGGTGCGTGCGTCGTCGGCCGGTGCGGTGAGGAGGCGCGCGACGCCGAGATCGATCAGCCGACAGCGCTCGCGATCTCCTTCACCCACGACCATCAGGTTCGAGGGCTTCACGTCGCGGTGCACGATGCCCGCGGCGTGGAGGGCCTCGAGCGCGTCGAGCACGTCGAGCGCGAGGCGCAGCGCGCGGGGCCAGAAGAGGCGCGCCTCTCGATGAAGGAGCGTGTCGAGCGTCTGGCCGTCGATCAGCTCCATCACGAAGTACGCAGGATCTCCGTCGAGCGCGACGTCGTGCAGCGTGACCAGGCCTGGATGCGTGACGGCTGCGGTCGCCAGCGCCTCGCGGCGGAAGCGCGCACGTGCCACCGGGTCGCCGAGGAGCTCGGGCCGGATCACCTTGATGGCGACGCGCCGGCCGAGCTGCTCGTCACGGGCCTCGTACACGGCGCCCATGCCACCGGCCGCGATCGCGTAGAGGATGCGGAAGCGTCCGCCGACGAGCTGGCCCGCGAGCGACGGAGCGGAGGCGCTCCCGGCTGACGACGCAGGCTCCACCACGAAGGTCCTCGCTCCGTTCGCTCGCCACGGGCGGCAGTGCCCGGGCCCCGCGATCGTGTCCGAGCGCGCGCACGGCGTCCACGCTCGCGGAGCCTCCCTCGACGTGGTGCCCTGTTACGCTGCGTCGGTGCTCACCGAAGAACAGCGCGCGGCCCTCGAGGAGCGCGGCTCGCCCGACGATCCGCGCGAGGCCAAGGTCGTCTCGCACGAAGAGGCCGCGCACGAGAAGCGCAACTGGGTGCGGCTCACGTACGAGTGCAACAACCGCTGCATCTTCTGCCTCGACTCGGACACGCACGACGGCGAGATGCGCGACCCCGAGGACGTGAAGCGGCAGATCCTCGACGGGCGCAAGAAGGGCGCGACGCGCCTGATCCTCTCGGGCGGCGAGCCGACGATCCACCCGCGCTTCATCGACTTCGTGCGGCTCGGCAAGCTCGCGGGCTATCGGCGCATCCAGACCGTGACGAACGGCCGGCTCTTCTCGTACGGCAACTTCTACGATCGCTGTCTCGAGGCGGGCCTTCAGGAGATCACCTTCTCCATCCACGGGCCCAACGCGCGCGTGCACGACGCGCTCGTCGGTGTGAAGGGCGCGTACGAGGAGGAGATGGCGGGCCTGCGCCGCGCGCTCGCGGACGGTCGACCGATCGTGAACGTCGACGTCGTGATCAACCGCGGCAACGTGAAGGTGTTGCCCGAGATGCTCGAGGGGCTCTACGCGGAGGGCGTGCGCGAGTTCGACCTCTTGCAGGTCGTGCCGTTCGGCCGCGCCTTCACCGAGGGGCGCGACACGCTCTTCTACGATCTCGAGGAGGCCGCGCCGTACCTCCGAAAGGCGCTCGAATTCTCGACGCGCCCCGACGTGCACGTGTGGCTCAACCGCTTCCCGCCGCCGCACCTCGAGGGCTTCGAGCACCTCATCCAGGATCCGTACAAGCTCAACGACGAGGTCCGCGGGCGGAAAGAAGAGTTCGCGCGTCAGCTCGAGCGCGGCGAGAAGCTCGACTGTCGCGATCCCGCGCGCTGCCGCTACTGCTACCTCGAGCGGCTCTGCGACGACCTCGAGACGACGCAGACGCGCTACCACGAGGCGCGCTTCGACGAGCTCTTCGTCGACGTCGCGTGGGAGGCGCAGCAGCCACCGGCGTATGGCGGAGATCCCGCGAGCGCGCGTCGCGCGCAGGCGCCCGAGCCCGCGGAGGTGCCGGCGGATCGCCGGGTGCGCCTCCCGCTCGCGGGGCGCGGCGCGTTGCCCGTGCACACGCTGCCCGAGCTCGCGGAACGCGCGAAGGCGCGCGTGCTCTGCCTCGCGGCGCGCGACGTCGAGGACGCACGCCTCGAGATGGCTCGTTTTCCGGGCATCCCCGAGGTGGCGCTCGCGCTCGAGTCGCTCGAGGGGCTCGAGGGCGCGCTGGTCTTCGGCGAAGAGGCCGAGATGCTCGATGGAAAGCGCCTCGTTCGAGTGACGGTGAAGCGCGAGGCCGACGCGACGCGGTTGCTCGCGCTCGACGCGCGCTTCGAGGTCGAGGTGCTCCTCAGCACCTTCGTCGCGCCCTGGCTGCGCTCGCTCGACGAGACGCCGCCGCGCTTGGCGCTCCGGCAGCCGACGTACGAGCGCCTCACGGAGGCGCAGAGCCACGACGTCGATGCGCCCGCGTTCTTCCAGACGCTCCGGATCACGCCGCCCGTGCGCGGCCTGCCGCGCTGCGTGGTGGGTCGCGAGGTCGCGCCCGAGGCGACGCGCTTCGATGCGCGCACGACGAGCGCCACGGGCGCGATCGAGATCTTCCGCTTCACCAAGCGCTTCGTGCTCGAGGGCTACACGACCAAGTCGCTCCGCTGCCGCAGCTGTGCCCATGACGCCTCGTGCGCGGGGCTGCACGTCAACCAGGTGCGCGCGCACGGCTACGCGTGGATGCAGCCGATCCCGCACGGAGTCGCCGACTGATGGCGCTTCGCGACGATCGCGACGCGCAGCGGGAGCGCATCGTCGCGCTCGAGCGCGAGCTCGAACGGACCCGCGCGCGGGCCGAGCAGGCGGAGAAGGCCGAGCGAGAGGCACGCGCCCAGAGCGCCGAGCCGCGACCGGCTCGCGACGAGCTCGACGAGCTGCGCTCTCGCCGAGCCGCGGACGCGCGTTGGGCGCCGCCGCTCCGAAGACGCTTCACCGTGGGCGCGGTGCTCGCGGTCGTCTGCGCCGACGTCCCCGTCGTGGCCCTCTTCGTGTCGGGCACCTGGGCGCTGCATGCAGACGATGACTCGGTGCTCCTGTACTCCCTGGCGCCGGCTCTCTTCGTGACTCCGGTCGTGTGGCTTCTCGCGACCTGGGCACGCGCGCCGCATCCCTCGAGTGCGCTCCTCTCGAGCATCCTCGCGACGGCGATGGGCTGGTTCGCGGTGCTCGCGGGCTCGACCGACATGCTCTGGGGCGACGTGCTCGCAGAGGGGCCGATGCGCTGGCTCACCCGCGGTGCCACGGGACTGCTCGCGATCGGCGTGCACGCGCTCGCGGTCGGTGTCTGGTCCGCGGAGGCGGCGCTCAGCGAGACGAGCTCGAGCGATTGAGCCGCGCGCGCGGTGGTAGGGTCGTGTCATGCGATCGGCTCCGAGGCCGGCGAGCTGCTCTCGGAGCTGCGCTGGATCCGCAGCGAAGACGCGGACGCGCACTGCCGTGGCGAGGCGCGCCCGCGCATCGCCGACGAGCTGGGCGACGTGCTCATCACGCTCATGCTATGCGATCGCATCGGCCTCGATCCGATCGAGACCATCCGCCAGAAGATGGCGAAGGTACATCCGCGTTGCGGCTCGCGCGCGCACGTGCGCGCCCGGCGCGCGGCGGCGATCGCGTCGTGATCACGTCGTGATCAGGTCTCGTCGACCTCGAAGCGCAGCACGCGCCCGCGTGTCGTGCCGATCGCGATCACGCGGCCATCATCCGAGAGATCGAGCGCGGAGACGGCGTCGTGGTCGGCCTCGAGATCGAACCACGCGAGCAGGCCTCCGCGATCGAGATCCCAGACACGCACGTGTGGCTGCTCGCGCACGGCGTCGATCCCGCGGCGTCCGTCGTAGGAGATCGCGAGCATCGGTTCGCCCACGGCTTCCGCGTGCGACCAGGAACGAAGCTCACGCGCCTGGAGGGGATCGCGCGCCGTGTCGAAAACGCGGAGAGTCCGCTTCTCGGGGAGGAAGGCTGGCGCGACTCGGCGAGGCGCCGTCCGCCGATCGATGAGCAGCAGGCGGCCCGGGGCGAGCGCCCCGACCACGTTGTCGACCGACCCATCGACGGTGCGGCTGGGCGCGTACCACGGGGCTCCGTTCTGGAGCCGGAAGCGCGAGAGCGTCCCTGCACCGAGCGTGACGACCTCGTCGCCCTCGAACACAGCGGCTCGGTGCACGCCGAGGAATGGCGCCCACTCCGGCCGCGCGGACGGACTCCGCGACGCGTCGCGCGCGCGCCACTCGAGATCGCTCGCCTCGAGGGGCTCGCTCCAGGTGCCATCGAGCGTCGAGCCGATGCCCGTGCCGCTCCGGGGAGCGCCTTGCCACTGGGCCATCACGCGTTGTGTGTCTGCGGAGAGGACGACGCGCTGGATCTCGGAGCGGGCGGCTGGGAGATCGCGCCGCGCGCCTCGCTTCACGTCGAGGAGCGCGAGCGACGAGCCCCACGGAACGATCGCGAGCGACTCGTCTTCGGTGATCGAGCACGCGGCGATCGGGGAGCTCCATCGCGTCGCGCCGTCGACGAACGACAGCGCCCTGAGCGACCTCCCGTCCGCGCTCGCGTACAGACGACTGTGCTCCTCGAACAGCTCGACATGCGTCGCGGGCATCGGCACGCACCATCGCTCGCGCTTGGCGTCGAGATCCCACGAGGTCAGCGAGTCGTTCACGAACACGATCACGTGCGGCTCCTCCGCACGGAACAGTCCCCGCACCCAGTACGGCTGGTCCGTGGGCCATGCCGCGAGCGTCTCTCCTCGCGCGTCGAGCACACGCACCTCGTGTCGCGACGGGCCGGGTGGCTCGTAGTCCGGGTTCCCGTCGGCATCGTGACCGAGAAACCGCCACGGTCCCGGATGCGGGATCGTGACGATCACGACGCGAAGTCCTTCGTTGCCGAGCGCGAGGGTCGGCTCGTTCAGCGCGGTGACCGTGGCATCGCCGATCGCGTGCAGCGACCCGCCTCCGAGGGGGACCAGGCTGCCGTTCGTGCAGGCGAACGAGGTCCCCGCGGGCGAGATCAGGATCCTGTCCGCGCTCGTCCATCGATCCTTCGGTGTGCGTGCGCCGCTCGCCCGATCGATCGACTCGATCTCGCCGTACGATTCGGGGCTCGGCCGACGCACGACGATCGCGGTCTCGCCGTCCGGGACGAACGACGCGGCCTGTGTCGGGCCCACTCGCGCGACGATTCGCGCGATCTCGCCGGAGGCGATGTCCCACTCCACCCATGCGCCATCGCGGTGGACCGAGCTCATGAGTGAGCCGTCCCCGGACACGCGCGCCGCCAGCACCGGCGCGCTCCACGAGAACGGCGCGTCACCCCACGCGTGGGTCTGGCGGACGGCTCGTCTCGACATCGAGCGCGAGCGTATCGCCCGGCCCGTGACGCGAGAAGGCGCCCTCGTGTGCCTCGCCAGCGCGCGGTGGCCGTCGAGGTCGAGGGCGCGGTACCTTCGTCGCCATGAACGATCGGACGACCGAGCAGCGCGTCGAGCCGGACGAGCCCGAGGCCTCGAACGATCGACTCGAGCAGATACTCGAAGAGCTGCGCGCGTTCGTGGCCGAGCGGGCGTGGGCGCCGTTTCACGACCCGAAGAACCTCGCGATGGCGATCGGCTCCGAGGCCGGCGAGCTGCTCTCGGAGCTGCGCTGGATCCGCAGCGAGGACGCGGACGCGCACTGCCGCGGCGAGGCGCGCCCGCGCATCGCCGACGAGCTGGGCGACGTGCTCATCACGACGCTCATGCTCTGCGATCGCATCGGCCTCGATCCAATCGAGACCATCCGCAAGAAGATGGCGAAGAACGCCGCAAAGTACCCTGCCGACCGCGCGCGCGGCCGCGCCGAGAAGCCATGAGCGCGGTGTCGCAGGCTCGCGCGCGGCTCCGCTCGCTCACGCGTGCAGTTCCGCTGGTGTGGGCGCTCGCGAGCGCTGCGCCGCTGATCGCGGGCGGGCTCGTGGTGGGCTGCGACAGCTACGATCGATTTCGCACGGGGCCCGAGCGCACGTTCCGCGGTGCGGTGCTCGGCGAGGGCGACGAGTCGTTCATCCGTCGAGGCTTCGCTGCGGGGACGATGCTCGACCTCACGTTCGATCCGGACGCGATCGGCCGCCCCGAGGTGGGCACGATCACCACGGAGGCGCCCGATGGCACGCGCCTCTTCGACGGGACGCCCCTCGAGTCCATCGCGCCGCTCTCGCACGATCTGCTGAGCGAGCTGAGCTTCCCTGGCGCCGGTCGCCTCGAGACCTTCCTCTTGCTCGCGCACCCGAGCGGCGCGCTCGCGGGCCGAGAGGTCATGGTCTTCCTCTCGCTGCTCGACACCGGCGAGATCGAGGTGCGCCTCATCGCCGGCACGGGCGACGAGGCCCGTGGCGACGTCTTCGGCGTGTTCCGTCTGACCGCGACGACCCTCTGATCAGCGGCAGCGCTGTTGCTCGGAGGCGTTGGGCGGGAGGCAGTCATCCCAGGGCGCGAAGGCGCCGCACGCGGGAACGCTCGTCGCCCAGCCCGGCGTCGTGGCATCGAGGCACGCAGCGAGCGACGTGCGCTCCTGAGTCTGGCTGCCATCACAGTTGAAGTCGTGGGGCATCGTCGTGCCTGCACGAGGGCCCGAGATCGGCGTGCCGGAATAGGCGGTCTGGCCCGGGTAGGCGTCTGAGTCTTCGTCGGCGCAATCATTCAGGCCGCTTCGCGAGAGGCGCCAGACGATGAGGCCTGTGCACGAGGCAGGGCGTGCGGGGGTGCTGCAGGCCATTCGCGTCGTCGGGGAAGCGAGGGTGAAGTTGTCGCCGTCGCAGTCGAGATAGAACGTCGTGAGGACGCCGTCGTCGACCGTCGTGTTGCAGTTGTTGTCGAGACCGTCGCAGACCTCGGCGCGCCCCGGATAGCAGGTCGCGCAGGCGTCGTTGCAGTCGTCGCCGAGCGCGACGTAGCCGCTCGGCGCGGTGCACGCTGCGACGGACATCGTCGCGAGGCCGTGCATGTCGCTGTCCGCATCTCGATAGAAGGTGAGGAGCACGCCGTCGTCGACGAGGGTGTCGCAGTCGTTGTCGAGGCCGTCGCAGACCTCGCTGCGACCCGGGTTGCAGGTCGCGCAGCCATCGTTGCAGTCGCCGCTGCGCGCGGCGTAGCCGCTCGGCATCGTGCACGCCTGCGTGGTCACGGTGGTGCCGTAGGTGTCGCCGTCGGCGTCGACGTAGAACGTGGAGAGCACGCCGTCGTCGATCGTGCCGT
>JBILLJ010000196.1:0-13748 GCA_044376125.1 Sandaracinaceae bacterium
GACGTTTCTTGCCGGAGGGTCTGGCCGCAGCCCCTCCCTCTCGCCGAGTGAATCGGCGAGAGCCTCCCTCCCGCCGATTCGAGCACGTGCCACTCGCATCGATCCATCCAAGTGACACGTGCTCTCATCAGTCGGAGCTTCTGGCTGGCCAGGCGCTGCATCGGGCTGGGCGCGATCGTACCGAAGAACGGCGTGAGCGGGGAGCGCACTCGCGACGCGCGCTCGTCTTCCGACGGCGCTCGAGGTTGGTCGTCAGAACTCGCGACGGAGCCCGCCCATCGCGGTGCCACTCTCGCTGCCCGTTGCGCCCGTGGCCGGCGTCTCGCCACCGCGGCGCTCGACGCGGCGGCGCACGCGCGTCATCGCGACCTCGCGCGTCGAGTCCTCGCGCGTGTCCACGTCGAGGGTCACCGGCTCGAAGCCCTCGGCGCGGACGGTGACGGTGTGCACCCCGCTCTCGCGGCCGAAGCGGAGCGTGGCTCCGTCGATCGTGGCCTCGGGGCTCTCGATCACCGCGCCCTCGGGGAGGCCTGCGAGGGTCACCACGACGGGCGTCGGCGTCGGCGTGGTCTCCGGCGCGGTCTCGGAAGGCGCGGTCTCGGGCGGCGCGGGCAGCGCGGTCTCGGGCGGCGCGATCGTGGTCGATGGAGGCGCAGGGGCCGCGAGCGTCGTCGCGGGCACGACCGACGTCTCGATCGGCGTCGGCGCCGTGTCGGGAGGGCCGAGGAGCGTGAGCGCACCGACCGCGAGCCCGCCGAGCACCAGCAGCGCCGCGAGCATCGCGACCACGACGCCGGTCCGCGAGGTCGCGCGCGGCGGCACGCTCATCGGCGTGGTCCCGACGCGCAGCTCGTCGAGCTCGGCCTGGCTCGTGTCCCCGTACTGCTTGGCGAGCTTGGCGAGCTCGATCGAGGTCGTCCTGGTGTCGCCGCGCTGCGTCGGGTCCTTGGCGAGGAGGCGACGCACGAGCGCGAGCACGGCGGGCTTCTTCGCGAGCGAGGGCACGAGCTTCTCGAGCGGCTGCGGCAGCGCCGTGAGGTGCTGGCTCATGAGGAGCACCGCC
The DNA here is from genome assembly GCA_044376125.1 of Sandaracinaceae bacterium. Lineage (GTDB taxonomy): Bacteria > Myxococcota_A > Polyangia > Polyangiales > Sandaracinaceae > JAFLCL01. The sequence continues at coordinate 1,064 of JBILLJ010000196.1, forward strand.
TCCTCGGCCATGAAGGGAGGTTGGCCCGCGAGCATCTCGTAGAGCATCACGCCGAGCGCGTAGAGGTCCGTCGGAGGTCCGACGGGCGCGCGTGTGATCGCCTCGGGGCTCATGTAGACCGGGGTGCCGACGATCATCCCCGTCATCGTCGCGTTGCCGACCGTCGAGCCACCGGGGCCCTCGACGATGCGCGCGATGCCGAAGTCGAGGACCTTCACGTCGCCCTGCGTCGTGAGGAAGACGTTGTCTGGCTTGAGGTCGCGGTGGACGATGCCGGCCGCGTGCGCGACCTCGAGCGCGCGCGCGACGTCTCGACAGATCGCGAGGGAGCGGCTGACCGAGAGCGCCCCCTCGCGCTCCATGCGCGTCGCCAGGCTCTCGCCCTCGAGCAGCTCCATGATGAGGTAGAGGACGCCGCTCTCGTCACGCCCGAAGTCGTGCACGACGACGACGTGCGGGCTCGTGATGCGCGAGGACGCGTAGGCCTCGCGCTCGAAGCGAGCGACCATGCTCGCGTCCGCCGACAGCTCGGGGCGCACGACCTTGAGCGCGACCTGCCGGCGCAGCGCCGGCTGCTCGGCCCGGTAGACCGTGCCCATGCCGCCTTCGCCGATCACCTCGAGCACGCGGTATCGCCCCGCGATGACGGTGCCCGGTGCCAGATGCGGCGCGCTCGACGGCTCCATGGCCATGCTGCGGCGCATGGCGCGGGACGCGTCGGTCGCGGAGCTCATCGCGGAGGACATTATCACGGCCGCGCTCGCGGCCCGAGTTCGCGGCGGGCCACCGGCGCGGCTCAGCGGGCCCGGCGCAGACCGAGCCAGCCGAGGTGCGGAACGCCCGCGCCGCTGGGGGTTGCGAGCGTTCCGTCCGCGGCCACGGTCGCGGTCGCGAACGGGTGCCACTCCGCCTCGGGCACGAGCGCGCCATCGGCGAGCATCGTCGCGAGACCCCCGAGCACGAAGAGCTCGACGCGCTCGCCGGGTGAGAAGCCGCGCGCCTCGATCGTCGCAGGCAAGCCCGCGCGGACATCGACCGCGCTCTCCGGCGAGAAGGCCACGAGGAGATCCATCGGCTCGCCGCCGCCGAGGCACGTATCGGTCGCGAGCGAGCCAGGGACGACGCGCGCGCCGATCTCCGCGTAGCGGTCGACGCCGATCGCCTGTGGGCTCGCCATGAGCGCGACTCCGTCGAAGGCGAGCTCGCGCATCGCGGCCTCGTCACCGACGGGCGGGCGCTCGCGCGGCGCGGCGGTGTCCACGAGCACCAGCGGCCGGTTCGCGACGAGCACACCCTCGGCGTCGGGCTCGGGCACCGCGCAGTAGCCGGTCGCGAGGGTGCTGTCGGGCACCAGCATGCGGAGAGCCACCTCGTCGACGCAGCGGTTCTCCTCCGGGAAGATGGCCGTGAGCACACCGTCGGCGTCGCTCGTCGAGGGGCGCAGGCACACGCGGCGGTCGGTGCCCCCGAGGAGCAGACACGACTGCACGAACGCGCCTTCGATCGGTGCGCCGTTCTCGTCGACGACGCGACCGCGGACCGCGACGATCCAGCGCGAGCTCGCGGGGCAGCTCGGGCTGCGCGTGCGATCGATCGCCTCGAGCATCGGATCGGGCGGCAGCGGGCCCACCTCGATGCGCCTCGGCGTCGCGGCGTCGGTGCCGGGCGTCACGTGGGCGTCGGCCATCGTGGTGCCGGCGTCGCGACCGCTGCGCAGACGCGTGGGCTCGCCGTCGCAGGCAGTGATCGAGAGGGCCCCGACGGCGAGCGAGGCGGTGAGGACCAGCGAGGCGCGTGCGAGGTGCATGTCAGAGCTCCGTGAGGGTGAGGCGGTACGCGGCGCGCGCGCCGTCGTAACCGATCACGCGCAGCGTCGCGGGACCGGTGACGGTGAGGGACTCGTCGTCGTCGGCAGAGTCGCTCGTGCCGATCACGCGGCCCGAGGCGTCGAGGGCGAAGAGATCGATGTCTCCATCGGAGTGGCGGAAGTCGAGATCGACGCGCCAGCGGCCCGTGAGCGAGACGGAGTAGTAGTCGTCGTTCGCGCCGCAGATGCCGGCCGCGAAGCTGCCGACGCCGATGGGCGCGGCGCTCGCGCGCCCGTCGTTCGGCTCGTGGCTCTCCTCGACGCACGCGGTGGGCGGCGGCGGCGCGGGATGTCCGAAGCGGCTCGGCCAGTCCATGTCGGGGTTGGCCGCGATCGCGGCCCAGTCCGGCGTGAAGCCGAGCTGGTTCTCGTCGGCGAGCACGCGCATGTCGCTGCGTCGCACCATGTAGCCAGAGGGCACGGTGCTCGTCTGATCGCCGAGCGCGTCGGGCGTGCTGTTCTCACCATCGCCGATGCGCAGGCCCGCCGCGCTGCCGATCACGCGATCGACGGTGCGACGCGCCGAGGCCGAGTTGCACGAGCGGTAGCTCTCGTCCTGCGACTCGAGGTAGACGACGAGCGTGCCGCGCGAGGGGAGATCGAGCGCAGCCGTCTCGCGCAGCGCCGTCGGGCAGTTCGGACACCAGCCCGTGCCGACGATGAAGAGCACGGAGTGGTAGCGCGACCACTCACCCACACCGCAATGGAACTCCTCGAGGTCGAAGGGCATCGAGGCGCCCGTCTCGGTGTATGCGGTGGCCCAGCGATACGCGGGCATGATCGTGCCCGTGTTGATCGTGGCCGAGGCGCCCGCGGGGTAGGTGCACGCGCCTGGGTCGGTGCCAGGCCCCGGGTCGGTGCCGGGGTCGGTGCCCGGATCGGTGCCGGGGTCCGTGCCCGGATCGGTGCCGGGGTCCGTGCCCGGATCGGTGCCGGGATCGGGCATGGGCTCCACGGGATCGGTGCCCGGATCGGTGCCGGGGTCCGTGCCCGGATCGGGTTCCGTCCCGGGATCCGTGCCCGGATCCGGCTCCGTCCCCGGATCCGGTTCCGTTCCCGGGTCCGGTTCCGTTCCCGGATCCGGCTCGGGCCCCAGCCAATCGGGGCCTGCATCGATGCGACCCGCATCTGCTCCGCGCGGGAAGCCACCACCGCGGCTCCGGCTGGAGAGCGTCCCTTCGCAGCCGGCGAGCACGAGCAGCGCCACCACGAGACAAGACGAGACCCTTCGCGCGGCGACGCGCGTACGCGGACGGAGCATCGACCCTCCGAAGCGCTCGCGAGGGGCGAGCGTCAGCTGCGCCGGGCCGAGGCGCCCGACCTCCCCCTAGTGCGCGCGCTCACCAAGAACCAATCACCGACCGCAGAAGAAAGTTCAATAAGCCTTCCCGGTGCGTCCTCTCACAGGATCCCACATGCTGTGCGTTGGGACGCCTTCTCGGTTCGTGCGAGTCTCCGCGCCGCGGAGAGCCGAGAGGGTCGGGCTCTCTTTCCTTTTTCACGTCGAGGCCGAGTCATGAGCACGAATCGAATGGTTCACTGGACAGGCGCCCTCGCCGCGCTCCTCCTCGTGGGTGGTGCGGTGAGCGCGTGCACCGTCCGCAACAACCCGCGAGACACGGGTGGTGGCGGCGGTGGCGGCAGCGACGTGTACGTGCCGCCGGGCACCGACGCGAACCTCGCGAGCTTCGGCGACGGCTCGGGCTCGGGCTGCTCGGGCGAGTGCGTGCCAATGGATCTCTGCGGCGACGGCGCGGGCAACGGCCTCGACGACAACTGCAACGGCGTCGTCGACGAAGGCTGCACCTGCATCCCCGGCACCGTGCGCGACTGCTTCCTCGGGCCGCCCTCGCGCCGCAACGTCGGCGCGTGCTCGGATGGCGTGATGAGCTGCAACGAGTTCGCGATCTGGGATCCGTGTGGCTCGGGCGTGTTCCCGATGCCTGAGACCTGCGACGGCGCGGACAACGACTGTGACGGCACCGCCGACCAGGGCCTCACGGGCTGCGCCGCGAGCGTGCAGTGCCCCGGTGGCGAGACCGTGCCGCCGCTCAACAACCACACGCTCGACGCGGGCCGCGTGATGATCACGAGCGGCGCGACGGCGACCGCCTACAACTGGACCATCGAGTGCCCCGACTCGGTGCCTGCGGACCTCTGCCCCGCGCTCGCGACGCCGAACCAGCGCACGTCGAACGTGTACTTCACGGCCTCGGGCGCGTACCGCGTCACGGTCACGATCACGCTCTCGGACGGCACGACCGCGAACTGCGGCTGGACCGTCTACGTGCGCGGCACGGGCAGCTCGCTCCGCGTCGAGCTCAACTGGGACACGATGACCGCTGGAACGGACGTCGATCTCCACCTGCACCGCTGGACCCAGAACGGCACGGACACGAACTGGTTCACCGACGACGACTGCTACTACACCAACTGTCAGGCGGACTCGAGCGCGAGCGGCCCGACCCTCGACTGGGGGCTGGGCAACAGCGACCTCGCGAACTGCCAGGACGCGCCGCACGGCAGCGGCGCGCAGTGGCGCGACATCGGGCACTGCTCGAACCCGCGCCTCGACGTCGACACGAACGGCACGGACGGTCGTTGCAACGCGAGCGAGACCGACCCGGATGTCGGCGCCTTCTGTGCGCCGGAGAACATCAACATCGACGAGCCGGTCATCGGTCAGCCGTACCGCGTGATGGTCAACTACTACTCGGACGGCGGGAACACCGCGCCGACGAACGCGTGGGTGAACATCTACTGCGGCGGCAACATCCGCGCGTCGTACGGCCGTGACGCGCCCTTCTTCCAGTTCGCCTCGGGCGACGGCAGTCTCGGCTTCGGTGGACCGGAGAACGCGAGCTGGATCGTGGCTGACGTCGTGTTCTTCATGGGCACCTGCGGCCTCGACTGCGTCGTCTACCCGATCGACGCGGAGCCCCGCCGCAACCTGGCCGTCTCGGATCCGACCGATCCGTTCGGCTTCGTGTCCGAGCAGAGCTTCGGTCCTCCGTGGTCGTGCAGCTACGACCGCGCCGCAGGCGCGTGCATCCCGCGATGAGCGATCGCGTCCGGACGAGATCGAGAGGCTCGCTCACCGTGCGGTGGGCGGGCCTCTCCGCTTTGGTGTGCCTCCTCGCCGTGGTGTGCGGGCTGACGCTCGCCACGATCGGCTGCGGTCCGCCCGCCGGCTCGGAGCGTGGCACGACGCCGGTGCATCCGATCGGCACGCTGCACGCGCCGGGCGCGTACGGCCTCGAGCTCACGATCGATCAAGAGGTCACGGCCGAGCACGTCGGGGGGAGCGAGAGCTTCCGCGCCGTGCTCGAGAAGCGGGGCGATCGCCTCGTCATGGTGGGCCTCGGGCCGCACGGCGGTCGTGCGTTCGTGCTCACGCAAGACGGCGAGGAGGTCCGCTTCGAGTCGCAGATGCCGCGCGAGCTGCCCTTCCCTCCCGAGTTCATGCTGATGGACATCCATCGCACGTGGCTCCGAGGTCTGCCGCGCGAAGGCGGCGCGGCGCTGCCCGATGGTCGTCACGAGGACTTCCTCGAGGGCGAGAACGTGAGCGAGGTGTGGGCGGCTGGCCGCCTGCTCGAGCGGCACTACGCGATCCTCGCGTCGAACCTCGCATGGTGGTCGGTGCACATCACCTACGAGGGCGGGCTCGGAGCAGACGGCAGCCTGCCCACGCGCGTCGTCATCGACTCGACCCCCGCGCCCGAGCAGCACTATCGGCTCGTGCTCGATCACCTCGCCGGATCGATCACGAGCACGCCGCGGCCCGCCGAGGGTGAGTCCCTCGAGTGATCAGAGCTCGACGCGGAGCGGTGAGATCATCATCGCGGGCGCGTCGCCGACGCTCACGTAGTGCACGAGCCCTGCGATCAGGCCTGCGGTCATCGCGAGCAGGATCGGCACGCCGTAGACGAGCGAGACCGCGAGGCGATCGAAGTCGACCAGGAGGTTGTAGAGCCCTCCGAGCATGGCGATGCCGAGGGCCACACCGAAGCCTGCGCCGGACACGGCCGACACGAGCTCGGCGCGCTCGGGATGGCACGCGACGAGGCCACCACCGCCGACACCCGTCGCGACGCCGACGACGAGACCGCCGAGGATCGCGAGCAGATCGCCACCATCGGGCTCGGTGTGCCAGAAGCCGCGCCACGGGATCGCGAGCACGTACGTGCCGAGCGCGCCCTCGAGCCCCGTCACCGTGCCCGCGAGCGCGATGTCGCCCGGCGAGCTCTGCGCCGAGGCCGCAACCGGCGTCAGACACGACGCGCCCACCCAGAGCGCGCCCACGAGCAACGCCTTCGCGAGGGTGCCGATCACGCCGCCACCCTCCAGCCCAGGCGCGACGCGGTCTCCTCGAAGAGGCGCCTGCGCGCGTGGCGATCGGGCCAGCCGATCGCGACGAGCGCCTCGTCCCACGTGTCCTCGACGCTCGCGCGCACGTCTTCGATCGCACCCATGCGCGCGCGATCGAGGCGCGCACGCGCGTCGCGCGTGAGCTCGCGACGCGCCCACGCATCGAGGCGATGAGAGAGCGCCGCGTGGCTCGCCTCGTCGGCCGCGATGCGCTCGAGGTCCCGCGCGAGCGCGAGGAGCTCGCCGCGTGCGCCCCGCGTGCTCGATCCGTCGAGCGCGTGCGCGCGCGCCGCGGCGCCTCGGGCGTGCGCGGCCGCGAGCACTGCGCCCCACGTCTCGTGCACACAGCCCTCGGCCGCGTTCTCGCGCGCGAGCGCCTCGAGCTCGCGCGGGCCCGAGGGCGAGACCGCGATCGCCGCGCGCTCACCACCGAGGCGCGCACGCCATCGCGCGGCGAGGTGCACGTGACGCTCCTCCTCGCGGCGCGCGCGGATCACGTCGCGCACGAGGTGTGGGGGCGCACCGAAGGCGCGCAGCTCCGCCTCGGTGCGCGCGAACGCGAGCACGGCCGCGCGCTCGAGCTGCTCCATGTGCGCGAAGAACGCGCCGCTCGCGTGCGCACCGAGCGCGTCGGCGACGACGAGCCCCTCGGGCCGGCGGCCGATGCCGCCCATGTAGTGCGTCCGCATCCGGCAGACCGCGACGGGCGTGGTGAGGGCCACGGGGCTCTGGCCCTCGGTCGTCTCGCTGCCCGAGGTCGGCGTCTGGACCTCCGCGGCCTCGACGCACTCCATCACGTCGCTCACGCGCCACGGGCCCTCGGCGCTGTTGGCTCCCGCGAGCGTCGCGCAGGCGTCGTGGCAGGTGCGACCGTTCGAGCGCACGACGTACGTGGCCTCGCCCGTCGTGCGGCACGCGGTGGTGAGCGCCAGCGTGGGCATCGCCGCGAGCACGACGTGTCCGACGATGCGACGCAGCTCGACCTTCTTCATGCGGCGTTCTCCTCGAGGCCCCGACCGCGCGGGTCGGAGGCGAGCTTACGACGCGCCGCGCCGCGGATGGGTCTCCACCTCGAGGCGCTCCACCGAGGCGTGCTCGCATGAACTCTCTGGTCACCATCCTGGAGAAGCGGGTCGGGCCCGCGGCGCGTGACGTTGACATCACCTGGGCTCGCACCCGAGCCTCGCCAGATGAACGACCACCACTGGTTCAACGTGAAGCTGCTCGGCGACGATCTCTCGCAGCTCGACACGATCACCGCGGGGCGCGTGCCGGTCCGTGGTGATCACATCCAGTTCCACGGGGAGTGGTTCGCCGTCACCGGCGTGTACCTCTACGACGATGGCACCGTCGGCGTCACCTTCGCGCCCCCCGGTTTCCCGACGAGCGGCTGAGAGAGGGAGCCGCGCGCGGATCGAACGCGGCGAGCTCGTCCACGAATCGCGCCGTGAGACCGGCGGCGAGGCGCGCATCATGCGCGAGGGGCTGACCGCGCAGCACGATCGGGCTGAGCGGTGGGGGCAGGAGCGCGCCGAGATCGCCCAGCGTTTCGATCGGCGCCCCGAGCTTCTCGAGCCACTGCACCGCGAAGCGCACGTGCGCGATCTCCTCGCTCGCGACGCGTCGCTCGACGGACGCGGCCTCGAGATCACCGGCCTCCTCCAGCATCGCGGCGAAGCGCGCGCCGTGATCGAGGTTGCCACCCTCGAGGCCCACACCGACGAGCGCCAGGAACGAGGCCGCGCTCTCACACGCGGGCACACGCTCCCAGAACCAATCGCGCACGGGGAAGTCACCGAACGCGTGCCCGAGGCGCGCGAGCTCCGCCGCATAGAGGCGCATGTGCCGCGCCTCGTCGAGCGAGAGCTTGAGCCAGCCGACGCGCAGCGCGCGCGGCGCGTCGACGAAGCTCAGCATCGCCCACGCGAAGAGCTCGGCCGCCTGGAGCTCGTGGTGGAGGAACACGTGCAAGAGGAGCGCACGCTTGTGTGGATCGCGCAGCGCCGCGCCCGTGGGCGTCTTGGGCTTCTTGTCGGCGAGCACGAGCGAGGCGGGTCGACCGGGCCTGAGCGCGCGACGCGCAGGAGGTGCCGGCTCCCACGAGGTCTCGAGATCGGCGCGCGGCAAGGGCGGAGGCGCGAGCTTGTGCACGAGCGAGTCGGCCGTGACGTAGTCGAACGCCCAGCGCTCGAGCGTCCCTTCGGGCGGAGGTGAGTCGTCGCGCACGACCGAGGCATAGCGCCGAACGCGCCCGCACGTTGATACGATCCGGCCCATGCGCGCATCCTTCTCGTTCGCTCTCCTCGCTCTGCTCGGCGCGCTCGCCCTGGGCTGCGAGCCGAGCGAGCCTCCGCCGCCACCGGTCGACCTGCCGATCTTCGTGGCCGCGGGCGAGCGCGCGCCGATCGACGCGTTCGTGTCGTTCCTGCCCGAGGCGGTCGATGCAGGCGTGCGCGCCGTGGACGATCCGATCGCGGCCATGATCACCTCGACCGAAGGCACGCGCCGCATCGCGCTCGTCGTCGAGGCCTCACGCTGCGAGGGCTGCTTCCGCCTCGAGCGCACCGACGCGGGCTTCGTCGTGCGCGGCGACGCGCCGCTCGGGATCCAGTACGGCCTCGCAGCGCTTCTCGAGGCGATGGGCGTTCGGTTCCTCCACCCGCAGCGCACCTTCGTGCCCGCTTCGCTCGCGGAGCCGGACGCGTCGATCTTCGACCGCGACGAGGAGCCCGAGATCGCCCTCCGCGGTCTCCAGCTCCACATCCTCCACCCGATCGAGCCCTACTTCGACGTGTGGGAGCCCTCCGAGGAGAACCTCGAGGAGGCCGAGCGCACCCTGCACTGGCTCGTCGCCAACCGCGCGAACTACGTGACGTGGACCGCGCTCGACGACCTCCAGGGCCGCAACCCCGATCGCGTCGCCGCGCTCGTCGCGCACCAGCGCGCCATCGTCGAGCACGCGCACGTTCGTGGGCTCCGCGTCGGCCTCGGCATCCAGATCTTCGGCCTCTCGAACCTCCAGAAGGCCTACGACCTCGTCGACATGGGCGATGACCCGAGGGTGTCGATCCCCGAGAACGTGGGCCGCCTCGGCGAGATCCCCTACGACGCGATCAACCTCTCGTTCGGCGAGTTCTTCGCGGCCGATCCCGACGACTTCCTCCACACCGTCGAGCTCGCGTACGACGCCGCGCAGACCACGTTTCCAGGCGCGCTGGTCACCGGCACCGTGCACGTCGGCAACTTCGAGGACACGCGCATCACCTACATGGGCGAGGAGCTCCTCTACTACTTCCTCGTGCAGTACGTCGATCGCCCCATGCGCCCGTGGGTGCACACGGTCATGTACTACGGCCTCTTCGGCGACGCGGGCGGCAGCTACAACCACGAGCAGTTCGACGCGCACCGCGACTTCCTCCTCGCGCGCCTCGAGGCCGGAGAGGACGTCGGCTACCACCCCGAGACCGCCTACTGGGTCGCGTTCGACATCAACGTGCCGACCTACCTACCGCTCTACATCCGCGCGCGCTGGGACGATCTCGATCACATCCGCGACGCGGCGAGCGCGGGCGGCTTCGGCGGCCTCGAGGACCACGTCGTCTTCTCGACCGGCTGGGAGTGGGGCTACTGGCAGAACGACTGGTCGGTCCTGCGCATGAGCTGGCGCACGCCCGAGCGCTACGAGGACACGGTGCACGAGATGCTCGCGCCGCTGCCCAACGGCGCCGAGGCGGCCGAGGAGATCGTCGCGCTGACGGAGCTGCAGCAGGATGCACTGATCGATCACCGGCTCGCGGCCTACCTCGCGGGCCAGGACGGTACCTTCGAGCTCGGCTACTCGCGCGGCTTCTGGTCCCAGCCGCGGCGCCCCAGCATGGCCGACGTGCGCGCGATGAGCCCCGAGGACCTCGAGACCTTCGAGACCGAGGTGGTCGATCGCCTCGCGACGCTGGCGCTCGACACGCGTGCCGTGCTCGATCGCGTGGAGGCGCTGCCCGCCGTGGCGACCGATCCCTTCCTCGCCGAGCTGCGCGACGGAGTCGCGATCGACGTCGCACGCACCGAGCACGCGCACGCGCTCTGGCAGGCCGCGGTGCTCTCCGCGCGCGGAGAGGACGCGCGCGCGATGGAGTCTGCGATCGACGCGGCGATGGAGGACGCGCGCACGATCGTGGCTCGACGCCACGGCGCGCTCTTCGATCCGGACCCCGAGGAGATCCTCGCGACCCGCATCCGCAACGCCCTCCGTTACGACTACGGCTACCTCCGCGAGGCGCAGACCCTCTGCTTCTGGAACCGCGAGCGCATCCAGTACCGCAACGAGTTCCACGGCGAGACCACCACCGTCCCCGCCTGCGTGCTCTGACGCGCGCTCGTCCTGATCGGCGTCAGTCGGTCCAGCGGAGCGTGAGCTCCACGCGCCCGTCGACGGCCTTCATCTCGGCGAAGTCCTCGTCGTCGTCCAAGCGTGCGCCCTCGCCGCGCCGCAGCGCGAGGAGGCCGAGCGCGAAGCCCTCGAGGAAGATGTGCCACGCATGCATCGCGAGGAACGTGGGGTGCGCGCTCGTGAAGTAGATGGACGCGAAGCCCGGGCGGACCTCGTGCACCTTCAGATCTCCGAGGCCCTGCGACGCCGCGCGCCAGAGGTGGGGCACGAGCTTCACGAGGGTCGTCGTGTCCGGCGCGACGGTGCGCGCCCAGCTGCGGAGCATCGGCGCGAGGACCCCGGTGTCCATCGCGCGAGAGAAGCGGGTGAAGCCCAACTCGCGGATCGCGCGATCGCCCACGATGGCGCGCGTCGCCTCGGCCAGGACGTGTCCACGGTCGATGGGGCACCACGTCCCGTCACCGGTGCGGTCGATCCAGTGGCTCGCAAACGGATCGCGCGCGATCGCCTCGGCGCGCACGGCCTGCCACTGCCCCGCCTCGCGCAGGAGCGTGACGAAGCCGCGCACGGAATGGCTCGTGATCGCCGGCACCGCGACCACCCCCGAAGACTTCGCATCGGGTTCGCCGTGCGATGCATCGGGCTGGCCACGCGGAGCGTCTCGCGTGTCGAGCGACGCGTCTCGCGAGTCGGGCGAAGCGTCTCGCGTGTCCAGCAAGGCATGTCGTTCGATGCGCTTCACGGCCCGCCGAGGTCGAGCATAGCAGAGTCGTGGAGGTGGGTTCGTCGCGCGGGGATGTGCGGAGCTTGCGCCGACCGACGATGGTGGGACAACCGGGCCCGTGAAATTCGACGCCGACTCGGTCCTGCCGTTTCCCCAGGACGTCGTGTTCCGCGCCTACCGCGACGACATCCATCTCGCGGTGCCGTACATGCCGAACGTGGTGTCGATCGACGTGCGCTCCGACGAAGAGGTCGAGCCGGGCGTGCGGAAGTACTTCAAGGTGTGGACGGCGGGCGGCGACATCCCCGCGAGCCTGCGCGCGTTCCTCGCGGAGGGCGTCCTTCGCTGGGACGACGTCGCGCTGTGGAGCGAGAAGACCTGGGCGTCGGAGTGGAACATCCGGACCCACCTCTTCCCCGAAGCGGTCCAGTGCAGCGGCAAGACGCTCCTCGTGGCCCTCGGCCCCGAGCGCACGCGCGTCGAGATGCACGGCGCGCTGTCCATCGAGTACAAGAAGATCGCGAGCCTCCCCGAGCTCGTCGCGCGTCCGCTGATCCGCACGGCCGAGACCTACCTGACGCGCCAGATCACCGCGAACCTCGCGAGCACCGCCGACGCGATCACGCGCATGCTGCGGGAGAAGAAGTCGTGAAGCGGCTCGCCCTCCTCGCCGCGATCACGCTGCTCGGCTGCGGCGGCGGTACCACGGCGACCGAGCCCACCACCAGCGCCGACACCCAGACCTCGGGCACCGAGTCGTCGAGCACCGACACGTCGAGCACCGACACGTCGAGCACCGACACGTCGAGCACGGAGACGTCGAGCACGGAGACGTCGAGCACGGAGACGTCGAGCACGGGGGCGGACGCGAGCGGTCCGTCTGCGGACCTCGCGGACTATGCGCGTCGCACGATGGTGATCGTGAGGCGGCACTGGACGATCCCCGCGACGCTCTCGCCCGAGGCCGCCGTGGCGCTCTCGTCGACGATCTCGATCTCCATCGACGAGACGACGCACCGCGCGACCGGCTACCGCATCGTGAGCGAGAGCGGCAACGCGATCTTCGACGAGTCCGTGCGGCGAGGCCTCCAGGCCCTGGTCGACGCGAACGAGCTCATGCCCGAGCCGCCGGTGGGCCTCGACGATCGCGCGAGCGTCCGCCTCCGCCTCACCGGCCGTCGCTGAGCTCGATCAAAGGATCGCGGCCGATCAGGGCATCACCGTCGGCGCGGGCGGATCGTCGAGCTCGGGGTCCATGCCCTGGACGACGCGGTAGCGGTGGCCTGCGACGAGGTGGAAGGTCTGCGTCGAGAGCGACGCGTCGGGCCAGCGGATC
>JBILLJ010000080.1:0-42091 GCA_044376125.1 Sandaracinaceae bacterium
GGGCCCGAGGTCCAGACATGCATGGTCAATTCCCGAGGCAATCAGAATATTTCCGTCACGCTCGAGAACCCGGATCGAACTTCCGGGCAGCGGTACTAGCTGAGGGCCCGCGCACCAGCGCGCTTGACTTCGTACCACCGTAGTAATACACCGCCGTATTACTACACCATGACAGCGAATCCCTCTTCGTCGTCGGTCGCTGCGCGCGTGAGCCCGAGCCGTCAGGACTTCCTGGCGCTCGTGGACGCGCGCGGCGCCACGCATGCCCCGCTCGTGCTCACGCTCGCGGCCGACACCGAGACGCCCGTGGGCCTCTTTCACAAGCTCGCAGGCGAGCGGCCGGGGAGCTTCCTCCTCGAGTCTGCGCACGCGAGCGCCGGCCACGGGCGCTGGTCGTTCGTGGGCTTCGACCTCGCGCGCACGATCACGACCGCCGAGGGAGGCCTCGATCCCCTCGAGCTCGTCGCGCAGGAGCTCGCGCGCACGACCGTCCACGTGCCGCCCGGCGCGCGCGACCTTCCACCGTTCCTCGGCGGGGCGGTGGGCTGGGTCGGCTACGACGCGGTGCGCGCGTTCGAGCGCGTGCCGCTCGCCCCAGCGCGGACGCTCGAGATCCCCGAGGCCCAGCTCTTCGTCACCGACGAGCTCGCCGCGTTCGATCACCTGCGCGGCCTGCTCCACCTGATCGTGCTCGCGCCGCTCGGTGGAGATCGCGCGCGGACCTACGATCGCGCGCTCGCGCGCCTCGCGACGCTCGAAGCGCGCCTCTCCACGCCGGGCCCGCGCGCTCGCGTGCACCGCCCCGCGCCCGCGCTGCCACCCACGCGATCGCGCACGACCCAGGAGGCCTTCGAAGACGCAGTGCGGCGGGCCCAGGCCGCGATCGAAGCGGGGGAGGTCTTCCAGGTCGTGCTCTCGCAGCGCCACACCGTCGACGCGAGCGTCGAGCCGCTCGCGCTCTACCGGGCCCTTCGCGCGCTCAATCCCTCGCCGTACATGTTCCTCCTGCGCTTCGCGACGCACGCCGTGGTGGGCGCGTCCCCCGAGACGCTCGTGAACGTCACGCGCGCGAGCGACGCGGGCGCGGCACGGGCCCACGACGACGTGCCGCTCGTCGTGCGCGTGCGACCGATCGCCGGCACGCGTCCACGCGGCGCGACCTCGCGTGAGGACGCGATGCTCGCGGACGAGCTCTCGCGCGACGAGAAGGAGCTCGCCGAGCACCGGATGCTGCTCGATCTCGGCCGCAACGACGTCGGACGCGTCGCCGCGCTCGGCAGCGTGCGCGTGGATCGCGAGCGCGCGATCGAGCGCTACTCGCACGTGATGCACCTCGTGTCCGACGTCTCGGGCACCCTCGCGCCCGGCAAGACCGCGCTCGATGCGTTCCGCGCCGCGTTCCCCGCGGGCACCGTGTCGGGCGCGCCGAAGATCCGCGCGATGGAGCTGATCGCGACGCTCGAGCCCGAGCGCCGCGGCCTCTACGCGGGCGCCGTCGGCTACTTCGGCTTCGATGGTCAGAGCGACACCTGCATCGCGATCCGCACGGTGCTCGTCGAGGCCGAGCGCTGCCACGTGCAGGCCGGCGCAGGCATCGTGCTCGACTCCGTGCCCGCGCTCGAGCACGCCGAGTGCCTCGCGAAGGCGCGAGGCCCGCTCACGGCGATCGCGATGGCCCTCGAGGACACGTCCGACGCGACCGCGCGCGAGCGCGCCACGCGCGCGGGCAGCGCTCTCCCCAGCGACGCGGAGGTGTCGTCGTGAGCGTCGTCCTCGTCGACAACTACGACTCGTTCACGTTCAACCTCTACCAGCGCCTTGGCGTGCTCCTGGGCCGCGAGCCGATCGTGGTGCGCAACGACGCGATCGATCTCGCGGGCCTCTCTGCGCTCGAGCCCACGCACGTGATCGTGTCGCCCGGGCCGGGCTCGCCCGCCGAGCCGCGCGACTTCGGGATCAGCCGCGAGGTGATCACGACCCTCTCCGAGCGGGTGCCGACGCTCGGCGTGTGCCTCGGTCACCAGGGCGCGGTCCACCACCTCGGCGGCGAGGTCGTGCGCGCGCCGCGGCCCGTGCACGGCAAGGTCTCGCGGATCCGCCTCGACACGCGCTCGACGCTGTTCGCCGGCCTCCCCGAGGAGATCGACGTGATGCGCTACCACTCGCTCGTCGTGTCGCGGCGCACGCTGCCCGCGTGCTTCCGCGTGACGGCCGAGACGCTCCAGCCCGAAGGCGGCGAGCACCTCGTCATGGCCGTCGAGCACACGAGCCGCCCGCTCTTCGGCGTGCAGTTCCACCCCGAGAGCATCGGCACGCCCGAAGGAGACGCGCTGCTCGGGCGCTTCCTCGCGGTACGCGGCGCGCAAGAGCGCGCGAGGGCCGCATGAGCTCGCCGATCGAGACGCTCCTCGCGGGCCGCACGCTCGAGGAGCGCGAGGCGCACGCGGCCATGGACGCGATCCTCGACGGGCGCGCGACCGCCGTGGAGACGGCCGCCTTCCTCACGGCGCTCGCCTCGCGTGCGCAACAGGGCACCCCGGAGACCGAGCACGAGCTCGTCGGCTTCGCCCGCGCCCTCGAGACCCGCATGCTCGCGATCTCGGCGCCCGCCCGCGCGATCGACACGTGCGGCACGGGCGGCAGCGGTCGAGCCAAGCTCAACGTCGGCACGCTCGTCGCGATCACGGTGGCCGCGTGTGGAGAGGTCGTGGCCAAGCACGGCAACCGCTCGTCGGTCGCGATCGGCTCGAGCGACGTGCTCGAGCAGGCCGGCCTGCCGGTGACGCGCGATCCGGCGCTCGCCGTGACGCGCGCCGAGCGTGCGCTCGCAGAGACGTGCCTCGCGTTCCTCCACGCACCGCACCACCACCCTGCCCTCGCGAGCGTCGCGCCGATCCGCAGGGCCCTCGGCTTCCGCACTGCGTTCAACCTCCTCGGCCCGCTCGCGAGCCCGGCGCGCGTGCGACGACAGCTCGTGGGCGTGAGCGATCCGAGGCGCGTGCTGCCCATGGCTCGCGCGCTCGCAACGCTCGGCCGCGAGCGCGCGCTCGTCTTCGGCGGCGCGATCGACGAGCTCGTGCTCGAGCACGAGGCCGAGGCGATGGAGGTTCACGAGGGCTGCGTGCGCAGGACGATCACGCTCGATCCGCGCGAGCACGGCGTCCGAACGGACGCCTCGGGCGCCGTGCGCACAGGGCTCGAGGGCTTCACCGACGTGCTCGAGGCCCGGAGCGAGCGCGCCGTCGAGATCGTCGCGTGGAACGCGGGTGTGGCCCTGGCCCTCGCGCGCGAGACGCCGAGCCTCGGCGGGGCGATCGCGCGGGGTGTCGCCGAGGCGCGCGAGGCGATCGTGTCGGGCCGTGCGCGCGAGCGCTTCGAGGCGCACCGCGCGGTCTGCCTCGGGCTCGGCGGCGACGCGATCACGGAGGCCGCGTGACCGACGTCCTCGCACGCATCGCCGCGCGCAAGCGCGAGGAGGTCCTGGCCCTGCCCCGCCTCGATCCGAGCACGCTGCCCCGCGCGAGCCGCTCGTTCGAGGCCGCGATCGCGGCGCCGGGCCTGTCGCTCATCGCGGAGATCAAGCAGCGCAGTCCCTCGCAGCCGCACCGCCCCGAGGGCGCGTGCGCGTTCGATCCGTCGCGGCTCGCGTCGGTCTACGACGCGAGCGCCCGTGCGATCTCGGTGCTCACCGACGGACCCGGCTTCGGCGGAGACCCGACACACCTCCGGGACGCCGCGGCCGCGAGCCGCCGACCGATCCTCTGCAAGGACTTCGTCGTCGATCCGGAGCGCCAGATCCCGTTCGCTCGTGCGCACGGGGCCGACGCGATCCTGCTCATGGCGCAGCTCCTCTCGAGCGCGGAGATCGAGCGAGCGCTGGGCCTCTCGCGCGCGCTCGGGATGAGCTGTCTCGTCGAGACCCACGACGACGAGCAGCTCGATCGGGTGCTCGCGGAGACGAGCGCGCCGATCGTCGGCGTGAACGCGCGCGATCTCCGCACGCTCGCGATCGACCTCGATCGCCCGCGCCGCATGGCGTCGCGTGCGCGCGCCACGGGCCGCCTCGTCGTCGCCGAGAGCGGCCTGGCGCGCCGCGAGGATCTGCGCGCGATCGAGGGCGAGGTGGACGCGATCCTCGTCGGCACCGCGCTCTCGATGTCTCCCGATCCGCGCGCGGCGCTCGCGGAGCTCGGCTTCTCACCCCGCGCGCGCGTGCCCGCGATCAAGCTCTGTGGGCTGCGCACGGCGAGCCACGTCGCGCAGGCCGATGCGCTCGGCGCGGACGCGATCGGCCTCAATTTCGTGGCCGGCGCGCGGCGCGAGCTGCCCGAGCTCGAGGCGGCGCGGCTGGGCGCGCTGCCGCTGCGCGCGCGGCGCGTCGGTGTCTTCACGCTCGAGGACGCGGCTCGCATCCCACGGGCCGCCGAGCTCGCGCGCCTCGACGTCGTGCAGCTCCACGGCCGCAGCGGGCGCCCCTTCGAGCACGGCGCGGTCGCGCCGATCGCCGAGACCGCGCGGCGCTCTGGCCTCGCGCTCTGGCTCGCGCTCGAGGTCTCCGACGCACGTTCGGTCCGCGAGGGCCTCGCGATCGCCGAGTCACTCGGTGCGCGCGTGGTGCTCGACGGTGCACGCTCGGGCAGCGGTCGCACGCTCGACCCCACGCACCTCCGCGGCCTCTTGCTCCCGCACGACGTGGTGCTCGCGGGCGGGCTCACCCCCACGAACGTCCGCGCCGCCGCCGCGATCTTCGAGCCCGCGATGGTCGACGTCGCGACGGGCATCGAGGAGCACGGTGCACCCACGCGCGCCGCGATGGCGCGCTTTCTCGAGGCCGTGCGCGAAGGGCGCACGAGCCCTCTCGACGAAGGAAGAGCCTGAGATGCGCCTGCCCACGACGTTTGGTCCCTACGGCGGCGTCTACGTCGCCGAGCTGCTCGTCCCGGTGCTCGAGGAGATCGAGTCCGGCTGGATCGAGGCCAAGGACGACCCGCGCTTTCGCGCACGCCTCGGCGCGTTGTCGGCGACGTACGCGGGCCGTCCCACGCCGCTCCACCTCGCGGAGAACGCCTCGCGCGAGCTCGGCGTGCGCCTCCACCTCAAGCGCGAGGACCTCCTCCACGGCGGCGCGCACAAGACGAACAACGCGCTCGGGCAAGGCCTCCTGGCCGAGCGCCTCGGCAAGAAGCGCTTGATCGCGGAGACCGGCGCCGGACAGCACGGCGTCGCGACCGCGATGGTGGGCGCGCTGCTCGGCATGGAGGTGGAGATCTTCATGGGCGCGCTCGACGTGGAGCGTCAGCGCCCGAACGTCGAGCGCATGCGTCTCTTCGGCGCGAAGGTGACGCCGGTCCAGAGTGGCAGTCGCTCGCTCAAGGACGCCATCAACGAGGCCCTGCGTGCCTGGACCGCGCGGGCCGAGGACACGTTCTATCTCTTCGGCACCGCGGCCGGCCCCCACCCCTTCCCCACGATCGTGCGTGAGCTCCAGCGCGTGATCGGTGACGAGGCCCGCGCACAGCACCTCGCCGTCGAAGGCGCCCTGCCCGACTGCGTCGTGGCCTGCGTCGGCGGCGGCTCGAACGCGATCGGCGCGTTCACCGCGTTCGTGGGCGATCCCGAGGTCGCGCTCGTCGGCGTGGAGCCCGCAGGCCTCGGCATCGAGACCGGCCGACACGGTGCGCCGCTCTCGCGCGGCCGGCCGGGCATCGTCCACGGTGCACGCAGCTACGTGCTCCAGGACGCACACGGCCAGATCCAGGAGGCCCACTCGATCTCGGCAGGCCTCGACTACCCCGGTGTCGGCCCCGAGCACAGCCACCTCAAGGACACCGGGCGCGCGCGCTACACGCACGCGAGCGACGACGAGGCGCTCGAGGCGTATCGCTGGCTCGCACGCACCGAAGGGATCCTCCCGGCGCTCGAGAGCGCCCATGCCCTCGCCGCCGTGCGCCGCGAGGTCCGCGATGGAACCCTGCGTCCGAAGAGCCGCGTCGTGGTCAGTCTGTCCGGTCGCGGCGACAAGGATCTCTCGCACGTGCTCGCACACGGCGGAGCCGCAGGAAGCGATCACGCGGGCCTCGGAGGTGAGCGATGAGCCGCATCGAACGAGTGCTCGCGCGCGCCCGCGCCGAGCGACGTCCGCTCTTCGTTCCGTTCTGGGTCCTCGGTGATCCCGACGAAGAGACCGCGCTCGCGGTGCTCCGTGCCCTCGTCGACGCGGGCGCCGACGCGCTCGAGCTCGGCGTGCCGTTCTCCGATCCACCGGCCGATGGCCCCGTGATCCAGGCAGCGCAGTCGCGCGCGCTCGCGGCCGGCGTGACGCCCCCGCGCGCCCTCGCGCTCGTGCGCCGCCTCCGCGAGCACACCGACATTCCCCTGTTCGTCATGGCGTACGCGAACCTCCTCGACGCGCACGACGGTGGCATCGACGGCTTCGCGGCCGCGGCGGCCCAGGCGGGCGTCGACGCGCTGCTCGTCCCCGACGCACCGCTCGAGGAGACTCGGCCCTTCGAGGAGGCCTGTCGCAGACACGGACTCTCCCTCGCCCAGATGGTCACCGAGCTGACGACGAGCGAGCGACTGGCACGCATCGCGGCGCACGCGACTGGCTATCTCTACGTGGTCAGTCGGGCCGGCACGACTGGCACCCACGTCGGGCTCGGCGCGCGGCTGTCCGAGACGCTCTCTCGTGCACGCGCCGTGTCGAGCCTGCCGCTCCTCGTGGGCTTCGGCGTCTCTTCGCCGGGCGACGTCGCACGCGTCGCGAGCGCCGGCGCGGACGGCGTGATCGTGGGCTCCGCGCTCGCGCGCGAGGCCGAGGGCTCCCTCGAGGACCTGGTCGAGCGCGTCGCGGCGCGCGCTCGCTCGCTCGGCGGCCGAGCGCACTGACCCACGGGCCGAGACACGCTCTCTCTCACCTCTGGGTCGCTGCGACACGACAGGGGGAGTCGCGCTCGTGCAGGCACGCGAGCAGATCCTCATCCATCGCGCTCACGTCGTCTCGCGCCTCGAGGACCCAGTCGCCCGCACGCACGACCCGTCGCGTCGGCACGAACGCGAGGGCCGTGTCGGGACCGACGTGCGCGGCGGCCTCGTCGTGCACGTGCGTCGCGAAGAGCTCGCGCGGGCCTGCGTCGATCGCCGTCAGATCGCCCTGCACCCGCCCGCGCGCGCGGATCCGGAAGTAGCGGTGCGCCGTGGTGCGCACCTCGCCCCGACCGGCGCTCGCGAAGGTGCAGCGCAGGCCCGCGTCGGCCAGCAGCGCCGGCACGCGCCACGCGCGCGGCACGGCCCCCTCGAGGGCGCACGCGCGGTGAGGCAGCTCCCCCGCGAGCAAGAGGCCCATCTCCAGGTCTTCGTCGAGACAGCCCTGCCTCGGACGGAACTCGATCGGACCACTCGCGGGGAGCGGCCATGCGAACACGTCCCCGACGCCCACTCGCAAGCGCTCGCTCGCCGCTGCGCTGCGCGGCAGGGCCACCGCCGCGTCGGCGGCCACGACGTTCACGGTGATGGACTGCACGTGGGCACCCTCGTCGCCCACACGGGCCGAGAGCGTCACGCAGCCCGGCGCGAGCGCGCGCACGCGGTGGAGGCGCACCTCGATCGTGCGCGGCGCGGGGTCGAGGTCGCTGCTCACGCGCACACGCGCGCTGCTCACTCCGAGCAGCTCGAAGTGATCGCGGTGCAGAGGCTCGAACTCCGTGGGCGGCCGCGCGCGACGCGCCGACACGAGCGGCGCGTCGAGCGCGAGGCTCACGAGGCCCACCACGCAGGCCAGCGCGAGCACGAGCGCGACGCGAGCACGCGCGGCGCGCACGGGCTCAGGAGGCCGCGCGCATCTCGAACGCACGCTCGATGACCTTCTTCAGGACGTCCACTGGCTGAGCACCGCTCAGCGCGAGACGCTCGTCCACGACGAAGAACGGCACGCCCGTCACGCCCTGCTCGCCCGCCTCGCGCGCGAGCGCCTTGGTCTCCGCGAGCGCCGCCGGATCGGTGACGCGCACGCGGATCGCCTCGGCCGAGAGGCCGTGCGCCACGCCGATCTCGACGAGCGTCTCGAGCTGCGAGACGTCCTTGCCCTCGAGGAAGTACGCGCGGAGCAGGGCCCGCTTGAGCGCGCCTGCGGTGCCCGGCGTCGCGGCGTCCTCCCCCATGCGGATGAGCGTGTGCGCACGGATCGTGGGGATCGAGCGCCGCACCTTCTCGAAGTCGAGCGGGATGCCGCTCTCGCGCGCAGCCGCCTCGACGCGCGCGAACATCGCGGCGGCGGGCATCCGGTACTTGCGCTCGAGGCGCTCGCGCAGGTCCTCGCCCTCCTCGGGCGTCGTGGGGTCGAGGAGGAACGGGTGAAAGCGCACGGTCGCCTTCACGTCGGGCATCGCCTCGAGGGCCTGATCGAGCCGCGTGACACCGATGAGGCACCACGGACAGACGACGTCACTCACCACCACGATGTCGATCTCACGCACGGAACAGCCTCCGATCGCGGCGACTCTGCTCCGGCGCGCTGGCGCGTCAACCACCTGCGCGGTGGGGGAGCTCATCGCTCGAGGACGTGCTCGAGGATCTCCTTCACGCCGCGCTCCGCATGAGCCCCCGGCTGGTTGAAGAAGCCGTGCGGCGCGCCCTCGTAGATCGAGAGCTGCGTCGGAAGCGCGTGGGACGCGCGGTGCTCCGCGAGCCGCCGCGCCTGCGCGACCGGCACGAGGCCGTCGGCCGTGCCGTGGAGCAGCAGCGTCGGCACGCGTGGCTGCGGCGCATGGCGCGGCGAGCGTGCGGACCATCGCTCGCGATCCGCGGTGCGGAAGAGCAGGCGCGGCATGAGCGTCGCGAGCGGCCCGGTGAGGTGGTCGAGCTCGTAGAGGCCGAAGCACGACACGACGTTGCGCACGCCCGCGTCGTGCTCGCCGGCGACGAGCATCGAGAGCGTCGCCCCCGCCGAGAAGCCCACGATCGTCACGCCATCGGGATCGAGATCGCGCGCCGCGCAGCCCGCGCGCCAGAACGCGAGCGCCGCGCGCGTGTCCGAGAGCGCCTCGTCGAGGCGACCTCCGCGGCCGATCAGGCGGTAGTCGATCGAGGCGACCGTCACGCCCGCATCCGAGAGACGCGAGCCGACGAGGCGCATCGGCTTCATGTCGCGCGAGCCGAAGACGAATCCGCCGCCGTGCACGAGCAGCACGGAGCGAGCGCTCGCGCGACGCGTCGGGACATAGACGTCGAGGTGCGGTGCGATGCCGCGGCCGTGACGTTCGCGGTAACGAACACCGCGCTCCATCGGGGTGCGCTCGTTCTCGATGGGCCCTCGGAGCGACCAGAGCGCCTCGAGGACCGCGCGGTATCGGAGCTCGCTCGCCTCGGACATGAGGGCACTGTACACAACCGCGCGTGAGCCAGCCCACCCCGCGCACCTACTACGAGCACCAGCTGCCCGGCGCGAACGAGCCGTTCGTCCTCGAGCGCGTTCGCACGTGGATCGCGGAGCGGCGGCCCCAGCAGCGTCCGTCGCATGCACTGCTCGCGCTCGCGGTCGCGTTCCCGGTCGGCCTCGTGTCGTGGGCCGAGGCGAACATCCTCCTCGGCTTCGGCATCCCGTGGCTCCTCGCGGCGGCGATGGCCCTGGCCCTGGGCTTCCTCATCGGCCGCCCCGTGCGCAACGCGGGCCATCTCTACGATCGACGATGGGCCGTGATCACGGGCGCCGTCGCGGTGCTCGTGGCGACGCTCGGAGATCTCGCCTCGATGCTCGTGCTCGCGACGGAGCGCGACGGAGCCGTCGATCGCGTCGCCGCGCTCGGCGCGCTGTTCGCGAGCGAAGGGCCGGACCTCGTCGCCGAGTTCTTCGCGCGCCGGCAGCCCATCGACTGGGTCGTCGCAGGCCTGGGCGCGCTGGGCGCGGCCTTCGGCGCCCGGCCCGACGTCACCGAGGATCACGTGCGCCTCCAGGCGCGCATCGACCTCCTCCACGCGCAGGAGGCCGAGGCCGCGCTGGACGACGTGACGCGCGAGCAGATCGACCACGACGCTGTGGAGCCAGCGGAGCCCGGCTCGCCCGACGGTCAGCCGACCTCGAAGTAGGGCGTTCGCCACGCGCTGAAGAGCGCGAGGGCGAGGCCCACGACGAGCAGGAGTACCGACAGGGCCGCGGCCGCGCTCGCCCAGCCGGGCGTGCTCGGCTTCGCGTCGAAGCGCTGCGGCACGATGAAGTAGCCGATGAGCGCGCCCGCGAGGCCTCCGCCGAAGTGCGCGATGGTCGCGATGTTGGGCTGGAACGAGTTCACGACGTTGATGGCGAGGTTGAGGAGCACGTTGCGCGCGTGCGCCTGCCGCATGCCCGTGGGCAGCAGATCGGGGCGGAGGAACACGACGACCGCCTCGACACCGAAGAGACCGAACACGGCGCCCGACGCGCCGACCGTGAGGGACGCGTCGCTCAGCGCGAGCGAGGCCAGGCTCGCGAGCACGAGAGAGAACGTGTACGCGACGAGGAAGCGCGCGCTCCCGAGCATGCGCTCGAGGGAGGAGCCGACGATCCAGAGCACATAGGAATTGAGGCCGACGTGGAGGATGCCCGCGTGCAGGAAGGCCGACGAGATCAGCCGCCACGGCTGGCCGTCGAGGATCATCGAGGGGACCTGGCCACCGAGGCGCGTCAGCACGAGGTCGTTCTCGCTCCCGCCGAGCGCCTCCTCGAGCACGAACATCGCGGCGATCACGCCGAGCAGCGTCCAGGTCACGATCGGCTTGCGCGTCCAGTGGGCGCGCATGTTCGCGAGGCGTCGCTCGTCGGCCCGCTCTTCGTCGCTCGCGAGGTGCGGTCGCGGAGCCGCGCCGTCGGAGGTCGGCGCCGCAACGGTCATGATGCGAATCGGCGCCCGCGCCGGTGGCTCGGTCTGGTCGCGATCGTCGCTCGGCGGAAGCGTCACGCACGCATCATGTCACGCGGCTCCGCCACGGTCCCCCGAGGCGCTCATCACATGGGCACCCACGCGTCACGGTCGGCCGCGCGCCCCGTGATACAAGGGCCGTCATGCCCGCGTGGCTCGAAGAGATCCTCCCCATCCTCGTTCTCCTCGCCGTCGTGTCGGTCGTCGTGTGGCGGCTGCCGAAGGTGGACCTCGGGCACAGCCAGGCGTTCGTGCGGCGCCGCTTCCTGAACTGGTTCCCGCTGGGGATGACGTACGCGTTCCTCTACATGGGCCGCTACAACCTCGCGGCCGCGAAGAACGACCTCGGCGACCTCATCTCGAACGAGGACTTCGGCACCATCAAAGCCGTCGGGACGATCGTCTACGGCGTCTCGTTCCTCCTGAACGGACCGCTCACCGATCGCATCGGTGGTCGCAAGACGATGCTCATGGCCGCCGGCGGCTCGGCGCTGGCGAACGTGCTCATGGGCGCGCTGCTCGTGTCCGGCGTGCGCGAGAACATCGTGCTCTGGTTCGCGCTGCTCTACGGCATGAACATGTACTTCCAGAGCTTCGGCGCGGTCTCGATCGTGAAGGTCAACGCGGCGTGGTTCCACCTGCGCGAGCGCGGAACGTTCGGCGGCATCTTCGGCATCCTGATCTCGCTCGGTCTCTACTTCGCGTTCGACTGGTGCGCGCTCATCGCCGAGAGCGCCGAGACGCAGTGGGTCTTCTTCATCCCGGCCGCGCTGCTCGTGACCTTCTTCGTCGCGACGTTCGTCTTCGTGCGAGACACGCCGGTCGAGGCGGGTCTCACGGACATCGAGACCGGCGATGGTGTCGCCGGCGCGCACGAGAGCGTGCACCAGGGCGGCCTGCGCGAGACGATCGCCGGCATCATGCGCATCGGCGGCATGATGCTGCGCAACCCCGTCATCCTGGTCATCGCAGGCATCGAGTTCTGCAGCGGCTTCCTGCGCTCGGCGCTGATGGACTGGTACGCGATCTTCAAGACACAGACGCACCTCGACAATTTCGTCGCCGGCAACTGGGGCATGGTGCAGTGCTGCGCCGGCATCCTCGGCGGCGTCGTCGCGGGCGTGATCTCCGATCACGTCTTCCAGAGCCGCCGCGGTCCGATGGCGTCGATCCTCTACGGCGCGATGCTCGCCGGCTCGATCGTGATGTGGCTGACGCTCGAGAACGGCCTCGTCATGTCGCTCGTCGCGACGGTCATGATGCTCTCGATCATCGGCGTGCACGGCATGCTGTCGGGCGCGGCGAGCATGGACTTCGGCGGCAAGCAGAACGTCGGCATCGTCGTCGGCATCATCGACGGCCTCGTCTACCTCGGTCAGGGCGTCCAGTACCTCACGCTCGGCCACATGGTGCCGACCGGCGAGGCCGCCGCGACCGCGAGCAACTGGGCGATCTGGCCCTTGATGATGATCCCCGCCTCGATCCTCGGCCTCGCGCTCGGCTCGCGCATCTGGAACGCCAAGCCCGCCAGCAAGGGCGCCGCGGGTCACTGATGCCGACGAGTCCGACACGTGCTGCGCGCGTCGCGGGCCCGCGCGGACTGCTGCTCTCGGGACTGCTGCTCTCGGGGCAGGGCTGTACGGGCGACGCGCTCGGCGGCGACGCTGGCCTCGACGCTCCATCGACGGCGTCGGACGTCGGAGTGGACGCGGTCGCGAGCACGCCCGACGTCGGCGCGGACGGGGCGAGCAACGATGTGGGCAACGACGCGGGACCGCCTCCGGATCTCATCGTCGACGTGTGCGAGGAGGTGGCCGTGCCGGCCGGATCTCTCGGCCTCACCGAGGTCGTCGGGTGGCCGCTGCTCTTCGCCACGGTGCGAGGAGAGGAGCTCGTCTTCCGCGCGCCCTCGGTCGCACGCCCCACGCTGCTCTCCATCGGCTCGACGGTCGTGCTCGTCCAGCCGATCACCGATCCAACCTTCGACATCCCGGGCCTCGCCGCGGACTGCGGGACGTTCCGCCACGGCGTCGCTTCCGGAGATCCGCGCGCAGACGGAGTGACGCTCTGGACGCGCTGGACACCACCCGACGCGAGCACCGAGGGCGAGGTGTCGTGGGTGGTGGCCACGGATCCCGCGCTCTCCGCCGTCGTGGCGAGCGGCACCGCGCGCGCTCTCCCCGACGCGGACTGGACGGTGCACGTCGAGGTCGGCGGCCTCGTGCCCGGCACCACCTACTACTACGCGTTCACGGACGCGGGCGGCGAGCAGAGCGTGCTCGGGCGCACGCGCACGGCGCCCGCGGCAGACGTGGACCACGTGCGTCTCGCCGTCGCGAGCTGCTCGAGCCTCTTCTCCGGATACTTCAGCGCGTACCGGCGGATCGCCGAGCGAGACGCGATCGACCTCGTCGTCCACCTCGGCGACTACATCTACGACTTCGTCGACGAGAACGAGCGCGTCCGCGTCCCTCCCGGCGGTGAGGTCGAAGACCTCGTCGACCTCGCCTCGCACCGGCGCAGGCACGCGCTCTATCTGTCCGATCCCGATCTTCGCGCGGCCCGCGCAGCGCATCCCTGGGCGATGCTCTGGGACAACCACGACCTCGAGACGGATCTCCCTGCCTACGGCGGTGGCGTGCAGGCCTTCCGCGAGTGGAACGCGATCCCCGCGCCCGCGCCGGGGGTGGATCCCGACGTGCTCTATCGCCGCCTGACTCTGGGTGATCTCGTCGACCTGTATCTGGTCGACATGTACCTCTTCCAGGGCCGCGACACCCTCCCTGGCGGCGCGCCCAGCGCGCTCGGTGATGCTCAGTACGACTGGCTCACGACCAGCCTGTCGGCCAGCAGCGCGAGCTGGCGATTGATCGGGATGCAGAAGGTGTTCGCCGAGTTCGGCCCACTCAGCGGCTGGCAGGATCTGGCCGACGCCCGCAGTCAGCTCATCGCGTTCTTCGCCTCCGAGGGTGTCGTCGACAGCGTCTTCCTCAGCGGTGACTCGCACTTCTCGGTCGTACAGGACGTGGTCGACGTCGACCCGGAGGACCCCTACGACCCCGCGACCGGCGTCGGCGCCATCGGCGGTGAGCTCCTGCCCACCTCGATCAGCCGAGGGAACTTCGACGAGCAGCTCGCGCCGGGCTCCGAGCGCACCATCGCCATGCTGCGCGCGAGCTTCCTGCGCAGCAACCCGCACCAGGTGGACCTCGAGCTCACGAGCCACGGCTACGGCATCGTCGACGTGACGCGCGATCGCGTCGTCGGCGAGATCTGGTACTCGCCGATCCTCGCGCCGTCGGACGTGGAGACGTTCGGCCTCGCGTACACCCAGCGCCGCGGGCAGAACCGCTGGGACCGCACGCGCCTCGCGTCGCCGACCCCTTCGGAGTGAAGCGTTTCACACGCGGGTCGGCCGCATCGCGGCGCGCAGCTCGTCCATGTCGAGCGTGCCGTCGCCGTCGAGGTCGGCGACCTCGAGCAGGCTGTCCGCGTCGATCTCCGACAGCGTGCGTGGGCCCGTGGCGATCGCATGCTGGAGCTCGTCGCGCCCGATGCGACCGTCGCCGTCGCGGTCGAGCGCGCGGAACGCGATGGCGAGCACGTCCTCGTCGGTCGGCTCCGGACCGAACCAGTGGGCCAGGAACGTCGCGAGCTCCGCGGGCGTGATGCGGCCGTCGCCGTCCAGGTCGATCTTCTCCATGAGCACGTCGAGCTCGTGTGGCGCGAGCTCGACGCCCTGCGTCGCGAGCGCGGCGTCGATCTCCGCACGGTCGAGGTGCCCCGAGCGGTCGAGGTCGAAGTGCCGGGCGACCCACGCGACGTCGAGCGGCACGAGCGAGCTGCGCTCGAGGCGCCGATCGGTCTTGAGCGCCGCCACGAGCGCCATCGCGAAGCGCGAGCGCACGACCTGCGCGCGGAGTGAGCGCTCCTTCGCGAGCAACCAGACGAGGAAGCCGAGATCGATGGCAGCGAAGAGGAACGGGGCGATCGCGGGCGCGTACACCGACGCCACGTTCGCGACACCCGTGTAGAGCGTGACCTGCACGCAGAACATCAGGTTCCGCTGGTGCTCGGTGAGCCAGCCGTGGAGCCACGCGCGGGGGCTCGGGCGGAGCCAGTACCGTACGTTCTTGGCGATCAGGTAGAGGTACGGCGGCACCTGCACCAAGAACACGATCGCGAACGGGTAGGTGTTCGGCGTCTCGGCGGGGCCGCCGCGCGCGAGCCGCAACACGGCCCAGAGCGCGAGCCCGACGCCGAGCAGCGCGCTCGAGAGCGGCATCGCGAGCATCACCGCGCGCAGCGCCGCGGTGGGCGGGCGGTTCTTGTGGTGGATCGCGGCGAGCCCGTGGAGGAGGAAGTCGATCACCATCCCCGAGATGAACGCGAACTGCAGGTAAAGGTAGAGCGAGAAGCCCTGGCCCGTGACGTCGAGGTAGCGCGTGGGCTCGAAGCCGCGCGCCGCGAGGATGCGACCGCTGTTCGCGAGCCCGTCCACGAGGTGGAGCAGCCAGATCACGACGAACGCGCGGCCGAAGCGCACGTGTGTGGCACCGCCCATGCGCGCGAAGAGCGGCACGAGACACGTCACGAAGAGCAGGAGGCCCGTGGCGTCGTGCGCCTCGACGAAGAAGTGGAACACGAGCCCGAACGGGTTCGGGTGACCGTAGAGGGGTGTCGTCAGCTCCGTGTGCATCGGCACCGCACGTGCCCACGTCTCGGGCTCGAGGGCCCAGCCACCGGCGGCGACCACGAGGCAGACGATGCTGTAGAGGCGCAGCCCCACGAGCACCGCCACGATGGTGCGAAATGCGCCGCGGGGCATCGCGCTGTCGTGCTGTCGGAGGCGGAGGAACGCGTTGCGACGGAGCCTGTCGCGCGCGACCTCGCGCAGGAGGTGACCCGGATCATCCATGCCAGTCGGCAGTATCTCGACCCGCGAGCGCCCCGCCATGGTCACTCCGTCGGCCATCGCCGAGCAGCGCGGCCAGGACGCGCACGGGTCAACGCGCGGCGTCGGGGACGAAGCCCATGCAGTGTCCGCGCTTTCTTTGGCCGCCCGTGGCTCGGGCGCTAGCCTGGATGCGTGCGCTCGTCGTGCGTCGTCGCGCTCGTGCTCTCGTTCTTCGTCCTCGCGCTCCCGGAGCCGAGTGCTCGCGCGCAGGACATCTCTCGCGAGGCGTGGGTGCGCTCGCTCGAGGTCACGCAGACGGGCGCGACGGTGCGCGCGGGCCCGAGCACGCATGCGCCGCGTCGGGGCACGGTGCGCATCGGCACGCACCTGCCGGTCGAGGCGCGCGTGCGCGGCATGGGCTGCGCGAGCTGGTATCGCCTCGGCGTCGATCAGTTCATCTGCGAGGATCTCGTCGCTCCTTCGGCCGATGCTCCGCACGGCGACGCTCTGCCTGCGGTGCCTGCCGGAGAGCTCTTGCCGCGCCGCTACGCGTTCGTGGCGGCCGATGGCACCTGGGCCTACTCGCGCCCCGCCGACTACTTCCTCGACGAGATGGTGGAGTCGCTCGGACGCGGCTTCGGGCTCGCGATCACCGAGCAGCGTCGCGAACAGGGCGTCACGTTCTTCCGGAGCCTCGGCGGCGTGTGGGTGCCCGAGGACGTCCTGCGCTTCGCACGCGGGAGTCTCTTCGAGGGCGTGGAGATCACCGACGGTCACCTCGATCTCGCGTGGGTCGCGCGCGCGAACGTGGAGCTGCGCGCGTGGAACGGACGCGCGCCGGGCCGCGTGATCCGCCGCCTCGGTCACCGCGAGGTCGTGCACGTGATCGAGGACGTGGGCCGCGGTCTGGTGCGCACGACCGAGGGTGTCGTGCGCGCGCGCGATCTCATCCGCGCGAGCACCGACGTCGTGCCGAGCGAGGTGCGCCAGGAGGCCGACGGCAGCGGCGAGCGCTGGATCGACGTGGACCTCATCACGCAGACGCTCGTCGCGTACGAGGGCGCGCGCCCGGTCTTCGCGACGCTCGTCTCCACCGGTCGCAGCGGCCCCGGGCACGAGACGCCGGTCGGCGTGCATCGCATCTGGGTCAAGCTCGCCGAGGACACGATGGACGATCTCGATCGCACCGATCAGGAGTCCAACTACGCGATCGAGGCGGTGCCGTGGGTGCAGTACTTCGCCGAAGGCATCGGCCTGCACGCCGCGTTCTGGCACGACGACTTCGGTCACCCGCGGAGCCACGGCTGCGTGAACCTCTCGCCGCGCGATGCGCGACGCCTCTTCGCGTGGACCACCCCCGAGCTCCCGCCCGGCTGGGACGCGATCCTCACGACCGAAGCCCAGCTCGGCACGATCGTGCGCGTGCGCGGCCGCGCCTCGCGACGGTGAGGCCTCGCATGAAGCCTTCGACGTCCACGGTCCGACCGCTTTGACATCGGCGGGGACCGAGATCACCACAGCGCGCGATGACCTCGCGCCGCGACTTCCTCGGTCGATCGCTCCTCTCGCTGTCCACGGCGGCGCTCGCGCCGTCGGTGCTCCTCTCGTCCACGAGCACGCTCTCCGCGCAGGAGGCGGGCGGCGCCCAGGCGATCCCCGAGTCCAACCGGGCGAGCCTCACCGAGCCGCCGCGACGCCCGCCGCTCGGCGACGTGCCGGAGCGCATGCGGCGCTTGCTCGTGGAGTCGTGCATCGCGGACGCGCCCGCGCCCTCGCACGAGCTCTTCCTCTCGCGCGAGGCCTTCCGCCTCATCAAGGCGATCAGCGATCCCGACGCGCTCTATGACCGCATCTTCCGCGCGTACGAGGAGGACATCCACGAGCTGCACGCGCGCTTGCTCGAGGAGTCGGGCGGCGACCTCGCCGAGGTCGCGTTCGTGGGCTTCCGCTTCACCGGCCGCCGCGGCTGGGTGCGCCTGCGCGAGGAGACCAACCGCCTGCCCTACTGGGCGCAGCGCCACTCGTGGATCGACTACACGGTGCGAGGCCGCCCGCACCAGATCGAGGTGCGCACCATGATCGCGTGGGGCGACCGCTGGTTCATCACGCACCTCAACGAATTCCGCTGACGGTCCGCGGGCTCCGCGCACGCGCGGCGTCCCGACGCGAGCACGATCGACAGGCTCGCGCACCGCCGAATACCATCGCGCCGCGATGCACGTCGGTCGTCACTATCCGCTCAAGGACGTCTTCTTCTGGACCGTCCGCGAGACCACGCTCTTCCTCGCCCTCGGGCTCACGCCCCCCGTGCTCGCGACGCTCGGCGTGCCGCTGCCCCACCTGCCCTGGCCGCCCGTCGCGCTCGTGGGCACCGCGGTCGCGTTCGTGACCGGCTTCAAGGGCAACGCCGCGTACAACCGCCTCTGGGAGGCGCGGCAGATCTGGGGCGGCATCGTCAACGCGAGCCGCGCGTGGTCGAACCTCGTGCACGGCTTCCTCGTCGAGGGCTCCGACGACGACAAGCGCACGCTGATCCTGCGTCACATCGCCTGGCTCACCGCGCTCCGCTTCCAGCTCCGCGAGCCGCGCGGATGGGAAGGGATGGAGATGCCGCACAACCGCGCCTACCAGGAGAGAACCTTCCACGTCCCCGAGCGCACGGAGAAGGTGATGGATCGACTCGCCGGGCTGCTCCCGCCCGACGAGGCAGAGACGCTCTCCCCTCTCAAGAATCGCGCAGCCCACCTCCTCGCCCTCCAGGGCGCGACCCTGGCGCGCCTCGCGAGAGAGGGGCTGAGCGAGCAGCGCCACATCGAGATGGAGCGCTGCCTCGCGACGCTCTACGACCTCCAGGGTCGCTGTGAGCGGATCAAGAACTTCCCGTACCCGCGCCAGTACGCGACGATGAACCTCATCTTCGTCTGGATGCTGATCGGCCTGCTCCCGTTCGCCGTGTACAGCCAGCTCTCGGAGCTGGGCAGTCCGCTCTTCTGGCTCACGACGCCGACCACCGTCGTCATCGCGTGGCTCTTCCACACGATGGACAAGGTGAGTGAGTCCTCCGAGAACCCCTTCGAGGGCAGCGCCAACGACACGCCCATCACCACGATGTCCCGCGCGATCGAGATCGATCTGCGCGAGATGGCCCGGACACGCGGTCTCGCGGGGCTCGAGCCCGTACCGCCGCCCCACCCCCTCGAGCACCTGATCCAGGTGTGAGCGGCACCTCCGAGGCTCTCCGTCAACTCCCGTGGGTGCGCCCGAGAACGCGACTCTCTACGTGTCAGATCGGCTGAAAGGTCTCCTCCGCCACTTCGACGGCCACGACGGCGCGCGCTTCCTCGCGCTCTTCTGGCTGCTCGTGATCTGCACCTACCTCGGGCTCATCCTCGTGCGCGACGTGGAGGCCGGAGATCGCCTGTTCCTGCGCGACTACTACTGCTTCTACCGCGCCGGTCAGCTCGCGCTGGAGGGCGGCACTGGCTACGAGGACCCGGACCGCACGTTCGCGAATCCCCCCTTCACGCTCCCCATGGTCGAGGCGCTCGCCTTCGCCGGCCCCGACGGCTCGTACTGGGTCTGTCTCGTGCTCGGCGCCGTGCTCACCGTGCTCGGCATGCTGGCGCTCGCTCGGATTCCCGGGCTCGACCCGAAGTATCGACTGACCATGTCCTTGACGGGCCTCGCGTGCCCGAGCCTCGTCTTCGCCCTTCATCTCGGGCAATTCACGCCGCTCTATCTGCTCCTGTCGTGCCTCGTCGTGTACGGCTGGGCCGCCGAGCGCGACGTGCTCGCCGGCGTCGCCGCGGGCCTGCTCTGGTCCAAGCCGCCGCTCGCGGTCGCCCTCGTCGCGATGGGCACGCTCACGAGGCCGCGCGCGTTCACGCTGGCCTGGACCGCCACGCTCGCGCTCCTGCTCGCGCTGAGTGTGCCCTTCGGCCTCGAGAGCTGGGAGGGCTTCCGCACCGGCCTCGACACCCTCGTGTCGCGGCACGAGCTCAACCCGGACTCGTGGCGCAAGCAGGAGACGCTCTATGCGTTCCTGAGGACGGTGATCTGGAAGGCCGCGGGCAGCCCCGCCGACGCGCCCGCAGAGGGGCGCGAGCTCGCGCGAGGGCTCGTCATCGTCCTCTCGGCCATCTTCGGCGCGTGGGGGCTCGCGCTCCGGATCCAGGCCCGGCGCGACTGGCACGTTCCCACCCACCGCGTCGAGCGCATGGTCCGCCTCGGCTCGATTGCCATGCTCGCGACGATCGCCCTCAACCTCTATCTCTTCTACTACGACTCGGCGCTCGTCATCCTGCCGACGCTCTTCCTCTTCACGCACGAGCTCTCGTGGCGCTCGCGGGCTCGCTGGTGGCTCGCGCTGGTGCTCGCGATGGCGATCTGGATCGCCCAGATGCTCCCCATGCTGTGGAACGACGGTCCGAATCCCATCGGACCGCTCGCCCTCGTCTGGCTCGCGCTCGAGCTCGTCGAGCTCGGTGCGATCCCAGCCACGCCGACGCCACCGCGGGCTCGAAGCGACGAGTCGGAGTCAGCTCCCGCGGACGAGACAGAGCGCGCGGTCGGCGCGGGCGAAGCCACCGCGTAGGTCGCGCGCGATCCACGTGAAGCGCACGACCACACCCTCGGCCGGGATCTCGGCCACCGCGGGCGGCGTCCAGTCGATGTCGAGCGGCTCGCCCGTGGCCGTGAGCGCGTCGAACGCCGAGAACGATCGCTCCATCGCGCCGTGCGTGACGTAGTGAGAGATCTGGAGGTTCTCGCGCAGGGGGCTCGTCGCGGGCCCGTACGTCTCGCGGTCGTCCTCGCTCGCGGTGAACGTGAGCGTGACCGTGAATGGCTCGTCGGCGTCGGGCGGCGCGGCGTCTCTAGGCACGACGAGGCGCGGCAGCGCGTCCGAGTCGGCCTCGCTCGCGCAGCCACGCGCGGCGAGCGCCGCGGGGGGCGCGGCCCAGGCGCGATCGCTCACCGTGTAGTCCTCGTCCGCGAGGCTCGGGTGCTGGTTCGCGAGCGCCGCCTCGAACGCGAGCGGCACGTTGAGCGTCGTGAGCTCGGCGCGCGCCATCGGGTCGTCGCAGCTCGGAAGGAACGTGCTCGCGTCGAGCGAGGGCGTCGCGCCGCGATCGCAGCTCGCCACGACCACGAGGAGCTGCCTCGCGCCGCCGAGCGCCTCGAGCGGTGGAACGACGAAGGGGATCGGCGCCAGCGTCTCGCTCGGCGCGGTCGGAGGCACGACCGCGAGCGGCATGCCTCGACAGCCGGCGGCGCCGCGACGCACGTCGGTCGCCGCGCAGACGATCGTGCTGGCGCGCACCGGCGAGGGCTCCTCGGGCTGGAGCAGCCAGGGCTCGAGCGTGACCGCGTCGCCCGGAAGCGGGGTCGCACGCCCCGGCGCGCCTTCGACGACGGTCTGCACGCCGACCAGGCGCGGGCGCTCCACGAACGACGCAGCGTCGAAGTCCATGCCGCACGCCGACAGGAGCAGCAGCACGGGCGCAGAGCTGGCGAGTCCTCGGTTCACAGCTCACCTCGAATGCCCAGAGACGGGATGATGGGCAATCCGGCGATGTCGCTCGATCGCGTGTAGTCGTAGTTGTAGCTGACACCCTCACGGTTGGTGGCGTTGTAGACGTTCTGGACGTCTACGTAGAGGATCAGCCGGACATCGCCGATGTCGAATCGCTTCTGAACGCGCACGTCGAGCCGGTGGAAGAAGGGATTGCGCTCGCTGTTCACGGCGCCATAGACCGGGCGGTAGACGCCGGTCGACAGGTCGTTGATCGACCCGACGACGGGCGTGTACGGATTGCCGCTCACGAGTCGGAAGGTCGCTCCCGCCTCCCAGCCGTCCCCGATGCTCCAGACCAGCGCAGTCGTGAGGATGTGGGTCTGATCGAAGTCGAAGAGACGCCACGGCTGATCGGGGCCGTCCTGTCGCTCGCTCCGCATGAGCGTATACGAGAGGAATCCGAAGAGGGGAATCGAGGAGCCGGGCTCGAGGCGCGCACCGACCTCGAGGCCGTAGATCCGCCCGATGCCCGCATTGGTGTAGAAGGGAGGCACGCCACCGGCAGTCCCCACCACCCGATCCACGATGTGCTTGTAGAAGCCATCGAGCGTGAAGGAGAGGCGGTTGGGGACGATGCGCAGGTCGGCGCCGAGGGTCGTGTGAATGGCGCGGATCGGGTTCAGGTTCGGATTGCCCACTCCCTGCGCAGACTCGGCGAACTCGGGCGGCTGCGAGAACGCACCCACGCCGGCGCGCAACGACACCTGGATGTCGTTCGCCGTCGGGGTCAGCCGGAGGCGGCCCGAGACACGGGGGTCGGCCGTCCAGGACTGGATCTCGCGGAAGTAGTCCACGCGGATGCCGGCCACGACGTCGAGCTCGGGGATCACACGCACGCTCGACTCGAGGTAGAGACCTGGGCGGTACGCGTTGGCCTGCGCGTCGAGCGAGACCCGCGAGCCCGCCTGCGCCGCCATGTTGGGCATGCCTTCGGACTGCGTCGGCTGTGCACCCCGGAACGAGATGTCGGTCGGGCTGTACTGCCAGTCGAGGCCACCGATGAGGCGCACGGTCGGTGCGAGCTGCGCACGCCACTCGCTCCGGAGCTGCACGGGGAGTGTGCTGAGCTCGAGCCGCGTCGCTTCGCCGAAGCCCAACGAGAGCTGGGTCCAGCCGAACGAGACCATCACGTCCTGTTCGACGTTCGCGTCGTAGAGGTGGCGCCAGCTGATCTGCCCACGGTGGAACTGCGTGACGATGCCGAAGTTGCCGCGGACGTTCGGGTCGTTGTCCGACGGCGAGCTGAACACGAGGCGCAGCTCGTCGCTCGAGCCATAGAGGAAGAAGCGGATGCGGTCCGAGTCGGTGGGCCGCCACACCACGTTGGCCTGGTAGTCGTAGTAGACCGGCGCCGCCACGACGTTGAACACACCGTCCGGCACGATCTCGTTGAAGAAGAAGTCGATGTAGCTGCGGCGCGCCGCCACCGCGAACGTGACGTTGTCGCCGATCGGTCCCTCGACGACGAACGACGCGTCGAGGAGGTTGATGTCGACGTTCCCGTGGTAGCCGTCGCGCCTCGGGTCTCGCGGGTCGACCTCGAGGATGCCGCCGATGCGGCGGCCGAAGCGCACGCTGAAGTTGCCCGGGACGAAGTCGATGCGATCGATCAGGGTCGAGTTGTAGAAGCTGGTGAGGCCGCCGAAGTGATAGAGGAGCGGCACGGGGCTTCCGTCGAGGAATACCTCCGAGTCACCGGGCGCTGCGCCGCGCACCAGGAGGTTGCCGCCGCCGAACGCAGGGCGCCCGACACCGGGGAGCAGCTCGACCGCGCGCAAGGCATCGCCGCGCGTGCCGGGGATGCGCGTGAGCACCTCGCTCGTCAGCGTGCGTCGCGCCGCCTCGCGCGGCGGAGGCTCGACGACCGCAGTGGCTCCGAAGGTCGCGAGCTCCTCGTCGGGGATCGACTCGGGATCCACCTCCGCCCCCTGCGCCCCCGTCTCCGTCCCCGACTCCGTGCCCGACGACTCCGCGCCCTCGCTGCCCGACTCCGTGCCCTCGCTGCCCGTGCCCGTGTCCGTTCCCTCGTCGCCGGCTGCGTCGGTCGGTTCCGGCTCGGGCTCGGGCTCGGTGACCGGCTCGGGCTCGACGGGCTCGAAGGCGAGCGCGTAGCGAATGCGCGCGGCCATCGGTGTGTCGCCGCGCATCGCGGGCTCGAAGCGGAACGTGCGCGCCGCCTCGAGCGCGGCCTCGTCGAAGCCGCGGCCCACGGGCTCCACGACGCGCACGTCGCGCACCGCGCCATCGGCACCGACGACGATCTCGAGGAGCACCTCGACGCGCTCGGCCTCGAGCCCTTCGGGCGCGATGGGGCGCGTGCCTTCGACCAGGCGCGGCGGACGAACCACGGGCGCAGCAGCGCCTGCTTCCTGCGCGGAGGCGGTCGAGAGCGGCAAGCTGCCGAGCAGCGCGAAGAGAAAGAGGTGTCGGGCGAGGCGCACGGCGGGATGCAGTCTGGGGCCTATCCGCGATTCGGGAAGCCCCTTTTCACTGTGGGCCCGCGGTGGACCCCGAGGGCTGCGCCCGCCGCCCGGCGGCACGGCTCGGCGCTGCAACGTTTCTTCAGCCGTGGGCGACGTAACGACACCAGCCCTCGCTTGTACGGCGGCCATGGTTTCGTCGATGCTCACACCTGCCTCCCTCTCCGATGCCGCCACCCTCGTCAGGAGCCCCCAGATGAGCGCCCTCGCCGACACCGTCGCCGACCCGAAGAACCTCGCGGCGCTGTCGGCGACCCAGCACGCGGACGACATCAGCCTGGGCGCCACGATGGCCGCGCCCGACATCGAGATCCCCGTGCGGATCGAGGGTGGGGCCACCCTCCAGGGCCTCGGAGGCCTGCCCGCGTCGATCGTGCCCGAGAGCCTCGCGCGGAGCGCGAGCGCGACCGGCGCTCCCACGATCACGCTCAACACGAGCGTCCTTCCGCGCGTGTCGATGGAGGGCGAGGCCGTGGTGCTGTCCTCCTCGATGGGCCCGCGCTACGCGACCCTGCGCGAGCTCGGCAAGGGCGGCATGGGAGAGGTCGACCTCGTCGAGGATCGCGACATCGGTCGCACGGTGGCGATGAAGCGGCTGCTCGCGGGCCAGGCCGGTCCCGCGGCGGTCGCGCGCTTCGTGGACGAGGTGCGCACGATCGGCCGCCTCGAGCACCCGAACATCGTGCCCATCCACGACGTCGGCATCGACGAGCGGGGCCGCTTCTTCTTCGTGATGAAGTACGTCGACGGCGAGACGCTCGAGTCGATCCTCGACAAGCTGCGCGAGGGCGATCCGGACTACCAGCGCCGCTTCGATCTCCCTCGCCGCGTGCAGATCTTCCAGCAGATCCTCCGCGCGCTGCAGTTCGCGCACGAGCGCGGCATCATCCACCGCGACATCAAGCCGGCGAACGTGATGGTCGGCCGCTTCGGCGAGGTCGTCCTCATGGACTGGGGCGTCGCGCGCACGATCGCGGGGCGCGCCTCGAGCCCGGACACCGCGGCGCTGAGTGGCCCCGTGGGCGCGGCGTCGATGCCCGGTGGCGCCGCACCGCCGTCCCGCGCGAGCACGACGCGCGTGGGCGCCCTCATCGGCACGCCGCTCTACATGTCGCCCGAGCAGGCGCGCGGCGCCAATGACCTCCTCGATCAGCGCTCGGACCTCTACAGCGCGATGCTGATGTTCCACGAGATGCTCGGCCTCGAGCACCTGCGCGCGCACCACAAGACGCTCACCTCGCTCCTGCACGCGGCGCAGACCGACGCGCCTCCGGCCGTCACCGCGATGTTCGCGAGGACCCCGCAGAAGTCCGTGGGCGCCGAGTACGCGCACTACGTGAAGAAGGGCCTGAGCCTCGATCCGAAGGATCGCTTCCAGAGCGCGACCGAGATGCTCGATGGGCTGCACCTCATCCTCTCGGGTCGCTTCAAGGTGCAGTGCCCCGTCACGTTCATGAAGCGCGGCTCGCTGCTGCTCTCGCAGATGGTCGATCGCTCGCCGCCGATGGCGATGTGGACGGCCATCGGGCTGGCGCTCCTCTTCATCCTGCTCGTCGCGAACGCCGTCCGCGATCTCGTGGGCTGAGCGAGACCGCGACACCGTCACGCGCCTGACACGCGCTGGCGACGGCCCGTTCACGCGATCACGTTGTTCCGGCGCCGTGTCGTGAACCGCGACGATCGCGTCACGCGAGCGCACCGGCGCGTCACGCCGCCGCCACACGCGCCCCCTACGTACGCGCCTCGAACCCCAGCGAGGACGCGCGCGTGCTCGACGACTTCTCCGCATCGACTGCAACGGACGTGAGGCGCTTCGGTGCCTCGCTCGCCGCATCGGCCGCGCTCTATGGCGCGATCGCGACGGGCGTGATCCTCGCGACCGCGTTCGTGCGAGAGGCCGTCGTCGAAGAAGACTTGCTGACGGTCTCGTTCGCGCCGCCGCCTGCGCCCGAGCCGCCGCCGCCTCCTCCTCCGCCGCCGCCTGCACTGGAGGCCCCGCCGCCCCCCGAGGCGCCCGCGGCGCGCCTGGGGCAGCGCCGCCCCGAGCTCGAGGCGCCCACGGAGATCCCGGACGAGGCACCGCCCGAGTCCGACGCACCGCTCGCGCCGCCCGACGATCCCTTCGCGCCCGAGAACGAAGGTGATCCGAACGGCACCGCCGACGGCGTGCTCGGCGGCGTGCCCGGTGGCACGGGCACGGCGCCCGTCGAAGCGGTCGCGCCGCCGCCCGCGCCGCCGCCCGAGCCCGTGCGTCCGAGCGGTCCGATGCGCGTGCCGGAGGGCGGCACGAGCCCGCAGCCGAGCGACACGTCCGCGCAGCCGAGCATCCCGGAGGAGCTCCGTGCGTCCGGCCTCGCGACCGTGCGCATCGTCGTCCGCGTGATCGTCGAGGAAGACGGCACGGTCCGCGACTGCACCGTGCTGCGCGGACACCCGCTCATGCCCGACGACAACGTGGTCGCGGCGGTGCGCCAGTGGCGCTTCACGCCGGGCCGCACCTCCGACGGTCAGACCTTCGTGGCCATCCACACACTGCCCATCACGTTCCGAATCACCCTGTGAGCCCACGTCACACGGTGAGTCCCACCGATCCGGCTGACTGACCCCTTCGATCGACACGCCCAGAGGAGTCCGCGATGAACATCAATCTACTCGAGCTCTGGTCCGAGATGGGCTTGCCCGTCCGGATCGTCGTGATCGTCCTGACGCTCCAGGCCGTCGCGAGCCTGGCCGTCGCGGTCGATCGCCTGATTCTCCTCTTCCGCTCCCGCAGCGCCTCCACGGCATTCGCCGCGGCCGCCGCCAAGCCGCTGGAAGAGGGCGACTTCGGCAAGGTCCGTGAGCTCGCCTCCAAGGCGCAGGGCTCGCACCTCGCGCTCGTGATGTTCTCGGGCCTCGACGTCTTCCTCAAGCGCACCGACGCGGGCGACTCCACGGAACGCGCCGCGGAGCTGGCGCGCCGCGCGATCGAGCGCAAGGGCGAGTCGCTCTCCACCAGCCTGAACAAGGGCATGGGCGTCCTGGCCTCGACGGGCTCGACGGCCCCGTTCGTCGGCCTCCTCGGCACGGTGCTCGGCATCATCAACGCGTTCCAGATGATCGCGGCGAGCGGCTCGGGCGGCATCGGCACCATCGGCGCGGCCATCGGCGAGGCGCTCATCGTCACGGGCTACGGCCTCTGCGTCGCCATCCCGACGGTGCTCGGCTTCAACTACCTCTCGGCGAAGATCGCCCAGTACGAGCAGGGCCTGACGAACGCGGGCTCCGAGCTCACGGACCGCCTCGAGACGTCCGTGCCCACGCCGGTCGCCGCCAAGACCGTCGAGGTGGAGAGCAAGTCCGAGAAGCGCGCGCGCTCGGTCGAGGACGCAGCCCTCGTCCTGTCCTGAGCCGCGCCCGACACACGGCTACACGGACACACGGACATACGGACACACGGAGACACGGAGACACGACCATGAAGAAGAGCGGACTCAAGCGCTTCGGTGGTGGCAAGTCGCGGCCGAGCCCCGCGATGAACGTGACGCCGCTCGTGGACATCGTGCTCGTGCTCCTCATCATCTTCATGGTGGTGCTGCCCTCGATGGAGCAGAACGCCGCGGTCGAGCTGCCCAACATCTTCCACGTCGACGAGGAGCCCGAGGGGCGCATGGACCCCGCGACGGTGTCGATCACGGCCGATCAGCGCCTCTTCCTCGAGCAAGACGAGCTCTCGCGCCCCGACCTCGAGGCCCGCCTGCGCACGCTCCACGAGGACGAGCCGCTCCGCCGGCTCATCCTGCGCGGCGACTCCTCGCTTCACTACGAAGACGTCCGCGGCCTCTTCGCGCTCTGCCAGGACATCGGGTTCCCGGGCATCTCGCTCCGCGTCGGTCAGCGCGGCGAGGAGCGGGCGTCGCACTGAGCCCCGACTGAAGACGACGGACTGGCCACGATCCGGAGGAACGATCCATGGCATTCGAGGTCGCGAGCCCCGGCAAGGGCAAGAAGAAGGGTCGGTCCACACCCGACATGAACGTGACGCCGCTCGTCGACGTCGTGCTCGTCTTGCTGATCATCTTCATGGTCATCACGCCGCTCCTGGCCAAGCAGTTCTGGGTCCACGTGCCGGAGCGGCCCGAAGAGGCGCAGCCGGTGCAGGAACAGCCCGACCACGACGCCATCGTGGTCACCGTCGATGCAGAGGGTCTCATCCACCTCAATCGCGACGTCGTGCCCGTGGACCAGTTCGAAGGTCGCCTGACGCGGGCCCTGGCCGCCTCGGGCGATCGCACGGTCTTCTTCGACGCGGCCAGCGACGCGCCGTACGCGCGCGCGGTCGAGACCCTGGACCACTGCCGCGGCGCGGGCGCGACGACGATCGCCGTCGCCACCACCGCCCTGGCCGACTGACGCCCTCGCCGACCGACCTCCTCCTCACGGCCGAAGGCCGCGACGTCCGACTGACCTCCATCCCGAGGATTGACCATGATTCGCACCCCGCGAGTCGCGGACGCCATCGTGTGTCTCGCGCTCTGTGTCAGTGTCACACGCGCGGAGGCGCAGGACGCGCCGCCGGACGTCACGCCGTCACCGACCGAGCCCACCGAGACGTCGCCCGCCACGCTGGAGGGTGAGGCCGAGACGTCGAGCGCCGACGAGGAGGCGCTCGAAGACGCCGCACTCGAGGATGACGCGCCGCACTGTGCGGGCACGGGCGTC
This sequence comes from Sandaracinaceae bacterium, assembly GCA_044376125.1. Taxonomy (GTDB): domain Bacteria; phylum Myxococcota_A; class Polyangia; order Polyangiales; family Sandaracinaceae; genus JAFLCL01. The sequence continues at coordinate 28,546 of JBILLJ010000080.1, forward strand.
GAGGGCGTGGTCCGAGACGCGGGCACGTCCGAGACGCTCATCGAGGCGCCCGTGATCGTCGTCGGTCGCGGCACGCGTGTGCTCACCGACTACGACGGTCGCTTCGCGATCGACCTGCCACCGGGCACCTACTCGCTCCGCTCGTACTACGACCTCTACCAGCCGACGCGCATGAACGACATCGTCGTGCGGAGAGGCCAGTGCACGCGGGTGGTGCTCGAGCTCGACTCGAACGCGAGCGAGGGCGAAGAGGTGGTGATCGAGGTCCGCGCCGACACGGGCTCCGAGGCCTCGGCCCTCCGCTCCCGGCGTGAAGCGGCCGCAGTGCAGGACGGAGTGAGCGCGGAGGAGATCCGCCGCTCCCCCGACAGCGACGCAGGCCAGGCCGCACGCCGCATCGTCGGCGCCACGGTCGTCGGAGGTCAGTACCTCTTCGTGCGTGGCCTCGGAGGCCGCTATTCGTCGGTGCTCCTCAATGGGGCCTATCTGCCGTCGTCCGATCCCGACCAGCCCGGCGTCCAGCTCGATCTCTTCCCCTCGGCGATCCTCAACGGCCTCACGGTCGCCAAGACGTTCACACCCGATCTGCCCGGCGACGCGGCCGGCGGTACGATGCTCATCTCGACGCGCGAGTATCCGTCGCGCTTCCAGCTCGCGGTCTCGGGCTCGCTCGGGTTCAACTCCCAGACGACGTTCCAGTCCGCACCCGCCGGTCCCGCGGGCGCGCTCGACTGGCTGGGCTTCGACGACGGCCGCCGCGGACTGCCGACCTCGGTGCCGCGCAGTCAGACGCTCCAGGGCCTGCCCGATCGCGACGCGCAGCTCGAGGCGGGCCGAGGCTTCCGCCCGCGCTTCGGTCTGCGTGACACGCTCGCCGCGCCGGCGGGACGCCTCGGCGTGAACTTCGGTGACACCGCGTTGATCGGTGACCGCCGCCTCGGCTACTTCGTGTCGCTCGGCTACGCGAACAGCACGCAGATCCTCCGGAACGAGCTCGTGCGGCCGAGCGCGACGATCGTGTTCGACGAGGAAGGGAACTCCTCGATCCAGGTGCAGTCGGAGCAGCGACGCACGTCGTTCACCAACAGCGTCAACTGGGGTGGATTGGGCTCGATGAACCTCGAGCTGTCCGACTCGGACGAGCTGCAGCTCACGGTCCTCGCGCTCCAGTCGTCCGAGTCCTACACGGGGCTCGGCGTCGGCTACGACTTCGAGACCGACCAGAACGTCCGGGCGACGCGCATCCGCTGGATCGAGCGCAACCTCTTCTTCGGGCAGCTGTCCGGCGAGCACCGCGGCCTCCCCTTCCACGCGCGCCTTCGCTGGGCCCTCGCAGGCTCGTTCGGGAGCCGCTCGGAGCCCGACATCCGCGACATGATCTACGGCGCGAACGCGGGCAGCGAGAACTACACGTTCCGCCCGAGCACCTCGGGCTCGGGAGAGCGCTTCTTCCTCGGCCTCCAGCAGCGCGAGCTCGACGCCTCGGCGGATCTCTCGGTGCCGATCGAGACGGCGACGCTGCGCCTCGGCGGCGCGTCCCGCTTCAACGAGCGTGACTTCGACTTCCGCCGCTTCCGCTACGAGGGGATCGACGGCAGCGTCGACACGTTGCCCGCGGTCGATCTCTTCGATCCGGCGCGCAACGGCGAGTGGTACACGCTGGTCGAGCGCACCGATCGCACCGACGGTTACCGCGCGTCGCAGACGCTCGCGGCGGGCTTCGCGATGCTCGACTGGCCGATCGTGCCGTGGCTGCGTGTCGTGGGCGGCGCGCGCGTCGAGGCCTTCCGGCAGACGGTCGTCTCGGGCTCGACGATCTTCCCGCCGGAAGAGAACAGCAGCATGTTCGACACCCGGCGCACGGACCTCGACGTCCTGGGCTCGGCCGCGACGATCTTCACGCTGGGCGACGAGGTCTTCCTCCGCGCGAGCTACGGCACCACCGTCGCGCGCCCTCAGATCCGCGAGCTGGCGCGCTTCCCGTTCCCCGACTTCATCCGTCAGCGCACGCTGACCGGCCGCGCCGGCCTCGTGCGCACGCGCATCCACAACTTCGACCTTCGCCTCGAGTGGTTCCCCTCGCCGACGGAGGTCATCGCGGCGACGGGCTTCGTGAAGGTCTTCGAGCAGCCGATCGAGATCACGGCCGAAGCGAACAACCAGTTCAGCTATCGCAACTTCCAGTCCGGCCTCAACGCCGGCGGCGAGGTGGAGGCGCGCTTCTCGTTCGCCCGCTTCACGCCCGATCTCCGCTGGTTCGATCTCGGGACGAACGTCGCGTTCGTCTACTCCGAGATCCAGATGACCCCCGAGCAGCGCGCCGCGGCCACCAACTCGGCACGACCGCTCGCAGGCCAGTCTCCCTACGTCGTCAACGTGTCTCTGGGCTTCACCCACCCGGACTCCGGAGTGTCGGTCCGGCTCTTCTACAACGTCTTCGGGCCGCGCCTGCTCGAGGTGGGCATCCAGGGCGTGCCCGACGTCTACCAGGAGCCCTTCCACAGCTTCGACGTGACGGCCTCGTGGCAGTTCGACCCCCACTTCGAGCTCCGCCTCGGCGTCGAGAACGTGTTCGACGACGACTACCTCATCACGCAGGGCGGCCTGGCACTGCAACAATACAACCAGGGCCTGAGCGCGAACCTGGGCCTCACCTGGCGACCCTATTGAAGTCGCGTCGGGAGCCAGCTCGTTCTGTGACGGCTTCGCTCCCTGTCCGGCGTCGGGCCGTCACGCGAATCTGACAACCAGCGCGCGCTCTCCGAGGTCGGAGGGTGCTTGTCCTTCGAACCCAACCACGTACCGAGGACTGTCCATGAACGAGCTCCGCAACCTTCTCCGCGCCGGAGGCGCCGCTGGTGTCACGGGGGTCGGCGCCCTCGCGACCCTCATCAGCGGGTGTCCGGATCCCGATCCGATGTCGGCCGACGCGTTCCGCGCGCCGGATGCCTTCGTCGCGCCGGACGCCCCGACGGAGCCGACGCCGGACGCCTACGTGCCGCCGCCCGACGCGTGGTCCCCCGACGCCTACGTGATGCCGGGCGTCGACGCGAACTTCCCCGACGCCTACGTGGTGCCGGACGCCTTCGTCGCGCCGGACGCGTTCGTGCGCACCTGCCCCGCCGTCTCGGCGCGAGACACGATCACGGTGAGTGGCACCATCAACGCCGACACCACGTGGACGTGTGATCACAACTACCTTCTCGAGGCCTCCGGCGATCAGGGGCCCGTCTACGTCATCAACGACTCCACGCTGACCATCGAGCCGGGCACCGTGATCCGCGGCGCGGTCCGCGACGGCACGCGCGCCTGCATCATGAGCCCGGCCATCAGCTGCACCTCGGACACGCCGTGCAGCATGGCCGTCTCGGGTGATCGCTGCGGCGCGCCGCGACAGCAGGGCACCGCGCTCGTCATCACGCGTGGCTCGGAGCTGATCGCGGAGGGCACGGCCGAGAGCCCGATCGTCTTCACGAGCAACAACTTCGGCTCTTCCGCCACGCCGCCGCGCGCGGGCGACTGGGGTGGTCTCGTCCTGCTCGGCGACGCGCCGACGAACTGGGTCCCGGCCGACGGCGCGCAGATCGAGGGTCTGCCGACGGACGAGGGCCGCGGCACCTACGGCGGCACGGACGCGACGGGCAGCTGTGGCTCGCTCCGCTACGTCCGCGTCGAGTACGCCGGCTACATCATCGGACGCAACAACGAGCTCAACGGCATCACGGTGGGTGGCTGTGGCTCGGGCACGCTCTTCGATCACGTCCAGGTCCACCTCGGCCTCGACGACGGAATCGAGTTCTTCGGCGGCTCGGCCAACGCGCGCCACATCGTGGTCACCGGCACCGGCGACGACTCGCTCGACTTCGACCTCGGCTGGACTGGCAACGTCCAGTTCTACATCGCGCAGCAGCGCGACGTGGCGGGCGAGGAGCGCTGCATCGAGGGCGACAACCACCCGACGAACTACGGCCTGATGCCGTTCAGCCGCCCCACGATCTACAACTTCACCTGCGTCGGCTCGGGCACGCCGGGCACCGATCCGCAGGACTCCATCGCGCTCCGCCGCGGTGGTCAGTTCACCTTCCGCAATGGCATCCTCTGGAACTCTCCCGATCGAGGCTTGTTCGTGCAGGACTCGGCGGACTCGAGCGGTGTGATGGTGGGGATGGACACCATCGCTTGGCTGCGTGGCTCGCCCGCTGGCACGGTGTTCGAGAACAACATCCTCTTCCAGATCGGCCCGGATCCGCGCACGCGGGACTTCACGCTGCGCACGGGCAGCATGGACGCGACGGGTGTGGACGACATCCTGACGGCGCTCCGCGCCGCGAACGACGAGAACGTCGACCCGATGATGCCCGCGGCAGCCACGGACTTCGCCGCGCCGAACTTCGCGCCGGCCGCGGGGAGCCCGGCGGCCTCGGGCGCGGCGGCGCTTCCGGCGACGCCCGCGGGCTTCTGGACGGACGCGCCCTATCGCGGCGCGGTGCGCCCCGGCGGCACCGGCGCCGACCTCTGGTACACGGGCTGGACCCGCTTCTCGGACTGACGGCCCGATTCGAAGGCGGAGACTCTCTCTCCGTCTCTCGGTCTGGCGCACGCCGCGCTCCTTGCCCTCGGGCAGTGGGGCGCGGCGTTTGCGCGTCTGCGATCGACGCGCGCCTCAGGCGTCCTTCTGCACGCGGGAGCGGATGAAGAAGCCGATCGCGAAGAGCGCGGCGACGATCACCCAGAACGAGAGCGGCTCGGGCAGTCCCTCGAGGCCGTTTTCCAGGTTCATGCCGAGCACGGAGCCGATCGCGGTGATGGGCAGCGCGACGGCCGCGAGCAGGTTGAGACGGTGCGACTCCTTGGCGATCCGCTCCGAGAGCACGGCTTGCTCCTCGGTGTGCTCGGCGATGGTGTGCTGCATGCCGTCCTCGGCGTCGTCCGAGACGTTCTCCGCGAGCCGGTCGAGCTCGTAGGCCCGGTCGCGCGCGGCGAGCACGTCGGGATCTTCGGGCAGCGCGTCGCGCAGCTGTGCGATGACCGCGTGCATGTTGCGCGTGTAGCGCTGGAGCGGGCGCGCCACGCGGATGACGGCGAGGAAGTCGGTCGCGGACTTCGCGTGGTCCACCTTGTCGTCGAGCTCCTCGAGCACCTTGGCCACCGACTCGAGGTGGTCGCGGAGCGTGCTGGGGTTGTCGCGCCCCGGAAAGCAGCGCCACGAGCCCTCCGGGCTCCGCCAGAGGACGAGCGCGTCTCGGTCGCGCGCGTGCGGCTTGGGGAGCTGGTGGAGGATCATCAACTGATGGCCCTGCGCGCTGAGGAGGCGCTGACGGCCGACCCTGCTGCCGACCTTGGACTTGAGCTCGGAGGGCAGCGGCCACGTGTCCGGGACGATCTTCGCCACGGCTTGTCCTTTCTCGCAGGCCAACGCTCGGCCCGCGTGCACATCGTATTCGGTTTGACCGAATGAACGCGCGCGCTCCGACGGGATTCCCGAGCCTCCACCACGTCACGCAGGCGTCACGCCCGCACCGCCTCCGCTCGGCACCGAGCGACGCACGAGGAGCTCACAGCTCCTGCTCGTCGCTCCACTCGCTGAGCGACACGCGCGGGCGGCGCAGCGTGACGGTGAACGTCGTCCCCGCACCGAGCTTGCTCTCCACGGTGACGTCGCCCTCCATGCGCGTCGCGAGGTGCTTCACGATCGAGAGGCCCAGGCCCGTGCCCCCCTGCTCTCGCGAGCGGCCCGGGTCCACGCGGTAGAAGCGCTCGAAGATCCGGCCGACGTGGTGGGGCGCGATGCCGGGTCCATCGTCCTTCACGCGGATCCGCACGTGCTCCGCGTCGGCATCGACGAGCACCGCCACGCGCGCCTTCGGCGGCGAGTACTTGATCGCGTTCTCGACGAGGTTCATCAGCACGTGATCGAGCGCGCGCGGCTCGGCGAGGCACCACGCCGTCGCGGCGTCGCCCTTCACAGTGACCTCGGTCCCCTTGTCGCTCGCGCGCCCCTCGAGCGAGCGCACCACCTTCGTCGCGATCTCGATCGCCGACACGGGCTCGAGCTCGAGCTCGACGTCCGGCGACTCCGCGCGCGACAGCTCGAGGAGGTCATCGACCAGGCGCTGCAGGCGCACCGCGTTGTCGACGATGTTCTGCGCGAAGCGCCGCCCCACCTCGGGCTGCTCGATCGCCCCGTCGAGCAGGGTCTCCGCGAAGCCGCGGATGGAGGTGAGCGGCGTGCGCAGCTCGTGGCTCGCGTTCGCCGCGAAGTCGCGCCGCACCGAGTCGGCCCTGCGCACGTCGGTGACGTCGTGGATGACGGTGATGACGCCGGCGCCCTTGGGCAGCGCGGCGATCTGCGCCGAGAGCGAGCGATCCCCCCGCGCGGTGCGCAGATCGAAGGCCACGCGCGTGCTGTCTCCGCGGTTCGCGCGCTGCACGGCGTCGCCCAACTCGGGGCTCCGCAGCGCCTCGATCACCGTGCGGCCGACGGGATCGCGGCCGACGAGCGCGACGAGCGCCGCGTTGGTCATCACGATGGTGCCCTTCTCGTCGGTCACGACGACCGCCTCGATCATCGCGTCGACGATGGTCCGCAGGCGCGCGGTCTCGGCGTGCACGGTCTCGATGCGCTCCGCGAGCTGATCGGCCATCTCGTCGATCGCCCGCCCGAGGGATCCGAGCGCGTCGCGCCGCTCGGAGCGAACGCGCCCTTCGAGCTTTCCCGCCGCGAGCCGCATCGCGACGCGCTCCATCTCCTCGAGCGGCTCACCGATCCAGCGCGCGAGGAACCACGCGAGCACGGCGCAGAGCGCGACCCCGACGAGGCCGGCCGTGAGCAGCACGTGATCGAGGTCCGCATCGTCGGCGGCGAACAGCCACGTGCCGCCGACGAGCAGCACCGTGGTGGCTGCCATCACGACGAAGAGCATCACGCCGAGACTGCGGGTCATCGCCTCGAGCCGCAGTCTCGCACGAGACGGTCGTCACTCCGCCTGCATGCGATAGCCCACCCCACGCACGGTCTCGATGTAGTCGCGCGCGGCGCCGAGCTTCTCGCGGAGGCGCTTGACGTGCGTGTCGACGGTGCGCGTCTCGATGCCGGGCGCGTAGCCCCACACGCGCTCGAGGAGGGCGTCGCGCGTCTGCACGCGACCGAGGCGCGAGGCGAGGTCGTAGAGCAGCTTGAACTCGAGGGCCGTGAGGTCGACCGGCTGCCCCTCGACCGTGACCGAGTGCCTCGGCACGTCGATCTCGAGCGCCCCGATGACGATGCGCTCGCTGGGCGTCGGCTTCTCGTTCGGGCTCGCGCGCCGGAGGATCGCGCCGATGCGGAGCACGAGCTCGCGCGGGCTGAAGGGCTTGACGACGTAGTCGTCGGCGCCGAGCTCGAAGCCGACCACGCGGTCGATCTCCTCGTTCTTCGCCGTGATCATCATGATCGGGATCGTCGAGGTGCTCGCGTCGCGGCGCAGACGCTTGCACACGTCCGTGCCCAGGATGTCGGGGAGCATCCAGTCGAGGAGCACGAGATCGGGCTTCTGCCGTCGGACCTCCGCGAGCGCCGTGTTGCCGTCGCGCGCCGTCACGACCGTGTAGCCAGCTTGCCGGAGGTTGTATTCCAGCAGCTCGACGATGTCGGCCTCGTCGTCGACCAAGAGGATCCGCTCTCTCATCTGCGACACGAGTGTTGCCCTCGAAGGTGACGTACCCCGTGTCGCATTTGTGACGTCCTCGTGTCCAGGGCGCTCGTGGCCTCACACACGGAGGGTCGCCGCCGTTTGCCCCCTGCCCTGCGAACGGCCATCTTTCGGCCCCTTTGCGCCCCGGCCCCCCTCGAAGGGGCGACATTTCCCGCCCGAGAGCGCGAACGGCTCCCCCAGTCACGAGGAAAACACGCGATGGCACTGTCGGTCGGCATCGTCGGTCTGCCCAACGTCGGCAAGTCGACGCTCTTCAACGCGCTCTCGTCCAAGCAGGCCGAGGCCGCGAACTACGCGTTCTGCACGATCGAGCCGAACGTGGGCGTCGTGCCCGTGCCGGACTCGCGCTTCGATGCGCTCGTGAAGATCGTCGAGCCGATCAAGACCGTGCCCGCGACGGTGGACTTCGTCGACATCGCGGGTCTGGTCCGCGGCGCGAGCAAGGGCGAAGGCAAGGGCAACGCCTTCCTCGCGAACATCCGCGAGTGCGACGCGATCGCGGAGGTCGTGCGCTGCTTCGAGGACGACAACGTCCTGCACGTCGAGAACAAGGTCGACCCGATCGCCGACATCGAGACCATCGAGACCGAGCTCGCGCTCAAGGATCTCGACACGGTGCAGAAGCGCCTCGACAAGGCGCGCCGCGCGGCCAAGGGCAACGACGCGAAGGAGAAGAAGGCCGTCGAGATCCTCGAGCAGGTCGAGAAGGTGCTCGACGGTGGTGGCCTCGCGCGCAGCGTCACGACGGACGACGAGGACAAGCAGAACATCCTGCGAGACCTCGCGCTGCTCACGAACAAGCCGCTCTTCTACGTGTGCAACGTGAAGGAGGAGCAGCTCGCCAAGGCCGACTCCGATCCGCTCGTGAACCGCGTGCGCGAGCGCGCCAAGAAGAGCGGCGCGCCGGTCGTGGTCATCTGCGCGAAGATCGAGGCGGAGATCATGCAGCTGCCCCCCGAGGAGCGCGCCGACTTCCTCGAGAGCGCCGGCCTGAAGGAGCCCGGCCTCAACGCCGTGATCCGCACGGGCTACGCGATGCTCGACCTCATCACGTACTTCACCGCGGGCAAGCAGGAGGTCCGCGCGTGGACCATCAAGCGCGGCACCAAGGCGCCCGGCGCCGCGGGCAAGATCCACACGGACTTCGAGAAGGGCTTCATCAAGGCCGAGGTCATCTGGTGGGAGGATCGCGTGAGCCTCGGCAGCGAGGCCGCGTGCCGCTCCGCCGGCAAGCTCGCGATGGAAGGCAAGGAGTACGTCGTGCGCGACGGCGACGTGATGCACTTCCGGTTCAACGTGTGATCGTTCCGGGGCGGCGGGCGCCGCTCGACCCGTTCCTCGCTCGACGCTGCGGAGCACGCCATGTGGGGAAAGGTCCTCGTCGCGACGTTCTTGGCCCTCGCGCTCGGCGTGGGCCTCGTCGCGGCGCTGGGCATCGAGGTCGTCGGCCGGGAGGCGATCGCCGAGGATCCGCGCTCGGGCGAGATCGCCTCGTTCGAGGAGGTCGCAGCGGCGCACGACGCGGTGTTCGGTGCGCACGTGCACGACGACGGCCTCGACTGGGCCGCGCTGAGCGCCGACCCCGCGGCGGTGCGCGCGCTCGGTGCGCTCTACGCGCGGAGCGGCCCGGTGTCGGGCAGCCTCGGCGCAACGGGCCCCGACGCTGCCCTCGCGTTCCGCATCGACGCCTACGACGCGCTGGTCGTGCTCGGCGTGGTGGAGCACACGGTGGCGCGCGGCGCACCGCTCGCGAGCGTCGACGACATCCACGGCGTGCTCGATCCCGGAGGCGGGTTCGGCTTCGCGACGGCGCAGGTCTTCGTGCTCGACGGCTCGCTGACGAACCTCGGGGACCTCCGGCGCACGATCCTCTCGCGCGGAGATCCGCGCGTGCTCGGCCTGCTCCACGACGGCACGCGGAGCTCACCCTTGCCGCCGCGGCGTGCGATCCGCGAGACAGAGCTCGACGCCGCCCTCGCCGAGGCCGGCACCCGCCTCACCGAGACGCCGTACGTGTCGATCGACGCGGCGGCCCGCGAGCTCGTGCTCGCGCACTTCTACGAGACCGAGCGCGTGCGCTTCGAAGGCCACGCGCGATCGCTCGGTGAGCTGCCGACCGTCCTCGCCTGGATCGCTCACCACGCGCGACCGAGCGTGCGCGAGGCCGTGCTCCGCGCCGAGTCGGAAGGCTTCACGATCCGGCACCTGCCCGAAGATCGCGCGCTCTTCACCCACGCGCCCTGACCCCAGCGGTCTTCGGCATCGTCGAGGCGCACTCCCTGACGTGCAGGTCGTCCTGACGACGGGGTGCGCGCAACGACCTCTCGATCTCGGTGCGCGTGTGCTCGTCGAGACGCCGTACCGCATCGAGACGCTCGATGCGGCCGCTCGAACGAAGGCTGGGCCGGCGGGCGCCTCGAGTCAGAGGTCCATGGGCTCGCCGCCGTCGCCTTCGCCCTCGCCGCCCGAGTCCTCCGAGGGAGGGGGCGGCGGCGGCGCGTTCTGCTCGGCGGTGATCTCGCGGATGTAGCGCTCGGCGACCTCGCGCTGCGGAAGACCACCGGGCGCGACCGCGAGGAAGCGCTGGAAGAGCTCGATGGACTGCGGGCGCTGATCGAGGAACTCGGCGCGGAGGATCGCGTAGTCGAAGAGCGCGCCCGCGTGGCTCGGCGCGCGCTCGAGCGCGGCCTCGTACTCGCGCTGCGCGGCCTGGTGCTCGCCCTGACCGCGGAGGCAGATGGCGAGCGCGACGCGCGCATCGACGTCCTCGGCGTCGCGCTCGAGCACCGCGCGGAACTCGGCCGCAGCGCCGGCGTAGTCGCCCGCGTGAAGGAGCACCGAGCCCTGGTTCTCGTGGGCCTCGGAGAACGCGGGATCGAGCGTGATCGCGCGCTGGAAGGCCTCGAAGGCCGCCTGCGTGTCGCCGCGGCTCAGCTCGAGGAGGCCCAGATCGTTGTGGAGCTCGGCGGTCTCGCCGAGATCGAGCGCCTTGCGGAAGACGAGCTCGGCGACCTCGAGCTCCTCGCGCGCGCGGTAGACGCGGCCCACTTCCGCGAGCGCACGCGCGTTGCGCGGGTCGCGCACGAGGGTCTCGCGCGCCTGCTCGAGCGCCCCGTCGTAGTCGCGCGCAGCGCGCAGGAGCGTCGCGAGCGCGACACGCGCCGCGAGATCCTGCGGGTGCTCACCCACGTACGCGCGAAGCAGCTGCGCGGCGCCCGCCGAGTCCCCGAGCTCGCTGCGCACCTCGGCGAGCGCGACGAGCACGTCGCCGGCCTCCGGCGCGATCGCCCGCGCAGCCTCGAGGCCCTCGGCGGCAGCGACGAGGTTTCCGCTCTGACGATCGAGGTACGCGAGGTTGTAGCGAGCCTCCCAGAGGCCCGGCGAGATCGAGAGCGCCTCCTCGAAGTGCGCGCGTGCCTCTTCGCGCGCACGGCGGCCAGGCCGTTCGAGATCGCGCACACCCGCCTGGAACGCGACGAGCGCCGTCGGATCGATCGCGTCGTTGTCGGTCGGCTGGGCGACGGTGCTCTCGGTCTGCGTCGTGGCGCCACCGCAGCCCACGGAGCCGAGCGCGGCGCCCGAGAGCGCCAGCGCGACGAAGAGCGGACGGAGCGATCGCATCGAGGCCGAGGATATCGAGGCCGGACACCGAGCGGCAACGACGATGACGTTCGAGGGAAGGCCGATGACCATCTCGAGACTTCGCGATCTGCGAGGGGTGAGGGCTCGGAAAAGATGGATGCTCGAGGTTCTCCGAAGGCAGAAGCTCGGGAAAACCGATGAGGGGTCCGAGTGGCGAGCCGCTTTGGGTCGGCAAGCCAAGATGGGCACTCGATGGGACGGCGGGGGCATCCGTAGACGCACAGGCGTCACTTGCCGACGGCATTCCAGCCCGCGTAGCCTCGGCGTCGCGGAGGCAACGATGAGGGAAGGGCAGCGTGAGGGTGGCGCGACCGTCGGCCGTAGGGCCTCGTGGTGGTCGCTGGTGGTGCTCAGCGTCGCGGCGATCAGCTGCGGTGGCGACGAGCTCGGCGTGCAGGTTGCAGCGGGTCGATCGGGGGAAGACGGCCCTGTCTTCGAGCCACCGCCGTTCCCGGGGCTGCCGACCGATGCGATCCTGCCGTCCACCAGCGCGGGCTCGCTGGAGGGGTCGCTGGAGGTCACTCCGCTCGGCAGCGCGAGCTACACGCTCCCGATCGACGTGCCGGTCGGTCGCCGCGGGATGCAGCCGAGCCTGGCGCTGACCTACGACTCGAACGCGGGCTCGAGCTGGCTCGGCGTCGGCTTCGCGATCAGTGGCCTTCCGAGCTCCGTGCGTCGGTGTGCCACCCCCGCACCCGTCACGGATGGCAACGGCCAAGGCGGCCCGCCGCCTCCGCCGAGCGACAATCCCAACGCGCCGCGGCAACTCGACGAAGGAAGGATCTCCTACGTCGATGATGCTGCCGCGTCGTACTGCTGGGGCTCGGAGCGCCTGATTCGGCTGCCGAGCGATGTCGAGGAGTACCGACCCTGGACGAGCCCGAACACACGCCTGCGCGTGAGCCGGACCAACGACAACCGCATCGAGTCCTGGACGGCAGAGCTGCCCTCGGGGCGCGTACTTCGGTTCGAGCACATCGTCTATGGCACCGCGCACGTCACGAGCGACACGGGTGTCCGTTCTGCCGTTCCTGGCCGAGTGATCGAGTGGGCTCTCACACGCGAGCAGGACCTCTACGGCAACACGGTCGAGTACCTCTACGACACTCGGCGCGAGGTCGACGCCAACAGCTACCTGCGGCATCGCATCTCCGAGATCCGGTACACCGGCTTCACCGACGACGGTGACACGACCCCGGGTCTGCGATCCGTCCGGTTCGTCACCGAGCCACGGCCCGACGTGATGTCCTGGCGTCGACATGGCATTGCCATGATCTCGGACGAGCGCCTCGCCCGCGTCGAGATGCACGGCCCCGACGTGGATGGGACCGTCCGGCGCTTCTGGTACTACCGGTTCGACTACCGAAACGACAGCATCACGGAGAGAAGTCTTCTACGGCGAGTGCGCCAGTGCGACGCCAACGACGTCTGCAATCCCGCGACCCGCTTCGAGTGGACATGGGCAGTCTCGCGGTGGAACGCGGCGGCGAGATGGTCGCCGCGGGAGCGCGGCACGCAGTCGCAGACATGGACGGCGACGGCTTCGACGAACTCCTCGTGGGCCCGTTCGACCCGCTCAGTCCTTACGAGGGGCCGTTGGGAGGCGACCCGGACGACGCGCGCGGGCAATGGCGTCGACAGGATCTCCGAAGCGGTAGCGTGACGACGGTGCCAATCCACTGGGCGCCTGCCGTCCTGGACCTGACCGGCGGCGCGAGGCACGACCTCCTGGGGGGTCGCTTCGGGGCCCCGACCTCCTGTGCTGATGCTGGAGCGTTCACCATACGGCTCGGGTCCTGCAGCGTCCAGCGCGACGTGCCAGCCTGGTATCGGCCGGCTCCCTACGAGACATGCTCGCTCTGGGACACCAGCGAGCCTTCGATCGCGAACGATCCGCCGTGGGAGCCAGGAACCCGGAGCGACGGGCGACAGGACGACAAGCTTCGCTGCTGGCGCGACCTGGATCCCGATGGCGATGGGACGTTCTACGGAACTCTCGCCAATGGTTTCTGGCTGCCAGGGGTGGGCGCGGAGGCCGCCATGGATGGGATCGGCCGCGGCTGGAATCGCGTCACGCGTGCGGGGTTGGGTGCGGCTCGACTCCGGCGGGCGGATTCACCGGAATTTCGATCACTTGACGAGGCGCAGGTGGCCGCGGCGTGCGGGTAGCGGGTTGGGAATCTCGGCATTGGCGTAGCGAACTGCATGGT
>JBILLJ010000314.1:0-3795 GCA_044376125.1 Sandaracinaceae bacterium
GTTGCAGTAGGCGTAGACGTTGATGCCGCCGCGCTGGCCGATGGGGTCGGTCTGGAGGTAGCGGGCGAGCGTGGGGTCGTAGTCGCGGAAGCGGTTGTAGAAGAGGCCCAGGGCGGCATCGAGGCGGTGGCCGGGCCAGCGCATCGCGTAGTCGATGCGACTCGAGGGGTGCACCTCGACGTCGCCGTAGGGGTGCGTGCCAGTTGCCCACCAGACTGTCTCGCCGCGGGCGTCTTCGATGGAGAGCGGCAGGCCCGTGGGGTCGGTGAAGACATAATGGACGCGACCGGACTCGGGCGCCGCGTCGCGGCTCGCGTAGTCGACGAAGCCCGAGGGCACGAGCGCGTCGAGGCTCGGATAGCCGTAGATGCGCAGACGCGCGCGTCGCGTGGACGCAGAGCCGTCGGGGCCGCGCTCCACGACGAGCTCCTCCTCGGCGGCGATGCGGAGGCCATCCCACCACGGCGAAGCTGCGATGGTTGCTTTACCACTACAGGGTGTTGCTTTACCACTACAGCAGTCGGAGGTGTCCTCACATTGAGACGACCAAAACTGCCCGGCGAAGCTGCGAACGTCGCTTTACCACTACACACTACAGTTGCTTTACCACTACAACCCTCAGGCGCCCCCGAGCGCGGAGGGAACTGCGATGGCGAGGTACCATCTCCAGAAGGCGACGTAGGCCTCGGCGCGAAACCCCTTCATCCACGGGTGGCCTCCGGCAGCCGCGCCGGCCGCCCAGAACGCTGGGTCCCAGTGATCCGGGTCTTGAGGGTCGTCAAGCTGCTCCTGAGTGATCCCGGCATCGGGCTCTAGGATCTCGTCGCGCACCGCGACCATGGCCGCGCCTGCTGCCGCTCGAGCTGCCAGATAGGCTTCGTACTTCCCCTGTGGGTCGTCGAAGAGCCCACCGATCAACTCGTCGGCTTCGAGGCGCAGATCGTCTCTGCTGACGACTCCTGCAAGGTAGCCGTCAACATCTGACAGAAGCTGATCGAGGTCATCCGTTCCAAAATCACGACGCCAGGCTGCTGAGACTTGCCGGGCCGCCGCTGCGGCAAGCCTCGCACGAGCCCGCTTTCCGGTACCCAGTTCAACCGCGCGATTGCGATGGTCACGCAGGACTTGACCGAACGTTCGTAGCAGTGCCTTGCGCGTCGCGAACGACAGTTGACCTGTTTGAGCCAACTCGTTCTCGCATCGCTCAACCATGTTTCTGGTAGCTTCAATCATGAGTTATCACTCTCATTCACCAGTCAATACCGCGATAGCGCGCAATCGTTGCCGTGGGCGCCTCTGTGGACGGCGCGGTTCGCACGTAGCCGTGCGAACCGTCCGGATTATTCCGGTAGATGTCGACGCTGCCGTCAGCCTGATAGACCCGAGTGTGGGCCGGGTCGCCGACAACGACGGGGGCCGGATAGCCGGGGCGACTCTCGTTCGCCGCATGGGCGCGGAACTCGCGGCGACAGTCGCCACACTGCTCGCGAGAGACCCCGATTGGGTCGTTCGTGCCGGCGCTGTTCTGAGCGATAACGGACTGGCGTTCGGCGTGAGTCGCGGCCGCGCCGCCCGCCAGGGAACTGCCGCTACCTCGGGCTCCGACCACGTCGCCGTCTGACGTCACACGGGGATCTACGGAACTATTCGCCGGAGATGTATGCCCGATTGAGTTCTCGTAGGCCAGGTTGGTCCGGGGATCGCGCCCCGAGGATTCGAAGCCAGACGGTGCGCGCGACGTCGTCGTATCATATCCACTGAGGTGCTCTCCGCCGTTGACGGCAACGGTCTTGTGATCAAGGGAGTCGGGCAGATCCGCCGCTCTCGACACGGCCTCGGCCCTCAGTCTCTGCGCCTCATCCAGTTCAGCCAGGCGTGTCGGGGAGGGATTGGCGGGGTTTTCCGATGGGTGGACGAGCGGCGTTGGGGCGCGGGCTGCGTCGAGCGGCGCCTCGGTGTGCCGGTGCGCCGTGGTGCTCGCGGCATCGCCGTCGGGGGCTGGGTTGGGGGTGTGCTGGTCGTGTGTGCCGGCGAGGCCGAGGAGGTCGACGGACTTGAGGGGGTTGTTGCAGTAGGCGTAGACGTTGATGCCGCCGCGCTGGCCGATGGGGTCGGTCTGGAGGTAGCGGGCGAGGGATGGGTCGTAGTCGCGGAAGCGGTTGTAGAAGAGGCCCAAGGTCGCATCGAGGCGGTGGCCGGGCCAGCGCATCGCGTAGTCGATGCGGCTCGACGGGTGCACCTCGACGTCGCCGTAGGGGTGCGGCCGACGAGCGTCGTGCCCTCCGCACGACTCTGCTCCTCGAGCGCGAAGCGACCGAACAGCACCGATGCTCACGCTTGCTCGACCACGCCGAGGTCTCGTCGGCGCGCTCGATCACTCGCGAGCTTCAACCCGAGGTAGCCTCCCGCGTGATGGCGGAGGCTACCTCGCGTTGCACTGCTTCTCGGATTCGGTTGTCAGAGGGGCCCCGGGTGGCCGACTACTTCGACCCCGCGAGGGCGGGCGTCACGACGTTCTCGAGCCACCAGCTCCAGAACGTGGTGTGGAGGGGCGTTGCGTGAGGAACGGGGAGTGCCGAGGCCTCGATGCACGCCGCTAGCGCGGGTGGGTCGTAGTCCTCGAGGTCCAACTCCAGATCGCTCGTGCCGTGGTCCGGTGCGCCTGTACCGCGGAGAGCGGCGCGGGCGACACCGACTGCGACCCACGCAACTCGCGCGTCCCATTCGCTCCGGCCGACGAGATCGTCCCCGAGAGTTGCGACTCGCCCCATGGCGGCTCGGATCGCCGTGCTGGAACCGTCGCCGCTCTTGGCGTGCGCAACGGCCCACCGCACGAGGTCTGCGGGTGCGGTGTTCGCGGGCCACGAGGCTTGCCAGCGAGGTTCGACGCGGTCGAAGCAGGGACGATAGAACTCCGTGAGAACCCGTTGACGTGAAAGACCCGACGTGCGAACGAGCGCCGACTCAAGCCGCCGTCGTGTCGGCAGACTGACTGCACCTGTCTCAGTGAGCTCCTTGGCAGTATCCGCGGCCAGGGTCACTTGAACACCCGGTCGTTGTACTCCTGGATCACCGTTCCGTCCTTCGTCTGGTACACGAGCCGTCGGAACTTCTTGCCGCGAAGGTCCTCGTAGAACTCCGGGGAGTAGACTACCAATTGGCTGGCCAGGTTCATCATCGAACGCAGCGTCCAGGGCGGACTGTACGTCTTCTGGCCCTTCGCGTTCGTCCAGTGCTCTTGGATGGTTGGGGGGTCGACAACTTCGACGGTGACGATGATCTCGTCACCGTTGACGATGGAAGGATCGGCATACCCAACCAGCCGGATCCGCTTCCTGGTCTCAGGATCGACTTGCTGAATGATCCACCGATTGTCGTCCGACCAAGCAACATCGAAGCACATGTCGTTCCAGGACTTGATCATTCCGTTTCACTCCTCGGCGGCGTCGTCTGGACGACATCCCCATTTGGATGGAACTCCGTCACGCTGCCATCGCGACCGAAGACCCGGGTCATCGAGCCGTCCGTGACTGCGATATCACGTCCCTCGTGGGTCGCCACGGCACCCATGAATCCACGGCAGCACGAGCACATGTCTCGATCAACGCCGATGGCGTCGTGTCCGCGTGTTGCCTGTTGCTTCTCCGCGTGCGATGCGGCGGCCCTGCCTTCGAAGTGATCTGGATCCGGGGCGCCGCCGGGAAGGGTCGGTTGGTCATTGGCACCTCCGTTGCGGAGCTCGTGCCCAGCCGCGTCAGCGCGGTCACGCACGTCGCCTGGAGGCACTCTCTCGAC
>JBILLJ010000315.1:0-3787 GCA_044376125.1 Sandaracinaceae bacterium
GCAGCGCACCGCAGCCGAGTTGCCCCAGATGAACAAGGCGGCGTGACGCGGTGCGATCTGCACCCGATTCACTCGGCGAGAGGGAGGGGCTGCGGCCAGACCCTCCGGCAAGAAATGTGAGAGCGTGAGTCAATGCAAGTGACTCACGCTCTGAGTCACCTGGCGGCAGAGGCAGCGAGCGGAGATCACGGAGGTCGCGGGGTGTGGTGCGCCGCGCGTCACGCGCAGCGGCCGTCGGTGCAGTTGCCGGAGTCGCAGTCGCTGTCGAGCGTGCAGGCGTCGCCGAAGCCGTTGCCGTGGCACTGGCCGTCGGTGCAGTTGCCGGAGGTGCAGTCGCTGTCGAGCGTGCAGGCGTCGCCGACGCCGTTGCCGCGACAGAGACCGTCGGTGCAGTTGCTCGAGGTGCAGTCGCTGTCGAGCGTGCACGCGCAGCCCTCTTCGTTGCCGTAGCAAGCGCCATCGGTGCAGTTGCCGGAGGCGCAGTCGCTGTCGAGCGTGCAGGCGCTGCCGCGGAGGCACGTGCCACCGCCGCCCTCGCAGGTCACCGCCGCGCTCGCGGTGCAGCCGCTCGGATCGGGGCGCGCGCTCTCCATGAGCCTCATGCACTCCTCGAAGCAGCTCGGGCTCGTGCACCGCGAGAAGCACTCGGGGTCGAAGCCGCCGATGCAGCGATCGAGCGCGGCCTGATCGGGGCACGCGTAGCCCTGGTCGTTCAGGCAACACTCGAACGACGAGCCGCCTCCACCACCACCGCCACCGCCACCGCCACCGCCACCGCCGCCACCACGGTCGGGGTCGGCTGCGCAGCCGCCGAGGCCGCCCGCGAGCGCGGCGAGAGAGAAAAGGAAGGCGAGAGATCGAGAGAGAATCGATCGACGCCACAGGTCTCGGTCTCGTGGGGCGCCTCGCGGCGGGGTCTGCAGCGCAGACCCCAGGAGCGCGCGAGAAAGCGAGGCTCGGGGAGCGTCGAGCAGGGGGGATTGGGGGGAGTTGCTCCCCCCGACTGCGCCGAAGGCGCGAGAAGCAGTGAGAGACACGAGGCGAGACATGTCGAGCTCCATCGTTCGAGACCCCGGTCGGATCGACCGGCATCCCGAGGACGCAGCCCACGCACGCTCGTCGCGAGAAAAGATCGCCTCAGAAGACGAAGTCGGTCGAGAGGAAGCTCGAGAGGCGGCCGGTGACCACGTCGGTCACGAGCTTCTCGTTCGCCTCGCTCGTCGTGGCCGCGACCACGGCGCGGATCGAGAACGCGCGCAGCGCGTCGCTCACCGAGAGCGTTCCTTCCGCCGAGTCCTTGCGGCCGGTGAAGGGGAACGTGTCGGGGCCGCGGCGGCACTGCGAGTTCAGGTTGATGCGCGAGACCTGGTTCGAGAGCGCGTCGACGAGGCCCGCGATCCGGCGCGGATCGCGGCCGAAGAGGGCCACTTGCTGGCCGTAGCTCGACGCGCGCATGAACGCGTCGATCTCGGCGTCGGACTCGAACGTCGCGATGGGCACCACGGGCCCGAACTGCTCCTCCGTGTACAGGCGCGCGCGCGGCGAGACCCGGTGCAGCACGGCCGGTCGATAGAACGTCTCGTGTGAGACGCCGCCACGGTTCACCTTCACGGCGCCGTGCGCCTCGGCGTCGCTCACGAGCTCCGCGAGGCGCGCGCACTTGCCGTCTTCCGGGAGCGGCGTGAGCTTGGCGCCGCTCGTCCACGGCATGCCGGCGGGGAGGGCATCGACCGCCTCGGCGAAGCGCGGGACGAAGGCCTCGGCGACGTCGCGGTGCACGAAGATCTGCTTGATCGCGGTGCAGCGCTGGCCGTTGAACGAGAGCGCACCGGAGACGCACTCGGCGATCGCGACGTCGAGATCCGCGTCCGGGAGGATGATCGCGGGGTTCTTCGCCTCGAGGCCCGTGATCGTGCGCAGGCGGTTGGGCTTGGGGTGCTGCGTCGCCAGGAGGTTCGCGACGCGGCTCGTGCCGATGAACGCGAGACAGTCGATCTGGCCCGAGCGCATCATCGGTCCCACCACGGTCGCGCCGTCTCCGCTCACCACGTTGACGACGCCCGGCGGGAAGGCCGAGGCGAAGGCCTCGAGCAGCGGGAGGTGAAGGAGCGCGCCGTAGCGCGGCAGCTTGCTCACCACCGTGTTGCCCATGACGAGCGCGGGGATGAGCGTCGTGAAGGTCTCGTTGAGCGGGTAGTTGAAGGGCCCCATGCAGAGCACGACGCCGAGGGGGCTCCGGCGGATCTGCGCGAGGAAGCCCTCCTGCACGACGAAGCGGCCCGCGTTGCGGTCGAGCTCCTTGAGCGCCTCGAGCGTGTCCTCGATGTACTGGACCGTGCGATCGAACTCGGTCTCGGCGTCCTTCCGCGTCTTGCCGATCTCCCACATGAGGAGGCGCACCACGGGCTCGCGCACCTTCTTCATGCCGTCGACGAAGCGCTCGGTACACGCGACGCGATCGCCCACACGCATCGTGGGCCACGCGCCACGGCCGTCGTCCCAGGCGCGTCGTGCGCTCGCGAGCGCCTCGTTCGCTGCGGCCTCGTCGAGCGCCGCGAGGTGTCCGAGGAGCTGCCGCGTGTGCGCGCCGTCGGCGCCGCGGAGACACACGGGCGAGCGCACCTCGTGCGCCTCGCCGCCCCAGCGGCGCACCGCGCCGTTCACGAGCCACGTGCGCTCGAACGCGCTCGTGTCGATGCGTGCGGCCTCGGGGAGCTCTTCGAGCGTGGGGAACGTCGGCAGAAACGTCATCCAGAGAGCCTACCGCCGCAGCGCTCCCGCACGATGGGCCGAACCTCACGCGGGCGTGCGACCACGCGCGTCAGTCGGGCGGTGGCTCGAGGTCGCCCTCCGCGGGCGTCGTCTCCGGTTCGAGCTGCCACTCCTCGCTCGCGCCCAGCAGGCTCCAGATCCAGTCGGGCACGGGATGCCGCGACCGCAGCATCGACCGCGGCGGGTGTGGGCCCTCGGCGTATCGCTGGTTCCACTCGTCCGTGCGGGCCCGCTGCCAGCGGCGGTCGATCACGCGCACGCGCTGCTCCTCGTGCCGACGCACGCTCCCCGGTCCCGTGTCGGGCAGCACCGATCGGAGGGCGAGGCTGAAGGAGGGACCGTGCACGTAGAGCGAGTCGAAGTGAGCCCAGCCGACGCTCGCCAGCAGCGACGTGCTCGTGTCGAGGTACCACTCCGCCGACGCGTCGATCGCCAGGACGGCGTCGTAGACGACGCCTTCGGCGCCGTTCGAGAGCGGCGTGAGCACGAGACCGCCTTGCGCCAGGAGCCGCACGGAAGGTGTGAGGTCGACGCCGACGATCGCGGCGGCTCGGAGGTACGGCGCCACGGTCAGGCCGTTGCGGAACGTGGGCTCGGACACGGCCCGCCACGGTGTGCACGCCCATTCGCCCCATCCTGCGGAGTCGCAGCGGCGAACCTCCTCGTGGAGGAAGCTGCTCTCCGCGAGCCCGACGAACCCCGCGTCGCTCGCGAGCTGCAGCTGGAAGGGCTCGCTGTCGCTCGCGAAGCCCAGCACCGCGCCGAGCCCGAGACGCGTCGGCCAGCCCGGCGAGAGCTCGTTTGCACCGAACGCATCGACGGCGCCGGGCCCGAGCCCGAGCGAGCCCAGGACTCGGATCTCGAACACGCGTGAGGCGCGGTAGCCGATGACGCCTTCCGTCGAGCGTATCCGCTGCGTGAGCACCGTGGTGGCGTGGTGATCGGCCTCTGTCAGCGTCGAGGGCATGGCCGATCGGAAGACCTGGGTGAAGCGCGTCGCGGCGTGGCGTGCGAG
>JBILLJ010000197.1:0-13671 GCA_044376125.1 Sandaracinaceae bacterium
TCGCGGCAGACGCAATCAGACCCGCGAACATCGAAGGCTGGTTCCGTTGCGCCGGAATGATCAATCAGTGCAAGTGACGCACGCTCTCAGTCGACGTTCGCGAGGCGACCGAGCCACGGGACGAATCGGCCGGTCGTGCGTGCGTACTCGCGGTAGCGCGCGCCGTGCGTGGCGAGGAGGTAGGGCTCCTCGACCAGACGCACCTGCGCCGCGACCGCGAGCGCGAGGATCACGGGCGCCGCGAGGGCCAGCGGTGTGGGGCACACGAGCGCGATCCCGAGGCTCGCCGTCAGCATGCACGTGAAGATGGGGTTCCTCACGAAGCGGAACGGCCCGCGCGTGACGAGCTCGGTGCGCTCGCTCGGATCGACGCCGATGCGCCACGAGCGCGCCATCGCGAGCTGGGCGCCGAACGTCGCGAGCGTCCCCAGCGCCACCAGGCCCACACCGAGCGTGGCGAGCGAGCGCGTGAGCGGCGACCCGACGAAGGGCCCGATCGCGCCGAGCAGGAACGCGAGCACGAACGCGACGCCGAGCAGGCGCTCGAGGGTGGATGCGCCCGCGCGGAGGGCGATCCCCGTGGCGCCCGTCGTCCGGAGCTGGACGAGCGTGCGCACGACGAACGCGATCACGACGTAGGCGAGCCAGGCGACCAGGGCGATCTCTTCTTCCATGACGAGCACCTCCACACCGGACAAGATCCGAGCAATTGCTCGGTTTCGCAGCTCGGATCCGGAGGCCCGCGTGACCCGCCCCCAGAGAACGCACGATCGCCCGAGAAAAGCGCCTCGCCAGGCGCGCGCCCGCGCGACCGTCGAGGCCATCCTCGACGCGACGGCTCGGATCCTCGTCACGCGCGGGCACGAGGCGCTCACGACGAACCACGTCGCCGCGCGCGCCGGCGTCTCGATCGGGACGCTCTACGAGTGGTTCCCCAGCAAGGAGGCGCTCGTCGCAGGCGTGGTCGATCGACACCTCGCGCGCGCCGAGCTCGTGCTCGACGGGCTCGTCGAGGAGCTCGCGCCCCTCGCGCGGGCCGCGCCCCTCGAAGCGCTCACGGCGCGGATGGCCGACGCGATGGTGCGCCTGCACGAGGACGATCCACGTCTGCACCGCGCGCTCACCGAGGAGGTGCCGCGCTCGTGGCGCGTGCGCGCGCGCATCGGCGCGATCGAGAGGCGCATGACCGACGCCCTCGCCGCGCTGCTCTCGAGCCACCCCGGGGTGCGCGTGCAGGACGTGGGGCTCGCGGCGAGCCTCTCGGTCGTCGTGCTCGAGGCCGCCTCGCACCGGTGGGCGACCGATCGCGCGGGAGAGCTCGTGGCGCGTGAGGCGCTCGTCGCCGAGCTCGCGCGCCTGCTCGCGAGCTACCTCGGCGCCAGCCGCGCCGCGCCACGACGGAAACGAAGAACGCCGCGATCGTGACCGATCGCGGCGCTCGTTCGTGGGCACCGCGCGAGGCGGGCCCGGGACTGCTCACTTCTTCTTGGCGTCCTTGGCCGGAGCCGCCGCCTTGGCGTCCTTGGCTGGAGCCGCCGCCTTGGCGTCCTTGCCACCCGCCGCAGGAGCCGCCGCCGCGCCGGCCGCAGGCGCCGCACCCGGCGCTGCCAGGCCCTCGTCCTCGGGCTTCTCCTTCTCCTTCGTCGTCACGATGACGAGGTTCCGCTCGGCGGGCAGCGCGACGCTGACGCCCGGCGGCAGGGAGAGGTCCTTGGTCTTGATGCCCTGGTGCATGCCGAGCGGCGTGACGTCGACCGTGATGTCCGCCGGGATCGCGCCGGGCGGGCCGAACACGGGGAGCTCGCGGAAGATCTTGTGGAGCACGCCACCCTCGGCGACGCCCTTGGCGCGGCCGTTCGCGATGAACGGCACCTTCGCGCGCACGGGGCGATCGAGCGCCACCGAGTAGAAGTCCACGTGCAGCGGCTTGCGCGAGATCGCGTCGACCGCGAGGTCACGCACGACCGCGAGCTCCTTCTTTCCGCTCCCGAAGTCGAGCTCCACGAGCTGGTTGCGGCCGTAGGGGCCGCTCAGCGCCGTCGAGACCTGGACCGGGTTCACGGTCAGGTTCATCGGGTTCTTGTCGGGACCATAGAAGACCGCCGGGATCAGCCCACGCATGCGGAGCTGACGCGCGGGCCCCTTTCCGCTTCCGTTGCGGACCTCAGCCTTGAGCGTCTGCGCTTCCATTCTCTTCCTGCCTCTCTCGATCTCGTTTCAAGGGACGAATCGGGCGCGCTCGATCACCGAGGCGCGCCCGCGGCCGGTCTTCTCGCTACACGAAGAGCGAGCTGACCGAGTCGCTGTTGTGGATCCTCTTGATGGCCTCGCCGAGCAGGCGCGCCACCGAGAGCACCGTGAACTTCTTGGAGCCCTTCGCGGTCTCCGAGAGCGGGATCGTGTCCGTCACGACCACCTCTTCGAGGCAGCTCTCCTGGATGCGGCTCACCGCAGGGCCCGAGAGCACCGGGTGCGTCGCCACGGCGAGCACGCGCTTGGCGCCGCGATCCTTGAGCGCCAGCGCCGCGTTCGTGAGCGTGCCGGCGGTGTCGATCATGTCGTCGATGATCACGCAGTCGCGGCCCTCGACGTCGCCGACGATGTTCATGACCTCGCTGACGTTCGCCTTGGCGCGGCGCTTGTCGATGATCGCGAGGTCGCCCTTGAGGCGCTTGGCGTATGCGCGCGCGCGCTCGACGCCGCCGGCGTCCGGCGACACGAGGACCGTGCCCTCGTCCAGGCGCGGGCGCAGGTAGTCGAGGAACACCGGCATCGCGAAGAGGTGATCGAAGGGCACGTTGAAGAAGCCCTGGATCTGGCCGGCGTGGAGGTCCATCGAGACCACGCGCGAGACACCGCTCGTCGTGAGCAGGTCCGCGACGAGCTTGGCCGTGATGGGCGTGCGCGGTGCGACCTTGCGGTCCTGCCGACCGTAGCCGTAGTACGGGATCACGGCGGTGATGGAGCCGGCCGAGGCGCGCTTGAGCGCGTCGACGGTCACGAGCATCTCCAGCAGGTTGTCGTTCACCGGCGCGCACGTGGGCTGCACGACGTACACGTCGACGCCGCGGACGTTCTCCTGGATCTCGGTGAACACCTCTCCGTCGGAGAAGTTCGAAATCTTGCAGCGCCCGATGGGCAGCTGGAGGTAGTCCGCGATCTGTTCGGCGAGCCGGGGGTTCGCGTGCCCGGAGAAGATGCAGATGGACTTGAACACGTCCTACCTCCTCACTGTCGCCGACTTCGTCGGGTGGATCTCGCAGCAGCGAGGGCCCGTCGAAAAGAGGCGCGGGGGTAGCAGAGGGGGAGGGGGGGTGTCAAAGCGCGACGCGCTGCGTCGAGACGATCACGGGCAGACGCCGGCGCGCGACGAGGTCATGTACGTGACGAGCGTCGGCGGCCCGCAGCAACCCGCCGTGAAGTGCTCGATGTGGGCGCGCGCACGCACGGGCACGCCGACGACCCGCGTCGGCGGCTGACCCGGGACACCCGTGCGCGTGAAGCTCGTTGCGACGAGGCCGACCCAGAGCGGTCCCGCACCGACCGGCAGCGCGTCGATGTCGAGGTACGTGTGCGTGGTGGTGAGGCCCGCCGTGGCGACGATCGCGAGCGACTCCTCGTCGGCACCCGGGCTCGACGGGTCGTCGGGCGTGTAGCGGAGCACCATGCGCTGCGTGCGTGTGCCGCTGCTCGGTCCGTCGAAGGTCTGCGCGCCCGGTCCGCTCATGAGCGGATCCCCGGTGAACCGAAAGCGATCGAACATCGTGGAGGTCGAAGCCCCGGGGCGGATGGTGCCGTCGGCGCGGATCGCGAGGCCTCGCACGCCTTCGTTGTCCGACGGCGGGTACATGCCGGCCTCTTCGTCGAACTGGCTCCACGACCAGCGCGCCGCCACACCCTCGATCGTCGTGGGGATCGCGTAGCGCGCCGGCGTGCCCACGCCGGGCGTGCCTCGGCCCACCACGATCGCCCAGCCGCCGAGCACCTGCTCGAGCCGCGGGATGCCGGGGCCCACCGGGCTCGTGGTGATCGCCGTCGCCTCGAGCTCCATCGCGATCTCGGTCGCGCCCCAGCCGAGCCGCCAGTCCGTCTCGAACTAGATGGCCCCCGCCTGTCCATCGGCCGTGCCGTCGATGAGCGTGGCCCACTCGTCGTAGCCGTCCGGCCGACCGAGCGTGTCGCACGTCGCGCCGCCGAAGACCGGATGCCCCGTGCACCGACGAAACGCGCCGGTCGCGGTGAACGTCGCGAACGGACGCTCCTCGTGGAAGTTCCCGTCGGCGTCGTCGTCGCAGTAGTTGCAGACCTCGGTGGCCTCGCAGGTCGTGAACGAGCAGCTCGTGTCGCAGAGCTGCGTGCCCGTCGTGCCGCAGGTGGTCGTGCACGCGCTGCTCGCGCCACGCACGCACGCGAAGTCCTCGTCGTCCGCGCCGTCGTCGTCGTCGTCGCAGCCGTTGCACACCTCGTCGGCCACGCAGGTGTCCCAGCCGAGACAGCTGTCGTTGCACGACTGCGTCCCCGGCAAGCCGCAGGAGCTGTCGCAGGGGCGCGTCTGAGTCGCCTCGCAGATCACCGTGCCGTCGATGATGTCGTCGGTGCGTCCGTCGCAGTCGTCGTCCACGCCGTTGCACACCTCGGAGGCGGTCGGCTGGATCGACCGGTCGTCGTCGCGGCAGTCGGGGCCGCAGCTCAGCGTGCCGCTCGCCTCGCGCACGCAGCACGCAGACGACTCGGCGCCGTCACCGTCGGCGTCCGTGCCGCCTCGGGTCGTCGGATCGCAGTCCTCGTCGTGACCCGCCGCATCGCAGATCTCGGCGTTGCCCGGCGCGCGTGTCGCGTCGCCATCGTCGCAGTCCTCGCCGAGCGGCATGCCGCGATCGTCCACGCACGCGGCGTCGCCGCTGCCGTCGCCGTCTTCGTCGGGCGCGTCGTGCGTGCATCGCCGCTCGGCCTCGTCGCACGCGTCGGTCGTGCACGCGAGGCCGTCGTCGCAGCTCATCGTCTCGATCGTGCAGCGCCCCGCCGCGCAGCGCTCCGTCGTGCAGAAGAGACCGTCGTCGCAGTCGGCGTCCTCGTCACAGCTGCCCGCGTCGATCGCCGTGTCGGGCGGCGCATCGAGGGCCGCCGCGTCCGAGCTCGCGCCCGCGTCCTCGAGAGACGGCTCGGCGGGACAGCCGCAGAGGACGGTGAAGAGAGAGCAAGAGACGATGCACACCCGAACGACGTGAGCCGCGAGCCTAACTCCCCGCCATCCCGAGCGTCATCTCCGCGACGCGTCTGCGCGCGCCGTCGTGCACCTCGCGCGCGGCCTGCTAGAGCCGCGGCCGTCATGTGGCTCGTCGTCGGTCTGGGCAATCCGGGCAAGCAGTACGCGAAGAACCGGCACAACGTCGGCTTCATGGTCACCGAGATCCTCGGCACGCGCTGGAAGGCGCCGGCGGCCAAGGAGAAGTTCTCGGCCCTCTGGACCAAGGCGGCCTTCGGCGGAGACGACGCCATCCTCCTCCAGCCGCAGACCTACATGAACCTCTCGGGCGAGTCCGTGCAGAAGGCGATGGCCTTCTTCAAGGTCCCGCTCGCGAACGTGCTCGTGATCCACGACGAGCTCGATCTGCCCTTCGAGGACGTGCGGGTGAAGGTCGGTGGCGGCGCGGCCGGGCACAACGGCCTCAAGTCGATCATCCAGCACTGCGGCGGCCCGGACTTCGTGCGGGTGCGGATCGGCATCGGCCGCCCCCCCAAGGGCGCCGTGGAATCCTGGGTGCTCGGCGATTTCGACGCGATGGAGGGTGCACGTCTGCCGGATGTGCTACAAGCCGCCGCTCTCGCGTCCGAGGCCGTGCTGAAAGACGGTGCGGCCAAGGCGCAGATCACGTTCAACACCAAGCGCTGAGCAGCCGGCACTCCGGTTGGGCACCGCTCGAGGTTGGGCTCCTCGCCCCGGAATGGTTCCGGGGCCTCGGATCGACTCCCGCCGTCGGGGCGCTCCGTGTCCGAGAGGAAACAAGAGGCCTCCGGCCCGTCCGCGGATGGTCGAAGGCAGTGAAGGTCGGGCCCGCACCGCGTGCGGCCTCGACGAGGATCGACATGACCCAGGTGACCACCCACACGCGCCCGGCGCGCGAGTACGAGCTCGTCTACATCCTCAACCCGAACGTCGATCCCGACGAGGCGGAGAAGATCGCGACGCGCATCCAGGAAGTCGTCGCGCGTCTCGGCGGCAAGATCACGAAGGTCGACCAGTGGGGTCGCCGTCGCCTCGCGTACAACATCCAGAAGTTCTCGCGCGGCATCTTCGTGTTCGTGAAGCTCGCGGGCTACTCGGACCTCGTCGCCGAGATCGAGCGCAACCTGCGCAACGCCGACGCGGTGATCCGCTTCCAGACCATCAAGCTCGACACGACCGTCGAGCTCGCGTCGGTCGCGGTGAACCCGGACGAGGTGAAGTTCGAGCGCCTCGCGGTCCCGACGGAGGAGGAGCCCGAGCCCAGCCTCGAGGAGCGCCTCGGCCTCGTCGTGAAGCCGCGCGAGCGCGTCGAGGAGGAGTTCGTCGACGACGAGGACGGACCCGACCTGAACAACATCCCCGACCTCGGAAACACGAACTGATCTTCCGGAGGAGAACGAACCATGATGAGCCCCGTGTTCGCCCGTCCGGGCAAGGAAGATCCGATGTCGTCCGACGACCGCAGCTCGCGCGCGCCGCGCGCGTTCGGTGACCGCCGCTCCGGCGGTGGTGGTGGTGGAATGGGCAAGAAGCGCATGCCCACCTTCACGGCCGATCCGGACTTCGTGTTCGACTACAAGGATCCCGGCACGCTCCGTCACTTCGTGACCGAGCGCGGCAAGATCGTCCCGCGCCGCATCAGCGGCCTCACGGCGAAGCAGCAGCGTCAGCTGACGAACGCCATCAAGCACGCGCGCAAGATCGCGCTTCTCCCCTACACCGCTTGAGCTGAGCCAGGAACGGAGAACACCATGGCAGCGAACATCCAGGTCGTCCTCAAGGACGACGTCGAGAAGCTCGGCAAGAGCGGCGAGATCGTGCGGGTCAAGCCCGGCTACGCCCGCAACTACCTCCTTCCCCGCGGTCTCGCGGCGCCCGCCACCCGCGGCAACGTCGCGCAGGTCGAGCACGAGAAGAAGGTCGCGCTCGCGCGTGCGGCCAAGCTCCGCGGCGACGCAGAGTCGGTCGCGAAGCGCATCGACGGCGTGGTCATCGAGATCAAGATGCAGGCGGGCGAGGGCGACCGTCTCTTCGGCTCGGTGGGCACGAAGGACATCGCCGAGGCGCTCAAGACCAAGGGCCACGAGGTCGACCGCAAGAAGATCCAGCTCCCGGAGCCGATCAAGTTCGCGGGCGAGCACGCGGTCACGATCAAGCTCGGCTACGACGTCGCGGCGACCATCAAGGTCAACGTCGTCAAGCAGGACTGAGTCGGCTGGGTCGAGGGACCGCTGGCCCCTCGAGCTCCCTCGCCCGGGTGCTGCGCTCACCCCGCCGCGTGGCGCCCCGATCGATTCCCTTCACCCGCTCGAGACGAGGCGGCCCTCTTCAGGGGTCGCCTCGTGTCGTTCCGTCGCTCGACGCGTGCGCAGCGGGCAGCGAGCGCGCGTCGCGTCGTGCGGCCTCGAGCTCTTCGAGCACGCGGCGCGCCCGGGCGAGGAAGCGCCGGCCCGCGTCGCGCAGGACCATCCCGCGCGGCGTGCGATCGAAGAGCGTCACGCCGAGCTCGTCCTCGAGCGCGCGGATCTGGCGGCTGAGTGGTGGCTGGCTCACTCGCAGGCGCCGAGACGCGCGACCGACGTGCCCCTCCTCCGCGACGGCGACGAAGTACTCGATCTGCGTGAGGCTCATGCCGATGGCTCCGCGCCGATCGTGACACGTGCCGTCGGCTCGAGGCAGGTCGTGATCTCGCAGCCCTCGCGCGTGACGATCAGCGTGTGCTCGAACTGCGCCGAGAGCGACCCGTCCGCCGTGACGATCGTCCAGCCGTCGTCGAGCTCGACGTGCTCGGGGCCACCGGCGTTGATCATCGGCTCGATGGTGAGCGCCATGCCCTCGACGAGGCGTGGGCCCGTGCCCCGCCGACCCACGTGCTCGACGTGCGGTGCGGTGTGCATCAGCCGGCCGATGCCGTGGCCGCCGATGTGGCGGACGACCGAGACGCCCTCGGATCGCGCGAGCTCCTCGATCGCGGCGCCGATGTCGCCGATCCTCGCGCCGTGCCGCACCACCGCGATGCCCGCGTCGCGACAGCGCCGCGCGATCTCGATCAACCTGGCCGCGTCCGCGCAGACGCTGCCGATCGCGAACGTCGCCGACGTGTCCCCGTGGAAGCCGTCGAGGAACGTGGTGACGTCGACGTTCAGGATCTGTCCCTCGCGCAGCACGGCGCGGGGGCTCGGGATGCCGTGACAGACGACGCTGTCGAGGCTCGTGCACACTGCGGCGGGAAAGCCGTGGTAGCCGAGCTGGCTCGGCGTGCCGCCGCGTCGCGCGGTGTCTTCGCGGACCCAGCGATCGATGTCCGCCGTGGTGATCCCCGGCCGCAGCCGCGAGGCCACGAAGGCGAGGGTGCCTGCGGCCGCGCGGCCCGCCCGATGGAGGCGCGCGCGCTCCTCCGGCCCGAAGCGCTCGTAGCTCATCGAGGAGGCGTGTCGTTCCGCGCCCCGCGCATCCAATACCTTTTCAGTAATTGGAGACGACGTCGGCGGCCTCGCCGCCCAGCGCGACCAGGCGCGCACGCAGCTCCTTCACCATCGCGGGCTGACCGACCGCGACGACGTAGGTGTCCTTCACCAGCCCTCGCTCCGTGAGGCGCGCGAGCAGCGCCTCGTGTGCGAGCGTGCCCACGACCCTGCCATCCGCCGCGGGCTCGGAGTAGTGGAGGTGCACCTCGAGGCCGCGCGCGCGCTGGCGATCGAGGTCGGAGCCGCTCGCGAGGTGCCCGGGGCTGCGGAGCCCGAGATCGAGGGAGAGCGCGAGCGCGGCCACGTCGGTCCCGAGCGCGTGCTCGATGCCTGCGTGCACCGGCGCGATGGCCGTGCCGGTCGCGACGAAGGCGAGGTGTCGGCCCTTGGCGCGGCCCAGATCGAAGCCCGAGCCTGCCGGCTCCGAGACGAGGATCGCGCTGCCGATCGGCAGGCTCGCGAGGCGCGCCGCGGCCTCTCCGCCCTCGGGGTTGTTCGTGCGGAGGAGGAAGCGCAGCGCGCGCTCGGGATCGTGCGGCGCGTTCCACATCGCGAAGACGCCCTCGTGGCCGAGGCCGTCCTCCCCGGTGACCGCGACCTTCACGAACTGTCCTGGGCGCTCGTGGCGCGCGCGCAGCGCGGCGGGCACCTCGAGCCGGAGCTCGATCTGGTCGCGCGCCACGTCGCGGCGGGAGGCGAGCGTCGCGGGCACGAGCGCGGAGAAGGTCGGCAGCGGCACGGCGCGGTCCTAGCAGATGCGTGCGTGGGTGCCCGTGGGCGCGCGGCCGAGCGGCGCCCGTCGATGCGGAGGGGCCGAGGGGTGCGCGCGGCCCAAAAAGCGGTATCGCTGGCCGCTCGCGCCTCCCGCGCGTGTCAGCCGAGGTTTCATCGTGGCCAAGCCGAAGAAGCTGCCCCTTCCGTCCGAGTCGGCGCAGAAGCCGACCGCGCAGTCGTTCGAGACGCCCAAGATCAAGTGGAACGTGATCGCCCAGATCGCGGCCGTCGTCGTGGTCGTCTGGGTGTTCGCGTTCCTGCTCGTGCCGTACGTGGGCTACTGGGGCGTGGGCGTCGTCGGCGTGCTGACGATCGCGCTGCTCGGCTTCGGCGTGTACGTCTGGAACCTGACGCGACGCCAGGGCGCGCTCGCGGAGATCCTCAAGCAGGCCACGACGGACGAGGCCGGCCGCAAGGCCGCGATCGAGAAGCTCGCGGCCGCGGGGGACAGCGACGCGATGAACGCGATGGCGCGCGCCCAGCTCGTGGCGCGTGACGACCCGAAGGAGGCGATCGCCATCCTCGAGTC
Source organism: Sandaracinaceae bacterium (assembly GCA_044376125.1). GTDB lineage: Bacteria > Myxococcota_A > Polyangia > Polyangiales > Sandaracinaceae > JAFLCL01. The sequence continues at coordinate 9,998 of JBILLJ010000197.1, forward strand.
GATCCAGATCCACAAGGCCGACGCGCTCATCCAGGACGACATCCGCGCGAACCTCGGATACCTCTACCTCGCGATGAACCGCGTGAAGGACGCGCGCGCGGTCGCCGATCAGATCAAGTACGACCAGGGCGCGACGGCCAAGCAGAAGGCGATGTACGCGGCCGTCGTCGCGGAGGCCAAGTCGCGCACGGGCGACCCGCAGGACGCCAAGCGCGTGCTCGAGGGCATCGACACGAACGACGCCGAGGTCGCCGAGCTCATGCCGATGATCGCGCGCGCGCAGGTGTTCACGTTCTTCGGCACGAAGAACCGTGGCCTCGCCCGCAAGGCGATGGACGTGCTCGTCGCGACGGATCCGAACCTCCTCGCGCCCTTCCTCGTCACCAAGGCGGCCACGCCGGGCGACGTCGAGATGCAGAAGATGGCCCGCGAGGTCCTCGGCTCGGCGAACTTCCAGACGAAGCAGAAGACCAAGCTCGTCCGCGGCTGAGCGCGCCGTCGCACGCGCAGCGTGAGCGCTCAGGGCAGGAGCGCCTGCGCGAGGCCCACGAGCCCGACGATCGAGAAGACGACGCCGATCGTGCCGAGCAGCATGGGCACGAAGTGCTTCTCGACGAGCTCGTCGATGCATGCGGACTCGGGGTTGTCGGGGTCGTAGAGCACGGCGACGGTGGAGCCCACTTCGCGCTCGGGCGAGCTCTTGCTGAGGGGGCTCTCGTACAACCACTCGCGGCCCGCGGCCTAGAAGCGCACGACCGGGTGATGCATCGTCCGCGTCCGGCCGTTGCGCCGCGTGTGGCGCGCGCGGTGACCCGCGACGACTCCCTGCGTCGCCGTCCACGACGCGAAGCGAACCCGCTGGAGGACGAACGCGGCCATCGAGCCGAGCGCGAGCGCGCTGCCGATCAGCCCGAAGATCAGGGCTCCGTACATCGGGGCGATCAGAGCGAGTGTGCGGGGTGTCGTCAACGTCCACCGTCGGCGGCGGCGCGGAGGGGGACCGGGTTATGCTCGGCCTCCGATGCGTCCTCGAACGTCGAGCTCCACCGTCGCCGTCGCGACGATCGCGTGTGCGCTCGCGGGCTGCCCGTCGGAGCCGCCTGCGGAGATCGATGGCGGCCTCGACGCGGCGATGCCGTCGCGCGATGCGTCGATGGATGCGTTCCGGCGACCCGACGCGCCGCGGCCGGACGCCGAGTACGTGAGCACCTGCGACGCGCCCTCGCGCGTGGATGCAGGCAGCGCCGAGCTCGTGCGCTACACCGAGACGCGCGAGCCGTGCGCAGACCGCAACGCCCTGCGCAACCTCTACTTCGGCGATCTCCACGTCCACACGCGCAACAGCTTCGACAGCTGGGCCGCGGGCAACGAGACGACGCCCGACGACGCCTACCGCTTCGCGCGCGGCGAGGAGGTCGAGATCTACGGCGACCCGACGCCTCGGCGCGTCCGGCTGAGCCGCCCGCTCGACTTCGCCGCGGTGACCGATCACTCGGAGTTCCTCGGCGAGGTCGACGTCTGCCGCGAGCCCGGCACGCCCGGCTACGACAGCCGCACGTGCGCCATGTACCGAGAGCGCGGGCGAGACGCGACGGTGGCCCTCGGCGTGCGCCTCGCGGCCGCCGCGCCTGCGCGAGATCGCGGCGTGTGCGGCGAGGATCTCGCGGCCTGTCGCGAGCGCGCGCGCACCGTGTGGGAGGACGTGCAGCGCATCGCAGAGCGTCACTACGACCGCACCGCGGCCTGCGGCTTCACGAGCTTCGTCGCGTACGAGTACACGCTGAGCACGGGCGTGAACAACCTCCACCGCAACGTCATCTTCCGCAACGAGCGCGTGCCGGAGCTACCGATCAGCGTGTTCGAGGCGCCGGCGCCCGAGGAGCTGTGGGACGCGCTCGAGGCCACGTGCACCACGTGCGACGGCTGCGAGGTGCTCGCGATCCCGCACAACGGGAACCAGAGCGCCGGGCAGATGTACTCGCTCGCGGAGCTCGATGGCCTCAGCGGGGCCGAGCGCGTCGAGCAGCTCGCGCAGCGGCGGCGCCTCGAGCCGCTCGTCGAGATCACCCAGCACAAAGGGACCTCCGAGTGCAGGCCCGAGATGTCGTTCGGCGCGAGCGACGAGCAGTGCGACTTCGAGCTCGTGCGCGGCGGGCTCGTGTCGGCGGCCGGCATCTCGCCGCCGCTTCCGCCGTGCAACGGCGACGGCACGGGCGTCGGTAGCAACTGCTGGTCGCGCGACGACTACGTCCGTCACGCGCTCTCGCTCGGGCTCGAGCTCGAGCGCACCGACGGCGTGAACCCGATCGAGCAAGGCTTCATCGGCTCGACCGACACACACAACGGGACACCCGGCCGCGTCGAAGAGGAAGACTTCGGCGGTCACATCGCGGGCGCGGACGCGGCGCCGCTCACGCAGCTCGACAACAGCCCCGGTGGGCTCGCGGCGGTGTGGGCCGTCGAGAACTCGCGTGACGCGCTCTTCGAGGCGCTCGCGCGCCGCGAGACCCATGCGACGAGCGGCACGCGCATCGCGCTGCGCTTCTTCGGGGCCACGGCAGGCTGGGACGGCTCGCTCTGCGCGGACCCGACGCTGCTCGAGCGCGGCTACGACGAGGGCGTGCCCATGGGTGGCTCGCTCGCGGCGAGCGCGACGGCGCCGAGCTTCGTGGTGCAGGCCATGGCCGACGTGGTGCCGCTCGGGCTCGTCCAGATCGTGAAGGTCTGGGTCGATGCGACCGGCAGGCACGAGCGCCTCTTCGACGTGGCGACGCCGGGCGCGGCCGACGCCGACGTCGATCTCGACACGTGCACGCCGCGCGGCGACGGCGCGATGGAGCTCTGCGAGGTCTGGACCGATCCCGAGTGGGCCGAAGGGCAGCGCGCTGCGTACTACGTGCGCGTGCTCGAGAACCCGAGCTGTCGCTGGACGGGCTGGCAGTGCTCGCGGATGCCTGCAGGGGCACGGCCGGAGGCCTGCGCGAGCGACGAGGTCCCGCTCACGATCCGCGAGCGCGCGTGGTCGAGCCCGATCTGGGTGCGCTGAGGCGCGAGGCGCAGCGTCGCTCGTGGAAGCGATCGATCCAAGGGAGACACCAACGGAATGACGAGCTCCTCCGAGACCCTCACGATCGAGCGCGTGCGCGCGCTCGCACCGACCCTGCGCGGGCACCGGCGCGCGATCGAGCGCGCGCAGCGACTGCCCGACGAGATCGTGCACGCGCTGATCGAGCTCGACGTGCTCCGTGGCCTCGCGCCGCGATCGATCGGCGCGCCGGAGCTGCTGCCGCACGCGATGATCGCGATCCTCGAGGCGCTCGCCGAGGGCGACGCGTCGGTGGGTTGGATCGCGATGGTCGCGACGACGACGAGCCTCGCCGGTGGCTACCTCGGCGAACGCGGAGCGCGCGAGATCTTCGGCGACCCGGGGCGGATCGCGTGCGGAGTCTTCGCGCCGGGCGGGCGCGCGGTGGAGGTCGAGGGTGGTGTGCGCGTCACGGGGCGCTGGAGCTTCGGCAGCGGCAGCGCCCACGCGAGCCACGTGCTCGGTGGCTTCGTCGCCGAGCGTGAGGGCGTGCGCGTGATGATGCAGGGCTTCTTCACGCGTGATCAGATCGAGATCGTGGACACGTGGGACACGATGGGCATGCGCGGCACGGGCTCGAACGACTTCG
>JBILLJ010000316.1:0-3771 GCA_044376125.1 Sandaracinaceae bacterium
CTCGTTGACGCTCGGACGGCGCTCGTTGACGCCCCGCACCACCCGATGAGAGCCCTCCTCATGAATGCATCGCGACCGTGAGAGGCTCCCGTTACCATCCGGGGTACATTCGTACGGACTACGGTCAGGCGAAAGATGGGGCCGACCTGCTGCGCGCCGTCCGTGAGGAGCTCGAGCGGGGTCTCGCTGAGCGCGTGCGCGTTGCCGACCAGCGGTAGTCCGCGGAGCTCGGGCGGAAGAGGACGCGCCTCGGACGACGGAGCGAAGGGACACGGCATCGCGCCGAGCGTGCAGCCGGCCAGGCTCGCTTGGAAGCGAAAACCCAATGCCCGCTGCGAGGATCGAGGCGCAGGTCAGCCCGCGGCATGTCAGCTGCGCTGACGTGTCGCGCGTGGCTTCACGCGTGGGTAGCGGAGCGCCTCGACGAGCAGACGAAACGCAGCCGAGAGCGCGCCCGTTCGATGGAAGCGGAGGTTGATGCAGCGGTGCGCCGCGAGATCCGATGTCATCGCACGCCCTGTCGCCCGCGATTGACGTCGAGCTGCACCCAGACAAACACTCGGCACATGGAGCTCCGAGTCGTCGTGTCTTGGTTCGTCGTCGCGTCGTTGGCCGTGGTCGTGGGCTGTGACAGCCGTCCGCCTCGTCGTGACGTCGGGCTCGCCGTCGTCGACGCGGCGTCGAGCGATGCGGGCGTGGGCCTCGATGCGCCGTTCCCCGACGCCTTCACCGGACTCGACGCGAGCGACGCGGCGATCGGCGTCGACGCCTTCGCGTCCTCGGACGCGTCGAGCATGCCCGATGCGCGCACCGCGCTCGATGCGGCTGTCGCGTCGGACGCGCCAGCGGCCGCCGACGCGTTCTCGCGCGACGCCTACTCGACGCGCGATGCGCCCGGCAGTGGCAGCACGTTCGGGTACACGGGTGCGATCGCGACGTACGTCGTGCCGGCGGGTGTCACGAGCGTTCGCGTCCTCGCCGAGGGCGCCAGCGGTGGCGACGCGCTCAGCGGATCGACGACCTACGAGGGCGGACACGGCGCGCGTGTCGAAGCGATCGTCTCCGTCACCGCAGGCGAGAGCCTCTCCATCCTCGTCGGTGAGCGCCCCGAGCCGATCGCGTACCTCGAAGACGGCTGTGGCGCGAGCGGCGGTGGCGGCACGTTCGTGGTGCGAGGCGCCTCGAGCGCGCTCGTCGTCGCGGGCGCGGGCGGTGGCGCGAGCGCGTTCAGCTCATACGTGATCAACGGACAGGACGCATCGCTCACGACCGCCGGTGGCAGCTCGAGCACGGTGCTCGGCGGCACGGCCGGCAGCGGCGGACAAGGCGTCCCGCACGAGGGCGGCGGCGGCGGCGGCCTCACGGGCGATGGCGTGAACGGCGAGGGCGGTGGCGGCGGCGCGTTCACGAGCGGCGGCGCAGGCGGCGCACGCGTGACGAGCGAGAGCTGCGGCAGCATGCCGGCCGGTGGCTTCGGCGGTGGCGGTGGCGGCGGCAACGATCTCGCGGGCGGCGGCGGTGGCTACTCGGGAGGCGCTGCGCAGGCCGACTCGCCGGGTCAGGCCGCAGGCGGCGGCGCCTCGTTCGTCTCGGGCACGACCCTCGGCATCGCGACGCGTACGACACACGGCCACGGCAGCGTGACGATCACGCCGATGTGACGGCCGAGGCGAAGGACGTGATCGCAGGCACCCTCGATCAGTCGCAGCCGTCGGGATGGCAGAAGCGAACCTGCGTGGCCGCGGTGACCTCGATCGAAACGAGATCCTGCGGCGAGATCTCTCGCCGAAGGAGGTGCCGCGCGGACCCGATGACCCGTCGGAGATACGCCTCCGTGTGGTGATCTCCCAGCGTGCTCTCGAGCAGCACGACCACGAGCGAGCCTCGATCCCAGCGGATCTGGAAGCGCGCAGTGCCACCGAGGGCGGCGAGGCGTCGAGCGCCCCCGGCGATGCAGCGCTCGATGGGCGCGCGCGGTGCAACTCGTGCGTCGGCTTCCGCTCCGAGCGCGGACACGACTCGGATCTCCACTCCGGCGCCGACAGTGCTCGGAGCGACGGCGGGCTGCGCTTCGGCTGGTGAGGTGGGTCCCAGCGCGAGGAGCCAGACAGCGAAGGCGAGCGCACCTGTCGGACGACGGCCGAGAAGGGTCATGGCACTCCGAGCATGCCGCGGATCGGCCGTCCACGGCGGCGGCGAGGTCGTGGCGCTGAGCGACCGATCGCGCGCTCAATGCTCCACGGCGACCAGCCGGAGAGCTGGCGCGAGCTCACGCCCCTTCCTCTTCTTCTGACGCACGCCCCACGGCCGCAGACGAAAGCAGCTCACCCTCCCGCGCGGCTCCTCGATCTCGAATTCGCAGCCAGCTGCGCTGTGTTCGGTGGCCGGACCGCGGGAGAGGCAGCCAGCTGCCCGCGAATCGCGCCAGCGAGTCACGAAACGAGCAGCCAGCTGCGCCGTCGGCGTGTCGTTCGGTCGCGCCCGAGCAGCCAGCTGCCCTCCGAAGCTCTTCCGGCAGCCAAACGAGAGCAGCCAGCTGCGCTCGCGACGGTGCGATGACTCTCGAAGCCGCAGCTGGCTGCTGTCGCCACGGTGGAGGGACGCTCGAAGACGCAGCTGGCTGCTGTCGCGACGGTCGTCAGCGCGCCGATGGAGCCAGTCCTCCACGCCGAGCGCAACGGACCTCACCGCGGTTCGAGGTGCGCGCGACGCTCTCGCGAATCGGGCGCTGCCTCAGATCGGGCGCTTCGTCGTCGCGCGCGCAGGCCACCTCACTCAGGGAGCGCTGCACTGGGACAGCGCGCTCACATCGATGCTCGCCACCGTGTAGGCATCGGTCAGCACGCTGAGCTCGCGGGGCGAGACCCAGAGCACGCGCGCTTGCTTGGCCATGCCGAGAAGTGGCAGCGCCTTCCTCCCGAGGATCTCCCTACGGTCGAGCGGGCTCGCGTTGCTGGGCTTGTGGACATCGCGGAGCGTGATGCGGGTCGAGTTGCCCTCGGCCAAGACATTGCCGTCCGGCGAGAGACGCGCGTACCTCGGCTCGACGGACCGACCCGTGCAGACGTCGGACGTCTTTGCCGACACCTGCCAATCGCTTCCCACCGATCTGCGCACGCTCGGTCTCAACGACTTCACCGGCCCCATCCAAGTCATGAACTTCGTGGTGCCCGTGAGCTCCACGCAGCGCGCGATCAGCGCGGAGGCTGCTTATCTGGTCTACGGGTTCGGTGGAGATCCTTACCCCGTGCCACCGTGGATCGACGCATCGCGTATTCTCCAGCGCGACGCAGCCTCAGGCACCCAGGCCCTCCTCGCGGCGAGCATCCGCCTCCCGCGCGATCGATGGGTGGGCGTGCCGAACTCGGGCAGCTCGGGCATGCGCGCTGCGCTGACGATGGCGGGCATGAGCGCGCCGATCGCCGAGCAGACGATCGGCATCCTCGCCTCCGACGTGCTCGACGCGAACCGCACGAACCTCCGCGGGCTCGCCCACCGACACTACGGACAGCCGGTCGCCTTCTATCCGGACTCTCTCGGTGACACGATCTCGCGCGACAAGCGCAACGTGCGCGACGGTCACTATCCTCTCGCCGGCAAAGCCCGCGGGAGCTTCGCGCGTCCCCTCGCCGGACACTTCGGCGAGGATCGCGGGCACGGTGGCGTTGCCCACGTCGAGCACCGCACCGCGCTCGGCCTCGGGCTCGTGGTCGAGGACGCGGAGCGTCGCCCCGGCCGCTCGCTGAGCGCCGACGAGCTCGCGCAGCTGTG
>JBILLJ010000317.1:0-3770 GCA_044376125.1 Sandaracinaceae bacterium
TCCGTGTGCTCGTACCTCCCCTCGATCCTGCCGGGCGCATTCGCGGAGAGATGATCGAAGACCAGCAGGTCGATGTGCTGGGCGACCGTGCTCGCTCGCCTCACGCGACCGCGCGCATGGCCTTCCGCGTTGAGTGCTCAGATCAGAGCTTCTTCGGCAGTGCGCGCGGTAGCGTCGCGCGACCGCGGGCATGGCCTTCCGCGTTGTGCGCTGGGAGCATTCGACGGCCGTGCGCGTGTCGTGACGCGTCTTCGTGCACGGCCTCGCGCACCGTGTGCCCGCGGCTCTGCGCAAGGACGTCGCGAAGCGCCCGGCAGGTCCGAGGGGAGAAGCCCGACGGGTGATGGCTGTGGTTCGCGCCGGGACGTAGCGGAGCAGCGGAGCACGTGGCGGCCGTCGCGTCTGCCGTCTTCGAGGTGTGCTCCGACCGTGTAGGGTGAAGACGCCGTCGCGGGTCTGCCCTGCGCGTCGACCGTGTGTGTGATCGAAGATGTGGCCACTGCCTCTGACCGAGGTGCGCGTCGACCGTGTGAAGAAGACGCCGTGGCAGCGCCAGCGGCGCGCCATCGCCGGTCGCGCCGCGGGCTGCGTGGAGCGCGCTGCGTGCGCAGATCAGGGGCAGGGCGCGGCCATGTCCCACTCCTCGAGCGAGCGGAAGATGCCGTCGGGCGTCTCGTAGAGCGACGCGCAGCCGCTGGCCACGTACTCGATGTAGCCCGTGCGGCGACCACAGCGGAGCAGGCTCACGCTCCTGCCCGCACGCCAGACGCACGCGTCCTCGCAGGCCGAGCCCGCGATGGCCTCGGCGAGCGTCGCGTAACGATCGCCGCGAGTGCCCGTCGCATAGGGCGGGCACGCGGCCGCGCCTTCGATCGCGGACCACTCGCGCACGTACTCGTAGTCTTCGACGCAGAACACGATGTACGGCTGGTCGATGTAGGTGCAGCCCGTGTCGGGGCTCGCGCCCGCATCGCTCGCCGGCGCATCGAGCGCGACGGACGCGTCGTCTGTGCTCGCGGCGTCCTCGCTGGCAGCCGCGTCGTCCGTGGAGGCGGCGTCGAGGGACACGCCGGCGTCGCTCTCGCTCGCGGCGTCGATCGCGACGTGCGCATCCACGCGCACGCCCGCATCACCGCCGTCGCTGCCGCCGCCACACGCGCTCAGGCCCGCGAGCCCCATCATCGAGAAGCGAAGAATCGTTCGTCGCATGGCCGGAAGATGACAGCCGCACGCGTCGGTGCACGTCTCCGCGCACGGTCGCTCGCAAGAAGTCACACGAGGCTCACCGCAGGATGCTGAGGCGCGTCTTCTTGCCGTAGCGATCTTCGAAGGCCTGGCCGCCGTGGCCTTCGGCCGCGCTCGCGTCGCCGCCGAGGATGCCGCGGAGGAAGGCCTCGGCGGCGCGGTAGCTCGAGCGCACGAGCGCGCCGGAGGCGACGTAGCGGAAGCCCATCGCGAGGCCCGCGTCGCGGAACGCGTCGAACTCGCGCGGCTCGACGTAGCGCACGACCTCGGCGTGCTTGGGCGTGGGGCGGAGATACTGCCCGATCGTGAGCACGTCGACGCCCGCGTCGCGCAGGCTCTGCATCGCCTCGAGCACGTCACTCTCGCTCTCGCCGCAGCCGACCATGAGCGAGCTCTTGGTGACCTGCGCGCCCTCGTCCTTGGCCCAGCGCAGCACGTCGATCGAGCGCTGCCAGCTGCAGCGCGCGTCGCGCATCTTGCGCTGGAGGGCCGGCACCACCTCCACGTTGTGCGCGAAGACGTCGGGCTTGCCGTCGCGCACGAGGGTCGCGACGTCGTTGCGCACGCCCTGGAAGTCCCCGACGAGCGTCTCGACGAGGAGCTTGGGGCTGTAGTGCTTGATGCGCTGCACGGTGCGCGCGACGTGCTCGGCGCCGCCGTCGAGGAGATCGTCGCGATCGACCATCGTGAGGACGACGTACGCGAGATCGAGCTCGGAGAGCGCGCGCGCCGTGTTCTCGGGCTCGCGCGGATCGACGACGCCGCCGGGATCTCCCGTGGTGACCGCGCAGAAGCGACAGCCGCGCGTGCACGTCTCGCCGAGGATCATGATCGTCGCGGTGCCCTCGCCCCAGCACTCGCCGACGTTGGGACAGCGCGCCTCTTCGCAGACGGTGTGGAGATCGAGGCGACGGAACGTGCGCTTGAGCGACTCGTAGCGCTCACCGCCGGGCAGCCGCACGCGCAGCCAGTCCGGCTTCTTGCGCGGCAGCGGGGCGACCTCCTCGTTCTTCGTCGACGGCTCCTGGGACATGCGCCGACTCTGCGGCCCGCACCCCACGACGGCAACCTCCGCGCTCGAGCGAGCGTCACGCGCTGCGGACCGCAGCGCGCATGACCCGAGTCGTTCAGCGCCGCGCGGCCTTGGAAGCTTTCGCGGGTGCCTTCGAGGCCTTCGCGGGCGCCTTCGAGGTCTTCGCGGGCGCCTTCGAGGCCTTCGCGGGCGCCTCGAGCGCGGCGCCCGCGCGAACGAGCGAGAACTGCTGCGAGGCCTCCGCGAGCGCGGCGAAGAGTTCGGCGACGCAGTTTCCCTGCAGATAGGACACGGGCACGAGCACGGGCTCGCCCGCTCTGGGGGGTGGTACGGGAGCGGTCGATTCTTTCTCGCTGCCTGAGCACCATCACGTGAGGGCGCGCTCGGCGATCACGGCGTAGGCCGGCTGGCCCGGCTCCTTGTGGCGGTGGCCGGTGTAGAGCGCGAGCCGATCGAGGCGGAGGACCTGGTCGGTGCTTCGCGCTCTCGCCCACTGCTCCGCGCTGGCGCGCTCGTCGGGCGAGGCCTTCGCATGCAGGCGCGCGATCGTGACGTGCGGCAGGGGCGGCCGCGTGTCGGCGATCGTGTGGGCCGCACGCGCAGCCACCTCGCGCACCGTGCGCATCACCTCGGCGAGCGCGCCGTCGTCCTCGATCAGCGCCGAGAGCGCGGTCCAGCGCGAGTCCGGTCCGAGCGGCACGACCGCGCCGAGCGAGACACTCATGGCCATGAGGGGCAGCGGCGCGACGGCATCGAACGCCGCGCGCGCGGCCTCCGGCGTCACGCCGCCGAGGAACGTGAGCGTCACGTGCACGTCCGCCGGATGGAGCGCGCGCACACGCGGCGGCAGGCCCTCGAGGAGCGACGTGCGCCATGGACCATCCGGCGCCACGAGCGCGACGAACGAGCTCGGATGTCGCGTGTCCGCCTTCAGGCTCGGAGGCTCGAGCTTCACGCGCGGATCGTCGCGCGCCCCTCCCATCCACGGCAAGCGAGCATGCGCACCGCGCACACACGCAGACTCGCCGTCACGAGAGATCCGGATCTGTCGTTCTCAGAGAGGAAAACCGCCGGATCTGTAGTTCTCAGAGAGGAAAATCGCGAGATTTGTAGGTCCTGCTCGGGTCCGGTGCCGCAGGACGACGGAGCGCCGTTTCGACGGCCCAACCACCGCCCAGCACGCCCTCCCGCGCCGCCAACGCCTCCAGCCCGCTCGACCTCTCGGTCGGCGGGCACACGTCTCCCGTCGGGCACCCCGACGGCGAGCGACACGGGATCTCCCCCGGTCGCTACGACTCGACGAAGGCGTACATGATGCGTGGTGGATAGGTCCCTTCGGGGAATGGCGGCATCGTGCCAGTCTCGCGGAACTCGAGACTGGCGAGCTGATAGGCAGGCATCATGTCCCGATAAGCCTGCTCGAAGCGCGCCACGAGCTCGTCAGCGCCAGAGGCGCGCTTGCGCTTGGGGCGCTTGGGCTTGGGATCGCTGG
>JBILLJ010000318.1:0-3756 GCA_044376125.1 Sandaracinaceae bacterium
ACACGAAGCAGAACGCGAGGATGCGGATCCTCGCGTAGCGCTTGGACACCGCAGCGAGCGCGAGCGCGATGCGGATCACGCAGTCCGGATCGGGCCGCATCAGCATCTCGTCGCCTGCCCGCCGGCCGCGGCCGCGGTTGCCCGGTGGCTCCATTTCGTGCGAACAAGAGGCCGTGCGTCTCCTTCTCATCGAGGACGGGAACGAGTACGAGGAATTCGCCCGGCACTTCCTCGCGGATCGCTTCGAGATCGACGCCGCGCACAGCGGGGCCGAGGCACGCGCACGGCTCGAGTCCGGACGCGCCGATCCGTCGCGTTCGATCGACGCGTTGCTCGTGGACCTGCGCTTCGAGCGTGCGCGGCCCGAGGACCTCGTCGGCGACCTCGCGGATCTCGCGAAGCGCATGTTCGCTGGAGATCTCGAGCGTGCGCGTCGCTGGGCCAAGGACCAGCAAGGCACCCTCATCCTCGGCGAGCTGCGCAAGGCGGGTTTTCGGCAGCGCGCCGTCTTCGTGCACGACTTCCCGCCCGATCGACTCGCGAACCTGCGCAAGCTGTACGGCGACGTGCATGCGGTGCCGGGCTTCGACGCCGAGGCCATCGCGCGCGCGCTCGAGGGTCCCTCGTGAGCGAGACGACGAGCGACGAGACGCCCGCCGTCGACCCCCTGTCGGAGGTCCTGCTCGGCCTCGACGCGCGCTTCCTCGAGCCGGTCGAGGACACGCTCGCCACGCTCCACCACGACGTGGGCAAGTACATCACGCGCATCGCCCGCAACGTCGCCGTCGGCGCGCCCGTACCCACCTCGCTCGCGTCGATGCTCGTGAAGGATCTCTACGAGACGCACAAGGGCACGCGGGCCTCCGCGCGCTTCGCGCAGCTGGTCGGCCAGCTCCCCCAGAGCCTCTGCGCGCTGCCTCCGATGCGCGACGCGGCTCGTGCGCTCGAGCGCATCGACGCCGCCGAGCGTGAGGTGCGAGCGCTCGATCCCGGCGCGCTCGCTCGCGTGGTGGACGACGCTCGCGAGGTCGAGCTCCACCTCGCGCTGGTGCTCCGCGCCGTGCGCCTCGCGTGCGTGCGTCGCGGCGAGATCGACGGATGAGCGAGCGCCCCAAGCTGCTCGTCGTCGACGATGGAGATCGCTACGTCGAGCTCGCGCACGCGTTCCTCCGCGACTACGACTACGCGACGCGCTGCGAGCTCCCCGGTCCTTGCTGGACGTGCGAGCGCCGTGAGGGCTGCACGCTCACCCACGCGCACGACGCCTTCGAGGCGGACGAGGCGCTCGCCAGACATCGAGACGTGGACGTCGTGCTCCTCGACGTCGCGTTCGACGTGCCGGAGGAGCGCCTCTTGCCGAGCACGGCGAAGCTCTCGCAGCGCAAGCGCTTCCAGGGGCTCGCGATCCTCGATCACCTGCGCAAGCGCCGCGGGGATCTCCCCGTCGTCCTCATGACCTCCGAGGACGAGGTCGCCCGTGATGCGCACGAAGCGCTCACCGCCGACGAGTTCGTCGCGCTCGCCGGCGAGGCGACGTTCGATGCGCGCGCGCTCTCGCTCCTCGTCGAGCGCGTGCTCGCGCGCCGCCGCGACTCGCCCGAGGCCGGCGGCTACACGTGGGGCAAGAGCGCCGCGATGGCCAAGTTGCGGCGCGACGTACAGGCGCTCGCGAGGACCTCGCTGCCGATGCTCCTCCTGGGCGAGACCGGCACCGGCAAGAGCGCGTTGGCCGAGCGCGTGGTGCATCCGGCGACCCACCGGAAGGGCCCGTTCGTCGCGATCGACCTCGCGTCCATCCCCGAGACCATCGCGGCCTCCGAGCTGTTCGGCACCGCACGCGGCGCGTTCTCCGGCGCGATGGATCGCAAGGGCCGCTTCGAAGAAGCCAACGGCGGCACGCTCTTCCTCGACGAGATCGGCAACCTCTCGCTCGAGGCGCAGCGCATGCTCCTGCTCGCGCTGCAGGACGGCCGCGTCACGCGCCTCGGCGAGAGCACGCCGCGCATCGTGGACGTGAAGCTCGTGGCGGCGACCAACGCCGACCTCGCGAAGAAGGTCGCCGACGGGAGCTTCCGCGCGGATCTCCTCGCACGCCTCAACCCCGCCGCGCGCCTCGTCGTGCCACCGCTGCGCGATCGCATCGCCGACGTGCCTCAGCTCCTCGGGGATCTCCTTCGGCGTCGGCTCGCAGCGGGCGCCGACCGCGCCTTGCTCGCCGCCTACATGGAGGCCGCGTCGATCCCGGGCGCGCCGCACGCGGAGGTGCACCTCGGGCGGGCCCCACGCTCGCCGCGCGGCGTCGCGTTCGTGCTCGGCCGCGAGAGCGTGCGCGACCTCGAGCGGCATCGCTTCCCGGGCAACGTGCGCGAGCTCGAGCTCTTCGTCACCAACGCCGTCGTCTTCGCGCTCACCGACGCGCTCGAGGCCGCCGAGCAGGGGAGGGCCGCGAGCGGTGACGGCGCGCGCATCGTCCCCGTGCCCGCGCGCCTCGTGCGCGAGCTGCTCCACGATCAGCTCGCCAGCTCACCCCGCGCGGCCGCGGAGCGCTCACGCGCCGGCGACGACGTGCGCTCGCTGCGCGTGCGCGCAGGGGACGGTCTGCACGAGGTCGCGCGCTCGCTCGAGGTGCAGCTCTACGAGCAGCTCCACGCCGAGCACGACGGCGACTTCGCGGCGATGGCGCGCGTGCTCCTCGGCCGCGACGACCCACGCGCCGCGCGCAAGGTCCGCCTGCGCTTCAACCAGCTCGGCCTGCGGGTGCGCCCGTCCGACAGATCGTGATTCGTAGATCTGCAGTCTACGAATGAGAGATTACGGGACGCCGAAATTCCTGTCATTCGCGCGATCCGTGGGCTTCGTGGGCTGGCCCACGGGCTGCAAAGCCGTCCTTCACGCGGTGCCGACGCAACGAGGCGCCCGCACCCGAGGAGGACACCATGGCCAGCGCGAACGCTTCGAAGACCACGTCGACCGCCACCGAGACCCGCGACAACAGCGTGCTCTTCGCCCTCGGCGAGCTGGCTCGGCTCGAGTCGGATCGCGTCGCGGGCGAGAAGGCGCGCGCGGAGGCTCGCGAGGCCGAGGCGCGCCGCGACGCGGAGCGCGAGGCGGCCGAGCGTGAAGAGGCGAGCCGTCGCGAGGCAGAGCGCGAGGCCAAGGCGCGCGCGATCGCCGAGGCCGAAGCGCGGCTCAAGGTGGAGGCGGAGATCGCGCAGGACGCGCGGATGATCGCGCTCAAGGCGGAGCTGGCGCGTGTGCAGGCCGAGCGCGAGCAGATGCATCAGAGCGTGCTCGACGCCTCGCGCCCCGCGGTCCCGCCGCCGCCGACGCGCGCCTGGGCGCTCGCGTTCGGTCTCTCGAGCGTCGTCGCCGCGGCGCTGGCGGGGCTCCTGGTCCTGCAGGCGCACGAGGGACCGCGCGTCGTCGAGGTCGAGCGTCAGGTCGTGGTCACCGTGCCGGCGGCCGCGGCGCCTCTGGCCGTCGCGACGACGCCGACGCCCGAGGCCGCGCCGCGCACGGAGGCCGAGGTGCCGGTGGCCACGCCCGCTCGCGCGCCGCGGCGCACCGACCGCACTGCGCGCACCGAGCGCACGACGCGCCCGACGCCGACCACGATGGACGACGGGCTGGACTTCGGGGACGACGGGGACGTGATCGGCGGCCTCGACCACGACGACACGAGCATGCTCACGGGTCGTCGCACCCGCTGAGGCACGCGCCGGAGCGCGCGCCGGGCGTGCTCACTGCGCCGGGGCG
>JBILLJ010000319.1:0-3753 GCA_044376125.1 Sandaracinaceae bacterium
CGACGACGGTGGCACGACGACGGTGGCACGACGACGGTGGCACGACGACGGTGGCACGACGACGGTGGCACGACGACGGTGGCACGACGACGGTGGCACGACGACGGTGGCACGACGACGGTGGCACGTCGGCGCGTCGACACGTCGGTGGCGGTGCGCGTCGGTGCGCTCGTGTCGCTTCGCCGACGCCGCGTCGATCCGGGTGGGATCTTGCGCACGATCGTTCTCCCGAACAGAACGATTGAGTCGATATACAGACATTTTTCCGAACGAGCCAGTGCGGCATACGTGGGGCCGCGATGATCACGTTCTTCTCCGCCCCGCTCCTCTGCGCGCTCGCGCTCACGACGCCCGCCGTTCTCCTGTTCGCGACGCTCGTGCCTCGTCGCGCGGCGGCCGCCACCGCGCTCGCCACCGCGCTGGCGCTCTGCGTGACCCTCGGCGCATCACTCGGGGAAACGGGCTCGGCCCTGGGCGCTCGCGTCGACGCCGTGACGTGCACGATGCTGCTCTTGGTCTCGTCGCTCGGTGCGCTGGTGGTGCGCTTCTCGCGCACCTACCTCGACGGCGATCCGGGTCTCGAGCGTTGCCTGCGCTGGCTCCTGGCGACGCTGGGTGCCGTGACGCTCCTCGTCGTCGCGAACGACCTCCTGGTGATCGCCGCGGCCTGGACGGCCACCAGCTTCGCGCTCCAGCACCTCCTCCTGTTCTACCCGGACCGCCCCGCGGCGGTCGTCGCAGCGCACAAGAAGCTCCTCGTGAGCCGGCTCGCGGATCTCGCCTTCCTCGCGGCGCTGGCGCTCGTCTACACGAACGTCGGGAGCCTCGACCTCGACCACCTCTCGCGCTGGGTCGCGCAGCAGGCGGAGCTGCCGACCTCCATGCACGTCGGAGCGGTGCTGCTCGTCGTCGCGGTCGCGGCGCGGTCCGCCCAGCTGCCCTTCCACGGCTGGATCACGCAGGTCATGGAGGCTCCGACGCCCGTCTCGGCGCTCCTGCACGCGGGCGTCGTGAACATCGGTGGCTTCATCCTGATCCGCCTCGCCCCGTGGCTCTCGGCCGCCGAACCGGCGCGACTGTTCCTCGTCGTGGTCGCTCTCTTCACGGCCACCGTCGGGGCGCTCGTCGCGACGACACGGGTGAGCGTGAAGGTGGGCCTCGCGTGGTCGACGATCTCGCAGATGGGCTTCCTCTTGCTCCAGTGCGGGCTCGGGCTCTGGTCACTCGCCCTCTTGCACCTCGTCGCACACTCTCTCTACAAGGCCCACGCGTTCCTCTCGGCCGGGCAGAGCGTCGAGACGTGGAAGACGCGCGCGCTCGCAGGTCCGCCTCCACCACCCACGCTCCAGGGCCTCCTCGCCGCGACGGCGCTCGGTCTGGCCCTGGCCTTCGGCGTCCTGTGGATCGGCCGCGACCCTCTGGGCAGCACCGTCGACGACACTGCCCTGATCGTGCTCGCGTCGCTCCTCGGCCTCTCGCTCGTGCCGATGTTCCTCGGCGGGGCGGCGCGGGATGCGCGCGGCGCGCTCGCCGTCGCGCTGCACGCGGGCGCGGTCGTGCTCCTCTACGTCGGCTGGCACTCACTGGCGGAGGGGCTCCTGCCCGCGTCGCACACCCCCGCGAGCCCCGTCGCCTGGGCGCTGACGGCCACGGCGTTCGCGACGCTGTTCGTGATCAAGTCCTCACTGGCGCTCCGGCCCGATTCGCCACTCGCGCGATCTCTCCACCCCAGGCTCTTCTCGGGCCTTCACCTCGACGAGTGGGTCACGAGCCTCGCCTTCCGGCTCTGGCCCCCTCGCCGGGTCCATGCCAGTCACGGCGTGCTCGCAGGGCGCGGAGCAGCGACGTCGATCGAGGTGCAGACATGACCGCTCACGCTCTGTCCGACACGAACACCCACGCTCACTCCGACACGAACACTCACGCCCTCGCGGGGAAGAACGCCGCAAGGAACGCTGCGGTGTCGCCGGACGCTCTCCAGCGCGCCGTGGAAGCGGCGTGCGCCCGCATCGCCCCGTCTTGGCCTCTGGATCGCTTCATCGCCGTGAACCCTTTCTGGGGCTTCGTCGACGCTCCGTTGACGGACGTCGCGGCCCGGCTCCGCGCCCTCTCGGGGGCAGAGCTGCTCATGCCCCGTTCGTTCTACCGCGAGGCCTACCGACGCGGAGAGATCCGCGACGAGCACCTGCTCGAGGCGCTCGACGCGAGCGATACCGAGTGCTCGCTCGCGAGCTTGCGCGCCCTGCTCGATGCACCGGAGCCCACGACGCCTCGCCGAGCACGCGTTCTCGACGTGCTCGACGAGACGCGAGACCAGGACTCGCCTTCATGGCGCGACTTCGTGATCCAGAGCGTGAGCCAGCTCTGCGCGGCCTACTTCGACGACGGTCAGGCCGACTTCGGCCCCTCGAGGGAAGGCGGTCTCTATGCGCTCTGGCGACGCGACGCCGTCGTGGACCGCAATCCGGCGTGGGTGATGGGTGAGCGCCGTTGTGCGGAGACGGCCGCGACACTGCCAGAGACGGCGCCCGCGATGATCGCGCGGGCCCTCGAGACGCTCCGCGTCCCGGAGGGTGAGCAAGATCTCTACCTCCTGGGCTTGCTCCTCGACGTGAACGGTTGGGCGTCGGTGTGCGCGCATCGACGCTGGATCGCACGCCTCGAAGGGCGCGACGACGACGACATCGTCGGCCTGCTCGCGATCCGGATCGGGTGGGAATGGATGCTCCACCGACTCGGGGGCGCGGGACTCGAGCGGCGCTGGCTCGCGGCGATGGACGCTTGGCCTCGGATCGACGAGGCCGCTCGACGCGCGCGGCCCGACGACTGGCTCCTCCAGAGCGCGCTCGAGATCGCGTGGAGGGCGCCAGTGATCGAGGGACTCCACGAGGGGCTCGGCGCCTCGCGAACGGCCACGCCGCGTGCGCAGGCCGTGTTCTGCATCGACGTGAGGTCCGAGGTCTTCCGCCGCGCGCTCGAGGCCACGGCACCTGCGGTACAGACACTGGGCTTCGCCGGCTTCTTCGGTCTTCCCATCGACTACGCCCCTCTGGGCGGGGCCCACGTGCGCCCGCAGCTCCCCGGATTGCTGCGCGCCCGCCTGCGAGCCACGGACACCGGCCTGAGCGACGGCGACGTCGCCCGACGCCAGCGAGGGCTCGCGCTCGCACGCACGGCGAGGTCGTTCAAGACCGACCCGGTCTCGGCCTTCTCGTTCGTGGAGGCGCTGGGCGCGACGTTCGCGGCGGGGCTCGTCGGCGCGAGCTTCGCGGGTCTCGCGCGCAGCGCGCGCGCCCAGCTCGGGCTCTCCGAACCGGCGTCCGCGGCCGAGCGTCCCCGGCTCGTGAGCGACATCGATGGCGCACCAGTCGAGCTCGAGACGCGATGCGAGCTCGCGCTCGGGTGCTTCGTGGCATGAGCTTGACCCGGGACCTCGCGCCGCTCGTGCTCCTCGTCGGACACGGCAGCACCACGCGCAACAACCCGCATGCGGCGGGGCTCGACTGTGGTGCTTGTTGTGGGCAGACGGGCGAAGTGAACGCGCGAGTCGGTGCCGCGCTGCTCAACGATCCGCTCGTCCGAAAGGGCCTGTCGGAGCGAGGCGTGACGATCCCCGAGAGCACGCGATTCGTGGCCGCCCTCCACGACACGACGACTGACGACGTCACGCTCTACGAGCTGGACGAACTGCCGGCATCGCATCGGGAGGACGCCGCCGCGCTCCGAGGTTGGCTCGACGCCGCTGCCGCGCGC
>JBILLJ010000081.1:0-41613 GCA_044376125.1 Sandaracinaceae bacterium
CCGCTGCGCATCGCGGTGATCGAGGACGAGGCGCCCGCGCGGAGGCTCCTCCTGCGCCTGCTCGCGGAGCTCGCGCCCTCCGCGCAGGTCACCGCCGAGCTCGAGACCGTCGCCGAGGCGCGCGAGTTCTTCGCGCAAGACGCGGCGCGCGTGGATCTCGTGCTCTCGGACATCCGCCTCTCCGACGGAAGCGCGCTCGTCCTCTTCGAGGAGGGCGTGATCGAGGCACCGGTGATCTTCGTGACGGCGTACGACGCGTGGATCGAGCAGGCCTTCCGCCACCTCAGCGTCGACTACCTCCTCAAGCCGATCGAGCGCGAGGCCCTCGAGCGTGCGCTCGCCAAGCGCGATCGTCTCGAGCGCGCGCTGGGCCGGCGTGCGTTCGGGCCGAGCGAGGCGCGCGAGGCCGCGGGTCTCCTCACGCGCCGGCCTCGCGAGCGCCTGCTCGTGCGACACAAGGGCGCGGAGCGCGCGCTGCCCGTGCGCGAGATCGCGTACTTCCGGGCCGACGACAAGCTCACGCTCGCGATCGATCACACCGGCGCCGAGCACATCGTGGAGCGCACGCTGGGCCAGCTCGAGCGAGACCTCGAGGGCGGAGACTTCTTCCGCGCGTGCCGCGGCTACCTCGTGCACGCGAGCGCGGTCGCGTCGTTCCGCTCGGGAGGTCGCGGTCGGCTCGAGCTCACGCTTCAGCCGCGCGCGCCCGACGAGGTGCTCGTGAGCCAGGAGAACGCCGCGGCGTTCCGCGCCTTCCTCGATCGCTGATCCGCGGGCCCGCTACGCGTGCGGGGGCGTGCCCGGCACCACCACGCGCTCGCGCTGCGCCTCGGCGTGCGCGAGCCAGCGCGCGCGGAGCGGCTCTGGCACGCCGTGCTTCGCGAGCACCTCGCGGAAGATCACCATGCGACGATCGAACTGACCGCCGAAGATGCGCCGCGGGAAGTGCGCGGCCTCGAGCGGCCGGCCCTCGTAGGGCACCTCGAAGCCGAGCGCGTGGGCGGCGTGCTGGTACTCGAGCTCCACGAGGCGTGCGAGATCCACCTTCGCGAAGAAGAAGCCGATCATCAGATCGCTCGCCATGCGCGCCACCACCTCCTCGGAGACGGCACGGATCAGGGCCAGGCTCTCTCGCTCGCTCTCGCTGGGGACGTTCGCGTCACGCACGGGACGACTCTGTCGCGAGGCTCACGCCGCGTCACGCGCGCGCGAAGGGCGCACCGACTCCGACACGACCGCGAGCACCCTGAGCATCATGGAGCCGGACGTGAGGAGCGGCGCGAGCTCGGGCGACGCGGAGCCGAGGATCTGATCCACTGCCTCGGCCGCGCCGCGCGCCGCGAGGCTCTTCTGCTCGCTCGCGCGGGCGCGCGCCTCGGCGATGCGGTCGCGCAGCGTGAGGTCTTCTTCGGTGGCGCTCACCGCGCGAGCCCATCGCGGCCGGGCCGTCGCGGCTGGGGCTCACAGCGCCGTGTGCACGATGCGCGTCATCTCGGGCCAGAAGACGACCCAGTCGGGCATGCGCGCCGCCAGCGCCTCGAGCGCGGGCCCGTGGCGCGGCTCGACCGCACGCACCTCGACGCGCACGGGCTCCTCTCCGCGCAGCGTGAGCTCGACGCGCTCGCCCTCGGGGCGCGGCGCGACGAACAGGATCATGTCGTCCTCGCCGCTCGCCGGCTCCGGCGGCATCGGCCCGAGAGACCACGCCGCGAGGCGCGCGCGTGGCACGTAGAGCTGCGCATGCGCGGTCTCGACGACGACGCGGAGCGCGACCACGCGCGTGCCGTCGGCTCCGAGCGGATCGCGACGCTCGACCTCGAGGTGGGGCGGATCGAAGGGCGGTGCCGGCGCATCGAGCTCGTGCGTCGGCACGTAGTAGGGGCCGAGCGGGTGCCAGTCGTCGCGCGGTGGATGCGTGTCGCCGAGGCCGCGGACCACATCGTCCATCGGGAGCACGTCGAAGCTGCCGAGCACGATCGCGCTCCGGCCCTCCTCTTCCGCGTGCGTCGCGAGGATGCGGCGCGGGCTCTCGCGATCGTAGGGCGCGAGCGAGGCGAGCGCGATCACGCCGATCACGGTGGTGATCGCGAGCGCCGCGGCGCCGCGCGCGAGCCCTCCACACGTGTGCACCGACACGACGAGCGCGCCGAGCACGCCGAGCGACGCGAGCGAGATCATGAGCGCGACGGGCACGTCCGCCGGGATCGGCAGCGGCATGTAGCCCGTCTGCGGCAACATCGCGCGGAGCGTCGGGATCGCGACGTTCGCCGTGATCACGGCCCCGGGAACGCACGCGAGCACCGCCAGCGGCCAGAGGCGCTCGGGCCATCGATCCGCCGCGAGGAGCCCGAGCCCGAGCGAGACCGTCCAGACGAGCGCGAGGTACGACGCCCCCGCGTCGCGCAGCTCGGCGAGCACGAGCCAGAACACCCAGCCCAGGAGCGCGCCACACCACGCGAGCCACGCGCCGTCTTCGTCGCTCGAGAGGCGCCGACGAGCCAGGGCGTGCACGGCGAGGATCGCGCTCGCGCTCGCGCACGGAAAGGCGATCCCCGCGAGCCACGGGTGGGCGTACCAGCCGTGCGGCCGACCGATCGCGAACGAGAGCAGCGCGGCCGTCGAGAGCGCCGCGACGAGGCCGGCGATCTGGGCCAGCGCGGTGAGCCCCGTCCCGATCGCGATCCCTCGCGGCGAGAGGCGGCCGCGGCGCACCACGCGCACGAGCGCGCCGGTCGCGACGAGACACGCCAGGAGCGCGAAGCCGTGCGAGGCCTGGCGCCCGTAGTGCACGAGCACGACACCGAGCAGATCGAAGTAGACCGGGCGCGGTGCCTCGCTCGCGTCGGACCGCGGGCCCTCTGCGCCCGCGAGCTCGCGCACGAGCGCGAGGGTCGTGTCGCCCATCTCCTGCAGGGCCGCGGGATCGACACGGTCGGCGCGATCACGCTCGGTGTGCGAGGCCGCGAGATCGTCGACGCACGCGAGCGTGATGCCCACGAGGCCCGCGTCCTCGAAGGGCCGGCGATCGCCATCGACGCCGCCGACGGCGCCACCCTCGACGATGTCCTGGATGATCACGTTCGCCGACGGATGCGGCATCGCGTGCGCGAGCGCGTCGATCAGCTCGGGATGGCCGCGCGTCGTGGTGACCAGGCGCGTGCGGCCACGCGCCATGCCGTCGATGTAGAGGTACGAGCGGACGCGCGCGGCCTCGGGCCCGTGCACGAAGCCCTCGGCGCCGCGCAGGCCGTACTCCTCGCCGCCGTTGAGGAGCACGAGGATCGTGCGCTCGGGTGGCGTCCCGTTCGCCGCGAGGGCGCGCACGGCCTCGACCATCGCGGCGACGCCGAAGGCATCGTCTCCGGCGCCGTCGCTCGAGCCGGTCGTGTCGAAGTGGGCATCGAGCAGCACGGCCTCGTCGCTCCGTCCCGGCAGGCGCCCGAGCACGTTCCACACGTGCGAGACGATGAGCGGATACGTGAAGGGTGTGTCGAGATACTGGCGCGACGACGAGACCTCCTCGACACGCACCTCCATGCCCGGGATCTCGCGCAGGCGCGCGGCCAGCCGATCGGCCGTGAGCCGCTCGTTCGGCGTGCCCGAGAGCCGTCGACCGAGATCGGTCTGGAGCCGCAGCACCTCCATCGCGCGCGCCGCGGAGAACTCGTCGAGTGGCGCCGTGTCGGGCCTCGGCGCAGGCAGGCGCTCGCTCCAGACCGTGAGCCCCACCGCACCGACGATCACGAGGAGGATCGCCGTCCACACCGCCGCCGCACCGCGCATCGAGGCCGAGGGTACCGCGAGCCAGAGGCCGTACGGGGGGCAGATCACGCCCCGCGAGCACCTGTGGATCCGTGCACGGCCGATGTGCACCGCCGTGCACTTCCGCACGACGGCGCGTGGCCCAAGCTCGTGACGGACGAGGCCCGGCGGCCTCGCTTCGGAGGCCTTCATGCGTGGCTCACTCTCGCTCCTCTTCGGCGTGTCGATCGCGGGCGCCGCTCTCTGGATCGGCGGCTGCAACGGCCCGACGAGCCACGTCGGTGGCGACGCGGGCCCGAGCGACGACGCGCCCGGTCGCTGCGACCCGCAGCGCGGCGCGTGTCGGGTGACGCTGTGGTGCGACGACTTCGTGTGCGAGGCGGTTCGGCTCACCGACGGTGAGGTCCGCTCCGAGGAGCCGGGGTGGGACTTCGACGTACGGGCCTACCTCGGCCGCTACCTCGGGCTCACCGCGAGCGCGGGCTTCTGCCGCTTCGGAGCCTCCTCGGGCACGAGCACCGCCGAGTTCGCGCGGCTCGAGGACGTGCCCGGCGACGCGGCCAGCTGCTCGTGGGCCGAGGGCGGCAACCTGCTCTGCGGCGTGAACACGGCGACGTACGATCCGACCTGTGTCGGCGACGGTCTCCTCGTGCGCGACGGAGCGGGGACGCTCCACAGGCTGCGCGTGGTCGAGGACGGCCAGGACGCGCGAGGTCACTTCGTGACGCTCGAGTGGTCGGCGATCTCGCCCTGAGCGCAGTGCGCGGTGCGGTCGCTGCGAGCGGGACCCCGCGACGCGATCCAGTTACAGTCGCGCCATGAGCACCATCCGTGAGCGCGTCTCTCCCGAAGAGTGGCAGGTCCGTCTCGATCTCGCGGCCGCGTATCGGCTCGTGGCCGACTTCGGCTGGACCGATCTCGTCTTCACCCACATCTCCGCGCGCGTGCCCGGGCCCGAGCACCACTTCCTCATCAACCCCTACGGAATGCTCTTCGAGGAGATCACGGCCTCGAGCCTCGTGAAGATCGACAAGGACGCGAACATCCTGCTCGACACGGGCTATCCCGTGAACCCCGCGGGCTTCACGATCCACTCCGCGGTGCACGAGGCGCGCGAGGACGCCAAGGCGGTCCTGCACCTCCACACGCCGGACGGCACCGCCGTCTCCACGCTGAAGCAGGGCCTCTTGCCGCTCAACCAGACGGCGCAGCTCGTGATGGGTGAGCTCGCCTACCACGACTACGAAGGCGTCGCGTTCGACCACGCGGAGAAGCCGCGCCTCCAGAAGGACCTCGGCACCAAGAACGCGATGCTGCTCCGCAACCACGGCACGCTGACCGTGGGCGAGAGCGTCGCGGCTGCGTTCACGCGCATGTACTTCCTCGAGCGCGCCTGCACGATGCAGGTGCGCACGCTGAGTCAGCTCGGCCCGGACCGGCAGCTCCACCCGACCGAGCCGTCGGTGCTCGAGAGGAACGTGATGATCGGCGCCGCGGGCGTGTCCGCCGCGAGCCAGTTCCTCGTGTGGCCCGCGCTCCTGCGCCGCCTCGAGCGCGTCGCGCCCGGCTACAAGGAGTGAGCGCGAGCGCGCGCACGCGCCTCACTCGGCGAGGAGCGCGCGCAGCCGCGAGGCGCGATCCGCGGCGAAGGCCCACGTGACTCCGTCGTAGGCGAGGAGGAACGTGCCCTGCGCGGCCATCGCGAGACCGTAGCCGAGGAGCCAGCGATCCTCGGGCTCGGCCTGGTCACCCAGGAGCGCCAGCAGGAGGCCCGTCGCGACGTAGAAGACGTCCAGCCCCGCGTTGACCGCGATGATCGTGGCGGTCTGGTCCTGCGCCGCGGCGGCGCGCTCGCGTGCGCGCACGAGGGCCTCGCTCGTGAGGACGCGATCCGCCTCGATCTCCGCGAGTCCGCTGCCGCTCACGTCGAAGAGCGCCGCCGAGAACGCGGCGTTGATCACGCCCCAGCCCGCCGTGCCGAGGCCGAACGAGAGCATGAGGTCGCTGCCGTCGTTGGCGCCGATGCCCGCGATGGTGCCGCCCGCGATCGTGCTGAGGAGGCCGAAGCCGAGCAGCACGACGCCCTCGTCGATGCGGTCCTGTCGGTTCGCGAGCCGCACGCTCGCGAGGCAGCTCGCGCGGGCGTCCTGACGATCGAGCTCCGAGAGCGTGAGCGTGAGGCGCGTGCACGGATCGGCGGGGAGCACGCGCAGCTCGGCCGCGGGCACGTCGTCCTCCGGGATCACCAGCGCCGGCAGCGGGGCTGCGTCCTCGGCGGGCACGTCCTGCGCGCGCGTCGAGACGCACGTGAGCCACGACGCGATCACGATCGCAGCAGCGAGCATCACGCGCGCGCGGGGCGCCGCGGGGACGACGCGCACGCGCGCGGGGCACGTGGGTCGGGAACGCACGTCAGTCACGGAGATCCGGCTGCGAGACGAGGTCACGGAGGACGATGCCCGCGTTGCCCGAGCTCGTCTCGTTGCCGACGACGACCTGCGCGCGCTCCTTGCCATCGGGCCCGTGGATCGCGAGCACGCTGTCGGCGCCGAAGAGGCCGCGCTGCACGGCGCGGATGCCGCCCGCCCAGACGAGCTGGCAGTCCGTCGTCACGCACACGACGCCGCTCTCGCTCGCGACGTAGAGCCGATCGCCGTCGCGCAGCGCGGCGCCGGAGGGGTCGAAGTCGAGCTCGATGCGGCGGATCACCATGCCGCTCGCGAGCTCGACGAGCGCGATCGCGCCCTGGGTGCCCGGCTCGGCGAGCACGAGCAAGAGCGCGCCCTCCACGGGGAACGCGCGCCGCACCTGCATCGGCAGGCGCAGGTTCCAGCGATGGGCGCCGGTCTCGGGATCGAGCGCGACGAGCGTGCTCCGCAAGGTGAGCACGAGCGGTGAGGCGGCGGGACCGGTTCGCATGTGCGTGAGCGTATCGCGAGCGGCTCGGCCGCGGGCACCTCGCGCGGGCGCGTGTACGATACGGGCCGTGCGCATCGGCCGGCGAGAGATCCTCCGAGGGAGCGGCGCGCTCGGGGCCGCGGCGCTCCTTCCCGCATGCGAGCCCGCGCCACCGCCGCCGAGCAGCCGCTTCGCGTGGGGCGTCGCGAGCGGCGATCCGACGCCGCGCTCGGTGATCGTGTGGACGCGCCTGGCGGTGAGCGCGCCCGAGGAGCTCGAGCTCGAGGTCTTCGAGGATCCGGACGCGAGCGTGCGCGTCGGCCGCGACCTCGCGCTCGCGGAGCCGGCGCGCGATGGCTGCGTGAAGGTCGACGTCGAGGGCCTCGAGCCCGGTCGCACCTACTGGTTCCGCTTCCGCACGGCCGACGGCGCGAGCCCGCTCGGCCGCACCCGCACGCTGCCCGAAGGCCCCCTCGCGCACGTGCGCCTCGGCGCCGTGACCTGCTCGAACTTCGCGTACGGCCACTTCCACGGCTACCTGCGCCTCGCCGCGCGCGCAGACCTCGCGCTCGTCGTGCATCTCGGGGACGCGATCTACGAGTACGCCGATGGCGTGTACGGTGCGCTGCGACCGCTCGATCCCCCCCACGAGATCGTGACGCTCGAGGACTACCGGCGTCGCTACGCGCGCTACCGCCTCGATCCCGATCTGCAGGAGATGACGCGACAGCACCCGCTCCTTCCGATCTGGGACGACCACGAGTTCGCGAACAACGCACACCGCAGCGGATCGCTGACCCACGACCCGGCGACGCAGGGATCGTGGGCGGACCGGGTCGCCGCGGCGCGCCGCGCCTTCTTCGAGTGGTCGCCGACGCGCGACGAGACGCGCGTCCACCGCGCGCTCTCTCTGGGAGACCTCGCGCGCCTCGTGCTGCTCGACACCCGCATGGACGGTCGCGACCCGCCACCGCTCGGCGATGCCGAGCTCCGCGACGAGGCGCGTCGCATCCTCGGCACGGAACAGGAAGAGATGGTGTCGAACGAGCTCCAGCAGACCACGGCGCACTGGACGGTGCTCGGCAACCAAGTGGTCCTCGCACCCTTCCCGGCGCTCGGAAACCTCGACGCGTGGGATGGCTTCCCCGCACAGCAGGCGAGGCTCCTCTCCGCGATCGAGACCGCACCACGGCCCGTGATCGTGCTGACGGGCGACACGCACAGCGCGCTCGCGTTCGACCTGCCGGGACCCGGCTACGACGCCGAGACACGAGAGGGCTCGATCGGCGTCGAGTGGGGCACGACCGCGCTCGCTTCACCGCACCTCGTGGGCGAGGAATCGCGTGCGCGCGAGACCGCGCTGCTCGCCGCCACGGGGCATCTGCGCTGGACCGAGCAAGAGGCCAAGGGCTACCTGCTGCTCGACCTCAAGCCCGAGCGCGCGCGGGCCGAGTGGTGGTTCGTCGAGGACGCCACGCAGCCGAACGGCGACCGAGAGCGCCTCGTGCGCGCCTTCGAGACCACGCCGGTCGATCGCGCCTCGCGCGAGGCGAGCCCCGAGCCCTCGCCACCGGTCGACGATGCGCCTCCTCGCGCGCCCTGATGCTGGCGAGGCGCGGCTCGCGTGGTAGCTGAGCGCCCCCGTGCCCGACGCGCCCGACAGCGGCTCGACGAACGTCCGCGCGCGAATCGCGCGTGCTCGGCGCTGGCTCGGCGCGTCTCTGCGCGAGGCCTTCGGTGACGACGGCTCGATCTCCCCGCGCGAACGAGCGGTGATCGCCGCGACCGCCAGCCTCGCCGCGATCGGCTTCTTCACGCTCGCGTGGCAGCGCTACGCGACCTTCCACAACCGCAATTTCGACCTCGCGTTCTACGCGCGCCTGGCCTGGGGCGAGGCGCACGGCGATCCGTGGGAGCCGCTGGTGGACGCGCACGTTCGCGGCCTGCACTTCGTCTGGCCGCTCGAGATCCTCGGCCCGATCGGCCTGCTCCTGGGCGAGGTGCGCACGCTGCTCGTCGCGCAGTCGCTCGCGGTCGCCGCGGCCGCGTGGCCGCTCGCACGTCTGTCGGCACGCGCGCTGCGAACGACGACGAGCTCGCGCTCGGCGCTCGCCTGGCTCGCGCCCTACGTCGGCGCGCTGGGCTGGCTCCTGCACCCGAACCTCTGGCACGTGGCCACGAGCGACTTCCACCCCGGCACGCTCGCGGTGCTGCCGATCGCGTGGGCCGCCGAGTCGCTTCATCGGCGCAACGTGCACGGCCTCTCGTGGTCGGCGCTCGGGGTGCTCGCGTGTCGCGAGGACCTCGCCCTCGTGGTGGCGCTCTTGGGCCTGGCCCTGGCGCTTCCGACACGAACGGACTCGGACTCGGTGGGCGTGCGGCTCGAGCGCCGCGTGGGCGCGGGGATCGCCGCGTTCGCGATGCTCTACCTCGCCCTCTTCCTGGGCTACTTCCACCGCGCATACGCACCGCCGCGTGGCTCGTTCGTCCTGCACTTCGAGCGCTGGGGCGATGGGCCGCTCTCGGCGCTGACGAGCCTCGTCACCGAGCCCGGCGAAGTGCTCGCGTGGCTCGCGGCGCCCGAGCGCGCCCCCTACCTCCTCGTCGTCACGGCGCCGCTCGCGTTCCTCGCCTTCCTCGCACCCGAGTGGCTCGCGATCGCGGCGCCGATCCTCGCGATCAACCTCCTCTCGGCGTTTCCCACGACGCTCTTCCTCGACTCTCACTACCTCACGCCCGCGATCCCGATCCTCACGGCCGCGGCGGTGATCGGTGCAGGCCGCGCGGCACGCCTCGCACGTGGGGTGGGCGTCGAGCTCGGCTCGGTGGGCGCGGGGCCCGCCGTGCTCGTGTGTGCCGCGCTCGCGCAGCTGCTCCACGGCGGCGCGCCGCCATCCGCTCGCTACGACGCGCTCGCATACCGCGCGGACGAGACGACCGCCGCGCTCGAGCAGGCGCTCGCGCTGGTGCCCCCCGAGGCCTCGATCCAGGCCCCGGAGCGCGTGCTCGCCCACCTCGCGGAGCGCCGTCGGCTCCGGCGCCCACCGCCTCCCGAGACCGAAGCGGACTTCGTCCTCTTCGATGCGTGGCAGCGGCGCCTCGACGCACACCGCGAGGAGCTCCTGCGCACCGAAGAGGAGCCACTCGTGCGTGACTGGCTCGCCCGCGACGATCACGCGCTCGTCTTCGCGCGCGACGAGATCTACCTCTTGGCGCGCGGAGCCTCGCAGGCCGACGACGTCGCGGCTCGACACGTGGTGGGGCGCGCGGCCACCGACGAAGGCCGTGCGCTCACGGAGTGCCTGGCGCTGCTCGACGCGCGGCTCGAGCGCGACCGGCCCGAGACGGTGCTCGTGCTGAGCCTCGGTGCGCGCGGACGCTGCGACACCGACCTCGCGCTCCGCGTCGGCTGGGGCTACCGGCCTCGGCGCGTCGACCTCATCGCGTCCGGCGAGCTCTCTCCCGCGCGCTTGCGCCCCGGTGATCGCATCGAGTCCAGACACGTCCTCTCCGCGCAGGAGCTGGCCGAGATCGAGCGACACGGCCTGCGTGTCGGGGCCATCCGACAGAGCGGCGCCCGACCGAGCCACGACGATCCGGTCGCCCTCGACGTCCCGCTCCGCTGAAGGCGCCTCTCGGCGCGTTCTTCTCCGCGGAGTCACGTGGAGGTAGTGTCTCCCCGTCTCGGGACGCCTCCCCGTCCTTCGTCCTTCGTGGACACGCGGAGCGAGCCGAGGCGATTACGCGCCTCCGGGCGCGTCAGAGGAGCATGACGTGAGACCATCGATGAAGAGCTTGTTCTCCGCGACCTGCATCGTCGGCGCGGGCCTCGCGGGCGGCCTCGTGCTGGCCGCGACCTCGCCGGGCGTGGCGGAGGCGCAGGGCTTCCAGCTCAACCAGTACCGCATGGCCGAGACGTCGAACGACGGCTTCGCCATCTCGAGCCCGAGTGATCTCGGACACCTCGACGTGGGTGCTCGCCTCACGCTCGACTACGCCCTCAACCCGCTCGTGTACGAAGAGCAGATCGGCATGGCCGGCACCGAGCGCTACTCGGTCGTCGAGAACCAGCTCTCGCTCAACGCGGCCTTCGCGCTCGGTCTGTTCGATCGCGTCGTCGTCTTCGCGGGCCTGCCCGCCACGCTCTTCAGCAACGGCAGCGAGATGGCCGCCATCCGCGCCGACGGAACGCAGATCGGCGACCCGTACCTCGGCGTGCGCGTGCGCCTCTTCGGCGAGCGCCAGGACGTGTTCGCGCTCGGCGTGCAGGTCGCGCTGACCTTCCCGATGGGCAACGGCCTGAGCGCGACGCAGTCGTACACGGGCGAGAGCTCGGTGACCTTCGTGCCGCGCCTCATGGGAGAGCTGCGCCTCGCCGACAACCGCCTCCGCATCGGCCTCAACGTCGGCGCCCGCATCCGCGAGTCGAGCGACGTGCTCGCGCTGCGCATCGGTCACGAGCTCACGTTCGGTGCAGGCGTCATCGGCGTGGTCGTGCCCGACGTCTTCGATCTCCTCCTCGAGCTCTACGGCGCGACCGGCTTCGAGTCCCTCAACGACCGCGGCGGCTTCGGTGGACGCGAGAGCTCGCCCATCGAGCTGCTCGGTGGCGGCCGTGTGCACCCGATCTGCGAGCTCGAGATCGGCCTCGCCGCAGGCGGTGGCATCTCGCGCGGCTACGGCGCGCCGGACTTCCGCGGTGTGCTCCTCGTCGGCTACGCGCACGATCCCCACTGCCGCCCGACCGAGCCCGTCGTCGAAGAAGAACAGGCGCCCCGCCCCGGCGACACCGATGGCGACGGCATCCTCGATCCCGAAGACCAGTGCCCGACGGAGCCCGAGGACGTCGACACGTTCGAGGACGCGAACGGCTGCCCCGATCCGGACAACGACCAGGACGCGGTGCTCGACGTGAACGACGGCGCGCCGATGGATCCGGAAGATCGCGACGGCTTCGAGGACACCGACGGCGTGCCCGACCCCGACAACGATCGCGATCGGATCCTCGACGCGACCGACCAGTGCCCCAACGAGCCCGAGGACGTCGACACGTTCGAGGACACCAACGGCTGCCCCGATCCGGACAACGATCGCGACACGGTACTGGACGTGAACGATCAGTGCCCGCTCGCGCCGGGTCGCCCCGAGGACAACGGATGCCCGCGCGCGGTGCGCCTGGACACCGAGACGGGTCAGATCTTCATCCTGCAGCTGGTGGAGTTCGCGACGAACCGCGACGTGATCCTTGAGCGTAGCTTCCCGGTCCTGGAGGAGGTGCGCGCGGTGATCGAGGCGAACCCGCAGCTGACGCGGCTTCGTGTGGAGGGCCACACCGACGACCGCGGGCGCGACGCGGCGAACATGGATCTGTCGCGTCGCCGCGCGGCGAGCGTGATGCGCTGGCTCGTCGAGCACGGCATCGCGGCTGACCGCCTCGAGGCGTGGGGCTGCGGTGAGCTGCACCCGGCCGAGACGAACCTGACCGCCGAGGGCCGACAGCGGAACCGCCGCGTCGAGTTCCACATCCTGAGCCCCGCCCCGCCGTCGGGCCCGCGTCAGCTCGAGGGCTGCCTGGAGTCCGCCGCTCCGAGCGCGACGCCCGCACGCGGCCGAGGCCGTGCGCGCACGACGCGCGCGCCGCGCTGACCCCACCGCCTCGGCGCTCCACGGACACGGGTCGGAGGATCTCCTCCAGCCCGTCGCCGTGTCGTCGGCTCGGGCCGACAACCGTAGGCGCAAGCCCTCCTGCCGCTCGGCCCGTGCTGTGTGTGAGGCAGGGCCTGTTCGGGGTGGCACGACCTTTGGTATGCGAGGACGCATGAACCAGAGAGCCCTGCTTTCGACCCTCGCGTGCGCCGTGATGTGGAGCGCCGGCTCTGCAAGCGCGCAGTCCTTTCCACTGTTCCGCACGGTCGCGGCGCCAGCCTTCACGCCACAGGCATCGTTCTACAACCCGGTGCGCGACGAGCTGGTGGTCATCTCCTTCGGAGGAACGGACGCCCAGATCTACGACTCCGATGGAGATCTCGTGCGCGCGACCGCCGCGCTCCCGACACCGCTGGGCAATCTCGTGGACGGTGCCGCCTACGACAGCCTCTCGGGCGTTGCGCTCGTCGTTCGTCAGAACTGCGAGCTCCTCGAGCTCGACCCTGTCGCGCTGACGATCTCGTCGCGGCGCATGCTCGGTGGCAGCGCCCTCGTGGATCCGCCGACGCTCTGTACCGGTGTGGACGTCGGGAGCGACGGCCTGCTCTACGTCGCCGACTACAACAGCAACCGCGTGGTCGTGTACCCGCGCCTCGGCACGACGCCGTTGCGCGCCTTCCCGATCGCGGTCGCCAACGTCGACAACCTCTCGCGAGCCCCGGGAACCGATCTGATCATGGTCGCGAACAACAGCGTGGGCGAGTTCGCGCTCTACCGCGAGGCTGGGACTCTGGTCTCCGGTCCCTCCCCGCTCGGGACCGGCATCATCCTCGGCGATCACACGCGCACCAACAGCGCCGGCTCCGACGGCCTCACCTTCATCGGCACGAGCGGTCGCCTCTGGTTCTGCGATCACAACGACCCGGTCGTGAGCTGCTACCTCCAGACGCGCGGCTGCACGGGTGCCGCGGACTGTCCGCTCCCCTTCATCGGCTGCGACATCGCGAGCGGGCTCTGCCTCTCCGCGACGTGCGGTGATGGCCGCATCCAGGGCGGTGAAGAGTGCGACGACGGCGACGCCATGGGCGGCGATGGCTGCTCCGCGGGCTGCGTCGTCGAGCCGGGCTTCGTCTGCAACGGCGAGCCCTCGGTGTGCGGCACGTGCACCGACGACACCCCCTTCATGACCGACACGGGCTGCGTCGCGGCTCGTCCCCACTGCCGCACGACGGGCCCCCGCGCGCCGCAGTGCGAGGTCTGCATCGACTCGAGCCCCGATCTCGGTGACCTCGGCTGTTCGCCGGCGGCGCGGTTCTGTATCCGAACGCTCGCGGGCGTGAACGCGTGCGTCGAGTGCAACGTCGACGTGGACTGCGACGACCGCGTCGAGTGCACCACCGACACCTGCCGCGGCAACGTCTGCGGCCACACCTCGCGCGCCGCGGGCGAGACCTGCTCGACGGGCGTGTGCGCCGGCCCCGGCGACGACCGCTGCGTCGAGTGCGTGAGCGACGCGCAGTGCATGGCGGGCTTCGTGTGTCACCCGGGACGCTTCTGCATGCCGGTCTTCACGGACGCGGGAGCGCCGCCCGACGCGGCCGTCGCACACCCCGATGCGTTCGTCGTCACCCCCGACGCGGCGATGACCCTGCCGGACGCAGCCACGACCTCGGATGCCGCGACCGGCGGCGACGCCGGACGCACCGATGGCGGCACGGGCTCGCCCGACGCAGGCATGGACGCAGGCACCGAAGAAGACGCGGGACCGCTCGGCGGCAGCTTCGTGGGCGGTGCGGTGTGCAGCGCCTCGTCCACCCCCACCGGCACGCGCGCGTCGTGGGCCCTCGTCCTGGCGGCGCTCGGCCTCGTGCTCGCGCGTCGTCGCTCGAACCGTCGCTGAAGAGGAGCACACACCATGAGCCACCAGAACAAGCTCGCGCTCCTCGGCCTCGTCCTCGGTGCGGCGCCCGCCGCCGCCGCGCAGGCCCAAGGCTTCCAGCTCGATCAGTTCCGCGCCGCGGAGACGTCGAACGACGGCTTCGCGATCTCGAGCCCGAACGATCTCGGTCACCTCGACTTCGGTGCGCGCCTCTCGCTCGACTACGGCCTGAACCCGCTCGTGTACGAGGCACGCGTCGGTGACTCGAGCACGGAGCGCTATCCGGTCCTCGAGCACCAGGTGAGCGCGAACGTCGGTCTCTCGCTCGGTCTCTTCGATCGCGTCGTCGTCTACGCGGGCCTGCCCGCGACGCTGTTCAGCCAGGGCAGCGACATGGCGCCGCTGCTCAATCGGGCGGACGGCACGCAGGTCGGAGATCCCTACCTCGGCGCGCGCGTGCGCCTCTTCGGTGAGCGCACCGACGTGTTCGCGCTCGGCCTGCAGCTCGGGCTCACGTTCCCGCTCGCCGAGGCGACCTCGCCTTCGCAGACCTACACCGGCGAGCGCTCGGTCATCTTCGTGCCGCGCCTCATGGGCGAGCTGCGCGTCGCGGACAACCGCCTGCGCATCGGTCTGAACGTCGGCGCGCGCGTTCGCGAGAGCACCGATCTGCTGTCGCTGCGTGTGGGCCACGAGCTCACGTACGGCCTCGGCATCACCGGTGTGCTCGTGCCCGACGTGCTCGACCTCCTCGTCGAGGCGTACGGCGCGACGGGCTTCGAGGGCATCAACGGCAACGGCGGCTTCGCAGGCCGCGACAGCTCGCCGCTCGAGGTGATCGGTGGTCTGCGCGTGCATCCGATCTGCGAGATGGAGATCGGTCTCGCGGGCGGCACGGGCATCACGCGCGGCTACGGCTCGCCCGACTTCCGCGGCGTGTTCACCATCGGCTACGCGCACGACCCGCACTGCCGCCCTGCCCCCGTCGTCGAGGAGCCGCCGCCAGTGCTCGACACGGACGGCGATGGCCTCCTCGATCCCGACGACCAGTGCCCGAACGAGCCCGAGGACCGCGACTCGTTCGAGGACGACAACGGCTGCCCCGATCCCGACAACGATCAGGACGGTGTGCTCGACGTGAACGACGGCGCGCCGATGGATCCCGAAGATCGCGACGACTTCGAGGACACCGACGGCGTGCCCGATCCCGACAACGATCAGGACGGCATCCCCGACGCGAGCGATCGCTGCCCGATCGTCGCGGAGGATCGCGACGGCTTCCAGGACGAGGACGGCTGCCCCGACCCCGACAACGATCAGGACACGGTCGTGGACCCGAACGACCAGTGCCCGCTCGCGCCGGGACGTCCGGAGGACAACGGCTGCCCGCGTGCGATCCGCCTCGACACCGAGACGGGCACGATCGTGATCCTCCAGCTCGTGGAGTTCGCGACCAACCGCGACGTCATCCTCGATCGAAGCTTCCCCATCCTCGAGGAGGTGCGTGCGGTGCTCGCGGCGAACCCGCAGCTCTCGCGCATCCGTATCGAGGGCCACACCGACGATCGCGGTCGTGACAGCGCGAACATGGATCTCTCGCGTCGACGCGCGGCCAGCGTCCTGCGCTGGCTGAGCGAGCACGGGATCGAGGGCGCCCGCCTCGAGGCGTGGGGCTGCGGCGAGCTGCACCCGGCCGAGACGAACACGACCGTCGAGGGCCGTCAGCGCAACCGTCGCGTCGAGTTCCACATCCTCGCGCCGGCACCCTCCTCCGGAGCGCGCCAGCTCGAGGGCTGCCTCGAGGCAGACGCCGCGCAGCCGGCCGACGCAACGCCGCCGCCCCCGCGTCGGCGCCGAGGCGCGGCCGCGGCGACGCCTGCGACCACGCCCTGACACCACGCCTGCAGCACGCGTGACCCGGCGAGGCCGGCGGAGCGATCCGCCGGCCTCGTTCGTCTCCGAGGCTATGCTCGCGCGATGCGCGCGCTCGTCTTGCTCCTCGCCGTCCTGGGCTCCGGCTGCCTCATCGACCGAAGCCCGATCGCGGGCGAGCCCTCGCGCGCCGACGCGGGCCTCGACGCGACGCTCGCGCCTCTCGATGCGTCGAACCTCGATGCGCCGGGCCTCGATGCGCCGGGCCTCGATGCGCCGGGCCTCGACGCTGGCGAGGGCTGCGTCCCGATCGACTGCGACGACGGCAACGCCTGCACCGACGATGCGTGCACGCCATCGGGCTGCGCACACACACCCCACACCCGCGCCTGCGACGACGGCATCCGCTGCAACGGCGGAGATCGCTGCGACAGCGGCAGCTGCAGCGTGCACGACGGCATCGATCCGTGCGCGGCCCCGACGCGCTGCGACGCGACGAGTGACTCGTGCGTGGGCTGCCGCGGCGACACGGACTGCCCCGCGCGCGAGCTCGGACCGCTCGGCGCCTGCATGCCCGCGAGCCCCGACGTCTGCGCCGCCATGGGCAGCGCGTCGCGCAGCGTGACCACCTACGCGTGCGTCGCGGGCACCTGCTCGGCGAGCACCAGCTCCGAGACCGCCGCGTGCCGCCGCGAGACCGACGGAGTCACGTGTGCGCCCGAGGTGGTCACCGACTTCGGTCCTTGCAGCTACGTCGACGCCACGTGCAGCGAGAGCGGCTCGCGATCGCGCAGCCGCACCACGAGCGCGTGCGCTCTTGGGGTCTGCTCGCCGGTCGTCGAGATCGAGATCGACACGATGGGCTGCGGCCGATCGACGAGCGGCACGAGCTGCGGCCCCGAGACGCGCGGAGACTGGGGCCCCTGCGGCGGATTCACCGACGCCTGCGACGAGAGCGGCACACGCTCACGCCAGGTCTTCGTGCCGACGTGCTCCTCCGGCGCATGCACGCCCGAGGTGCGCACGGAGACCGAGGCCTGCACGCGCGTGACGGCGGGCGTGGCCTGCGGCGCCGAGTCGTGCGGTGCCTTCGACGCGTGCCAGCGGCTCGATGCGACGAGCTGCGCGACGGCGGGCACGCAGAGCCGCGCCTGCGCGACGCCGATCTGCAGCGGCGGTACCTGCAGCGCGAGCACGGCGCGGATGGAGTCGCAGTCGTGCACCGTCGCGGTGATGGGCCTGGCCTGCGCCCCCGCGGCCGGATGCACACCGTGCCTCGAGCCGGGCATGGCGCGCTGTCGCGACGGACGAGACGGCGAGCGCTTCTGCAGCGACGGCATCGGCGTCTGCGGCATGTTCACCTGCGTCGACACCACCCCCGTCCGCGAGACCTGCGCCTGCCCCTGATCGACGCGCGCACGCTCGGGTGCGCCGTCCGCGCGAAGACGTGCCCGCGTCAGCCGGTCTTGATCACGAGCAGGCGCGGCTCGGTCATGTCCTCGATCGCATAGCGGATGCCCTCGCGCCCGAGGCCCGAGTCCTTCACGCCGCCATACGGCATGTTGTCGACGCGAAAGCTCGGCACCTCGTTCACGAGCACACCGCCCACCTCGAGCTCGTCCCACGCGCGCATCGCCGCCTGGAGATCGTTCGTGAAGAGCCCGACCTGGAGGCCGAACGCGGAGTCGTTCACCTCCGCGAACGCCTCGTCCATCGTCTCGAAGCGCGAGAGCAGCGCGACGGGCCCGAACGCCTCCTCGCGGTAGAGCGGCGCCTCGCGCGGGCAGCCCTCGACGACCGTGGCCTCGAGCATCGCGCCCGTTCGGCCGCCGCCACAGAGCACGGTCGCGCCGCGGGCCTTGGCGTCCTCGATCCAGCCGTGGAGGCGCCTGGCCTCGCCCTCGCTGATCATCGGCCCGAGGAAGGTCGACTCCTGCCGCGGATCGCCCGCGACGAGGGCCTTCACGGCCTCGACGAAGCGCGCGCGGAACGCGTCGTAGATCGCGGCATGCACGATCACGCGCTGCACCGAGATGCAGCTCTGGCCCGACTGGTAGTACGCGCCGAAGACGATGCGCGGCACCGCGACGTCGAGGTCCGCGTCGCGATCGACGACGCACGCCGCGTTGCCACCGAGCTCGAGCACGACCTTCTTCTTGCCCGCGCGCGCCTTGAGATCCCAGCCCACCTGCGGTGAGCCGGTGAACGAGAGCAGCTTGAAGCGCTCGTCGGTCGTGAAGAGATCGGCGCCGTCGCGGTGCACCGGGAGGATCGAGAAGGCCCCCTTCGGAAGAGACGTCTCCGCGAGGATCTCGCCGATCATCAGCGCGCCCACGGGCGTCTTGCTCGCGGGCTTGAGCACCCACGTGCAGCCCGCGGCGATGGCCGGCGCGATCTTGTGGGCCGCGAGGTTGAGCGGGAAGTTGAAGGGCGCGATGAGCGAGCAGGGCCCGATGGGCACGCGCTGCGTCATGCCGCGGTAGCCCTTGGCGCGCGCCGAGATCTCGAGCGGTACCACCTCACCCCCGAGGCGCGTGGCCTCCTCCGCGGCCACGGTGAACGTGTCGATGAGCCGCGTGACCTCGCCACGCGCGTCGCGGATGGGCTTGCCCGCCTCGATGCAGAGGGCCATCGCGAGCTCCTCGAAGCGCTCGCGGAAGCGACGCACGCAGTGCTCGAGCACCGCCTTGCGCTCGAACGCCGGCACGCGCCGCATCGCCTCGTGCGCAGCCACCGCCGCACCGATCGCGCGATCGATGTCGGCCGCGTGCGCGAGCGCGACGCGCGTCACGACCTCGCCCGTGTACTTGTCCGTGACCTCGAGATCCGCGTTCGGGCTCTCGGCCACGTTCGCGACGTAGAACGGATATCGCTCGCGCATGCCCCTACCTACCACGCAGCCCGACGCGCCCGGTCCACGACGAGGCCCTGCACCTCACGACGATCGCGAGCGACCTCAGTCGCAGCGCGCCTCGAGGCCGAAGGCACGGACCCAGATCGGCAGGTCCACGGGGGCCACGTCGGTCCGCAGCGGCGTCATCCCGATCTGCGCCTCGACGAGGTGCTCGGGGAACGTGAGGTGCGCGCCGCCCTCGTAGGCCGCGCCGATTGCGTGGGTCGCGCGGCGGCCGTGCGCGGGGTAGCGCGTGATCGAGAGCTCCGTCGGCGTCTCGCGAGAGAGATCCCGATCGCCCAGCGAGAAGAGCAGCGCCGCGCGCATGCGTCGCCCGGCCGCGCTCATGTCGTGGCCCTCGCCCAGCGCCTCGTCGAAGCCCACGTCGCGGCCGAAGACCATGCCGCGGCGCAGGGCCACGTCGCGCAGATCACGCGCGTCGCCGACCATGTAGGGGATCAGATCCTCCGCA
The DNA here is from genome assembly GCA_044376125.1 of Sandaracinaceae bacterium. Classification (GTDB taxonomy): domain Bacteria; phylum Myxococcota_A; class Polyangia; order Polyangiales; family Sandaracinaceae; genus JAFLCL01. The sequence continues at coordinate 19,423 of JBILLJ010000081.1, forward strand.
TCGGGCTCGCGGCTCCCGACGTCGATCCAGAGCCGCAGCGGGAGCGTGCGCGCTCGCTCCAAGCGCGCGATCACCATGCGCTGCTCGACCCACAGGCTCGCGCTCATCGCGATCACGCGACCGAACGTGTCCGCAACACCCACGCCCGCCGCGACGGCGGCGAGGCCACCATACGAGTAGCCGAGGATCGCGGTGCTCGCGCGCCCCTCGCGGATCGGCAGCCGGTCACGCGCCGCAGGGAGCACGACGTCCGCGAGGAAGCGACCGAAGCGAGCATCGGTGCGGCCGAGCTCGCGCGTGCGATCCGCGGTGGAGTCGACGGCGAGCACGATCCACGGCTCGATGCGCCCCTCGGCCACGAGCGTCGCGATCGTCTGCGGCACACGGAACCAGGTCTCGCTCCCCTGCCCATCGAGCACGACGAGCATGGGCAGCCGTGCGCCTTCCTCGTGCTCGGGCACCCACGCGCGGACGTCGCGTGGGCGGTGCAGGCGATCGCCGAAGGGACCGAGGTGGACCCACGCACCATCCGGCGCCGGCGCTGCTCGGACTGCGGCGCCTCCTTCATCGTCGGTCGCCGGCGTCGGTTCGGCCGGCGTGGACTGCGCTGCGGGCGCCACCGCGCGCGCGTCGGCCGCCGCGTCGCCACACGCGACGACCCACGCCACGCACGCCAGCACCACCAGCCTCGTTCGCACGAGCCGTGCGACACCGCATCTCCACCGGAGGTTCCCGCGCCGCGTCGCTCGCCGACGCCCGACCACGCTCAGCGCTCGCTCGCGTGCTCGCGACCGTGTGCGAGGAACCTGGCTTCGAAGCGCTCCAGGGTTCGCTCGGCGTCGGCGTGGAGATCCAGAAACGATCGACTCTGCTCGCGACCCCGCTCGTTCACGCGCGCGAAGAGCAACGTGATGCCGGCCTCGAGGACCTGGTCCAGGCCGAGCGCGTCACTGCGCGCGTGGATGCTCGCCTGCACGGCGAGCCCGAAGCGCGTCACGACGAGGTGGGTCGGAGCCTCGGGATGTCGAACGCCCGCCGTGAGCCAGCTCGGCTCTCCGTGCGCTCGGATCGACACGACCTCGGTGTCTGGCACCTGCTCGCGCAGACCATCACTCACCACGGAGCGAAGGAGGCCGTACGGATCGGAGAGGCCGAAGAACATGTGTTGGTGCTCGTCGAGCACCCGGAAGTCGTCACGCGGTTCCACGAGCGCGAGCATACCGGCAGCCACCACGTGGGCCGAGTGAGGGATCGAGCCCTCACCTGCGCCGGATCGATCCCCCGCTCGCACGGTCCACCACCGCAGACATCTCGGAGAAGCGGCCCGTGCGCCCACCCGCGTCGTGGGTACACGCGTTGCTGCTGCCGAGCCGCTTCAGAGATCGTTCAGGTGCCGAGGGCCAAGCTCTTCCTCGAGCCACCGAGCGCGGCGCGGGGAGAACGGGGCGCCGCAGGACCCACACCCAGGAGAACCTCATGAGCCTCGGACGTCGTCACGCGATCGCTGCCCTCGCCACCCTCGTCTTCACCCCCACCGCGGCGCTCGCGCAGCGTCGCCGTCGACAGGAGCGCCGCGAGGAGCGTCACGACGACGTGCAGGATCGCGTGGCCGAGACGATGACGGGCTGGACGCGCCTGGGCGAGCGCTGGGTGCAGCCCGGCGGCGTCGATCACGACGTCATCGTCGTCACCGCGGCACAGGGCACGTTCCGTCAGGTCGCGCTCCGCGTGGAGCACAGCGCGCTCGAGCTCTTCGATGTCACGATCACCTTCGGCGACGGCCAGACCTTCTCGCCGGGCACGCGCCTGGTCTTCGCCCGCGACACGCCCTCGCGCACCATCGATCTCCCCGGCGGCAACCGCGTGATCCGTCGCGTGGACTTCCACTTCGCGAACCTCCCCGGCGGAGGCCGCGCCCAGCTCGAGCTCTGGGCCCGCTGAGGCGTCGAGACGAACCTCCCCGTGCCCGTGCCCGTGCCGGCGCCCGATCGAGCACGGCCCCGCTCCACGGCACGGGCGCAGGTCTGCGGTGGCGCGTAGGTCGATGCGCTGTCGCTGATTCACCGTTCTTCATCGTTCTCTGCATCCGCGCGCAACCGACGCGCGCGAGCATCGACGCATGACCCGTCGCAACCCGGAGATCGCGCGTCACCCCGAGAAGGCCAAGCGCGCCGCGAGCCACCCGAAGCGCCCTGGGGAGGAGTGCAAGGCCACACCGGGCACGTGGGTGCCGCGCGTCGACCGGGGCCGCTGCGAGGGCAAGAAGGACTGCGCCGAGGTCTGCCCCTACGACGTCTTCGAGATCCGCCGCATCGACGACGCGGACTTCGCCGCCCTCGGCCCCCTCGGCAAGCTCAAGTCGATGGTGCACGGCCGCATCACCGCCTACACGCCCGGCGAGGCCGACTGCAGGAGCTGTGGCCTCTGCGTCGTCGCCTGCCCCGAGAAAGCGATCACCCTCGTCCGCGTCTGACCTCGCTCTCGCTGGTGAGGTTGTCCTTACGCGGGCCCTTGGCTCATCGAAGATGGCATTCGAGAGGAGTGCCGAAGAATTCTCGCGCTCACGCGATGACCTCGGCACACGCGGGCCCCACGCAACCAAAGAGGACGTCTCCCCGCGGTCAGCTGATCCTCTGCGTCTCGGCGCGGCGGAGACGCCATCGCGACGGCCCCGATCGACGCAGAGCCGCCGTGGTGGAGGCGGAGTGTCGCCGACTATCGGTCGGCTTCCGAGCTGCCTCCACGCATGGCTCGCTCGCTGGCCATCCGTCGTCGAGCACGCGCACGCTCGTCGGGGCCACGAGCTTCGTCCAGCCGGTCCACGAGAATGCACTCGCCCATCACGCAGGAGTACTCGACGCGATCGAGCTGCTCGATGGGCTGCGTCACCGCCATCGGGACCGAGCTCTGATGGAGCGTGTGCGTGACAGAATGCGGAGGACGCTCCTCGGGCGCGAGGGCGGTGGCAGTGGCGGCCGTGCCCGCGAGCACCGCGACGGCGGCGGCCTGGACGACACGTCGCGCGCCGGTGCCGTCGACACAGTCGCTCGTGAGGATCGTGCCGTCTCTCCGGCGGTAGAGGCGCACGCAAGGCATCGCCTCGGGCGAAGCGAGGTGCGCGGTGAGGAGCGCCTCGGCCTCATCGGCCGTCATCGCGCTCAGATCGAAGACGTCCTTCTCGCAGCGCGAGCAGCGACGCACGCGCGCGTCGCCGACCATCGCGTTCCAGTCCTCGCCGCACGGGCTCGCGATGCGCAGCCGCGGCAGGAGCCGCAGCGCAGGTAGGCCCCGCGCCCGGGTCGGAAGCTCGAGCGCCCGGATCGCCGCTGCGATCTCCGCTTCACGCTCGGCACGCCCGAGGCTCCGCGGCTCGTCGCGCACGTCCGAGAGCTCCGCCGCCAGCCGCGCCCGCTCCCGCTCGCGCGCGTCGTCGTGTCGATAAGGCATGCCGCCTTCGACAACGCCCGGCACCGCGCGTTCCGGACAGCCGGAGATCGGCGCTCAGCTGCTCTTCTGCGCGTCCTCGACCTTGCGGGGCACGCTGCGGCCGCCGCTCTGGATGAGGCGCTCCTCGCCGCTCCGGCCGGCCTCGATGTACTCGGCGTCCTGGTTCACGCGCCAGGGATCGAACTTCTGCGTGCCGCTCGCGATGTTCTCGACGGTCAGCATCGCCGTCATCATCGAGTGGTCCTGGTTGTTGTAGCGGTGCATGCCGTTGCGACCGACGAAGTGCAGGCCCGGGTAGCTCTGCCCGAGGCCCTTCGCGACGGCGTCGACGTGCTTCTGGTAGACGTCGTCGTACACGGGGTAGGCCTTGGGCTGCCGCACGACGCAGCCGTCGAACACGTCGCTCTGCTTGCAGAGGCCGAGCTGCTCGAGCTCCTTCTTCGCGAGCGCGACGAGATCCTCGTCCTTGCTCGACCAGAGGCCGTCGCCCTCGAAGCAGAAGTACTCGAGGCCGTAACACGAGGTCTTCGGATCCGGGATCATCTCCGGCGACCACGCCTTGAAGTTCTGGATGCGGCCGACCTTCACGCTGCCGTCCTGGATGTAGATCCAGTTGTCGTCGAACGCGTCCGTCGGCGTGCGCGCCATGAGCGCGACGGTGAGGAAGTCGCGGTACTTGAGCGAGCGCGCCGCCAGCGCCATCGCCTCGGGCGGCGCGGGCGAGATCGCCGCGACGGTCTCGCGGATCGGCGCGGAGCTGATCACCTGACGCGCCCGGACCTGCTCTTCGCCGTCCTTGGTCGTGTAGGTGACCACGTAGTACGTGCCGTCGTCCTCGCGCTTCTCGATGCCCTTCATGCGCGCGCCCATGCGGACCTCGCCGCCGCCGGCGACGACCAGACGCGCGCACTCTTCCCACAGCATGCCCGGGCCCTTGCGCGGGTAGCGGAACTCGTCGATCAGCGTCGTGTGGATCTGCTGCTTGCCCTTGCGGCGCAGGCCCTTGGGCTTGATCGCCTCGAGCACCGCGGCGCCGAGGTTGAGGCTCTTGATGCGCTGCGCCGCCCAGTCCGCCGAGAGCTCGCGGCAGTCCATGCCCCAGACCTTCTCCGTGTAGTGCTTGAAGAAGATCGTGTAGAGGCGGCGACCGAACTGGTTCGTGACCCAGTCCTCGAGGTTCGTCGGGTTCTTCGTCGGCAGCGCGCGCGCCTTGGCGAAGCTCAGCATGCAGCGCGTCGACTCGAACGCGCCGAGCTTGATGAGCGCCTCGATGGGCTTGAGCGGGTAGCTGTAGAACTTGCCCTGGTAGAAGATGCGCGACTTGCGCGGGCGCAGGAGCATGTCGTCGGGCAACACGCGCGACCAGAACTCCTCGACCTCCTTGGCCTTCGAGAAGAAGCGGTGGCCGCCGATGTCGAAGTGGTAGCCGTTGTGCTCGGCCGTGCGTGAGATGCCGCCGACGTAGCGGGGATCGGCCTCGATCACGATCGGGCGGATGCCGTGGTCGGTCAGGCGCAGCGCGGCGGTCAGGCCCGCAGGGCCCGCGCCGATGACGAGCACCTCGGTGTCGAGCTTCACACCGGCGGCGAAGGATTCGGACGACATGGGGCGCGCAGCATAGACGAGGCCTCCCGAGGCTCAACCCGTTCCGCGTGCCAGGGTCGACCGGAGCGTGCGAGGCCGCCGCGCGGCGCGTTCCAGGCCGCCGCGCACTGCGCGCAGGCCCAGTGCCCATCACCGCCCGTGCCCTCCGCGCCACCGGACTGTCTGTTCCAGGTGCGTTGCGTGGAGGGCCTCTGCGACAACGCGTGCACCTGGTGACGACGGTCCGTCAGGAGGTGGCGGCGGTGGCGGCGGGCACGATCCACGCGCGGGCTTCACCGCCGAGGGACTGACCGCCGAGGCGTGAGAGCTCGCGCGCGAGCGTGGGCACGTCGACGTGATCGGCCGGCAGCGGCGCACCGAAGCGCACCGTGACGGGCGCGCGCACGCGACCCGACCAGCGGCTCATCGGCGCGCCGTGCGCGCGGCTGAAGCTCGAGCCGAAGAGGCCGCTCACCGCGACGGGCACCGTGGGCACCGGCGTCTTCTCTACGATGCGCTCGAAGCCGGGTCGGATCGGCGAGAGGCGTCCGTCCGGGCTCATCGTGCCCTCGGGGAAGATCACGACGAGCTCTCCATCGCCGAGCGCACGATCGATCGCTGCCATCGCCTCGGCGAGACGCGTGGGATCTTCCTTCTTCGGCGCGATCGGGATCACGCGGCTCGCGCCGAAGAACGCGCGGAGCAGCGGGTACTGGTGGTGGTGCTGGTGCATCACGAAGCGCGGCGGCCGATCGAGCGCCGCGCCCACGAAGAGCCAGTCGTGGAAGGCCGTGTGGTTCGACACGACGAGCACGCCGCCTTCGCGCGGGACGTGCTCGGTGCCCTCGACCCGCAGGCGATAGCCGAGGTGCAAGAGCACGCGCCCGAGCCAGCGGAGCGTCGTCATCCAGAGCCGGTAGCCGAGATCGTCGGGTCCTCGCGTGTCCATGCCCTCTGCCCGAGCACCTCTCGTGCCGACGCCGTCTCGCGCCCGTCGAGGTCGGACTCGTGCACGATCCGCTGCGTTTCGTGCGGAGAGGCCTACGCACGCTCGAGCGCCGTGCACCTGCATCGCGCTCCGCTGCACATCGCGGTCGGGATCCGTGCAGCGCGCTGCACAGCCGCGCGCCTGCATCACCGAGATCGCCCTGTTTCGTGGGCGATCCGGAGATCGCCGCGCCGTGGCAGAGGGCGTGCTCGAGGAGCGGGCATGGACCGATCACGTGCACACCTCACGCTCCTCGGGCTCGGCCTCGCGAGCCTCGCTGCCACGGCGCACGCAGAGGAGGCGAGCCCCTCCGAGACGGGCACAGCCGACATGCGCACGGACCAGACGAGCCCCGCTGCTTCGAGCGAGCGCCCGAGCGCGAGCGAGAGTGACGTCCACGTCGTCGGTCACGAGCGCGTCGCGGCCCTCCTCAACCCGATGGGCGCCGAGCACCGCCTCGACGTCTCGGTCCGCGGCGAGGTCGGTGATCAGGAGGACATGTTCTTCGACGGCGCGCACTGGCAGCTGGGCGCGACGTCGTTCGTGTCGCCCGTGTACGCGATCGGCGGCGGTTTCCTCGAGCTGGCGCCCTTCTCGTTCCTCGTGCTCAAGGGCGAGGTGATGGGCATGAGCGTGTGGCCGATCGGCATGGACGGCGCGGGCCACTACGCGGTCTCGGGCTACGACGCCGACGTGCACTCGGCGAACCTGCCGGCCGACGCCGCGGGCGGAGCGAGCGGCTTCACGGCAGGTGGCAACGGCACACTCCAGGGCGCGATCGAGCTCGATGCGCGGGTGCGCCTCGTCGCGGCCGACGAGGTCGGCCTCTACTACGTGCGCCTCGGCACCGCGCCTCACTACACGTCGATGCGCTACGACCTCGTGCTCGCCCGCGAGGATCTCGTGCTCACGAACGACGCGCTCCTCGCCGTCGAGATCCGCGCCGCGAGCGATCTCCTCGTGCGCGCCGGCGTCTACTCGGATCTGCGTCACGTGCCCGCATCGGGCTACGTCGGCCACCAGGTCGGGCCGATCGTGATGCTCGAGTGGAGCGGCGTCGCGCCCGCGATCGAGCACCTCTCGGTGTGGGTGCGCGGCGGGGGCTACACGCACCACGCGATCCGCGAGGGCGAGGCCACGATCCTCGGCGGCGTCGCCGTCGACTACGACTTCGGAGGTCTGTGATGGAAGAGTCGGTGATGATGCAGGGGAGCGTCGCGTCGATCGGCGCACGCAGCGACGAGGCACCTTCGCTCTCGCGCACGACGCGCGTCTCGTTCGGCCTCTCGGGCTTCGCGGACAACCTCATGGGCACGTGTCTCGGCGTGCACCTCTTCCTCTTCTACACGGACGTCGTGGGCCTCGGGCCGCTCTGGGTGAGCGCGGGCCTGGCCGTCGCGCTCGTGTGGGACGCGTTCGCGAGCCTCTTCATGGGCCGCCTCTCGGATCGCACGCGGAGCGCGTTCGGTCGCCGCAGGCCCTACGTGCTCGCCGGGGCGGTGCCCGTGGCGCTCTCGTTCGCGGCGCTGCTCGCTCCGCCCGAGGGCCTCGGCGAGCACGCGCTCGCGGCGTGGCTCACGATCTCGCTCCTCGTGCTCTTCACGGCGCGCACGATGGTGCAGGTGCCCGTGCTCTCGCTCCTGCCCGAGCTCGCCAAGCGCGCGGCCGATCGCACCGAGCTCGCGGCGCGCCGCGAGCAGCTCGGCAACGTCGGTGATCTCGTCGGCCTGCTCCTTCCGATCGTGCTCCTCATGGCCCTCGGCGCCGCGGACGAGGGCGCCGACCCCTCGCTCGCCCGCCGCGGCTTCGGCGCGGCCGGCGTGATCCTCGCGATGCTCGCGCTCGGCGCGCTCGTGGTGACGTGGCTCGGCACCCGGGAGGACGCGAACGTGCCCGCCGCGCGCGAGGTCCCTGCGCGCGACATCGCGCGGGCGCTGGCGGAGAACGCGCCCTTCCGCGCGCTGGTCGGCGCAGGCGCGCTCGGGGCGATCGCCCTCGCGTTCGTGAACTCGCTCGTGCTCTACGTGCTCGAGCACGTGATGCGCGAGAGCGATCCCGCCGTGCACCTCGGCGCGTTCGTGATCAACGCCCTCGCGGCGATCGCGAGCTACCCGATCTGGACGCGCGTCGTCGCGCACGTCGGCAAGGCGCAGGCCTTCCGCCTCGGCCTGGGCCTCTCGGCGCTCGCGTTCGGCAGCGTCTTCTTCGTAGGCCCCGGCGATCACGCCGCGCTCGCGATGGTGATGATCTTCTCGGGCGCCGCGAACGTGGGCTTCTGGATGCTGCTCTCCGCGCTCACGGCCGACGTGACGGACCTCGACGCCCGGCGCCACGGCGAGCGTCGCGAGGGTCTCTTCGCGGGCTTCCTCGCGTTCACGAAGAAGCTCGCGGTGGCCGGCGCCTCGGCCGGCGTGGGCGTGGGCCTCACGCTCATCGGCTACGAGGAGCACGTCACCCCGAGCGCCGACGTGGTCTTCGGCCTCGAGCTCCTCTTCGCGGTCCCCACGACGTTCCTCGTCCTCGTCGCCCTCTGGATCTTCCGCGCCTACGACGCCGCCGAGCCCCGCGCGAGCCACCGAGTCGTCTCCGTCGGCGCCTGACGGCAGAGTGTGAGTCGCCTCGCCTGGGGCTCGGCGTGCCCGGTGCGCGGGTCACCGGCGTCGGTGTCGGTGGACCCGAGCGATCCAGGCCAGGTCGTCACGATGCTCGGTGTACGTGGCCTGCAGTCCCTCCGGATGACCACGTTTTTCGGGCGTTTCGCCGATTCACGTCCCGCCGGACCGTGCGTTGCAACACGCATCGCCCATGCGAACGATCCAGCGCGCGCTCCTCGTCACGGTCCTCCACGTCGCCACTGCCGGCTGCATGACGGGCACGCTCTCGCGGCAAGCGGGGCCCGACGACCCCGCACCGCCACCCGCGACCGACGCCGGGATGAGGCCTGTCGACGCCGCGATGCCTCCGACGACGACACCGCCCGAGCCGGAGGCGGAGCTGCCGTGCGACGTCGAGGCCGCGCTGGTGCGTGCGTGCTCCACCTGCCACGGCGCCACGCCGACGGGCGGAGCGCCCATGCCTCTGGTGACGCGCGCGGATCTCCTGCGCACCACGCCCTCCGGTGTGCCGGTGTGGCAGCGCGCAGCGGCGCGGCTCGCGGAGGGAACGATGCCGCAGCGCCCCGTGACGATCAGCGCCGAGGATCGCGGCGCGCTCGAGCGCTTCTTCGCGGACTCGGCGGCCCCGACACGGCCCGCGGGCGCGAGCTGCGATCCCGTCGCGCCTCCTCCCATGTCGGATGTCGGCCCCGAGGCGCTGCCGTGCACACCGACTCACGCCTTGCGCGCGCACGCGCCCGGCGACGCGAGCCGCCCCTACCCGCTCGCGATCTCGGGCGATCCCAACCAGTACACCTGCTTCGTCTTCGAGAACCCCTTCCCCGAGGGCACCGAGGCGACCGCGTGGGCCCCGGACGTCGACGTCGAGCGTGTGCTCCACCACTGGATCGTGTGGGGCAGTGACACCGCGCCTGCCGGAGGCCGCGACGTGGTGCCTTGTGACGTATTGCCCACCTCGGACGCGGCCTTCGTGATGGGCTGGGCCCCGGGAGGTCGCAACGTGGTGCTGCCCGACGACGTGAGCCTCGAGCTGCGACACCGCTACTACTACCTCCAGGTCCACTACTACGACACGACGGGCGCGGCCGAGAACGACCAGACCGGCGTCTCGATCTGCACGACGCCGACACCGCGCGCGAACACCGCTGGTGTGCTCACCGTCGGGGACGTGGGCCTGTTCATCCCGCCACGAGGGACCGGAGAAGGCGAGCACACGTGCCGCGGGTTCCGGGGAGAGGTGAACGTGCTCAGCTCGAGCGCGCACATGCACCAGGCCGCGACGAGCTTCCGCAGCGAGGTCGTTCGCCGAGACGGCTCCACGGCCCTGCTCTCCGACATCCCCGTGTGGGACTTCGGAGATCAGCAAGTGACCTTCCAGGATCCGGTGGTGCGCGTGAGCCCCGGCGATGGCATCCGCGTCCACTGCCGCTATCGAAACATGGACTCTTCGGCCATCCTGTTCGGCGAGGACTCGGAAGACGAGATGTGCTTCGACTTCCTGATGGTCTATCCGATCTCGAACGTCTCGAGTCGGCTCTGCGTCGGATTCCTCTGAGCACGTCGGTCCAGCAGCATGAGTGCCTTCGCGCCGCGAAGAGTGTCGTCTGCTCCGAGGCCCGCAGCTCGGCGCGCCGGATGGTGCTGACGTCGAGGCGTCGAGGCGTGCCATCGCGAGCCGTCGCGAGGAGCGCGGGCCCTCCACCGCCGTGTGCGTGGACGCCATCGACGGCGGCCTATGGGGACCCATCGGTTCTTGCGATCATGCAAGCGAAGACTCCCCTCGCCGGGCGCTGCCCCGCACGCTGGGTCGGCCGTTCACTCCTCGTCCTCGTCGCTATCGTCGCCGTCTCCCCGCCTCGGGTCGCCTCGGCTCAGGCACAGGCCGCCCCGCAGCTCCTCTCGGTCGCAGACCAACCAGAGTCCGAGACGATCGAGGCCGGGGCAGCTGCCGCGCTCACCCCGGCTCCAGCCGTTCCGTCGGACTGGCGCGCTGCCCGTCGAACGCGCCGCGCGCTGGCACGTGAGGAAGCCGACCGCTTCGCCCGCGCCCACACGGACCACCCGACCTCGGACGACGGCACGCGCGCAGATCTCTCGACAGCCAGCCTCGTCGCCGGCGTCGGGGCCGGGCTCACCGGTCTGGTGAGCATCGGCGTGTGGTTCGCGGGGAGCACCAGAGACCCCGCCACGTTCGGGCCGAGCTTCCCTTATGGCGGCCCGGAGGAGGCGCTTAGGGTCGCTGCCGGCAGCGGCGCGGTGCTCGCCTTCGCTCTGGGCCTCGGCGTCACGTCTCTCTCGTTGGGGCCGCATCGCGCGGTCGAGCCCGACCCTGGAGTGGTCGTCGCGCTCTACGTGAGCGCGTCAGTCTTCGCTGTGGGCGGAACGGCCCTCGCGATCCTCTCGGCGGTCGACGGCGTCCCCTACCACGGCGGGTACCTCGTGGGCGCGGTCGGGGCCAGCATCGCCCTCCCGCTCGCCGCGGGCATGGGCGTCGGGGCGACGCTCCGGGACCGCAACGCGCTCGAGGCGTCGCGACGCAGCGCGGCCCTCGAGGTGCGCTTCGGTGTCGGCACGGTCCGTCTCGCGTGGTGAGCCGAGCCCAGGCGTGGGCGGGGCCGCTCGGTGCCCCGGCGAGTCTGCTCACGGGAAGGCCATCCCACGCGGGGAAGTCACCACCACGCCGGCCGCCCACCGCGGCCAGCACATGCATGGCGTTGGAAGCGTCGTAGCTCGGGAGCATGGCCTCGAAGTGGGCGCGCCTGGCCCGCTCGCGCGCGGAGGAGCGCGCGGCCTCACTGGTCGTGGGTGCCTCCTGCGCGTGGCCCGTCGCCGCCGCGGACGACAGCAGCCAGCACACGCCAAGAGCGAGCAACGCCTGTCTCATGCCCCTCGATCTACCCACGCGAGCCAGCTGGTGCGCGTGAGCCCCGGCGATGGCATCCGCGTCCACTGCCGCTATCGAAACATGGACTCTTCGGCCATCCTGTTCGGCGAGGACTCGGAAGACGAGATGTGCTTCGACTTCCTGATGGTCTATCCGATCTCGAACGTCTCGAGTCGGCTCTGCGTCGGATTCCTCTGATCCGAGCCCACCTCACGCTCCGAGCGTGACCGAGGCTCGAGCATGGCTCGCACGAGAGGCGCTATGCTCGAGGCACCATGCCCACGAGCCGCCGATCGATGGTCTTCGCGTTGGTCTTGGCCTTCGTGGCCAGTGCTCCGCTTTCCGCCGACGCACGGTGTGCGCAGCTGCCGCTGGCGCAGGAGATCGCGCAGAGCCGCTACGTGTTCGAGGGTGTCGTGGAGTCCTCGAGCGGCGGTCGCACCACGCTGCGCGTCACGGCGAGCTGGAAGGGCAACCCGCCCGCGCGAGTGACCATCACGCGGAGCGGGCGCGGCGACCCGTTCGCAGGCGCGACGGCCAGCCGCGTCTACCTCGTGTTCGCCAGTGGAGCGTCGGACGCCCAGCTCAGCGCGCACCGCTGTGGCGCGACGGGTGACGCGAGCGGCGTCCCTGCGAGCGCGCTCGAGGCCGCGGGACTGCACCGCACGCCGCGGTGAGGGAGCGGGCTGACGCACGGGCACGGCAGGGGCACGCCGCAGTGTCAGGGCGCGAGGATCGCGGCCGTGGGCAATCGGAAGATCTGGAACTCGGGCTGGGGCGAGGTGAACGAGCTGCCGCTGCCCGCCGCGCGCGTGAACCACATCCATCGCGCGGAGGGTGATGGCGAGTCGACCGAGCCGGGCGCGCCGCAGACGACGGGGAAGTCGCCGCGCATCGGCTCCTCGACGTTGGCCTCGCCGACGGCGAGCCCCGGTCGACCCACGGGCGCGTCGCTCGCGACCCAGCGCGACTCGAGATTCGGAGTTCGCGTGGATCCTGCCGCTGCCGGTCGTGCCCGACGCGCTCGAGGTGGGCACCGACGCACTGTTCGACGCGCTCGCCGTGCGGCTCGCCCCCGTCTACACGACGCGAATCAGCGTGGAGGGCACGTGCCGACCGGTGCCGCGCTGTCGCGAGCCTACGCTGCGAGCGGCCACGTGTTCGTCGCGCTCCGCCTCCGCAGCGGAGCCACGACGAACAGCATCCGCCCGATCGTGCTCCGCATGGCGGATCAGGAGCCGTGCCTGCCGATACGGCTCACGTCGATCGCCACGGTGCCGGGCCTGCCGATCCGCGCCTACTTCCTCGCAGAGGACCCGGCCGTCCCGACGAACTACTCGCTGCTCGACGCGCCGGATCAGCCAGCGCTCTACAGCGGCGCGCTCGCATGGACCGAGGCTCATCGCACGGCGGTGACCGAAGCGGGCGGTCAGGCCTTCGTGCTCGACTACGTCGGCAGTCCACCCGCGATCAGCCTCGAGGTCCGAGACCTCGACGACCTCCGCGGCCAGTCCCTCGAGGAGGTGGCGGCGAGCTTGAACGCGCGCCTCCTCGGCCTGGCGGAGAACCTGGCAGATCTCCTGGCGCGCTTCGTGGTCCCGACGAATGGGCTCGAACCGCTCGCGTTCGCCCAGCTGTGCCTGCAGTCCTTCATCTGCGACGGCGCGACGTTCGACGAGGAAGGCTTCTTCGCCGCCCTCGCAGAGGAGATCGTGCGGCCGCGCCGGCGGGCGCAGGCGTGGCTCGCGGAGCACCGCACGCTGACGCGCCTCTACACGTCGATGAGCGCGGAGGACATGACGCTCGATCCCGAGTTCCGGTTCGACGCGGGCATCGAGCCCGTGAGCAACGTGCACACCGCCGACGTCGTCACGCTCTGCGACCCGACCCAGTACCAGCTCTATGCCCCGCAAGAGATCCGCCTCGCCGATGGCACACGCGCCGTGTTCCGCGCGGCCATCCCGATCGTGGACGACGATGCGTTCTGCCGAGCGCAGGGCAGCCCTGGCGCAGACGACGGCTGCAACCTGCACGTCGGCGCCGATCGCAGCACGACACGCGCGCTCGCGATCGCATCGATGGTGCTGCTCGCGCTGGGTTTGCGTCGGCGCCGCCGCGCCTCGCTGTCAGGACCGAGAAGCGGTCGACTCGAGACGTGAAGGGAGCATCGGACCTCCCTGCCCCGCGGCCCGATCCGAAGCCGCAGATCAGCTCCGCAGAAGCGCGCGACGCACGAGGCCGACGCCAGCCGCCACGGCCACGAGCGCGGCGGTCGTGCCACAGAGCACCCAGCCCCCGACGAGGCCGCTCAGCCCCGAGAGCTCGAACACGATCGCCTCGAGCCAGTGCACCGAGCCCTCGACGCCAGTGTTCGACAGATCGGCGGCGTGAACGAAGCCCACCACCGCCACCGTGGCCGCGACACCGATGACCGCGAGGAGGTCGGGTGTGCTCGAGCTCGTTCGAAACGGAGTGACCGTCGTGACGCCGCGATAGCTGTCCGTCTTTGCCTGGCCCGACGCTGCGGCGATCTCGCGCGCGAGCTCCGCCTCTCGGACACCGAGCACGAGCTGGCCGTGCGCCCGCCCGAGGAGCTCCACACCCGAGCGCCTCGCGTGCGCCCGCAGGCCTGCGCGCAAGGCAGCCATCGCGCCGAGCGATCCGAGCGTCAGGAGCGCGACGGCCATGCCGAAGCCCCACGTCGCGCGCGCGTCGCCTTCTTCCGGCCACGGCAGCGCCATCTCCGCGAGCACGGCGAGCCCGACGGTCAGCGCGAGGGCGCCCGCGATCGCACCGGCGATCCACGCGGCGCGCGAGAGGTCCCCACGCGCGCGACACCGCTCGCACAGGGGCATCGTCGGTCGCTCCATCCCGTGGAGCGGCACGGCCTCGAGGCCCGCGGTGCTCGCGCAGCGCACGCAGCGCGACGGAAACGCGAGCCGCTCTTCGGCGACACGGACCTCGTGCATCACCGAACGACGATGACACGCACCGCAGTCTCGAGGAAGCGCGGCCCGTCCGGGCAACTCCCCCAATCCCCCACTCGACGCTCCCCAGGCCTCGCTCTCTCGTGCGCTGCTGCGACTCTGCGTCGATTGTTTCTCGGTCTCTCCGTGCGCAACCTCGAGGCCAGGCTCACGGCGGCGCGCGCTGGAGCTCGAGCCGCATCGCGTCTCCTTCGACCCGCACGTCGAAGTGGGTCGTTCCGATCCGCACGCGCGCGTGGTGGCTCGCGACGCGCTCGACGTGGAGCCAGTCCTTCACCCAGACCTCCTCCACGCGCCCGCCGGCACGCCGCTCGATCGGCGTGCCGCGATCGAACGCCCGGAGACTCCACGGCCCATCGAGCGTCGGCGCGAGTGACAGGCCCGGTGGACTGCCCTGGTCGTCGATCGAGAGCACCTCGCACGCGCGGCCTGCACGCATCGCGACCCACACGTGCGTGTCGACGATGCGGGCCCACCAGACCCGCTTGTTCTGCCACTCGACGTGCAGCCACTCACTGACGCTGATCTCGTCGAAGAAGCCCTGCCCCGACAGGCACTCCACATCCGACGAAGAGGCCGAGTCGCAGACCTGCACTCTCCACCGCGGCCTCATTCACCTTCTCCTGCCCATCCGACGCCGATGTGGCGGCCATCGGACGGCGACGTCGCGGCGTCGCGCTCGTCAGCGCGCGTGATCGCGGTAGCCGGGCTCGGGGCGCAGACGCAGCTCGAAGGCGGGCACGCTGCGCGCCCGCCAACCGACATGGACCATCGACACCACGAGCACGAGGCTCGCGAGCACGTCGAGCGGGGCTGGCGCGTACACGACGATGGCTTCTCGGGCTGGGACCGAGAAACCATCGACTCGAGACGTGAAGGGACGCGGGGGTGGGGGGTCCAGGGCGAGTTCCGCAGGCCGAAGGCCGAGGATGTCTGAGCATCGGACCCCCCTCCCCCGCGGCCCGATTCTTTCTCCCTCTCTCAGCTCTTCTTCTTGCGTGGGAAGCCGCCGGGCTGGATCGCCTTGTCGCCGTGGAAGGTCTGGCCGGTCTTGGCCATCTCCGCGAGCACGGGCGCGGGCGAGAAGCGCACGCCGAGGCGATCACGGAAGCGCTCGAGCCTGCGCACGACCTCCTTGGCGCCGATCGTGTCGACGTAGCGGAACGGACCGCCGCGGAAGGGCGGAAAGCCGAGGCCGAAGATCGCGCCGACGTCGCCGTCGCGCGCGCTCCGGAGGATGCCCTCGCCGAAGCAGTGCGCAGCCTCGTTCACCATGAGGAGCGCGCAGCGCTGCGCGATTTCGTCGGCGGGCAGGTGCTTCTTCGGCTCAAGGCCCAGGAGCGGGTAGATGCTCGGGTCGACCTTCTTCTCCTTCGACTTCTTCTTCGCGTCGTAGAGGTAGAAGCCCTTGGCGTTCTTCCTGCCGTAGCGCTTGTCGGCGATGAGCTTCTCGAAGCCCGGCGGTGCGGTCATGCGATCCCCGAACTCCGCGAGCATGATCGGGCCGACCTTCGCCGCGACGTCGATGCCGACCTCGTCGAGCAGCGTGATGGGACCGACCGGGAAGCCCCAGTCCACGAGGGCCTGATCGATGTCCTCGATCTTCACGCCCTCGGCGAGCACGAAGGCCGCCTCGTTCATCAGCGGGCCCAGGATGCGGCTCGTGTAGAAGCCCGTGCCGTCGTTCACGACGATGACGGTCTTGCCCTGCTTCTTGCCGAGCTCGACGCACGTCGCCGTGACCCACGGCGCCGTCTTGGCCGTCGTGATGATCTCGAGCAGCGGCATCTTGTCGACCGGCGAGAAGTAGTGCATCCCGATGACGGTCTCGGGGTGCGAGGAGCCCTCCGCGATCTTCGTGATCGGGATCGAGCTCGTGTTCGACGCGAAGATGATCTCGGGCCCACCGACCGCCTCGGTCGCGGCGAGCACCTTGTGCTTGAGCGCGAGGTCCTCGAAGACCGCCTCGATCACCACCTCGCAGCCCTTCATGGTCGCGTCGTCGGTCGTGCCCGTGACGAGCGCGAGCTGCTCGTTGGCCTCCTGACGGCTCACGCGCTTGCGCTTCACGCGGCCCTCGACGAGGCCGCGCACGTGCCCGAGGCCGCGCGCCACGCCCGCCGGGTCCTTGTCCTTGAGGCGCACCGGCAGGCCCGCGATCGTCGCGGTGACGTACGCGATGCCGCCGCCCATGAGGCCGGCGCCGAGCATGCCGACGCGATGCACCTCGCGCGCCTTCACGCTCGCGTCGCTCACGCCGTTGTCCTTCTTGAGCGCGTTCTGCGCGAAGAAGATGTTCATGAGCTGCGCCGCCTGCGGCGAGACGACGAGCTCGCCGAACGCGCGCGCCTCGGCCTCGAGGCCCGCCTCGAAGCCGTCGCTCAGGCCCTTCTCCACGACCTCGAGGATGCGCTCGGGCGAAGGGTAGTTGCCGCGGCTCTTGGCGAGCAGCTGCTTGCGCGCCTGATCGAAGAGGAACTTCCGGCCGAGGGGTGTCCTGGTGAGCGCGGCCTCCTGCACGGCCTCGACGCCCTCGAGCTTCTTGCTCGGCGCCTTGCGCTCCTTGCCCACCAGCGAGAGCGCGAGCTTGCAGGCGACCTCGATCAGGATCGGCTGCGGCACGACCTCGTCGACGAGGCCCAGCTTCTTGGCCTTCTTCGCGTCGATCTGCTTGCCCGTGAGCAGCATGTCGAGCGCGGTCTGGATCGGCACGAGGCGCGGCAGGCGCTGCGTGCCGCCCGCGCCCGGCAGGACGCCGAGCATCACCTCGGGCAGGCCGAGCTTGGTCTTCTTGTCGTCGCTCGCGACGCGCGCGTGGCATGCGAGCGCGACCTCGAGGCCGCCACCGAGCGCGGCGCCGTGGATCGCGGCGACGACCGGCACGCGGAAGGACT
This sequence comes from Sandaracinaceae bacterium, assembly GCA_044376125.1. GTDB lineage: Bacteria > Myxococcota_A > Polyangia > Polyangiales > Sandaracinaceae > JAFLCL01. The sequence continues at coordinate 36,822 of JBILLJ010000081.1, forward strand.
CGATGCGATCCATCGCCTTCTGTCCGGTGCGCGCGAGCTCGGCCGCCTCGTCGCTCGTCTTGACGTCCTTGAGCATCGCGATGTCGGCGCCCGCGATGAAGCCGCTCTTCTTGCCGGACGTGAACACGATCGCCTTGCAGGCGGCGTCGTGCTCGATGGCACCGAAGACCTCCGCGAAGTCCTTCGCGAAGCTCGCGCGCAGCGTGTTCACCGCCTCACCCGGCACGTCCATGCGGATGACGAAGACGCCATCGGCTCGCTTCTCGATGGAGAGGGCATCGCGTCCCGCGCCCGCCCCCGTGCCCGTGCCCGTGCCCGAATTCGTGGTGGTGCTCATGTGCTTCACTCCCTCTCCAGAACCATCGCTGCGCCCAGACCGCCCGCGGCGCACGCCGTGACGAGCCCGAGCTGCTTGCCGCGGCGGCCGAGCTCGCGGAGCGTCTGCGTGATCTGACGACCACCGGTCGCCGCGAAGGGATGACCGATCGCGATCGAGCCACCGGTCGGGTTGAGCTTGGTCCAGTCGATCTCGCCGATGCGATCGGCGCGGCCGAGCTTGTCGGCCGCCCACTGCTTGCTCTCGAAGGCCTGCGTGTTCGAGAGCACCTGCGCGGCGAAGGCCTCGTGCATGTCGAGCACGTCGATGTCCGCGAGCGTCACCCCCGCACGGTCGAGCGCGAGCGGCGTCGCGTAGCTCGGGCCCATGAGGAGCTGACCGCGCGGATCGAGCGCGGCGAATGCGTAGCTGCGGAGATAGCCGAGCGGTCGGAGGCCCAGGGCCTTGGCCTTGTCTTCGCGCATGAGGAGCAGCGCGCTCGCGCCGTCGGTGAGCGGCGAGCTGTTGCCCGCAGTGACGGTGCCGTACTTCTTGTCGAAGGCGGGCTTGAGCTTCGCGTAGCTCTCGAGCTGGCTGTCCTTGCGGACGAGGTTGTCCTCGACGAACGCGGTCGTGCCCTTCCCCTTCGAATCGGGCACGTACATCTCCATCACCTCGCCGGCGAAGTGGCCATCGGCCCATGCCTTGGCGGCCTTGGTGTGGCTCTCGTGCGCGAGGCGATCCTGATCCGCGCGCGTGATGCCGTTCTCCTTGGCCATCTTCTCCGCGCTCTCGCCCATCGAGAGGCCCGTCGAGAACTCGACGATCGCGGGCGGCACCGGCACGAGGTCCTTGGCCGAGAGGCGCGAGAGGATCTTCAGCTGGTCGAGCGGCGTCTTGGCCTTGCTCGCGTCGAGCAGCGCGGTCGAGAGCTTCTTCGACACCGTGATGGGCACGTCGCTCGAGCTGTCGGCGCCGCCCGAGATGCCGCACTCGATCGTGCCGCACGCGATGGCCTCGGCGACCGAGACGGTCGACTGGTAGCCCGTCGCGCACGCGCGGCTGACGCTGAAGGCCTCGATGCTCCGCGGCATGCCCGTGGCGAGCACGATCTCGCGCGCGATGTTCGGCGCCGCGATGGAGGGCAGGACCTGGCCGTACACGACCTGCTGCACCTCGCTCGCCGGCACGCCCGAGCGCGCGAGCAGCTCGGCGACCACGGCGATGCCCATGTCGAGCGAGCTCAGGCTCTTGTACGCCGACGACTGCTTCGCGAACGGCGTGCGCAGCCCGCTCACGATCGCCACGCGCTGGTTGCCTGGTCCGACGAGCCCCTTCTGAGCCATCACAGCCTCCGCACGCGGACGCGCGAACGGCTTGTTGAACGCCGTTCAGCGGCCGGTCCTGCGTGTCTGGCGCGGATGACGCACCGTGTCAAGCGCGTGCGGGCGTCACGGGACGGGGGCGTGCCTCTCGGCGGTGTACGTGAGCACACCGGAGGTCGCGCGCTCGTGTGCCTGAGCGTCCGCCGGGGTCACCCGATCGATCCGGAAGCGGACCCGAGGCTCGGCCCCCGGCTCGAGCGAGAGGCCGAGGTGGAGCACGTCGCCGGGGCGGATCGTCGCCTGGAACTTCAAGCGGCCGAGGCCTCGCGCGCCACGCGTGGCGAGCGAGGGGAACGCGCGGCGCGCCTCGGCGTCGACGAGGGCCACGACCTGCGCGACGCCGGGGAGCATCGGGTTGCCCTCGAAGTGGCCCTCGAAGAAGACCAGATCGTTCGGCACCTCGACACGGAGGACGGTCTCGCCATCCGAGCTCGGAAGGGCCATCGACGAGACGACGAAGCGCGCGGACGTCATGCGCCACCATCGCAAGAGACGGCGACGGAGTCGACCGCCCGTGTGCTCGCGGCGAGGCGTTCGGCTTGCCACCGCAGGGTGAATCGACGCATCGTCTCCACGTCGGAGACCGCATGTCCGCGCGCCTTCACGTGCTGGGAATCGTGGCCTGCTTGGCGCTCGTCGGCGCCTTCGGGCTCGGCGACCGTGGCCGCGCGCAGGACGCACCCCCCGCCCCGCACGAGATCCCCGTGCTCAGCGAGCCGACGGATTTCTCGCTCGAGGAGACCTCCGGCGTCACGCGCACGCTCGCCGCCGTGCGTGGGCGCATCGCGATCGTGTTCTACGAGGACCGCGAGCACACGCCCGACAACCAGGAGCTCAAGATGACGCTCCACCGCTACGTGCTCGACAACGGCCTCCGCGATCAGATCACGACGTACGGCGTCGCGAACGTGGCAGGCCTCGACGGCGTGGTGCGCGACATGGCGCGCACGGCGATCCGTGCGGTGGCTGCGCAGTACGGCATCCAGATCCTGCTCGACTGGGAGGGCCGGCTCCAGCGTGCGCCGTTCTCGTTCCCCGCATCGGGCTCGACCATCGCGCTCTTCGATCGACAGGGGCGGATGCGCTACCGGGTGACGGGCGTGCACACGGCCGCGCAGCAGACTGAGCTCTTCCGCACGCTGCGTCGCCTGATCCGCGCGACCTGAGCCCGCGTCACTCTCTCGTCGTTTCTGCGCGGAGCGGCTCGCGGTGGGCGAGCCAGCGGGGCGGCAAGCCCGCGAGGCCGACGCGCAGCGCGACGATGCCTCCGACGATCGCGCACGTGGTGTCGCGATCGCCGAGGCCACTCACCGTGGCCCACATCGCCTCTTCGAAGGAGCGCGAGAAGCGCGAGGCGCACCAGAGCGCGAACGGGACCGTGTCCTCGCAGAGAACCTGGGCGCCGCTGCCGAGGATCGCAGCGGCGTTGCGCGCGCTCGTGATGTGATCGAGCGCGGCGGCGCGCACGAGGCCCTCGCGCGTGGGCCCGGCGGGCGTGAGGGCGAGGGTCGCCTCGAGGAGCGCGCGCCCCTCGAGCTCGGTGCCCACGACGAGCGCCGCGCAGACCGCCGTCGCGATCGCGCCCGCGCGGCCATCCGGGTGCGCGTGCGTCGGGTCCGCAGACAGACCCGCCTGCTCGACACAGCGAGGGAGATCGCCGCAGAAGTACGCCCCGATCGGCGGCGCCCGCATCGCCGAGCCATTGCCCTTGGAGCCCTGCCCACCGAACACCGAGCGCGCGACCTCGGGCCACGGCAGCCCCTGCGCGAGGTTGCCGAGGATGCGGTGTGCGCCACCGCCGTATCCGCGCCCCGGCTCGGCGACGTAGCGACGCACGAAGCGCTGCGCGAGCGAGTCGCGATCGATCGCGCCGTGCGCCTCGAGCTCCTCGACGATCGAGAGCGCCATCGCGGTGTCGTCGGTCCAGCCCCAGACGCGTTGCCCCGGCAGGGCACGCTGATCGATCAGCGCATCGACGGTGTGCGGATGAACGAAGAAGCGCTCGCCGAAGGCATCCCCCAGCGAGAGCCCTTCCAGAGAGAGGCGCGCACGTTCGAGCGAAGTCACCCTAAGATGACATCTGGTCCCAGATTCCTCTTCCCTTGTCCTCAGCGATGAGAACATCGGTCTCGCCTCTGATCTGCGCAGGCCGGCTCGTCTCTGCTCTCTCAGTACGGAGCGCACCCGAGCTCGTGATGCTCGGGCTCAACATCAGCGTCATCGCCGTCGGTGGCTGCGCGAGTGGTGCAGCTGGGCCACACGGACTCTGACGTTCCGTCGCCGTCATCGTCGATGAGATGACCGCTCCGCTCGAAACACACGCCAAAGCGACTGAGTGGAGCGCGCGCGCGCTGTTCCGGGGATGCGAAGCGCCATAGATGAAGGCATTCTGCACCCGGGGCGCCGAGCTCGGCGCATGAATGGGGCGGAAGGCCACTGGCCGCCGCTGGAGAATCGGTGGAGGTCTCCTCGGGCGAGCAGAAGGCAGCACACCGTGGACTGCCGGCGGCGTCGATGAGCGTGGCAAGACCAGGCGCGCAGTCATTCGCGAAGGACGCGACTTCGCCCACTGCGCGACTGCCGGCCACTGCACACGTCAAGGCGCCGCTTGGAAGGAGATAGCACGCCTCCCCAGGCGGGCATGGGACGCCACTCGCGCGTCGCTGGGTCAATGGGTCACAGGAATCACGGCAGACCCCAAAAGAGTAGTCGAGCGCGGCAAAATACCCGAGAAGAGCGAGGCAGTCTTGGCCAGCGGCGCATCCACGACCGTCCGCGATACGACAGACCGGCTGACAGGACCCCTCAAGACACACCGTACCACGGACGCACTCGTCGGCCCCGTCGACCACCTCACACGGCGAACCAAGTGGCGTTCTACCGTCGACGGCACACTGCACACTTTCCCCGTTGCGACCGCACCGCTCGATGGCAGAACAACCTTCGTTGGTCACGGGGTTGCAGAGGGAGTGCCTCTCATCCTGATCATGCGGCATGTATTTCCAGCGATCGCTGCGTGAGCGCGAGTTGAGAGGCACGTTCCCACCGACCGCTGAGCAGGTGGGCGCGCATGGTGATCACGTGGCCACCG
>JBILLJ010000321.1:0-3720 GCA_044376125.1 Sandaracinaceae bacterium
AACCTGGCTCGGGCGACTCCGGCTCGCCTCGCGGAGCGCCCCATCCGAGGACGCCTCGCCGCCCCTCTGAACTCCGACGCTGAGGATCGAAGACGACATCGGCGTAGCCGCGGACGGAACACGGCTGCCCCGCACGACCTTCTGGTCGGCGGGACACTCCACCCTTCGCGCGTCGCGAAGGCGGGACTCTCGTGGTCCTGGTGCCGAGCTACAGCACCTCTCGGGGCGTCGGAATCCGCGGCGGGAACGGCGGGAACGTGCCCGCCGGGAACGGACAGAGCTTGCCAGTCTCGCGGTATCTCCTGGAGGCGAGGTCGTAGGCCGCCATCACCTCGGCGTAGGACTCCTCGTATGCCTTCACCTGCTCGTCGGTCCCGTGCGCCAGCGGCTGCGGAGTCTTGTTCTTCTTGCGGCGGCCGGGCGGCATGCCGTTCGGGTCTTGCGTCGTGTACTTCTCGGGCTTGTGCAGATGCCGGCTCCCGTCGTCGCGGCGCTTGCGGGCGACCTGAGCCTCGAGGTCCTGCATGTTGAGCACGAGCGCGCGACGGTGCGCCCCGAGCTCGAGGTCCGAGAGGCCCACGCGGTGCGGCAGCGGCGTGAGCGGCACCGACGCGGTGCGCACGAAGTTGCCGCGCTCGTCGCGACGGCCGCTCAGCTCGCGCCAGCTCTCTTCGTCGAACCAGCTCGCCTCCACGGCGGAGCGGCCCTCGATCACCGACGCGTACGAGCACAGCCCCGGCCACTCGATCGCGCGCTCGACGAGCTCGTGTTTCACCGCCTGCTGGTGCACGTATTGCTCTATCCCGACGGCCGCGGCGTCCGAGAGGATCGGCTCCGCGCGGTACCTCCGCTTGAAGAACGCCCTCTGTTTCCCGCGCCTCCGGCGCTCGGGCAGGGGGCCCATGGGCCCCCAAACCCCCGCTCGTCCTTCGTCGCTTCGCTCCTCCATCCTCGCTGCTCCAGGGGGAGCTTCGCTCCCCCGCCGCAGGGCGCCCGGGAGCGATGCAGGTTGAGCGCGAGCGCGATGAGGCTCTTCAGGCACTGCATGAACGAGTCGAGCCGACAGCCATGGATCCCGAGGAGCAGGTGCGCGTGGTTCGAGAGGAAGCAGAACGCGTGGATGCGCACGCCGTACTTCTCCGCGGCCTGCTCGAGCGCGCTGGCGATCACGAAGCTCGTGTACGCGTCGGGCCGCATGAGGAACGCGTCGCCGACGCACTTGAACGAGACGTGGACGAGGTCGTGATCGGGCGCGAAGTGACGACGGCGGGCCATGATGCCCGGTTGTCGATCGGTCGAGGCGGGCGTTGCGCGTTGGACCGCCAGCAGCGCGCTTCGGACGGGTCGAGCCTTGACAGATCGGCGTCGTTGACTCCGCCATCGGGTTCGAGGCACCTTGCTCTCACGGCGGCACCGACGCCGAACCCCGTTGGATCTGCCCCCGCAGGATCCCTCGTCGGGGCAAAGGGGAGCGCTCTCCTCCGGTGGCTGGTGCACGTCTTCCGACGGCGCAGCCGCGGGCGGGGGCCGAGGCGAGCGTCGAGATCGGAAGAAGATCATGACGAGTCAGAAAGAACTGAAGGCGCGCGTGCGCGCCCGCATGGCACGCACGGGGGAGAGCTTCACGACCGCGCGCGAGCAGGTGATTCGCGATCGAGAGGCCACGCTCGGCGAGGCGGTGGACGAGAAGCTCGAGGCCGTGGTGCTGAAGGTCAACCAGCGCTCGGCGCGCGTTCGCATGTCTGGCCACGACGGCGAGGTCACGCTGCGCATCGAGGCCGGCGTGTTCCTCGTGCGAGGGCACGTCGTCACCGGCCGCATCACGCGCCGATGGTCGTGGAGGGGCGACGCATATGCATCGGGCAAGATCGACGCTGCGGTCGTGGACCCCACACGCCTCGGCCTGCCGGTCGTTCAGACGGAGGAGCTCGGGGTGCGGGATCTGCCGCAACGTGGCTATGGCCGTGATCGCCGGCTCGCCGGCCTCTGGCGTCGCATCGGGGGCCGGGCCCGACGGGCGTACGAGCTCGATGCTGTCGTGTGGAGAGGGATCCCGGAGGACGAGATCGAGTCCTTCGACGAAGACCCGGTGTCCGATGCGGTCGAGCTTCGCGACGATGGCAAGGAGCCAGAGGCGAGACAGATCTTGTCGGGGCTCCTCCATCACGACCTCCGCTGCATCGACGCGCACGCGCACCTCGGCAACTGGACGTCAGACTTCAACGCAGCGCGCGGCGTGGTCCACTACGACATCGGGATCGCCATCGGAGAGCTCGCGCTGCGCGCGCTGCCGTCGGATGCGCTCCTGCCGTGGGCGGCCATCTACAACCGAGCTTTCCTTCGCTGCCTCTACGGGCGCGGGCTGGCGCTCTGGGATCTCGGGCGGCACGAAGAGGCCATCGCGATGTTCGAGCGGGTCTGCTTCCTGAACCCCGAGGACGAGCAGGGGGCGCGCTTCGCGTGGCTGGCGATCCAGGATGGGTGGAGTCGCGCCGACTTCGAGGAGCACTGGGAGGACGAGGAGTGGATCATCGGACTGAGGGACACGGAGGACGAGCCCGAGATCGAAGATGCCGGCCTCGATTCGTCCGAGTTCGAAGCGTAGGGCGTCACACACGGCACTTGTTCCAGTCGGCGGCGCGACCCTCGCTTCGAGGGTGGCAGTCAGCTCGGTTCATCGACGTCGCGTCGAGGACGTCGTGCCGCGGGCGTTCGTGCGTGCGGGCTTCGCGCCTGGTGTCGCGCGCGAGGCACCGGGCTCCCTGGTGGGGTCTGGGTCCGCGGTCGCGCTCTCGGCCAGGGCGATCTGGCGGGCGCTCTCCGCCGCGGCCCGCAGGAGCGGTGCGAGCGCGTCGGCCGGAGCGCTCGTGCCGGTCCACGACGCGGGCGTACCCAGCTGACGCAGCACGGCGGCGCTCTTGGCGGGAGGGTCGAAGGTGAGATGAAGCGCCGGCAGAGGCGCGCGCACGCGGTCGTAGTCGTGGGCACTCACGCGCTCGAAGCGAACGGAATCGGGCGCCTTGCCCACGATGGAGGGCGTCGTCGGCGCCTCCGACGCCGAGTCGGTCGCCTTGCGACCGCGCGGGCTCGTGGCGCTCGTGCCTCGCGAGCTCGCCTTGCGGAGCGCGGGCTCGACCGAGCGCGCGGCCTCCCCGACACGGGCCGCGCGCAGCGCGTCGAGGACCGCGTCGCGCGTTCGGCCGCGCAGCTCGAAGAGCAGGAACGGATCGCGATCGAACGCCTCGCCCAGGACGTAGTGCACGGCCGCGACGTGTTTGCACGGATCGCCCCAGTCGGGACACGAGCAGTTCGTCGCGAGATCCCTGTGCTCGACGGGGAACAGGCGCGCGCCTGCGCCCCGGAACGCCTCCTCGATGTCCTTGGGCATCTCGCCCGCGAGGAGCGCCGCGGAGAACGCTGCCTTGTCGGCCATCGCCGCGATCGCGCGCTTCCACGCGGCACCCGAGAGCTCGGCGATCGCGATGCGGACCGCGTAGGGCTCGGGCCGAGAGCCCGTGACCGACGCGGTCACCTGGCCTGCCTTGATCTCGAGATCGTGGACGCGTCCCGCGCGCGCATACGTGCGCCCTCGCGCGAGGCGCGCAGCACCGCCGCGGAGGATCTCCTCGAGCGCGCGGATCCAGCGCTCGCCCCACCAGGTCGTGCCGACGCTGCGGACCTTGATGCCGTGCGTCGGCGGCGGCTTCTTGGGGCTCGCCT
>JBILLJ010000198.1:0-13386 GCA_044376125.1 Sandaracinaceae bacterium
ATCGAGGCGAAGTCGCCGATGGCGATCGCCGTCTGCGCGTTCGCGACCTCGCGAGCACGAGGGCGGGACTGCGCGTCGAGCGACGCTGCGCCGGACAAGAGCGTCACGAGCGCGCACGAGACCACGATCACACGCGAGAGAGAACGCATGCGACACCTCCGTGGCGTCCGCTCGCATCGCCCGCGAGCGTCGATCGCCGACCTGGTCCCTGATACCAGCGCCGCGATCACGAGCACAAGAAAGCGACACGCGCCGCGCCGCGCCGTCGCGCCGCGCCTTGTTGCATTCGCAACCAACCAGCTAGGCTGCGCGTCGATGTCCCTCCGTGAGCTCATCGCGCAGCGCGCGCCCATCGCCGACGTCGCCAAGTACCTCGATGGTCTCGCGGCCGACGTGCGGATGCTCGAGGCGAACGCGCTGCCGCGCCGCGATCAGGCGCAGCTCTTCGAGATGGCCGCGGACTCGCCGCCGATCCGCGTCTCGCACTTCGTGCCCGACGACGTGCCTGCGCAGAAGGCCGTGCACCACCCGGGCCGCAACACGGTGCCGGTGCCGAGCTACTTCAAGCACTTCCAGAAGCGCTTCATGAAGTCCGCCAAGGCCGAGCACCAAGGGCTGATCGGCGGCTACAACGCCTCGAACGCCTTCTTCATCCGACCGGGCTACTTCGTCGGCTACGAGACCGACGGCAAGCACCTGCCGGCCGACAAGCAGTCGATGCAGAAGGAGTGGTTCGCGCGCGGCCCGGTCGTGATCGACTACTTCCAGGTCCCCGAGGGCTGGGCCCTGCCCGAGGGCTGGCCGCGCGTCGTGCCGAACTCGGTGGGCCTGCAGCGCCTCGTCTACTACCGCACGCGAGACTTCATGCGCGGTGTCTCCCAGCACGTCTCGATCGGCCGCGCCGCGACCGAAGATCGCAAGGGCGATCGCAACCTCGACTTCTGGTTCACGCTCGTGCGCGAGGAGCGCATCCACCTCGCCATGAAGTCGGGCTGAACACTCGGTGATCGAGAGACGATCGGGCCTGGCACCCAGGGGAGGGCCGCCGACGTCGGCACGCTCGGCGGGGGGCCTCGCGGCGGGGTCTGCGCAGCAGGTTCGGGGGAGCTGCTCCCCCGACCGCGCCGAAGGCGCAGCAAGGATTTCGTTGGGGCGTTGCGGCGGGGTGAGCGCTCACCCCTGGAGCAGCGAGGAGGAGGAGTCTTCGACGATCGACGAGCGGGGGGAGTAGGGGGGGCCGTCCTAGGCTCCCCCAGCGCGCCGAAGGCGCAGCGGTACAGAGACGCGAAGCGTGCTTCGCACCACCGCGCAGCGCGCTGCGCTGTGACGGGATCGACTGACGCAAGGCCTTCACGCTGAGGCCGGTCGGTCATGATCGCTGGACCGGCCAAACGGCCGAAATTTGCGGATGCCTTGTTTTTCAAGGCGTCCGAGGAGTCGTGGCCCGGGCCTTGCGAAGGGCTCGGCTCGACGATGCCGCTCCGCCCCGAAGAGCTCCGAGAGATCCTCGATCGTGCGCACCCGATCGCGCGCGAGGCGGGCTCGCTCGTGCTCGAGGGGTGGCGTCGCGCTCCGACCATCCGCAGCAAGGCCAAGAGCGACCTCGTCACCGAGTACGACACGCGCTGCGAGCGATTCCTCCGCGAGGCCCTCGCGCGCGTGTTCCCGAGCCACGGCGTCGTCGGCGAAGAGGCCGAGGGCCCGCAGCAGCGCGACCGCGAGCTCGTCTGGTACGTCGACCCGATCGACGGCACGACCAACTTCGCGCACGGCCATCCGTTCTTCTGCATCGCGATGGGCCTCGTCGCGCGCGAGGCGGATCGCGAGATCCCCGTCGCAGGCCTCGTGATCGCGCCGGGCCTGGGCACCACGTGGTCGGCCGCGCGTGGGCTCGGCGCGTACCGCGAGAGCGCGCATGGACGCGAGCACCTGACGGTCTCGACCACGACGAGCCTCGACGACGCGCTCCTCGCCACGGGGTTTCCGGCGAGCCGACGCACGAGCGCGGACAACAACTACGCGCGCTTCCTCGCCGTCGACTCCGTCACGCACGGCGTTCGCCGCTGCGGCGCGGCGGCCATGGAGATCTGCCTCGTCGCCGATGGCGCCTACGACGCCTTCTGGGACATCGGGCTCAAGGCCTGGGATCTCGCGGCCGGCAGCGTCGTCGTCACCGAGGCGGGGGGCCGCGTCTCGAACATGGACGGCAGCGCGCTCGACCTCCACGGCGGGCGCTTCCTCGCGGCGAACGCCGCGCTCCACGGCCTGGTCGTCGAGGCCCTCGGCGCCACGCCGTCCCTGCCGCCGGGGGTCTCATGAGCCTCGTCACGGCAGGGGCGGGCGGCTCGATTTGCGCGGTCCACGGGGAGTGGGATAGTCGCGGCCTTCGCGCGAGCGGCCTTCTTCCCCGAGGCCCCTCGCGCGTTCGCATGACTCCGCGCGCGAGCAGCGTGTCCTTCGCGAGCAGCGCGTCTTTCCTTGGCGTGTCGGTGGTCGTCGTCCGATCGGTTCGAGCAGCTGGTTCGCTCGACACGACGGCGGCGTGAGAGAGGCAACGAGGTCCACATGGATGTCGACGCACAGTCCGGCCCGCAGACCGGCAGCCCCGAGACCGAGCGCGCCGCGAGCGCGCGCGGCTCCCAGACGCGCCCGTCGAGCGACGGCCCGCGCGTGCTGAAGAAGAGCCCGTATCCGGGCATCGTCGGCAAGAGCCTCTACGCCGCCGCGCGGGTGCGCGTCGCGATGTGGGACCGCTCGCTCACGCGCCTCGAAGAGGTGCAGACCAAGACGCTGCGCGACTTCGTCAAGCACGCCAAGGACACGACCTTCGGTCGCCGCTACGGCTTCGCGGACATCCGCACCTACGAGCAGTACGCCGCGCGCGTGCCGGTGGGTGACTACGACTCGTTCTCGACCGCCTTCGAGGCGATGCGCGCAGGCGAGACCGGCATCCTCGTGCCGGAGAAGGTCATGTACTTCGGCAACTCGTCGGGCAGCTCGACGAAGGGCAAGCCGAAGTTCCTCCCGATCAGCGAGCGCCAGATCACCTATCAGCGCGGCTCGGCATCGGACTCGCTCTTCCGCTACCTCGTGGCCAAGGGCGTCACGGACATGACCGACGGCTTCACGCTCGGCCTCTTCCCGCCGACGACGATGCGCCGCGAGGGTCCCGTCTACATCACGACGAACCCTTCGCTCCAGTCGATCCGCATGCCCGCCTTCACGCGGCCGGTGCAGCTGCCCGAGAAGGAGATCCGCGAGATCTCGGACTACGACTACAAGCTCGAGCGCATCGTCGAGCGCTACATGGACCACGACATCCGCGCGGTCGCGGGCACGACGTGCTGGTTCTCGATCCTCTTCGAGAAGCTCCTCGTCGCCGCGGAGCGCCGCGGCCGCAAGGTCTCGAGCGTCTCGGAGCTCTGGCCGAACCTGCGCGTCCTGCTCGGCGGCGGCGTCGCGGCCGACCCGTACGTGCCCGTCATCCGCGAGCGCCTCGGGCAGGACTTCACCCTCGTCGACACCTACAACGCGACCGAGGGCGGCATCTACGCCACCTCCGATCACGTCGGTGAGCGCGGGATGCTCATGATCCCGGACCGCGGCGTCTTCTTCGAGTTCGTGCCGGTCGAGAGCGCGAGCGACATCAACAACATCGGCAGCTGGCCCGCGCGCGTGCCGCTCTGGGGCGTCGAGAAGAACAAGCTCTACGCCATCCACGTCACGACGCCCTCGGGCCTCTACAGCTACCGCCTCGGCGACCTCGTGCGCTTCACGAGCACGAACCCGCACCGCATGGAGTTCGCGGGTCGCCTCTCGGGCTGCCTCTCCACCACGCAGGAGCTCACGACGCACGTCGAGATCCAGCGCGCGGTCGAGCATGCGCTCTCGCGTTACCCGGGCACCACGGTCGACTACGGCTGCGGCGCGGACGTGGGCGTGAACGGCACGGCCAAGTCGCGCTACGTGCTCTTCGTCGAGTTCGAAGGGCAGACGCCGGACATGCGCGCCTTCGCCGCCGCGTTCGACGAGGGCATGCGCCGCGAGAACCGCGTCTACCGCGAGCACCGCGACAACGAGGTCGGCATCCTGGCCCCGGAGGCGATCGCGCTCCCGCCCGGCTCGGTGAAGCGGTTCATGAAGGACATCGGGAACACGAGCGTCCAGTCGAAGTTCCCCCGCATCCTCGACGACGACCGCAAGACGCTGCTCCGCAGCTACGTCGCGAGCTGATCCCCTGCGCGCGTCGAGCGCACACGCCGCGTCCTGGTTGGTCCGGGCCGCGAAGAAGGCACGGAAGAATCCAACGCTAGGTCCCCAGAAGAGCTATAGGCGCGAGCCTGGATAGAGGAGAGAGTCACATGGGTAAGAAGCTCGGAATCGTCATCGTCGGCGTCAACGGCGCGGTCAGCTCGACCGTGATCGCGGGCGTGGAGCTCATGGTGAAGGGGCTCGTGCCGCGCGTCGGCATGATCACCGAGTCGGACAACCCGGCGCCCGGTGAGAAGCTCACCGATCACCTCAAGTTCCGCGGCCTCGAGGACGTCGTCTTCGGTGGCTGGGACCTCCAGTTCCCCAACGCCTACGTGGCGGCCAAGCACCACAAGGTCCTCGTCGACAGCGACCTCGACAAGGTCAAGGACAGCCTCGAGGCGATCAAGCCCTGGCCGGCCGTGTTCTCGGGCGAGTACGCCGCGAACGTGAAGGGCGAGAACGTCATCAAGGTGAAGAACTTCCGCGAGGAGCTCGCCCACATCGAGAAGACGATCCTCGACTTCAAGAAGGCGAACGACTGCGACACCGTCGTGATGGTCAACCTCGCGTCGACCGAGCGCTACCAGGAGCTCGTCGACTGCCACAAGTCGCTCGCGGCCTTCGAGAAGGGCATCGACGAGAACAACAGCGCGATCTCGCCGGCGATGCGCTACTTCTACGTCGCGAACAAGCTCGGCGTGCCGTACTGCAACTTCGCGCCGTCGCTCACGAACATCCCGGCGCTCGAGGAGCAGGCGAACGAGCTCCGCAACCCGTACTGCGGCATGGACGGCAAGACCGGCCAGACGCTGCTCAAGACGGCGCTCGCGGCGATGTTCCGCGTCCGCAACCTGAAGGTCATCGGCTGGTACTCGGTGAACTTCCTCGGCAACAACGACGGCCTGATCCTCGACAACCCCGCGTCGAACAAGACCAAGGTCCTCTCGAAGGCCGCCGTGCTCGACTCGATCGTCGGCTATCGCGTCGAGAACCACCAGGTCCACATCCACTACTACAAGCCCCGCGGCGACGCGAAGGAAGCGTGGGACAACATCGACATCGGCGGCTTCTGCGGCGTGCCGATGCAGATGAAGGTCAACTTCCTCTGCCAGGACTCGATCCTCGCGGCCCCGCTGGTCCTCGACATGGCGCGCATCATGGACGTCGCCAAGGCCAAGGGTGAGAAGGGCATCCAGCGCCAGATGTCGCTCTACTTCAAGAGCCCGTACGCCACGAGCGGCGAGCAGCCCGAGCACGATCCGTTCAAGCAGGAGACCCTGCTGATCGACTGGGCGAAGAAGATCGCGAAGGCCTGATCTCGAGATCGCCAAGAACCGAGAGGCGAGGTGCGTTCGGCGTGCCTCGCCTCTTCTTCTTGGCCCCGGCTCCGTTCGTTTTGCTCCGAGGAGGTTCGTGATGACGCTCGCTGCGCTCGGTGGTGCTCCGCTGTTCGACAAGAACCGTCACGGCAAGTGGCCGCAGGTCACCGACGCCGACAAGCGGGCGGTCATGGAGGTGCTCGATCGGGGCATCCTCTCGGGCTCCGACGCGCCGGCGGCGCGTGCGTTCCAGGACGAGTTCGCGCGCCTGCACGGGGCGAAGTTCGCGCTGCTGACGCACTCGGGCACGAGCGCGCTCCAGGTCGCGGTCGGTGCGCTCGGCATCGGCGAAGGCGACGAGGTCATCGTGCCCGCGTACTCGTTCGTCGCGACCGCGCTCGCGGTGATCCAGCAGGGCGCGATCCCCGTCTTCGTCGACGTGCTGCCCGAGACGGGCAACATGGACCCGTCGAAGATCGAGGCCGCGATCTCGCCGCGCACCAAGGCGATCATGCCGGTGCACGTGCACGGGTGCCCCGCCGATCTCGGGCCCATCTCGGCGATCGCGAAGAAGCACGGTCTCTTCCTCATCGAGGACGCCGCGCAGGCGCACCTCGCGACCTACGACGGCAAGCCCGTCGGCACCTTCGGCCAGGGGGCGGGCTTCTCGCTCCAGAGCTCGAAGAACCTCTCGGCGGGCGAGGGCGGCGTCTACGTCACGAACGACGAGTCGCTGCTCGAGCGCGCGAACCAGGTCCGCAACTTCGCGCAGAACCTGCTGCGCGCCGACAGCGCGCACTACAACCTCGAGCGCCCGCTCGACGGCCACAAGGCGCTCGTCTCGCTCGGCATCGGCTCGATGTACCGCGGCAACGAGATGATGGCGGCGTTCGCGAAGAGCCAGCTCTCGCGCCTGCCCGAGCTCACGAAGAAGGCCGAGGACAACGGCCACCGCCTCGCGAAGGCGCTGCGCGAGCTGCCGGGCGTGACGCCTCCGACGATCCCCGCCGATCGCACGACCGTGTTCCACAAGTACCGCGTCTGGCTCGACGGCCAGGCGGCGGGCGTGGATCTCTCGCCCGAGCAGCTGCGCGACGCGACGATCAAGGCGCTGCGCGCCGAGGGCTGCGAGGTCGTGATGTGGCAGGCCGAGCCGCTGCCGAGCTTCCCGCTCTTCGGGGAGCTCAAGGGCTTCGGCAAGGGCTTCCCGTTCGCGTTCCACGGCAGCTCGGCGAGCGACACCGAGCGCCTGCGCGCGAACTACCACGCGAGCTACCCCGTCACGCGCAAGCTGCTGCACAGCTCGCTCGTGCTCTTTTCACAGACCTGCCCGCTCATTGCACAGGACGCGGCGACCGTGGACCTCTACGCCGACGCGTTCCGCAAGGTCTGGAGCGACCGCAAGCGCCTCGTGGAGCTCGCGAAGGGCTGATCTCGGAGGGCCGCTCGCGCTGCGCGCGCGATGCGGGCAGCATCGTGTCGGCGAGCGCAGGCCCGCGCGGCATGCGTTTCGCTCGGTGAAGCGGCATGCGCACCGACACGCTGGATCCCCCGAGCCCGCTCGGGCCACCCCGACACGCAGCACCCCACATGACGACGGACGAGGCAAAGCCGACCGAGGATCGCTGGGCGTGGGCCAAGACGGCCGCGCGCGTGGCGCTCTTCGCGTTCGGCCTCGCGGCCATCGTCTACGTCGTGAACGACGCAGGCCCCGCACACGTGTGGGCCACGCTCGTCGGCGCGGGTGTCTTCGTGCCCGTGATCGTGCTGCTCGAGGCGGCGTTCATGTCGATGGACGTGCTCAGCCTGCGGTCGCTGATCGGTGCGCCGGCGCGCGACGTGCCGCTGGCCGTGTGGGTGCGCTCGGGGCTGATGGCGTACGCGATCATGGTCCTCTTCCCCGGCGGTCGCGCGGCGGGTGAGGTCGTGCGGGCGACGCAGCTCGCGCCGTACACCGGTGGTGCGAAGGCCGCGGCGTACGGCACGCGCCTCCAGGCCGCGACGATGCTCGGCAACACGTTCATCTCGATCCCCGCCGCGATCGCGTGCTTCTGGGCCAGCGACGGTGAGGGCGCGCTCCCGTGGCTCGTGCTCGGCAACGGCCTGGTCACGGCGGCGATCGGCGGCGGCATCTTGTTCATGTCGCGTCGGAGCAAGGTCGGCGGCTGGGTCGGCCAGAAGTTCAGCGCGCTCGCGTCGCACGGCGCGAGCTTCGACGAGGCGCTGCGCGACGAGACTCCGTTCGGTCCTGCGCTCCTCTTCTCGTCGCTCGGGCGAGCGTTCCAGACCGTGCAGTACGGCATCCTCCTCCTGGCCGTCGGTGGCTCGCTCGGTGTGGTGAGCGCGCTGATCTCACAGGGCATCCACCTCGTCGGCGCGGGCGCCGGCGATCTCGTGCCCAACCAGGCGGGCATCACCGAGGGCGCGTACTGGATGTTCGCCGAGGCGCTGGGCCTCTCGGCCGATCCCGCCGCGGCGGTCGGGATCGCGCTGATCGCGCGGTTCTGTCAGTACATCCTCGCGGGCGTCGGCCTCCTCGTGGGAGCCCTCTGGCGCGCGCCTTCGCGCGAGGCCTCGAGCGCGTGAGCGCGCCGTTCGAGAGACGCGGACGGCGCCACGCGGACGCCGGCGGAAAACGTGTCATCGTCCGCGCCGCCCTGTCGTGTCTGCGCCCCGTGGACGTGGCGTGCGCGCGCCGAGAACGGCCTCGGCCTCCGAGCCCCCGATGATGGAACGACTCTTCACGCGCCTCGCGCGCGCACAGCACGAACGGCCGCTCGTGTGGGTGATCGTCGCCTTCGCCCTCGCCGCGCTCGCGGCGCCGATGGTCGCGCGCCTCGAGCTCAACTCGGACTTCCAGGCGATGTTGCCCGAGCACGCGCCGTCGGTCCGAGACCTCGACGAGATCCGTGCGCGCTTCGGCGGCACCGCGACCCTGTCGCTCGCGATCCAGGCCGAGGACGGAACGAGCATCGAGGAGGTCCGCGCCTTCACGCGCGAGCTCGTGCCGCGCATCGAGGCGATGGACGAGCTCCAGGTCGTGTGGGTCGACTGGAACATCGCCGACTTCGAGACCTTCGTGAGCGAGCACCGGCACCTCTACGCGGAGCTGGGTGATCTCACCGAGATCCGCGACTCGCTCCAGGCCCGCCTCGACTACGAACGCTCGCGCGCGAACCCGTTCTACATCGATCTCGACGACGCCCCGCCGCCCGATCCCGAGGCGGTGATCGATCGCATCCGCCGCGACGCCGACGAGGCACATCGCGCGATGGACCGCTTCCCGGAGGGCTTCTACCAGCACCCCGAGGAGCCGATCGTCTTCGTCTTCGTGCGCACGTCGATCCGCGGTGGCGAGTCGAGCGCGTCGGACCGGCTGATCGCAGCCATCGAAGAGGCCGCGGCGGACATCCGAGGCGCCGAGCCCCGTGGCTCGCGCAGCGCGGGCACCGACGTGGGCGTGGCCTTCGAAGGCCTGCGCATCGACTACGGCGCCGACATCATGGACGTGCGCGAGGAGAACGAGGCGCTCAAGGAGGCCGTCGCGACCTCCACGGCCGTGACCGTCGTGCTCCTGCTCGTCTCGATCTTCGTCTTCTTCTTCCGCTGGCGCGCGATGTTCCTCCTGCTCGCCACGCTCGTGCCGCCGTGCCTCGTGACGTTCGGCCTCGCCGAGCCGGTGGTCGACTACCTCAACGCCTCGAGCGCGTTCCTCGGCTCGATCGTCGTCGGCAACGGCGTGAACTCGAGCATCATGTGGCTCGGCCGCTACTTCGAGGAGCGACGCGCGGGCAAGGACGTCGGCGCGGCGATGGAGGCCTCGCACCTGGGCACGTGGGCCGGCACGCTCCCGGCCGCGTTCGCCGCGGCGCTCGCGTACGGCTCGCTCATGGTCACGGACTACCGAGGCTTCCGCGACTTCGGCTTCATCGGCGCGCTCGGCATGCTCCTCTGCTGGGTGGGCGCGTATGCGGTGCTGCCGCCGCTCACCGCGCTCACGGAGCGCCTGCGCCCGATGCAGTTCGCGGAGCGAGAGAAGCAGCTCAAGGGCGTGTACGGCGTGTTCTTCGCGCGCGTCGCCCTCGGTGGGACGCGCGGCGTGCTCGGCGTCTCGCTGCTCACGACGATCGCTGCGATCGTCGTCATCGCGCTCGCCATCTCGCGCGATCCGCTCGAGTACGACTTCCGCAACCTCCAGTCCGTGCGGCCGCCCGAGAGCCGCGTGATGTGGGTCAACGATCGCGTCGGCCAGACCGTCGAGGAGACGCGCACGGGCAGCGCGCTCGCCATCCTCGCGCCGTCGGTCGAGCAGGTGCCGCACCTCGTCGAGCAGCTCGTCGCGTACCGTGAGGCACACCCGGGCGTCATCGGCGCAGTGCGCACGATGGACGATCTCCTGCCCCGCGACGTCGAGGCGAAGCGCCCCATCCTCGCCGACCTGCGACGCGTGATGCTCGAGGTGCGTCCGCACCTCTCGGAGGCGCGCCAGGCCGACATCGACGCGCAGCTGCCGCCCGAGAACATCACGCCGATCGGCTATGCGGATCTGCCGCGCTGCGTCGCCGGCCCCTTCCTCGAGCGCGACGGCACGCGAGGGCGGCTGATCTTCGTCGAGCACGGCGAGGGACGCAGCACGTGGGACGGGCGCTACATGACCGAGTGGGCCAGCGCGGTGCGCTCCGCGCGCACGGTCGAGGGGCACCAGCCACCCGTCGCGGGCATCGCGGTGGTGTTCGCGGATCTGCTCGCGAGCCTCTACCAGGACGGCCCCGTCACGATCGCGTTCTCGCTCGGGACGACCATCGTGCTGCTCGCGTTCTCGTTCCGGCGCCAAGGCGATAGGGCGCTGGCCTTCCTCTCGATGCTCGTCGGCGCGCTGTGGATGACCGGCGTGATGGCGGCCTCGGGCCTCAAGCTCAACTTCCTCAACATGGTCGCGTTCCCGATCACGTTCGGCATCGGCCTCGAGTACGGCGTGAACTACGTGAAGCGCTACCGTGAGGAGCTCGCGACCGGCAAGAGCTCGCTCGAGGCCGTGCGTGCCGCGCTCGAGGGCGCGGGCGGCGCGGTCATCCTCTGCTCGCTCACGACGCTCATCGGCTACGTCTCGCTCTTCGTCTCGACGAACCAGGCGCTCAACTCGTTCGGCTACGCGATGGCCGCGAGCGAGATCACGTGCCTCGCGCCCGCCGTGCTCACGCTGCCCGCGCTGCTCGCGCTGCTCGCCACACGCGCGCCTTCCACGCCGGTCTCGTCGTCACCTCCTGCGCCGCCCACGGCCTGAGTTGCGTTAGAGTCGGCGCGACTCGAGGTTCTCGTCGGTGATGTCGAAGGTGCGAGGTTGACGAAGGAGGTCGTTCAGGCGGCGAAGGTGGGAGCCCTCGTGGTGGCGGCCCTCGTCGCGGCGTTCCTCCTCTACCGCGCGGTCGACGAGACCTCGACGCGCGGCGACGGTTATCGCGTCTACGCCCTCATGGACAACGCGCAGGGCCTCATCACGAAGTCGCGCGTGACCATCGCGGGCATCTCGGTCGGGCGCATCGAGAGCATCCGCCTCGAAGGCCGCCAGGCGCGCATCGACATCCAGATGGACGAGGGCGTGGCGCTCTACGAAGACGCCACGGTGCAGCGCACGAGCGCCTCGCTCCTGGGCGAGTACCTCCTCGCGATCGCGCCCGGCACCGTCGGCCGGCGCCAGCTCGTGGACGGCGATCGCATCGGCACGGTCATCGAGACCGCCGGCATGGGCGACATCCTGAACGACGTCGGCGCCATCGCCTCGTCCGTCCGGCAAGTGGCACGTCAGCTCGAGGTCTCGTTCGGCACGGACGAGGCCGGAAGACAGATGACCGAGGCCTTGCGCAACCTCTCCGAGGCGCTCGCGACGGTCAACGCGATCATCCAGCAGAACCAGGAAGTGGTGAACCACACGCTCGAGAACATCGAGCGGATCACCGACGACGCGCGCCCCGATCTCCACGAGATCCTCGACAACATCTCTGCCATCACCGAGCAGATCCGCGCGCTCGTGGAGCGCAACCAGGACGAGATCGATCAGGGCATCGGCGAGGTGGACGACACGGTCGCCTCCATCCACCGCGCCTCCGATCAGCTCGAGAACGTGCTCTCCGATCTCGGCGAGATCACCGAGCGCACGGCCGCGGGCGAAGGCACCGTCGGCCGCCTGACGAGCGACGATCACCTCATCGACGAGGTCGAGGCGTCGGCCGAGGGGCTCTCCGACTTCATCGGCGGCATCACGCGCCTGCGCACGATCGTGGAGCTGCGAAGCGAGTACAACTTCCTCTCCAACAGCTTCAAGAACTACTTCACGTTCCGCGTGCTGCCGCGCGAGGGGCGCTTCTTCTACATCCAGCTCGTCGACGATCCGCGCGGTCGCGTCGACATGCAGACGGTGCAGGTGCGCCGGAGCCCGGTCGCGCCGGGCGAGCCCGAGTTCTACGAGGAGCAGCGCATCACCACGAGCGACGCGCTCCTCGTGTCCGTGATGCTGGCGCAGCGCGTGTACTTCGCGACGTTCCGCTTCGGCATCCTCGAGTCGTCGGGCGGCCTCGGTCTCGACCTCAACTTCTTCGACGACGCGCTCGAGATCAGCGCCGAGATCTTCCAGTTCTCCGACTCGCAGCTGCCGCGCCTCCGCTTCCGCCTCGCCTACGAGATCCTGCCGACGCTCTTCATCCTCGGCGGCGCCGACGACGTGCTGAACGAGCGCACCGTGGACTTCTTCCTCGGCGCGATGCTGCGCTTCGACGACAACGACCTCGTCTCGCTCCTTCCGTTCTTCGGCGGCGCGGTCGGCTCCGCCGCCAACTGACACACGACGACGGGCACACGACGATGGGCCTGAACGAGCGCCCTTCGCCCGAGCCGATCCTCCTGCCACGCAGTGGCCGAGGGCTCGATGGATGACGCCGCCTGGCGCGGCGTGTTGGAGACACGATGCGCGGACCGACTCTCCTCACGTGCGCGATCACGCTCGGCGGCTGCGGCGGCGCGACGCCCGAGGCCACGACCACCCCGACGAACACGAACGCGCACGCCTCGCTCGAGGTCGATGCAGGCGTGGGCGAGACGCCGCGCGAGGAGGCGCCGCCGGCCTTGCCAGAGCAGCGCGTCGTGCTCGTGGACGGCGTGCGCGAAGCGCGGGTGCTCGACGAGCTGGGCGACTTCCGGCTCGTGGGCGGTGCAGGCACCGTCGCGCTCGTCGGCCCCGACGGGCACGTGCGCGCGAGCCACCGCTTCGCGTTCGGGGCAGACGGAGCGAACGCGGTCTTCCTGGCGTCCGATCCGAGCGTGCGCAGGCCCACGCACGTGGTCGTCGGCAATGCGGACCAGGATGGCTTCCGCGGCCCGTGGGCCGGCGAGCTCGATCGATGGAGCCTCGACGAGGACACGATCGAGCAGCTCGTGCAGCTCGGCTACGCCGCGCCGTTGCTCGCGCGCGTGGGCAGCGCGGTGGTGGTGGTGAATCCCTCCGAGGGCGCGCTCCTGGGCGTGACTGCGCGTGCGGTCGAGCGACGCGACGAGCCTGCCGATCGACTCGGCTGGGCGCCCGGGCGACCAGCCGAGTGCTACGTCGGCATGGCGGACGAGGACGCGTGGCTCGTGCGCGCTGGCACCGACGGATCACTCGTGGTGACCGAGGCCAACGTGCCCGTCCCCGAGACCGCGCCGCTCGAGGGTGTGCCGAGCAGCTGGCCGATGTCGCCGACGCTCGGCGCGCGCGGGATTCCCGCGGTGGCGCTCTCCGGGGAGGGCTCGCATCTGGCGCTGGGCTCCTCGAGCTCGATGA
>JBILLJ010000082.1:0-41066 GCA_044376125.1 Sandaracinaceae bacterium
ATGCGTCGATACTGGCTAGTTCGAGTACTTGCTGAAGTGCGGATCCGACCCGGAATGTGGCTCGGTTCTGAGCGAGTCGGGGACCTCGACCTGTACCTTGCCGGCTACATCGGAGCCAGGGTTCATCTCGGGGAGGATGACAGCGACTGTGCGGTACTCGAGGCCTTCGCGTCCTGGCTCCGCTTGCGGGTGGATCAGGGGCGACCGAGCAGTCTGGGATGGCCAGGCCTCATCGCAAGAATCGACCCGTCCGCCAAGAACGTCTGGACGTTCTTCAACGAGTTCGAGGCCTTCCTGATCGAAGGAGGCGATGAGTTGGTGCCGCACCGTGAAGCATGGAACGCCGCTCGTCTCGCGGCACCGAGGTAAGGTGTGACCGAGAATCCCTCGATCGTTCTGTTCCTGCTCGGATCGCCGAGTCTCGGCATTCTGGTTCGGTGGATGTTCGTTCTGGCGATGACTTGTTCGCGGTTGCCACGGGTCGAGTGCTACGTGACACTCTCTCGTCCCTCAGCGTCCAGGAAGGCGGTGGTTCCATGAGTCGGAACGAGTCTCTGCTGGTGGCGCACGACGTGTACGTCGCGCTGGTCGAGTACAGGGAGACGCACGGCTATGCCCACGTCAGACTCTCGGACGATGGCCGGACGGCGCGCGTGAACCTGTACTTCTCGGACTGCGCGCGCATCTGCGGTGAGCCCATGAGTGGTCCATGCTCGGCTGAAGTCTCGCAGTCGGACAAAGGCGTCGTGCTCTCCACCAGCAGTGGCTCCCTGGAGATCTCCGCTGATCGGGTCACCGTGGAGCAGGTCTTGCGGGGTCCCACGTGACCCAAGGCGGGGAGGCAGAGACGTCCGCTCGAGTGTCGAGAAGTTTGCCAGTGAGATGCTCGATGAAGCAAACGTACCTGCGTCAGTCAGGCAGGAGTACTGGCAACGATTCGAACTATACCTTGCGACGCTGCGAGAGTAAGGAGTCGATGGTGACGTCCGGCGACAAGAAGGATGACGAGGAACTTGGGGTATCTTCCGGTCGTGAACTGCGTGAACTGTATGAACTGACGGCGGCCAACAAGCCTGCGGTTCGGCTCTCGGGGGATCGGGTTCCCCCCTGTGTCAGAGGAGTTGTCGCCTCCTGATCGCGCGAGATGTCGCGTGATGCCGGTCCCCACGATCTGGGCGGAGGAGACGATGATCGCATGCAGGAGTACTCAGAGAACTTCAAGCGGAAGATGGTCCAGCGCATGACCGGACCGCACCCGATCTCGGCGACCGCGCTGTCGAGGGAGGTCGGGGTGTCGCAGGCCACGCTTTCGCGATGGCTGCTCGCCGCCGGTACGATCGACGCCATGTCGAAGAAGACCACGTTGCACGAGCGCACGCCGGCCCGAGCCGAGGAGCGCAAGCCCGAAGACAAGCTTCGCATGGTGATGGAGGCCGCTCGTCTGAGCGACGCGGAGCTCGGCGTGTTCCTCCGACGAGAGGGGCTGCACGAGGCGGACCTCGCCGCGTGGCGCGAGTCGATGCTGGGCGCGCTGAAGCCAGCGACGAAGAAGCACGTGAGGTCCGTCGAGGCGCGTCGCGTGCGCGAGCTCGAGAGCGAGCTGCGCCGCAAGGACAAGGCGCTGGCCGAGGCTGCAGCGCTGCTTGTGCTCCAAAAAAAAGTCCGGGACCTCTGGGGGGCCGAGGACGACGACACGAAGAAGGAGAACGACGAGTGACGATGGGGCTCATCGACGAAGCCGTCGCGGCCGGCGCGCGGCTCGAGAAGGCTTGCGAGGTGCTCGGGCTCAGCGCCCGCACCATCGAGCGCTGGCGTGCCGAGGACGGTTGCGGCCACGATGGCCGTATCGGTCCCAAGCACGCGCCGCCGCACGAGCTCACCGAGGCGGAGAGAGCGAAGATCCTCGAGGTCGCGAACAGCCCGGAGTTCCGCGACAAGAGCCCGAAGCAGATCGTCCCGACGCTCGCCGATCGCGGTGAGTACATCGCGAGTGAGTCGAGCTTCTACCGTGTGCTCCGTGAGAACGACCAGCTCGCGCACCGTGGCCGCGCGCGCCGGCCGACGGCGAGCAAGCCAAAGGAGCTCATCGCCTCTGCACCAAATCAAGTCTGGTGCTGGGACATCACGTACCTGCGCGCGGCGGTGCGCGGCACGTTCTACTTCCTGTACCTGGTGGTCGATGTGTTCAGCCGGAAGGTCGTCGGCTGGAGCGTCGAACTCGAGGAGTCGCAGGACCTCGCGGTCGACATGATCGACGCAGCGATCCGCGGCGAGCGCGTGCCCGAGAACACGCTGGTGCTGCACGCCGACAACGGCGGCCCGATGAAGGGCTCGACGATGCTTGCGACGCTGCAGCGGCTCGGTATCGTGCCGAGCTTCTCGCGTCCGCGGGTGAGCGACGACAACGCGTACGCCGAGGCGCTCTTCCGGACGCTGAAGTACCGACCGGAGTACCCGCGCAAGCCCTTCGCGACGATCGAAGCCGCCCGCGCGTGGGTCGAGGACTTCGTCGCCTGGTACAACGGCGAGCACCTCCACAGCGCGCTCCGCTACGTGACTCCGAACGATCGCCACGCTGGCCGCGACGTCGCCATCCTTGCCGCACGCCGCGACGTCTACGCAGCCGCCAAGAAGCGAACGCCGAGGCGCTGGACCGGCGCGACGCGGAACTGGGCGTCGGTCGGCCCGGTCTCGCTCAACAGGCAGCATCCCGATCTCGGGAGGAAGGACAGGCTGAACTGAAGTACTGACTCAGGCGACAACTACCTTGACGCGGCCCGGTTCCCGAGGCCTTGTGGGCCTTGATTCCGGATGCGGAGTTGGTGGGTATTTCGGATGATCTGATTCGAGACGCGGTCTGGGCCCAGTTGCCTCTGGTGCGTCGCGACGAGATCTCCGCTCGAGTCAAGGCGCTTGCCGCTGAACTGGATGCCTGGTTGGGTGGGCCCGAGGCCCTGTCGCCCCATCCGACCGACGAATACGTAGCGTTCTCGGCGCTTCGTATCGTCGCTGACTGAGGTCCTACTGAAGATCCCAGTCGACTACTGAATCAACGCGTGGATTCACAGGGCAAGGAGTCCTCATTTCCGGTTTCCAGGCAACGAGAGGAGCGTGCGGTCTCTGCTCCGAATCCTCTGCTGTAGGTGAAGTGATGAAGAAGGTTGTGAGCGATGCTAGCGCGGGAACCGTTCTGCCGGACGCTGATGTCGTGGTGCGTCGGCTGGGCCAGCGTGTCATCCGAGTCGATGGGGAGATGCTGAGTGCGAGTCTCCTGGCGGCATTCCCTTTTGCCGTCGGTCGAGTCGACTGGAGGAAGGTGCCCGGGACGGTCTTTCGTCAGGCACCGCCTGAGCGGTCGGCCGGTGCGAACAACGGCCCGGGGACGCTGGATACTCGAGCCTATGTGGCAGAGGTCGTTCGGTTCTTCCGTGAGTGTGTTTCGGCAACCGGCGACGCCCCGGATTCATGGGTGATATTCATCGGCGACAATCTCGAGTGCGACTACAAGGTGCAACTGTCCGCCGTCGGCGAGTTGTTCGAGGAGGTGGCCGATGTTCCACAGCACAAGTACGTCTTTCCGGCCAATTGCTCGTGGTGCTTCATGTGGTCGTTCGAGGACGACCTCTACTTCGGGTTGCGCCCGTCGCGGCCACTACGCCGCGCACGTCAGTAGTCGACTTGGAGTGACCCACGGGCTCAGCGACGCACCAACAACGGAGCCGGCGTGATGGAGTACGTCAATGTCGGCGTTCTCCAGGCCGTTGAATACTTCGGAATTCGCTAGTCGGAGGGCTTCATGGCGTACTGGATCAAGCGGATCGCGCTCAAGTCCGGAGAAGTGGTGACGGAGCGAGAGTTGCGGCGCGATGAGAATTACTCGGACGGCCTCCCGCCGGTCGTCGGAGACGTCGTGACGGTGACGTGTCGCGGGCGAACGATGAAGGCCGAGGTGGTGTGGGGAAACTGGCCGGAAAGGCGGGCCGGTCCGACGGAGGTGGTGTTTCTGCGTGTACGAGAGCTCTGAACTCGGTGGTCGTGAGTGATCCAGTGGGTCTTCGAGGCAGGGCGTTCGAGACTCTTGGGCGATTGGGGAGATCGTGGATCTCACGGGTGCTTCATGAATGATTCGTCGCGACACCATGTTGCCACGTCGGTTCGAGTGGACATTCCCATGCGCCTGCGGGAGATGCCCGCGCTCGAGTCTCTGCCGCGGGCCACGGACAATCCTGAGGTCGTCTACTATGCGTTCATCGTACCGGCGAGCGCGGACGAGCACTGGCTCGTTGCTGCGGTGGATACTCTCTCCCGGCAGGCAGCCGAAGTGGATTGGACGGTTGCGGACGACGACCCCGAGAAGTGGGTCTGCAGGGTGACCATGACGCCGGACTTCCGCGCCACGCTCTTCATGCTCATCGATGAGGCACCTCCGGAGGAACTCGAGCGGAGCAGGGGCATTCGGCGGCTCGCCTCGTTGGACGCCGAGCGGCGAGAGACCGTCTCTGTCGTGTTCTTCTCGCGAGCCACACCATGAGCGGTCCGCTGCGGCCGCCCTGCATGGGTCTGCTGTCGCTGGTGGTCCTTGCCAGTCTGCTGGGAGGCGTCTCGGTGCTGGCCTCGCCTGCGTTGGCGCAGGTGCGGACGTCGGATCCGATGACGACTCGGTCGCTCTCGATCGATGGGGAGCTGCACGCCGGGGCGGCGCAGTTTCGCCGGGTCTCGGGCGGGTGCATCGCACTGCCGGATGGAACGTTCCTCTGCGATGCGCCGAGTGCCACGATCCTCGTGCCCTACGCCACGCTGGCGATCGACGTGCAGGATCGGGTGCTTCGACTCGGGCGGGAGGAAGAGGCCCTCTTCGTGGAGCTCGATGCCAATCTCCGCGTCGGTGTGCGGGAGGCCTACGGAGAGGATGGCGCGTGGCGCGGGGCGTGGCTCAACGTCTGGATCGCGGCCGCCCTCGCGCACCGGACGCCCTCGCTCACGCTCCGGGCGTCCTTCGGGATCGCACCCCCGCTCCGCACGGCGGTCAATCGCGGATTGCCCGACAGACAGCTGACGGCGGGTTGGGGGCAGTGGGATCAGTGGCTCGCGACCATCGACATCGTGCCCGTCGGTGCCGAGCAGGTGTGGGCCGTCGCGCTCCGCGGTGGCGCGAGCTGGGACGGCTGATCCAATGACGTCTCCAGGCCCCAACAGGCTCGTAGGCGCCGCGCCGGCGGCATCGTGTCAATGGACGCCCAGCAGCCCAGTGTTTTCGATGGGTTGCAAGGCCGGGTGTGACCCCGCGAGGCTACCCCGCGAGGCTCAGCGGCGGCGGCGGGTGGTGAGGGCGAGGGCGAGGAGGGCGGTGAGGGCGGCGAGGGGGCTCGCGCGGCGTGTGCTTGCGCTGCAGCCGCCCGAGGGGGGCGGTGGCGTGATCGCCGCGTCGATCGCGAGGTTCGCGTCGATCGAGATCGCGGCGTCGGGAGCGCCGGCGTCGGCGCGCGGGCCGGCGTCGGGGA
Source organism: Sandaracinaceae bacterium (assembly GCA_044376125.1). Lineage (GTDB taxonomy): Bacteria > Myxococcota_A > Polyangia > Polyangiales > Sandaracinaceae > JAFLCL01. The sequence goes on from JBILLJ010000082.1 coordinate 5,502, forward strand.
GGACCGCGGCGTCGAGGAGGACGCCTCCGTCGGACACTGCACACGCGCCTTCGCCGTCGCAGAAGCCACCGGGGCACTCGCGATCCGGATCGGTCATCGCGGGCACGTCCACGCACGTGCCGACCATGCCGGGCACGATGCACGAGCGGCACGTCTCGGTGCAGCCCTCGCTGCAGCAGATACGGTCGACGCAGTGACCGGACTGGCACTGCGGGTCGCCGTTGCAGCTCGAGCCATCGGCGCGCGGCAGCTCGCACTCGCCGCTCGGCCCGCAGTACGAGCTGCCGGGACAGCTGCCCTCTTCGCACGTGGTCGCGCAGCGCGTCTCGTCGGCGCAGTAGCCGATCGCGCAGGGCTCGGGCGCGGCGCGAAGACACTGGCCCGTCATCGAGCAAGTCGCCTCGGGCACGAGGCGACCCGCGCTGCACGAGGCCTCGCCGCACACCGAGCCGGGATCGAGCGCGGACCAGTCGCGCGCGTTGCGCGCAGGGTCGCAGTAGAGACACGGGTAGGCCGGGTGCACGACGCCGTTGGCGACGCACTCGCCGCCGATCACGCAGCGATCGGGCGTCATCGTGTTCGTGCAGCTGTCGCTCGCCTCGAGGCACGCATCGACGGTGCACGCGTTCGCGTCGTCGCACGGGTCGCCGGACCCGACGCACGTGCCCATCGCGGTGCAGCGATCGCGGCGCGTGCAGAAGAGGCCGTCGTCGCAGCGCGCACCGACGCGTGCGCCCGTGCAGTCCGTGAGGATCGTGCGCGGCGGGAAGTTCACGATGTCGGTCTCGTACTCCTCCATGCCCGCGAACGCGTCGTCGGGGAGCTCGAGCAGGCGCACGGCCTCCGCCTGCGCGAGGGCCTGCGTCATCGTCTGGATCGCGAACGTCATCACGACCGCACGGCCACGGGCCGGCACCGTGACATCGAAGGTCCAGTCGATGTTGTCGGTGGACAGGCCCACCGTCCGTACGCTCACCGGCGCGCCCGAGTCGGGGCCGGCCTGGAAGAGATGCACGAGCGAGGGATCGAGGCTGCCGTCGGTGTCGTCCGTCGCGAACCAGCGCTCGGTCGGATCGATCGTGCCATCACCCGAGGACGTCGCGATGAGGCGCGTGCCGCCGTCGGAGCCGAGGTTGCCGCTGATGCGCACCGTCGTCGTCACGTCGGTCGCGCCCGTGTTCTCGAGCACCTCGAGGTAGCGGATCCAGTCACCGCCGGAGGCCGGCACGTACGCGACGCGGTGCACGCTCAGCCCGCCGATCGTCTCGACCGCCATCTCGACCGTGCGCCCATCCGCCGAGACCACGCCGGGCGCCGCCCCCGAGTAACGCGTGCCGCCGACGTCGAGGTAGTAGCAGGCGTCGTAGGCGTCGATGCTGCCGTTGTTGAGGTAGCCGCCGAACTCGTCCTCGATGTCGAAGAGGAAGCCGCCGCCGCTCGTGAGATCGACCGCGAGGGCGAGCGCCGGCGTCGCGAGCATCGTCGCGATCGCGGCGGGCAGGGCACCGAGGCGCAGCGCGCTCGAGAGGCGCGCGCCGCGAGGGAAGGAAGAGGAGGTCATCGCGCGATCGTGCCACCTCGGCGCCGAGTCGTCATCGCACGTCGATCGAACGTCACTTCCAGCGCGTCACGACGCTCTCCCGCTCGAAGAGCGAGATCGCGAGCGCGAGCACGATCGTGTCCGCGATCGCGACGACGCCGACGAAGAGGAGCGCGCCGACGCCGTCGAGCGAGGTCACGCCGAGCGACTGCATCGTGAGGAGGCCCATGATCGGCAAGACGACCATGCCCGCGACCTGCTGCGCGGTCTGCGCGTCCTTGGCGCGCGAGGAGACCGCCACCCCGAGGCCCACGCCGAGGATCGCGACGAGCGGCGAGCCGATCGAGACCATGACGAGCCAGCCCGGCGCCGTGAGCGCAGCGGCCGCGACGGCTTCGCACCGGGAGAGCGCGATCCCGTAGTACGCGGCGGCGACGATCCACTGCGGCACGACACCGAGGCTCACGCAGAAGACGACCTTCGCGAGCACGATCTCCCACGTGCGCACCGGCGTCACGAGCAGCGTCTCGAGGCTCCGCGCCTGCTTCTCGCGCACGAGCGTCTGGGCCGCGAGGATCGGCGGCACGAGCGCGGGCATGAGGAGGATGACGAGGAGGCCCATCTCGCCGAGGTAGATCTGGAGGCCCTCGCGGAGCGAGCCCACGTGGGCGATCCGGTCGCCCATGATCTGCCGCAGCTCCTCGAGGTCCTGCGCGCCGTGGGTGCCGTTGTCGACCGTGCCGGTGGCCCACGCGATGGTGAGCGAGACCGCGCCGAAGAGGAGCGGGACGAGCACGACGCTCGCGAGCAACATCGCCGACGTGAAGAGCTCGCGCACCTCCTTCTCGAGGAGCACGAGCACGCGGCGCCGCGAGGCGGTGGCAGGCGACACGCGCGCGGTGGTCGAGGGCTCGCTCATCGCGCCCTCCCGATCACGTCGAGGTAGACGTCTTCGAGCGACTCCTCGACGTCGGCGAGGCGCCGCACGCCCAGGCCTGCGTCGACGAGCGCGCGCGCGATCGCCGGCAGTTGCACGTCGGGATCCTCCACCTGCACGAGGAGCTCGACACGCGCGCCGCGCACGCTCTCGACGTCGAGCCGGCTCACGCCGGGCAGCGTCTCGACGAGCGCGCGGATGCGCCCGGCCGCGTCGTCTTCCTCGCCATCGGGCACGAGACAGACGAGGCGCGCGCGCTGGCCGTAGAGGCGCTTGCGGAGCGCGGCCACGGTGTCGACCGCGAGCATGTCGGTGCGCAGGATGCCCACGCGATCCGCGAGCTCCTCGGCCTCGGCGAGGCGGTGCGTGGTGAGCACGATCGTGTGGCCCTCGCGCTTGAGCTCGCGCACGAGCGCGTGCACCTCGTCGGCCGCGCTCGGATCGAGGCCCGAGGTGGGCTCGTCGAGGAAGAGCACGGGAGGATCCGTGAGGAGCACGCGCGCGATCGAGACCTTCTGCCGCATGCCCTTCGAGAAGCCGCCCACCGCGTCGTGTCGCCGCTCCCAGAGCTCGAAGCGCTTGAGCAGCGTCTCGATGCGCACGGAGAGCGCCTCGCCGTCGAGGCCCGAGAGGCGGCCGAAGAAGCGGAGGTTCACCTCGGCCGAGAGCGACTCGTAGAGGCCCGGCGCCTCGGTGAGCACGCCGATCGCGCCGCGGATCGCGTCGTCGTCCTCGCCGAGCTCGTGACCCATCACCGACGCGCGGCCGCGGCTCGGCGGGATGAGTCCCGCGAGCATGCGCACGAGCGTCGTCTTGCCCGCGCCGTTGGGCCCGAGGAGCGCGAAGAGCTCGCCGCGCTTCACGTCGAGCTCGAGCGCACCGAGCGCGGTCGTGGTGTCGAAGGTCTTGCCGAGGCCGCGGCACGAGATGGCCATCGATCGATCGGGCTCGCCGCTGCTCGGCCGCGGACTCACCGAATCCATCGAGCGGGCCAGGAGGAGCAGCACGATCCCGATCGGTGCCACGAGCAGGCACGCGCCCACGCTCGCCGCGGGGCCCACGAGCGCGGCGGCGCCGACGATCGCGGCGTTCGTCGCGTAGTGCACGCCCATCGAGGCGAGGAGCCATCGCGGCGAGCCCTCGCGCACCGCGCGCCAGACGAGCCACGACATCGCGAGGTGCGTGACGAGGGCGACGCTGCGCTCGAGCGGGCCGGCCGCGAGCATCCACCACGGGCCCGAGGTCGCGTCGGCGATCGCGTGCTCCTGCTCGGGCGTGAGCATCCCGCTCACCGAGGCGCCGAGGTTCAGCACCGAGAGCCCGCTCAGGATCATGAGCTCGGCGCCGCCGTGACCGAGGCCGAAGAAGAGCGCGTCGCGATGACCACGGCCTCCTTCGCTCCACTCACGGCGCGTCGCGCGGAGCGCGAGCCAGCGCGCGCTCTCCTCGCAGAGCGGCGCGAAGACGAGGAAGATCGCCAGCCGCACCGCCTCGGGCAGCGCGACCCCACCGAGCGCCGCGCCGAGCGCCATCGAGAGCGGGATCTGCACGACCTTGCTGGCCACGAAGGCGATCGCGCCCGCACCGAAGAGCGCCCACGGCGTGCCCCAGCGCCGCTTGGCCCAGATCGCGAGCACGAGCGGGACGAAGAGGTGAACGAGACCGATGGCGAGCGCCACCCCGACCATGCCGCGAGCCTCCCGTGTCAAGGTGCTTGACGCGTTTGTTTCAAATTGAAACAAAACGCGCGCGTCGAGCGGCCGACGCGAGGCGCTACGACTCGATGCCTTCGACCTTCTTGAAGACCTCGGCGCTCGTGAAGATGCGGACGAGCTCGGGGTCGATGTGGCCGTCCTTCACCTCGAAGCCGAGGATGTCGAGCGCGCGCTGCACCGGCATCGCCTTCTTGTAGGGGCGATCGCGCGCGGTGAGCGCGTCGTAGATGTCGGCGATCGTCATGATCTTCGAGGCCGTGGGGATCGCGTCGGCCTGGCGGCCCTCGGGGTAGCCCTTGCCGTTGAGGCGCTCGTGGTGGTTGCCCGCGATCTCCGGGATGCGGTCGAAGTTCTTTCCCCACGGGATCTTCGAGAGGAAGTTCCGCGTGTGCACCACGTGCGAGCGGATCTCGTCGATCTCGCGGTCGTGCAGCGAGCCCTTGGTCACCTGGAGCGAGATGACCTCTTCGGGCGCGAGCAGCGGCTGCGCGTGCCCGCACGCATCGACGTAGGTGCGCTTGCCGAGCTCGGCGATCTTCGTGAAGTCGCCCTCGCGCAGGACCGTCGGCTCGTTGGCGGCCTCGATGAGCTTCCATGCGCCCTCGAGCTCGGCCTTCTTCTCGGCCATCGTCGTGTCGATGCCGTCGAGCTCGAGCTTCGTCGCGCCGCCCCTGATCGCCTCGACCTTCTTGCCGAGGTAGAGCGCCTCGAGCTGGAGGGCCGCGTAGTCGAAGCGCTGTCGCACCTCGCGGAGCTGGTGCGGGTAGAGCTTCTTGGCCTTGACCAGCACCTCCTCGCGCACGCCGATCTTGCCGAAGTCGTGCAGGAGCGAGGCGTACTCGAGCTCCTTGAGGTCGCGCCGGTTGAACTGCTGGTCGCGGTAGGGCCCCGTGTCGGTGCGATCGACCGCCTCCGCGAGCGCGACCGAGAGCACCGAGACGCGCAGCGAGTGACCGCTCGTCGTGGGATCGCGCTGCTCGATCGCCTGCACGCTCGCGCGGACGAAGCCGTCGAAGATGCGCCGGATCTCGTCGTAGAGGAGGGCGTTCTCGAGCGCGATGCCGGCCTGCGACGCGAGCGTGGAGAGCAGATCCTCGCTGCGCTGGTCGTACGGGAGCACCTCCTCGTCGACCTTCTGTGCGGTCAGGCGCGCGCGCGGATCGCGCTTGCGGTTGATCAGCTGGATGACGCCGATGACCTCGTCCTCCGCGGAGATCATCGGCATCGCGATCATCGACTTCGTCCGGTAGCCGACCTTGATGTCGAAGCTCGGATCGAACGTGAAGATGGGCGTCTCGCCACTCGGCGGCAGGATCGAGCTGCCCAGCGGCGCCACCGTGTCGCGCTCGAGGAAGGGGCTGTCCTGGCGGATCGTGTCTCGCGAGCCGGCCGTGTCCGGCATGATCAGGTCGTAGACGTCCGGGATGTTGATCGGCCGTCGCATCACCGCGGCCGCGCCCGCGATCGAGCGGGTCGACATCGGGATGGTGAACTCCTTGGACTCGAAGCTCACCGACTCGTTCTGCGAGAGCTTGAAGCGCAGGTGCTTCTCGTGGGAGCCGGGCCGCTGCTCGATGACGTAGAGGCTCCCGGCGTCGGAGCCGGTGATGAAGCGGCTCTTCTCGAGGATGAGGCCGAGGAGCCGATCGAGGTCGCGCTCCTGCGAGATCGCGCGCGAGATCTCGATGATCTCGCCGAGCTCGTAGCGGTAGCGGTTGAGCCACTTCGCGCGCCGCTCCGACGCGGTGCGCAGCTCCACGCGCTCGAGCGCGCCGGCGATCGCGAGGAAGAACGGATCGGGCAGCGCGAGGTCACCGACCTGCGCGACGACCGCGTTGCGCGGGAGCTGCTCGAGGAAGCCGTCGGGCAGCTGGCCCACGAGCACGATGCCGACCTGTCCGTCCGCGACGCGGCCGAGGTAGGGATCGAGCGTGCCGCGTCGCAGCGACGACGTGGACGCGATGACGACCATCGCCTCCCCGCGCTGGACCTCGGTGACGGTGCCGTGGAGCTCGACGCGGAGGCCCTCGCCGAGGCGGGGCTCGACCTCGACCGCCCTCGTGATCACCGAGGGCGAGAGGTCCGTCATCTCCGTGTCGTGCGTCTCACGGCGCAGCGTCATTCGGGGTCCTCCGACCTTCCGCGGTCGCGCCCGCGGCCCGCACGATCACCGCCGACCGAGCGCTCGGTCGGGCGGATCCGCTCGCGACGCTCGCGCTCCTCGCGCTCCTCGGCCGCGCGGGCCGCGACGTGCTCGTCGCGCAGCTCGTACGCCTTGACGATGCGCGCCACGAGCGGGTGACGCACGACGTCGGCATCGGTGAAGAACGCCGTGCCGATGCCCTCGACGTTCTCGAGCAGGCGCACCGCGTCGAGCAGACCGCTGCGCGTGCCGCCCGGCAGATCCACCTGCGTCACGTCACCCGTGACGACGGCCTTGCTCCCGAAGCCGAGGCGCGTGAGGAACATGCGCATCTGCTCGACGGTCGCGTTCTGCGCCTCGTCGAGGATGACGAAGGAGTCGTTGAGCGTGCGGCCGCGCATGAAGGCGAGCGGCGCGACCTCGACGACGCCGCGCTCGACCAGGGCCTGCGCCTTCTCCACGTCCATCATGTCGTGCAGGGCGTCATAGAGCGGCCGGAGGTACGGGTTCACCTTCTCGGCGAGATCGCCGGGGAGGAAGCCGAGCTTCTCGCCGGCCTCGACGGCGGGACGCGTGAGCACGATGCGCTTGACCCGCTTCTCCATGAGCGCCTTCACGCCCACGGCCATCGCGAGGTAGGTCTTGCCCGTGCCCGCGGGACCGACACCGAAGACGATGTCGTTCTGCCGCATGAGCTGCACGTAGCGGTGCTGCACCACGCCCTTGGCGGTGATCGTCTTGCGCGGCGTCGCGAGCACGACGTCGCTCACCACGTCCGAGAGCTTGGCGTCCGGGTGGTTCTTGAGCGTCTTGATCGAGCGCTCGACCTCGCCCGTGCGCATCTGGCCGCGCTCGAGGACGCCGAGGATCTCCATGAGCGCGCGCTCGGCGCCCTCGACGCCCTCGCGGCTGCCCTTGAGGTGGATGATCGATCCACGCACACCCGTCTCGATCGCGAATTCCTTCGCGAGCGTGGTGAGGTGCGTCGCTCCGGGCCCGGTGAGCTGGAGCATGAGTGCCTGGTCGTCGACCTCGACCTCGGCGTGGATGGGCCCCTGGCCCGTGGAGACGTCCGACATCCGCCCGCGACGCTAACACGGAATGGTCCTGACACGACGCGTTGACCCGCGCGGGCGGGCAGTGTTCGATCGTGGCAAGCGAGGGACCATGACCGACCCGTCGTACGAAGCGGCGCGCCTCGAGCTCGCGAGGCTGCGCGTCGACAGCCGCGAGGCCTATGACCAGGCGGTCGTCCGCACGACCGAGCTGTCGGCGCGAACGCTCGGTGTGGAGCGTGTGGGGGTGTGGCTGTTCGACGTCGGCGACCCGGGCGTGCTGCGCCTCGAGCATCTCTACGTGGCGTCCACGAACACGCACACCGAGGGGCACGTCCTCGTCATGGACAGCGCCTCGCGCTACCGCGAAGCGCTCCACACGCGAAAGGCGATCGTCGCGGACGACGCGCGCACCGACCCGGTCACGAGCGGCCTGCGCGGCAGCTACCTCGAGCCGAACGGCATCGCGTCGATGCTCGATGCGCCGCTCTACGTGCGCGGCCAGGTCGTGGGGGTCATCTGCCACGAGCACGTCGGCACGCCGCGGAAGTGGACCCCGCGCGAGGTCGACTTCGCCTGCACGATCGCCGACACGGCGTCGCTGATCTGCGAGCAGGCGCAGCGCTTGACCGTGGAGCGCGAGCTCCGCGAGCGCGTCGCGAACGCTTCGGCGAACGAGGGCATGGAGACCGTCACGCTGCTCGCGCGGAGCCTCGCGCACGAGCTCGGCAACGTCTTCACTGCCACGCGCCTCGGCACCGATCAGCTGGCGCGCACCGGCACGGGCGCCTCGCGCGATCTCGCGACGGCGATCGGCGAGGCCCTCGTCGTCGGCGAGCGTCTCGTCACCGACCTCCGCCGCTTCGCCGATCGCATCGTCTCGCAGCCACCGGCGTCGCGGAGCCCCGTGGGCGCCGTGCTCGGGCGCTTCGCGCCCATCCTCGAGCTGCTCGCGCGCTCGCACGCGCGTCTCGTGATCGACGTCGACCCCGATCTCTCGCTCGCGATGGACGACACCGCGCTCGAGCAGATCGTGCTGAACCTCGTGCTCAACGCGCGCGACGCGCTCGTCGCGAGCAACCGCTCGGGCACGATCAGGATCGAAGCGCGCCGCACCAGAGAGGGCGCGTCGTTGAGCGTCTCGGACGACGGCCCCGGCTTCTCTCCGGAGGTCCGCGCGCTCCTCGGTCACGAGTACTTCACGACCAAGCGCCACGGCACGGGCCTGGGGCTCTCGGTCGCGCGCAAGCTCGCGCAGGCGGCCCACGGTCGGCTCGAGATCCCCGTCACCGAGCGCGGCGCGCGCGTCGAGCTCCACCTGCCCTGCGCGTGACGCGCGAACCTCCCAGCAGGGGAGCGCCTCAGGCCGAGAGCTTGACGACGTCGCGAAGGACCTCGCTCAGCGCCACGTCGGAGACGCCGTCGAGGCCGCGCAGCTCGAGCGTGCCGAGCATCTGGTCCTCGGGTCGGGCCCCGAGGAAGCCCAGGCCCGGCTCGGTCCGCAGCGTCGCGCGCCCTGCGCGCCCGAGCGCCTTGCCGAGGTCGTAGTCACGGAAGTCCCAGCCGCGGTGCTTGAGCGAGAAGAAGCGAGCGCCTGGCACGCGCGCGCCCACGAAGCGATCGACGATGCCACGCGCGCGTTCCTCGGCCGTCAGCGAGAAGGCCTCGCGCTGGAGCTGAGGAAAGGGCTGAAGGAGCTGGTAGTCGCCGAACGTCGTGCTCCACGCGGCGCACGCCTCCGCGCCGAGCTCGAGCGGGTGTGCGAGCCGCACGTCGAGATCAGGAGACAGCTCCCACGTCTCGTCCGCGGGGGTCGCGAGCGAGCCGTCGTCCACGCAGCGGAAGCTCGTGCCGTCGGAGGCCAGCCACACGAGGCGACGCGCGAGGTGCGTCATCACGGGGTGTCGCCGGAGGTGGGCGTCGAAGTCCTCGGCGCGCCAGCGACGCTGCGATCCGAGCGCGCGCTCGAGCCTTCGCACCTGATCGGGCCCGATGACCTTCAGGTCCTTCTTGAGCTGAGCGAGTCGATCGGTGAGGGCCGCGCGCGCGTCGGCGTCCTCGTTCTTCTCCGCCCGCGGCAGCTTCGCGAGCGTCTCGCCCGCCTCGGTGCGCAGCGTCGGCGCGAGCGTCTCGTCGAGCCCCACGCGGAGCCGATGAGCGCCGAGGCTCGCGTGCACGAAGCCATCGTCTCCGAAGCCGAGTGTAGGAACGAGGCGATCGGACAGCTCGTCCTCGCTCCAGCCGCGCTCCTCGCGCACCGACGCGAGCACGGCCTCGGCGCGCTTCTTCAGCGGCTTCACCTTCGAGGTGCGCGCGAGGTGATCGAGGTGCATCAGCGCAACGTCCGATCCGATCTCGCCCACGGCCTCGAACGCGAGCCCTGCACGCGCGGACTTGCCGCTCTTCGCCCACGCCACGCCCAACTCGACGAGGCGCCGTGCGGCATGCTCGCCGCCGAGCAGGCCCACCGCGAAGAGCACCCACCTGTCCTTCACGGGCGCGTCGGCCGCGAGCCATCGATCGAGCAACGCGTCTGCGAGCGACGCGAGCGAGGAAGGATCGAGCGAGGGGATCGCCGACTCGATCGCCTCGCGTGCGGTTTCGAGCGGCAGCAGCGAGAGGAGCGCGACGAAGATCGACTGTGCGGTCTCGGGCAGCGGCTCACCGCCCACCAGCGTCACAGTCGGCAGCGTCGCGTTCGCCAGGAACGCGGGTGTCTTGGGTGCGCGAGGGGGCAAGGGCTCGGGGCGCCACAGGGCCTCGAGCTCTTCGCGCGCGTCGGGGCCGTATTCGTCGGCCGCTGCCCGCAGCGCGGCTCGCGCGTTCTCGTCGAGCCTCGAGACCGCTCGCGCGGTCGGCGTGCGAAGGACACGGCTGTTGCCGAGAGCGATCGAGAGGAGCACGCGGGCCGTCGTCCGCGGATGCGCCGCGAGTCGACGTGCCAACCGTTCTCCCCGCCACAGCACGTCCTCGCGCGTGACCGCGACGGTGTCGGCGCACAGGCTCAGCGTCTCGTACACCGAGTATGGGCAGGCAGCGGACTGCATGAGGTACGGAATCCCGGCGAGACCCTCGGTCGCGATCAACCGCTCGAACAGCCGGTAGTGATGCACGAAGGTCAGACTGCTCTTTCGGATCGCCGTGCGGAGCGCCTCGCCGCTCAGGTGGCGCGTCGCGGTCATCGGCACGATTCCGTTCGTCTCGAACAGCGAGAGGATGTGCGCAATGCGCTCGGGCTCGGGCATCGCGTCGAGCGCATCCGGCGGCGCACCGCCGCTCGGATCGAGCCACCTTTCGCGCTGGGCCTCGTCGAGCACGAAGCGCTCGGGCACGCTCGGGTCGAGGGCGAGGATCTTGCGGACGCGCGCGGGGCGCCACGGCGCTGAGGCGAGGACGTTCGGCAGCACGTGCCGACGATACGACGGGTCGCGTCAGGCCCAGGGGACGAAGACGTTGTCGGGGAGGCCGAGCTCGAGCCAGAGGCGCGTGCCGGCGAGGTAGACGACGAGCTGCGCGGAGCCGAGGTGCGTGAGCGCGATGCAGTCGCTCGAGGTGAGGCCGCGCGCGAGCCGCGGCCGATAGAAGACGAGCTGCGCGATCGGCGCGAACGCGAAGAGGAGCTCGCGCACACCGAAGGTGCCCGCGAGCACCGCGACGGCGAGCACCGCGAGGCTCAGCGCGAGCAGCGCGTCGATGAGGCGCTGTGCGACCACGGGCCCGTGCACGACGGGGAAGGTGGGGATGCCCTCGCGTCGATCGCCCGGCAGATCGCGGAAGTCGTAGAGGATCTCGTAGCTCACCTCGAACGGCACGAAGAAGAGCGCGAGCGCCGCGACGTACGACCACGGCACGATCGGCGCCCAGCCCTGGGCGGCGAGCGGGTACGCGAGGCACGTGAGCACGAAGAGGAACGCGGAGCCGAAGTTCTTGAAGAAGTAGAGCTCCTTGATGCGCTTGCGCCCCGAGGGCGTGGGCACGAGGCGGTACGAGTACGCGAGGCCGATGAGCTGCACGAGCACGCGCAGGCCCGTGATGCCGGGGAACACGAGGTGGCTCGCGAACGACGTGAACAAGAGCGCGAAGCAGCCCGGCGCGAGGAAGCGCTTCCACTTCGCGACGCGCTCGGTGCCGGGGATGCCGTTCTCGAAGTCCTCCTCGACGTCGGTGACCTTGTTGAAGAGGTTGATGAGGAACCAGTCGAGGCCCACGACGAGCGCGAGCCCGAAGCCGTACCGCCCCGTCGTGAGCCAGCCGAACACGAGGCTCGCCGTCATCGCGATCAGCACGATGTGGTAGCGAGCGATCGAGAGCGCGTCCGAGACGGCGCTCGACCCAGACGGTTCCATCCTCGCCGTCGCCGTGGTCATGCGACCGAGCGTATCGCAGGCCACGGTTCACGCCGCGCGCTTCGGGCGCGTGCGACGACGGGAACCAGACGAGTCAGCTCAGAGCGCGAGGATGCGATTGCTGAGGTGCTCGAGCTCGGCTTGCCAAGGGCAGGTGAGGGCGCGCGAGCGGGTGTGTGCATCGACATAGGCAGCGTGCTCGCCGAGCACGGCTGCATCGCTGGGCTCGAGCTCGAAGCGAATCCGCAGCGTCTCGAGCGCTTCTCTCTCGGCTGGCACGACGAACCCGTCGACCCAGCTCATCCACTCCGCGATGCCGTAGGCGAGGCGTCGGGCGCGAATCGGGAGCTGGGTTCCGGCGGGCCACGATGGCGATCCACGGAACGTGTCGAGCGTCACGAACCTCGCCAACGCATCGAGCGCAGCGTACTCCGCATGCGCAATGTGGCCGTCCGCGCGGGCGACCTCCAAGCCGGACATGAAGAAGACGCGGCGTGCTTCGACTGACGGGAAGGTGGTGACGAGCATGGCGACCTCCTGAGGCGATGTGAGTGCAACTCCTGCTGATGGGACACCGAGCCAAGCGATGAGAGGAGCGAAGGGCGCGGGCTGTCGAGCGCGGTGGAAGCCACGTCGTGCCTGCGCCGAGACCGAGAGGCATGGGCATGAGGCGGACGAGGACACAGCAGAAGCGAACATCGAGAGAGTCTTGCCTTTCGTTTCACCAAACCCCTGGATCTGCGGGGAATCCCTGACGCGATCCTCCGGGCGGTGGCCGCTGCGGCTCGACCGGTGGTCCGCATCGGCACGGCTTGCCAAGCTCTCCGCATGCACTTCGCACTCGCTGTTCGTGCTCACGTGTCGCGCGCGCTCCCGGTGATCGCGCTCGCCTCCGTGTCGGCATCGTCGGCGGTTGGCTGCGGAGAGCCCGCGCCGGTGGCCGATGCGGGGGTGGACGCGCCGATCCTCGAGGACGCGTTCGTGCGCGACGCGCCGCTCGACACGCGCGCGGATGCGGGCTGCACGGGGCGGCCGGGGGAGCTCGTCGGGGAGCGCTCGATCGAGACCGGCGCGATGCCGCTGCTCGCGTGGCCGGGCCTCGCGGGCGAGGTGGCGCTCCTCGATCACCACGTGCCGTGCGCGCCCGCGGGCGAGCTCATCGTGCTCCGCGAGCTCGCGCTCTGGTCGGGGCCCTCGCGCTGGCACGCGGCGCACACGGGCGAGCTCGCGGCGATGGACGGCGTGGTCGTGCTCGACCTCTGGTCGGCCGACGAGGACGCGATGCCGATGCGCACCGAGCGCCTGACCTCGGTGCGCGAGCGCTACGACGTGGAGCCGGATGCGATCGCGAGCGATCCCGAGGAGCGGCTGGGCGTGCTCGGCATCGGCGGCACGCTCCTTCCGATCGTGCTCGTGATCGATGCGCGCACGCTGTCGGTGGAGCGCACGATGCTCGACCCGCGCGCCGGCGACGTGGAGCACGCGGTGCGCTCGGTGCAGGCCGAGCTGCGCGGGCAAGAGCCGCCGCTCCTTCCCGAGCCCGAGCTCGTCGATGGACGCTTCACGGCCGATCGATGGGCGCTCATCGAGGAGATGGCGTCGCCGTTCACGCCACCGCCGAGCCCCTCGAACGCCGTGGCCGACGATCCGCGCGCGATCGCCCTCGGCGAGCGCCTCTTCGCGGACGCGATGCTCTCGCCTGCGGGGGTGGCGTGCGCGCGCTGTCACGATCCGGCGCGCGTGTTCACCGACGCGCTGCCGCTCGGTCGTGGTGTCGCGGAGGTCGGCCGTCACACACCGACCGTGCTCGGCGCCTCGGGCATGCGCTGGCAATTCTGGGACGGCCGTGCGGACACCCTCTGGGCGCAGGCCCTGGGCCCGATCGAGAACGCGCGCGAGATGGGCTCGAGCCGCCTCTTCGTCGCGCACCGCGTCGCGAGCGCGTACGCCGCCGACTACGAGGCCCTCTTCGGTGCGCTGCCGCCGCTCGAAGATGCGAGCCGCTTCCCCGCCGAGGGCCTGCCCGGAAGCCCCGCGTACGACGCGATGAGCGAGGCCGATCGCGAGGCCGTGACGCGCGTCTTCGTGAACGTGGGCAAGGCGATCGAGGCCTACGAGCGCACGATCGTGCCTCGGGCCGGCCGCTTCGAGGCCTACGTCGCGGGCGATCGCGAGGCGCTCTCGGCCGAAGAGCGCGATGGCCTGCGCGGCTTCGTGACGACGGGCTGTCCTCAGTGTCACTGGGGGCCGCTCCTCTCGAATGGTGCGTTCTTCGCGATCGACATGCCGGGCGTGGGCGAAGGCGCGGCGGGTGATCAGGGCCGCGTCGCGGTGCTCGAGACGCTGACGAGCTCCCCGTTCCGCGCGCAGGGAACGTTCAGCGACGACGTGTCGGTGCCCGATCCGCTCGAGGGCGTGCTCGCGTTCCCCGAGCGCACGCGCGGCGCGTTCCGCACACCGACGCTCCGCGCGATCGCCCAGACGGCGCCGTACGGACACGCGGGCACCTTCGGCACGCTGCGCGAGGTCGTCGAGCACTACGCGCGCATCCGTCGCCCGCACCCGATCGATCCGCGCGTCGTCGGCGAGCTCGATCCGCACCTCGTCGGCTTCGAAGACTTCCGCGTCGCGGCGATCGTTCGCTTCCTCGAAGCACTCTGAATTCGCTCGAAACCCCGGGCCCGCGCCCGTGCTCGTGCGCCGCTCCTCCGCACGCACCGTCTCACCGCTCGTCGCGGCGGCAGGACCGCTCGTCGCACCGGCGGGCTCGTGCGTCGCGCCGCGCCGAGGTGCCCTCGTCCGTCGCGCACGATGCGCGCATGCACCACGACATCCCACGCACGACGCTCGTCACCGCGCTCTCGTTCCTCCTGCTCTCCTTCGCGAGCACGGCGCGCGCCGACGATTCGGCGCTTCCCCTCGTCATGCATGGCGACGAGGTGCCTCGCGGCGCGCAGCTCGAGCTCGTCGGTGGAGTGGCTGCGCTCGGTGCGCCGGGCGAGCTCGGTCTCGCGTTCGTGCTCGGCACGCGCCTCGCGCTCGGTCGGTACACCGCGCTCCGCTTCGACATCGGCTACGGCGTGATGGGCGGGGAGCGCAGCCTCGAGGATCGCTGGTGGCTCGTGCCCTCCTTCGCGGCGGTGATCCCACTCGGGGCGACACGCCTCGAGCTCGGGCTCGGCGTCGGCTTCGCGACGAGCTCCGGCTATTCGAGCTTCGAGGCCTTCGCGCGCGAGCCGTTCGAGGACGACTGGGCCTACCAGCTCGTGCCCGCAGTGCGCGGACACGCCGCGCTGTGGCTCGAGCTCGGCGCCGACGTGGACGCCTACGTACAGCTCGACGCGGGCGGCCTCGTCACCGCCGGCAACGACATCGGCCTGCGTGCAGGTCCCAACGGTGGCACGCCGAGCGACGCACAGCTCACGTGGGCGACCCTGACGATCGGCACCTCGCACGACCTCCTCTGACAGCCCGCCTCACTCAGCTCCTCCGACAGAAAAGGGCAGCGCGAGTGAGGTCCACTGATTCGTGCTCACCGAGCATCACGCCGATCGCGGCCACGAGCGAGAAGGCGATGCGCCCTCGCGGCGGTGGCGGCTCGGGAGCCACCGGACGTCGACAGAGAACGCACTCGCCGGCAGGGCCGAGCGCCAGATCATGTGTCGGACATCGACCCCGTCCCGCTGGTTCCATCGAGAGCAGGATACCTGCAGGGGTCCCACGTCGGAGCGCCATGTTTCCTTGCATGGGGGATCGGCGTCGGTCACACGCCGACGCATGTCCTCGCTCCGCTTCCCCACGCTCGCGCTCGGCGCATCGTTGCTCGCAGCCTCGGCCCTCGGCTGCGGTGGAGAGAGCCCCGCGCTCGATGCGGGCGTGCTCGACGCGAGCGGGCTCGATGCCGCGTCGAACGACGACACGGGCGTGCTGGTCGATGCACCGACCGCAGTGGGAGAGCTCGCCGACTACTGCGGCCCGCTCGCGGAGCTCTCGTGCACGCGTGCGTCCGACTGCGGATGTGGCGACGTGCTCCCCGGCGGCATGCTCGATGTGGCGGCGTGCGTCGCGCGCTGGCAGGGCGAGTGCGAGTCCGCGTGGGGTCCCTTCGTCGCGGCGGGCGCGCGTGTGGATGCCGCGCGCGCCGCGGCGTGCGTGGAGCTCGTCGCGGACGCTTCGCCGACGTGCGGCGCGCCGAGCGGCCTCGCGGCCTTCGCGCTCTGCGAGCCCTTCGTGATCGATCCTGCGGCGATCGGCGAGGCGTGCACGAGCCCGTACTGCGCCGGGGGCCAGGGCGTGTGCGTGCGCGGCGGCGCGAGCGCGACGTGCGCGATGCGCGGCACGGAAGGCGCGCCCTGCGAGGACATGTTCTCGTGCGCGACAGGCCTGGCGTGCCTCGAGGGCACGTGCGCGGCGCTCGGTGACGTCGGCGATCCGTGCACGCTCGAGGCGAGCTGCGCGCCGCCGCTCACGTGCGTCGAGGGTGCGTGCCGCGCGCGCGCCGCGGCCGGCGGCTCCTGCCTCGAGACGCGTCACTGCGAGACGGGTCTGCTCTGCGAGGGCGGCACGTGCGTCGCGCGCGAGGGCACGACCTGCAACGACGCGACGCCGTGCGGCAGCTTCGAGGGCTGCGCGCAGCCGCCCTCGTGTCGCCCGCGCCTCGCGCGCGGCAGCGCGTGCCGCGAGAACCTCGACTGTGGCGCGTCGCTCTACTGCGAGGACGCGACGCACACGTGCATCGATCGACCGAGCGACGGACAGCCTTGCGCCAACGGCGTGATCTGCGGCCCGGGCCTGGGCTGCGACATGGACGGTGGCGGCACGTGTCGCCCGCGCGGTGGCGCGGGATCGCCCTGTTTGTTCGGCGAATTCGGTCCCTTCCTCTGCGGCGACGGCTTCGCGTGCGTCGATGGCACCTGCGGCGCGCTGCCGACCGAGGGCATGCCCTGTGCGGGCGTCGACTCGTGCGCGGCGGGCCTGGGCTGCGCGTTCGGGCCCGAGGGCTCGATCTGCATCGTGCCGCGCGGCGAGGGTGAGCCTTGCGAGAACCGGCAGGCGTGCCGGCTCGATCTGCACTGCGGTCGCGAGGGGACGTGCGCTCCGGACGTGGCGCTCGGCGCGCCGTGCGATCCGGGCTTCGGTGACTGCGGTGGCGCGTGCGTGCCCGACGCGAGCGGTGGCTTCGTGTGCCGCTCGCTCCTCGACGAGGGTGCGACGTGTCTGGCCGACGAGGACTGCGCGAGCGGCCTCACGTGTCTCGTGCGCAGCGAGGACACGCGCTGCCTGCCGGAGATCTGCGCGAGCCTCTGATTCGCCCACCCTCGGCTCGCGCAGCCCTCAGCTCGCGCAGTGCCAGCCCAGGCCGCGGCCGATCGCGCGGAGCACACGGTGGGCGGGATCGGAGGCGAGGTACTGGTTGGGACACGCGCCGGGGATCACGGCGATGCCGTGCTCGTGACAGCGCTCCACCGCGCGCTCCGACACGCTCGTGATCGAGCGCGCCAAGCCGGGGCGCGTACCCCAGAGGCAGTGCATCCACACGTGCCGGATGCCGAGCGCCACACACTCCTCGACGATCGCGTCGGTCACCTCCGGCTTGGTGAGCACGAAGACCGCATCCGGTCGCTCGGGGATCGAACGGAGATCGGGGTAGCAGCGCACCCCCTCGAAGCTCTCGAGGTGCGGGCTCACGGGCGTCACGCGATAGCCAGCCTTCGCGAATCGCGTGAACGCCGCGTTGCAGCCCGTGTCGCGGCTGCTCGAGACGCCGACCACCGCGACGTGCTTCTGCGCGACGAAGTCCTTCACCAGGTCGTCGATCGGGGTCATGCGCGCTCCTCCGACGAAGTCCTGTCCACCGCGAGCGCGGGCACAACCACGGCTCGCCCGATCGCCGTGCTCTTGGTCACCTCAACCGAGGAGGTCGCGGATCGCCTCGCTCCACGCGATGGACGAGGGATCGCCTGTGGTCGCCTCGAGCACGCCGAGCCTCTGCATCGGCACGTCGGCGAGCCGCTCGGGCCAGAACCCGGGCTCGACGTCCACACGCAGCGTGCCCGTCGCGAAGGCCCGCTCGAGGCCGTCGACGTTGCCCGACTGTCGCCGGAGCAAGCGCCAGCCGCGCTCTCGGAGGCCGAGCACCTTGCCGGGGTGGATCTCCCGGCCGCCCACCACCGACGCGTCGCGGTACACGCTGCGCTCGAGCTGCGGAAACGGTGACAAGAGCTCGTAGCTCGCGAAGACCTGGATCCAGCGAGCGCGTGTCGCGTCATCGAGGAGGACCGGGTGAGGGATCGAGACGCTCGCGTCCTCGCTCGGCACGAAGAGGTCGTCGTCGAGCGTGGCGAAGGAGGCGTCTTCCGCGACGCGGAAGAGCGTCGTGCGCTCGCGATCGTGCGCGGCCCACGCCAGCGCCTGCGCCAGGCGCCGCGAGGGCTCCGAGGAAGCGAGGCGAGCGCGCCACCGGTCGAGCGGCACGTGCGTGCCCTCGATCATCGCGCGCTCGAGCCTCGTGCGCTCCGAGACGAGCGCGTCTCGTGCGGCCTCGCGCAGGGCCTTCCAGGTCTCCTTGGCCGCCTTCGCGAGCGCGGCATCGTCCTTCTTCGTCGGCCGCGGGAGATCCGGCAGGCACTGGCCGCTCTCGTCGCGGACCTCGAGCGTGTGCTCGCGCGACCAGACGGGAGTGAAGCGCCGTGCTCCATAGGAGAGCGGGACGTCGAGCTCCACGCTGGGCGCTGCGAGATCGTCGATCGTCACGCCGCGATCGATCGCGACGAGCTCGAGCAGCGCCTCGATGCGTGCACGGGTGTCGGCGTCGCGTGCGGTGCGCGCGAGCGTGACGAGCTCGGCCATGCACGTCTCGGTGCCGAGCCACACGAAGACCTCGGCCACCTTTCGCGCCGTGCGCCGCGTGTGGCTGTCCTTGGCGCGGGCCCACGTGCGCGCCGCGCGCCCGAGCTCCTTCACCGCGCTCTCACCGCCGAGCACCACGGAGGCATGCGCGATCCACTGGTTCTGTGTGGCCATGCCGCCCTCGGTCCACTCGAGCCAGAGCGCACGACCGAGCTCGGCGAGCGACGCCGGATCACACGCCTCGATCGCGGCGCGCATCGCCGGGTGCTCGGGCGGAAAGGGCGTCGCGAGCAGACGACCGAGCGTCTGCATGGACGCGGCATCGAGTGTCTCGCCCTCGCGCGTGTGCACCTTCCGGCTCGCCCACGACTTGGGCAGTGCGCGCGAGAAGAGCGGTGGCGCGTCGCGTCGCGGATCGAGCACGTCTTCGATCGCCGCCTGCGCGGGCTCGCCCCAGCCCGCAGCGAGCGCACGGATCGCAGCACCACGGTCTCGCCGTGCGAGCCAGCGCAGCGCAGCCCCGACGTAGACGCGATCTTCGTCCGGGCCGGTGAGCGAGGCGTGGGCGAGCGAGGCGAGCGCGAGCGCGTCGTTCGCGAGGAGCCAGCGACGCGCCTCGGCGGTCATGGCGCGTGCGTGCGCGGTCGCGGCCGCTGGGCTCACCACCTCGAGCACCGCCGCGCTGCCGATCCGGCGCGCTTCGAGGAGCGCGTGCACGAGCGGCAACGCGCGCTCGCGCAGGCGGAGCACGAGGAGGCGCACGTGCGAGTCGGCCACGAACCAGCGCTCGGCGGGGACCCGCGTGATCAACGCCTCGAGCTCGTCCTTCTCGAGCACGTCGACGACCGTCGCGAGCGAGAAGGGCTGTCCGATGCGCAGCGCTTCGGCGACGTACGCGCGGGCCTGCTCCGTGGTGAACCCTCCGACGATCTGCTCACGCAGCGCGGCGTGCAGGAGCGAGGCGTCTCGGGTGAGCGCCACGCGCGGCTCGAAGTCGAGCGCTGGCAGCGTGACGCGCGGCCAGGGAGGGAGCTCGGTGAAGGGCTCGAGGTGGCTCATCGGTTCGCCGTCGCCGCAGCGTACACGGGCTCGCGCGCCGCCGAGCGGCTGGACCCCGGCGAGGCGTGCGTGTGGATCGCACGATCCCCTTGATCGCAGGGCCCGCAGTGGCACCCTCGCGCCCGCGCCGGTCCGGCGCACGTTCGCGACTCGAGGAGAACGCCCATGAGCGAGACGACGCAGCGCACGAGCACGGAGAGCACGGATTCGACGGTCCTCGGCATCCCGGCGCCGATCCTCGAGCAACAGCTCGCGCGCGCGATCGAGCAGAGCGTGGGCCCCGAGACGAACGCCGCGCTCGCCGCGACGATGGGAGTCTCGGACGAAGAGTGGGCGCGCATCCTCTCGGTGCTCGGCCGCAAGCCCAGCTACACCGAGCTCGGCGTCTTCTCCGTGATGTGGAGCGAGCACTGCTCCTACAAGAGCTCGCGCATCCACCTGAAGAAGCTGCCCACCACGGGCCCCAAGGTCGTGCAGGGCCCCGGCGAGAACGCGGGCGCCGTGGACATCGGCGATGGCTACTGCGCGGTCTTCAAGATGGAGTCGCACAACCATCCCTCGTACATCGAGCCCTACCAGGGCGCGGCGACGGGCGTCGGCGGCATCCTCCGCGACGTGTTCACGATGGGCGCGCGGCCCGTCGCGAACCTCAACTCCCTTCGCTTCGGTCGCCCCGATCACCCCAAGACGCCGGGGCTCTTGCGCGGCGTCGTCGCCGGCATCGGCGGCTACGGCAACGCGATCGGCGTGCCCACGGTGGGCGGTGAGCTCCAGTTCGACGCGAGCTACGACGGCAACTGTCTCGTCAACGCGTTCAACGTCGGCATCGCGCGCTCGGCCGGCCTCTTCTTCGGCAAGGCCGAGGGCGTGGGCAACGCGATCCTCTACGTCGGCTCGCGCACGGGCCGCGACGGCATCCACGGCGCGACGATGGCGAGCGCCGAGTTCGACGAGGAGAGCGACAAGAAGCTCCCGACCGTGCAGGTCGGCGATCCCTTCCGCGAGAAGCTGCTCGTCGAGGCCTGCCTCGAGATCTTCGCGTCGGGCGCGCTCGCGGGCGTGCAGGACATGGGCGCCGCGGGCCTCACCTCGAGCACCGTCGAGATGGCCGGCCGCGCGGGCAACGGCGTCGAGCTCGATCTCGACGCGATCCCGCGTCGCACCAAGATGCTCACGCCCTACGAGATGCTCCTCAGCGAGTCGCAGGAGCGCATGATCATGGTCGCCAAGCCCGGCCGCGAGGCCGAGGTGATCGCGATCTGCGAGAAGTGGGACATCGATCACGCGGTGGTCGGCAAGGTCACCGACACGGGCCGCTTCGTCTGCAAGGCCACGCCCGGCTACGACCCGATCGATCCGAAGGTCGAGCGCGATCCGCAGGTCTTCGTCGACATCCCCGTCGGCGCGCTCACAGACGAGGCGCCCGTCTACGATCGCCCGCAGGCCGAGCCGCCGCCGGTGGGCGACGCGGGCAGGCCGATGCCGGACCTCGCGTCGCTCGATCTCCGAAAGACGCTGCTCGACGTGATCGGCTCGCCCAACGTCGGTTCGCGGCAGTGGATCTACCGCCAGTACGATCACATCGTGCGCGACGGCACGGTGTTCCGCCCCGGTCAGAGCGACGCCGCAGTGATCCGCGTGTTCTGCCCGCGCGAGGACGGCGACGCCGAGCTCAAGAACGCGCTCGTGAAGTACCTGGCGCTCTCGGTCGACTGCAACGGTCGCTTCGTGCAGCTGCACCCGCACGACGGCGCGGCGATGGCGGTGGCCGAGTGCGCGCGCAACGTCGTCTGCTCGGGCGCCGAGCCGCTCGGCCTGACGGACTGCCTCAACTTCGCGAGCCCGAAGAACGAGCACACGATGTGGCGCTTCGCGCGGGCGATCGAGGGCCTGGGCGATGCGTGCCGCGCGCTCTCGGTGCCGATCGTCTCGGGCAACGTGTCGCTCTACAACGAGACCGATGGAAAGCCGATCCTGCCGACTCCGTCGGTGGCGATCGTCGGTCAGCTCGCCTCGCCCGACGATCGTGTCGGCTCGGCCTTCCAGGTCGCGGGTGACGTGATCGTGCACCTCGGCAAGCCGAGCGGCGGAAACCTCGGCGGCAGCGAGCTGCGCGTGCAGCTCACGGGCGCGGTCGGCGGCACGCCGCAGCGCATCGATCTCGACGCCGAGACGCGCCTCCAGAAGGCGATGCTCGCGATGGCGCGCGCGCGCGTGGTGCGCTCGGCGCACGACGTGTCCGACGGAGGCTTCGCGGCATGTGTGGCCGAGAGCGCGATCGGCGGAGGCCTCGGCGCCCGTGTGCGCATCCCGGGTCTCGCGGACGCCGACCCGAGCGTGCCCCGCGCGGCGCTCTCTTTCGGCGAAGAGCCGAGCCGCATCGTGCTCTCGATGAGCAAGGACGACCTCCCCGCCGCGCGCAAGATCGCTGCCGCGCACGACGTGCCGTTCGAGGTGATCGGCGAGGTCGGCGGCACGACGCTCGTGATCGAAGGCACCCTCGAGGTCGAGGTCAGCCGCCTCGCCGACGCCCACCACCGCTGCCTCGAGCCCATCGTCGGCGCCTGAGGAATCGCGGGCCCCGGCCGCCTCCGTAGACACGCTCGCGTCCTCCGCGTAGCCTCGTTCGCAGCACACCACGCGGAGGGGTCGGGGATGGAACGCATCGGCGACAACGCATCGGCGACAACGCATCGGCGACAACGCATCGGCTGATGCTCGTGCTGCTGTTGGCGGGCGGATGCGCGCCGCTCGGGGAGGCTCGAGAAGCGCTGGTCGAAGCTGAGCCTGGCGAGGGTGAGGCTCTCGACGATGAGCATCGAGTGACGCAGGTCGTCGATGATCGGAGCACGCTCACGGAGCGCGACGCCCTCCTGCTCGCCTTGTTGGACCAGCCGGATCGCGCGCCCGAGGACCGCCCCCGCGTCTCCGTGCGCACGAGCCAGCGGCTGGTCCACGCCGTCCGCGGCATGCACTACCCCGGCACGCTGAGCGATTGGCTCGACGACTTCGGGAGTCTGGTCGGGATCACGGACCGGACCCGGCAGTTGCGCCCCGCCGAACACTGCCGAGACAACTTCGAGTGCTTCGAGCAGGTCGCCTCCGACGGTCTGCCCGTGTTCGGCGGCTACGTGCAGGGACGCACCAACGAGTCGGGTGAGCTCGAGCTCGTACTCGCCACGGTCGGCCTTGAGACTCCTCCACCGGAGGACCACCTCACGGCGGAGGAGGCGCTCCGCTTGGCCGACGCGTCGGCGATGGCTTCGGGCGAGCCGAACATCGATCTGGGATACACCATCAGCGATGGCGTCGCTGTCCTCAGCTGGGCCGTCACCTACCCGACGGGGCGCGTGCTGGTGGATGCGGAGATCGGCGAGCTCGCTGGCGAGGAATCGTTCATTCAGCACCTGGATGCGCGAGAGATCTATCGGGCCGTGTCGGGCCAAGCCCCCGTCCAGGACCCGATGACGAACCTGTGGACGAACTACACGCAAGTCTGGAGGAACACCCCATCCTTCACGCCTGCCGCTCCCTACTGGATGGGAAGCTGGCCTGGGACGTCGTCGCTCATCCACACATACGTAGGCAATACAAACAACTTCTTCTCCGCACAGTGGTCACGCGACGGCTGGGACGATGACCCGGCGAGTGGCCTGCACCGGATGCGCGCCGCCGCCGACTTCGACTTCACGCCGTTGGGGACGACCGATCCCAGAGACGCGTTTTGGGTCGGGCCGGGGTGGGGGCCTCCGTATGAGGCATCAGCGCACTTCGGCGCGAATGCGGCGTGTCGGGATGTCGTTGCCCACGAGTTCTTCCACGGTGTGCAGCACGACGAAATCGGCACGATGGGTGACACGAGCTCGTACTCCCAACAACGTGCGATCTACGAGGGATTGAGCGACGCTTTCGGGCGCTTCGTCGAACGACAGTACGGTACGTCGCCGGACTGGGTCGTCGGTACCGGAGGGTCGTGCACGGGCCGCAGAAGCATGAGTGATCCCGAGGCGCCAGCATCGGGATCGGGTGGAAGCTGTTCTTCTTGCGACTTTGGCGCCTCGCACTACTCCAACTACCAGCGATGGGACACGAACGGAGGGAACACCGGAGATGCCCCGTCCTTCCGCTACGCGAACGCGACGATCCTGGACCGCGCGGTGTTTCTGATGGGTCGAGACTCCTCCGCAGGGCCCACGACCTTTGCCGGCCGCACGGTCACAGGGATCGGCAACCTCGACGCGTCGCTTCTCGTGTACGACTTGGTCCGCGATCGCCTCGCGTACGACGACAGTCTGTACGATCTCGCCGACGGCTGGATCGATGCGGCGGCCCTGCGGTTCGGTTCCTCGTCGTCCAACTTCGCGAACGCCACGTCGGCGATCCACGCCGTTGGGCTCTGGTACGGCGGATACCTCGAGCCCGACATCGGCAGTCAGTCGAGGTCGTCCTTCGCACCCTTCACCGTGAGTGGCCAAGCCCGGACGTACGTTGCATACCGAGGCAACGGGGTGAACGACCTCCGTGTCCGCTACCGGTCGGGCACCCTCTCTGGGTCCATCTGGTCGTCCGCAACGTCGATCGGGAGCACGTCTTCGGGCCCGGCTCTCCAGCCTCATGGCGGCGTCCTGTGGGCTGCCTATCGGAACGCGGCGACGAACGTCGTCACGACCCGGACGCTGACCTCCTCCGGCGCCTGGACTGCGGCGACGGCGCTGCCGGGCGCGGTGACGACGGACTCGGACGTGGCCATGGCCGACTTCGGGGGCAATCTCTACGTCTTCTATCGGTCGGCAGGGACCGGCTCGCGGCCGATCCACTATATGGTTCGCAGCGGCGGGGCGTGGTTCGGGCCCTCGACGACCGGCGCGTCATCGGACGCCGGCCCCGCAGCTGCCGTGGTAGGCAACCGCCTCTACGTCGTCTACCGACGTGGAACGACGTCGCTCAACATGTTCTATCGCTATCTCGAGACCTCGCTGTTCAGCGATGAGCTGAACATTCCGAGGCAGACGACCCAGCACTTCACGACGGCCCCGGCCGAGGGCACACCCACCGCCATCGGATACCGCGGGAGGCTTCACGTAGCTTCCCGGTCGACAGACGGCACGAGTCGCTACTCGTCCTACTGCTACTGCGCCGCGAGTCCCTGCGCGTGCACCTACCGTGTCGGCGAATGGACACAGACGGTCCGTCTCCAACAACAGGTCTCTACGGGACCTCCGGTGCTCTACACCGATGCGGGCGGAGCGTCGCCTTGGAGCGACCCGCTGTATCTCGTCTACCCGTCGGGCGCGCATGCGTACCGCGACCTCAAGATCTCGGAGTGACCATGCGGAACAGTCGCTTGAGCGCCATCGTCGTTGCGTTGCTGCTGGTTGCCCCTGCTTGTGACGACACGACCTCGGACAGCTCGGACGTGGGATCGGTATCTCAGGATGGTTCGAGCGCTTCTGATGTGCCGTTGGCTCCAGACGCGAGCTCGTTAGGCATTCTGTTCGACCACTCCGAAATGCCCGTCACCATCAACGACGGATTTCATCTCGGAACGACTGTCCCGATCCTGACAACCCATCTTTGGTCCCGAGAGGGAGGGTGCGAGGAGATTCACGGCGGGACACTCTTCACCGAAGTTGCCGAGCTGTCCGTGTTCGTGGAGGGGATGGCTGGCGTGGCACCTGTAGCGGGAACGTACCCAATCCCTCGGCAACTCGATCCTCGCATGATCATGCTCGAGGCCAACTCAGCTGCGATCCAGGGGCAAGCAGGACCAGTGGGCGGCCGACGCGCGGAGTCAGGCGTCGTCGTCATCGAGGCGATCGACGAGAGTGAAGTGACCTTCACCGTCGATGCGGTGCTCGATGACGGGACGCCGCTGCGTGGCCGGATGACAGTCCGTAGCGATTGTAGGTAGGCGTCTACGCGAGCTACGTTACTCGGAGTGACCATGCGAAGGCACCCCATGACGGCAATCGTGGCTGTGTCAGCCCTTGCTGCGGCTTCGTGCGCCCATAGGTCCGACACGGACCCTGACGCCAGCTCGGTCCACGACTCTGACATCGACACGCGACCCTCGTCGGACGCGAATCTCATGGGCATCCTGCTCGACCACGCGGAGACCCCGAGGACCATCGACGAAGGCTTTCACCTCGGAACGACCGTTCCGATCCTCACGATGCACTTCTGGGAGCGTGACGAAGGGTGCGATGAGCTTCGCGGCCCATTCCGAGGCAGCTCGATCCGCGCGCGCTCCGGGTCGATGCCAACTCTGCCGCGGTCCAGGTCAACGCAGTACCGGTCGGTAGCATGCGCGCGGAGTCAGGAGGGGTCGTCGTCGAGTCGATCGACGAGAGCCTGGTCACCGTCACCGTCAATGCGATCCTCGAAGACGGAACACCGGTACGAGGAAGGATGACGGTCGGCGGGGAGTGTCCATGACGGTCAGAGACCGAGCGCCCGGATACGCCCCTCGAGTTCGTTCCGCTGTTCGTGACGCTCCACGGCCTTCGGGCGCAGACGGTCCTCAGCCGACAGGCCTTTCCTGATCTCGGGAGGGAGGTCGGAACGACCATGCGTGAGACTCCACTTGCAGTGCTCGTGGTTGCCTGCTTCGTCGCAGCAGCCTGCGGCGAGCCGCTGACCGCGGCGCCAGACGGCGGGCTCTCGTCGACCGACGGTCGCGCGATCGACGTCGGGGCGGATGGCAGCCAGACTGGCATTCTCGTCGACTACCCGGCTCCCACGCATTGCGACCACGGTCTCGTGCTCGACCCGTCGCTTCCGGAGATCGCGATGGCCGGGGGCTCGCCGCTGCACGCGCGCCTGGCCATGCGGGTCGGACGCCTCCTCGGCAACCAGCTGGAACGATCGCCGTGCGAGCCCTACTCGTCGGACCTGAAGATCCACATCGGGCGCGCGAAGCGGACGACGTGCGCGGACGTCGTCATCGTGCGGACAGCGGGGCGCACGCGAGCCAGCCGAGCGCCTCGAGCCACATCCTCACACGTCAGCGCGCAGTGCTTCGGTCGACACGCGAGAAGCAGCTCCGCGTGGGTGAGTCGTTCACGGGCTGTCGAGGTCCGTGACTCCTCCATCGGTGGAGACCGTCGCGTCCGCGGCGGACGCGTCGGTCACGGTGGCGTCGAGGTCGGCATCCAGATCTGCGTCCGCGGCGCCCGCGTCGGAGAGCTCAGGAGCGTCTTGGGCGGCGTCTGGGAGGTTCGTGTCCGGGTAGAAGAGGTCTTCATGGCAGAACCCTCCAGCGGGGCAGAAGCACTCCGTTCGGCCACTGACCATTCGAGTTCTCAGAGCGTGAGTCACTTGCATTGACTCACGCTCTGACGTTCCTTGCCGGAGGGTCTGGCCGCAGCCCCTCCCTCTCGCCGAGTGAATCGGCGAGAGCCTCCCTCCCGCCGAATCGAGCCCGTGGCACTCGCGTCGATCAATCCGAGTGCCACGTGCTCTCAGACCCGGCGTGACTCGACCGGTGCAGTCGTACCAGTGGCCCCCACCGTCGCCGCACCCGAGCGCGACGCTCGCCACGAGGCACAG
Source organism: Sandaracinaceae bacterium (assembly GCA_044376125.1). GTDB lineage: Bacteria > Myxococcota_A > Polyangia > Polyangiales > Sandaracinaceae > JAFLCL01. The sequence continues at coordinate 32,694 of JBILLJ010000082.1, forward strand.
AGTGCAGGCATCGACGCGCATGCAGCGAGGATCGATGCTCTCGCGGTCGAGCGTCGATACGCGGGCTGGTGACCGGAGCTCCTCGCGTGTCGAACGAGGATCACATCGAGAACGCGAGACCACGCGCGGCGAGGGCGGCGAGGCTCTCGTCGAGGACGCGCGCGGCGAGCTCGGGGTCGCGGGCGCCCTTCCACACGCGGCGCGAGGGTGTCGCGTCGTGGCCGTAGACTTCACCGGAGTCGATCGCACCCGCCAGGAGCAGCGTCGTGAGCGACGCCGCCGAGCGCTCGGGCGTGCTCGTGTCGGGCAGGAGCGGGGCGAGCCACGGGAGGAGGTGCTTCCAGGCCCACGCCTGCATCGGCGGTGCGGTGCGCGCGAGGCCGGTGCCGGGCATGAGGCCCGGATCGAAGGTGAAGAATGTCGTGCGCGGGTCTCGCCGCGCGAGGGCCATCGTGGTCAGCATCGCGAGGAGCTTGCTCGTCGCGTAGCGGTCCATGCCGCGCTGGCGATCGGTCGACGCGTCGCACTCGCCACGGAGGTGGGCCTCGACGCTCGTGAAGCGGCCACCGCGGAAGCCGAACATCGTCGCGGTGCGGTTGTCGGGGTTGTGCGTGCCGCTGCCGAGCATGACGACGCGCCCGCCGCGCACGTGCGGCGCGAGCCCGAGCGTCAGCGCGAGCGGGCCGAGGTGGTTCACCGCGAACGTCGTCTCGATGCCTTCGGCCGTGAACGTCGTCCGGGCCGTCTCCTGCACGCCGGCGTTGTGAACGAGCGCGTGGAGCGGTCGATCCCACCGGGCGCCGAGCGCGCGGATCGACGCGAGCGAGCCCGTGTCGAGCGAGACGGCCTCGGCGCGGCGCAGCGTCCGGGCGACGGCGCGACCCGCCTCGAGATCACGCACGGCGAGCACGAGCGAGACGTCGTCGTGCGCGTCGAGCGCGCGGACGAGCGAGAGGCCGAGGCCACGCGTGGCGCCGGTGACGAGGATCGTTCGCATCCGAGAGCTCCTTGCGCCGAGGGGTTCGGGCGGCGCAGGCTCGAGATTGTGAAGAATCCTTCAGGTTCGCCCTTCGCATCCGTCGACGCGCGCCTCGAGCGACGGATTCGCCGCAGAAAGAGGCCGATCCAGGCGCGCGCAGCAGGGACCGTGGAGGCGCTCGTCGAGGCGACCCTTCAGGTTCTGGTGCGCGACGGCTACGCCAGGCTCACCACGACGCGCGTGGCCGAGCGCGCCGGCGTCTCGGTCGGCACGCTCTACCAGTACTTCCCCGACAAGCGCGCGCTCGTGACGGCGCTCAAGGTTCGCTACTTCGGCCTGATGACGAGCGCGGTCGAGGTCGCGCTCCGCGAGCGGGCGGCGCTCGATCCGCGCGGCGAGGACGTCGAGGGCACGATCCGCGCGGCGCTCGGCGCGCTGCTCGAGGTCAAGCGCACCAACCGCTCCCTCACGCGCGCGCTGCGCGAGCCGATGGCCGAGATGGACGGTCACGGCTTCGTGCACGAGACGCTCGCGCGCTTCGTCACGCTCTTCACGCCGCTGCTCGTGCGCCTCGAGCCTCGGGCGGACGCGTCGCGGCGCGGCATGGTGCTCGTCTCGGCGCTCGAGGGCGCGATCACGTATGCCGCCCTCGAGAGCCCGGTGTGGCTCGAGCAAGAGTGGTTCCTCGAGGAGCTCGTCCGCCTCGCGCTCGGCGGCCTCGGCGTCACCGCGCGACGCGCCCGCGGGTCGCCCCGCACGACGCGACGCGCGGTCGCGTGAGCTCGATTCGCTTCGTGGTCACACGAGGCCGGAGATGTGGGGCGTTCGCAGCGGCGTGATCACCACCTGGCTCAGCGCACGTGAATCGTGCAGCTCCTCACCCGGATGCGCGGGCTCGGGGCGCTCGCTCCTCGGGCGCCGCGAGAAGTCCTTCGGGTGGGCGACGAGCACGGGCAGCGGGGCCGAGCGCGCCAGCTCCTCGGAAGCCGAGTCGCTGGCCATGCGCGCGAGGTCGCTCCGCTCGCGCGAGCCCACGACGAGGATGTCCGCGTCGTAGTCGACCGCGAGCTGGATCATCGTGTCTGCGACTCGGCCGAAGCGGACGTGCGCGTGCGCGGTGAGTCCACGATCGAGAGCGAGCGCGGCGGCCACACGTGCGCGCAGGCGCGCGAGCAACTCCTCGAGCCGGCGGTCGTTGTCCGCGATGCCGCTGCGGTTCGAAGAGGGACCCGTCACGTGGACGACGTGGAGCTCGACGCTCTCCAGCCGACGCGCGAGGGCGGCGGCGTGGTCGAGCGCGCGCTCGCCTGCCTGATCCAGGTCGTGGCCGACGACGATGCGATAGGGGGGCAGCTGGGTCTGCATGGGCGTTCCTCCGAGAGAGCGATCGGCGCTCTCACAGCGAGCACTCAGCAACGACCGAGCCACGAGCGCCACGCGCCGCGGGCGCACTGCGTCATGCCCGGTGGCGCGCGGTCACGAGGGCGCGTCGCGCGTGCTCCGCCACATCACGACGCCCCAGGCGGAGCCGAGGCTCTGGAAGAGGAAGAAGCCCGTGCCCATCACCGGGTAGACCCACGGCGAGTCACTGCGGTCCATGTACGTGAGCACGACGAGGCCCGAGAAGGGCGCACACGCGAGCCAGCCCAGGGCCTTGAGCCACGCGGGGAAGCCTGGATACGTGTTGATGAGCGAGATCGCGAGGATCATCACGAAGACGCCCGAGCAGAGCGTGAAGAGCCACTGTCGATCGAAGGTGTCGGCCGCGAGCGTCGGCAGCGTCGCGTAGAAGATGCCGTTCGCGATCGCGAGGATGTAGAAGCCAGAGGACGGGATGTCCCAGCCATCGCGGCCGAGCTTGGCGGCCGAGAGCGTGTTCGCGCAGAGGAAGCAGGCGGCGCCCACGAGCCAGAGCGAGATCTGCGCGAGGCTCCCGCGCGGCAGGACCGAACCGACGAGGCCAGTCACCGAGTTCGCGAAGTAGAAGAGCGCGTTGAGGTGCACCACGCGGTGGATCGCGTGCGGGGTCTGCTTCACCGCGTCGACGCTATCACGCAGATGCGCGGCCCGAGCCGTCCTCGCCACCAGCAGCGCAGGGCTGGGCGAGGCGGCGCGCAGCTACCTCGCGCGCCTCGTCGACTTCTTTCCGGGCAGCCTCGTTCCGCCGATGACCGGTCTCCTGCTCGTGATCGGCCCCGACGCCGATCAAGCCGACCTCGAGTGGGGCCTGCGCCACGAGCTCGTCGCGCTCTACGCCGCCGACGCCAAGAGCGGCACATGGAGGCCCGTGCGGGGTCCGAGCATTCGTTCGGAGGAGTCTCACCTCGGCCGACCTCTCTCGGAGCTGCGACGATGAGACGGCGCGGCCCGGGCCCACACGCTCGCTGCGCCGCGTGACGGAAGCCCGCTCGTCGCGCTACGCGTACGGCGTGTCGACTCGATCTGCCTCGCCACGGCTCGGGCCTCCCGCAGCCTCTCTCGCGCTCGCTGCGTTCCTCGTCACGTCGTTCGCGTCGTGCTCCGGCTCCTCCGACGAGCCCGCCACGAGGCGCGAGCGCAGCGGGAACGAGGCCGCGAGCGAGCCCGCGCGCGAGCGGCGACAGCCCGAGCGAATGCGTCCGATCGACGACGTGCCTGCGCTTCCGCCCGCGACGTATCCGATGCCTGCGCGCATCGTGGCCATCGGCGACGTGCACGGCGACGTCGGCGCGTTCCGCCAGGTGCTCCGCACCGCGGGCGCGATCGACCTCGCCGATCACTGGTCGGGTGGCGCGCTCGTCGTCGTGCAGAACGGGGACCTGCTCGATCGCGGCGATGACGAGCCGGAGATCCTCGCGCTCGTCAGCCAGCTCGAGCGCGAGGCCGAGGCGGCTGGTGGCCACTTCCTCGCGCTCAACGGCAACCACGAGCTGATGAACGCGCAGCTCGACTTCCGCTACGTGACGGACGAGGGCTTCGAGGACTTCGATCGCTACCGCGAGGAGATCTCTCGCGACGCGCGGAGCGAGCTGCCACGCCGCGCACACGGCCGCGGCGGCGCGTTCGAGCCGCGCTCGCACTTCGCGCGACAGTTCGCGGCGCGCAACACCGTCGTCGTCGTGGGCGACACGGTGTTCGTCCACGGCGGCGTGACGCCCGCAGCCGCGCGCCTCGGCCTCGACACCATCAATCGCGCCGCGCGCGACTTCTTCCTCGGCGTTGGGCCGCTGTCGTCGATCCTCGCGAGCGAGGAGAGTCCGATCTGGTATCGCGGCTTTGCGGTCGAGGACGGCCCCGAGATCTGCGCCGAGCTCGACGAGGCCCTCGAGGCCCTGCACGCCGCGCGCATGGTCATCGGACACACCGTGCAGGAGGGCGGCATCACGCACGCCTGCGAGGGCCGCGTGTTCCGCATCGACGTCGGCCTCGCCGCGCTCTACGGCGGCCCGATCCAGGCCCTCGAGATCACCGCGCCCTACAGCCCCGCGATGGAAGGCACGACCGGCACGCGCGTGCTCGAGGGCTCGCGCTGACGCGCGTCGAGCGATCGCAAGGGCATCACGCGCCTCGATGCTCGAGGCGGAGGGGCAAGCCGTCGCGCGGCCGCGGGATCGGCACCTGCTGGAGCTCGTGCACGCGACCGGGCGGCTCCGAGAAGCGGTAGCGACGCACGAGCTGGTGCAGGAACGCCTTGGCCAGCATGCTCGCGAACGGTCGTCCGATGCAGAGGTGTGCGCCTCCGCCGTAGGGCGCGAAGGCGTACGGATGCCGCTTGTGCTCCGCGCGCTCGGGCGCGAAGCGATCGGGGTCGAAGCGCTCGGGGTCGGTCCAGAGGCGCGGGTCGCGGTGCGTGTGGTCGGGCACGACCGTGACGTGCGTGCCCGCCGGAAGGCGCTGACCGCGCAGCTCGACGACCTTCACCGTTCGGCGCGGGATGTACGGCACGGGCGCCTCGAGCCGCAGCGATTCATCGAAGGCGCGCTGGTGCTGCTCGAGCGAGGCGCGCGGCGATCCGATCCGACAGGTAGCGCTCGAGGAAGGTGCGGGCGCGGAGCCCTCGATGGAGCGAGAGGCCCGGCACGGGGACCCGCACGATGGCGAGCGAGGCCGCGAGCATGTCCACGAAGGCCGCGTTCACCGCGTCGGCTTCGGCGCCGAGCTCCGCGCCGAGGAAGATGCCGGCGGCGTTGTCGAGGGTGAGCTTCTTGATGGCAGGGTAGAAGCGGAAGTCCTCGACGCCCTTCCAGCGCGGGAGCGCCTCGGCGAAGCGCGCGTTCATCGCGTCGAGGTAGGCGGCGAGCGCGGCCTTGCGGAAGGCCGTCTGCATGATGCGCCGGTGGAGACGATGCTCGTCGAAGTCGCGCAGCATCAGTCCACCGCCGAAGAGGCGACCGAGGTTGTACGACCAGCCGAGCTCGCTCGAGAAGGCCTGGTCTCGATCGCGGAGCACGAGCTCGAGCGCGTCCTCGCCGAGCAGCACCACCGCGACCAACCGCCCGAAGCGGGTGCGGTACATCGTGCCGTAGCGCTCGTGGAACCGCCGCGTCATGCCGCGCGAGTCGCGGATGAACTCGATCGCGTGCCCCACCAGCGGCCAGCCGTCCTCCCCCGGCAAGTGCCCGAGCGCGTCGCGCCCGAGGGGCATCACGAACGGTCGTGCCGTCATGGCTGCATCGTAGATCGGCGCGTCGCGCCGGCGGAGCGATCGTGAGGGGTCGCGGCGTGACGAAGGGCGAGGCCGTGTCAGACCTCGGCCGTGAACGAGCGCGCGAGAGAGCCGGGCGAGACCAAGAAGAAGGGGCGCCTCTCCGTGTTCGTCTCGTGCGCGCCGGGGCTCGAGCGTCTGCTCGCCGAGGAGCTCGAGGCCATCCTCGGGGAGCGTGAGGATCCCAAGCACGCGCCGAACGTCGTGCCGGGTGGCGTCGAGATCGGCTGCGATCGAGAGGAGCTCGCGCACGTGCTCGTGCGCTCGGCCCTCGGTGCGCACGTGCTCGTCCGCGTCGCGAGCTTTCCGGTGCGGGACCTCGGGGCGCTCGAGGCCCACGTGGGTCGCCTGGGGTGGTCGGGCTTTCTGAGGCGCGACGTGCCGCGCCGCGTGCGCGCCAACGCGCAGCGCTCGCGCCTCTTCCACACGGGCGCGATCGAAGAGCGCGTGTACCGCGCGATCGCCGAGCGCCTCGGCGACGACCCGCCCGAGGCCGAGGGCGACGACAGCGTGACGCTCAACGTCCGCATGTTCGAGGATCGCTGCACGATCTCGATCGACGTCGCGGGCTCTCCGCTCCACCGGCGCGGGTATCGCCTCGATCCGCACCGCGCGCCGATCCGCGAGGACCTCGCGCGCGCCGTGGTGATCGCCTCGGGCTGGGACCGCAAGCGACCGCTCGTCGACCCGATGTGCGGCTCGGGCACGCTGGTGATCGAGGCTGCGCGCCTCGCCGTCTCGCACGCCGCAGGCCTCGAGCGGAGCTTCGCGCTCACGCGCACCGCGCTCGACGACGGCACCCTGATCGGCAAGGCGCGCGAGCTCGCCCACGCGCGCGTGCGGAGCGAGGTGCCGGTGATCCTCGGACGTGACCGCGACCCGCGCGCCATCGCTGCGGCTCGTGCGAACGCGGAGCGCGCGGGCGTCGCGCAGCTCGTCCACCTCGAGGTCGGTCCGCTCTCGACGACGAAGCAGGCGCTCGCGGAGCTCGGCGTCGACCGCGACGTGCAAGTGATCACGAACCCGCCCTGGGGCGAGCGCCTCGAGGTCGAGAGCGCACACGGCCACGCGGATCTGCGCCCGCTCTACGGCGCGATCGGCTCGCTCGTGCGCTCGATCGAGGGCAGCCGCCTCACGCTCGCCGCGCACGACCGCAAGCTCGCGTACGCGACCGGCGTGCCGCTCGAGAGCGCGATGCTCACCGACCTCGGCGGCCTCAAGGTCGCCGTCATGCGCAGCACGCGCTGAGCGCGGGGCGCCGCTCCTTCATGGCGGTGGGGAACCACGCCTGCAGCATGGGGCCGGTCCTCCATCGTTCCATATCGGCGATCCCCCCAATTTCGTGGGCCTCGCGAGCGCGCGTGTCCCGACGGAGCGAACGAGGCGCACCGAAGCCTTGATTCGTGAGGCCTGCCGCGGATTTGAACTATGGAGGACCGTCCCCATTTCGAACCTCGCGCGTGCCGAGGAGGTGATCCCACAACGTGAGGGCCTCGCCGAAGTTCACGTCGGCGTTGGCGTGGTGGCGGTTGTGGAAGGCCGACGTGTTCACGAAGAGGCGCGGCAGCGTCGCCTCGATCAGGCGCGAGCTCACGCCCGAGTGGAGGTAGAGGTTGAGGAGCACGAAGGCGCCGACGAGCGGGAAGTACACGGGCGCGTAGTGCGGTGCCCACGGGAAGGCCACGAGGATCACGGGCCAGAACGTGAGCACCGACTCGACCGGCCCGACGGCGAAGGACGAGAGCGAGGTCGGGTCGCGGTAGACGTGGTGCGCGCGGTGGAACGCGAAGAGCGCACGCGTGTGGAGCAGGCGGTGCTTCCAGTAGAGCCACGCATCGAGCACGAGCACGCCGAACAGGTTTCCGCCGATCACGCCGCCGAGGCCGCCGGCCTCCTCGAGCGTCCAGACCAGGCCCGTGGGCTCGCCGGCCCACATCCGCGTGATCGGCCACGCGAGGAACGCCGCGGCGACCAGCGCGGCGAGGGCGGTGTCGCGGGCGCCGCGCCACGCCAGACGCGGTCGCGTGCGCGGACCCTGGAGGCGCTCGGTCGGGCGCTCCGAGAGCCAGGCGGCGATCGCCTCGAGCAGGAGCACGCTGCCGGCGATCCCCACGAACGAGGTCGCGAGCGCCGCGTACCAGAGGCCGACGCCGTAGGGCGAAGCCAGCCCCGCGCCGAGCAAGACCACGAGGACGATCCCTTCGATCCAGTGCGCCGCCTTCATGGCTCCTCCATCCCTGACCGGACGATGTGTTCCTCGAAACGTTACACACCGTAACATCCGTCGTGACGCGGCGAAACGCCCTCCCCGAGGCGCGCTCGGGCTACCTTCGCGGGGCGATGCCCAAGACCCGCCCCCGCGCCTCGACGCGCACGAAGCGTCCGGCCCCGAGCGATGCGACGAGCCGTCGCGTCCCGGCCGAGGCGCGGCGCCGCCAGCTGCTCGCGCTGAGCGCGCGCATCCTCACCGAGGAGGGCCTCGAGCGCCTCGAGATCACGACGCTCGCCGAGCGCGCGGGCGTGTCGCGGCCGCTCGTGTACCGGCTCTTCCCCACGCGGCACGAGGTGGTGCGGGCCGTGCTCGCGGACTTCACGGTCGTGATCTCCGAGCGCTTCCAGCGGGCGATCCTGCGCGCGCTGCCGAACGCCGCGGCCGGCGCGGGCACGAGCGGCGTGGCGGCGATCGAGAGCATCACGACGCTCTTCGTGG